>NZ_SRSC01000002.1:0-1057769 GCF_004791675.1 Geomonas terrae
GTCTATCTAAACCAGGCATCGCCATACATCAGCCGCAGTGTAATTCGGAATAGTTTAGCCAGCGGCGTATTCTCAAGTAATGCGGCAAAAGCCGTCGTTCGCGATAGTGAGTTGTACGGTAATGGTGGCTGTGGCATAACCGGTTTTAGTTTTGGAAGCGCTGTAATGAACGTTAGCGGAAATGTAATAAGAAACAACCAGTGTGGGATATCTCTCGGGAACGGAGTTGTAAATAACAATATTATTGCTGGTAATAGTATTGGTGTTACTGCGAGCTCATCTCCTGGCACGGTTTCTTTTTCTTATAATAGCATAGTTAACAGTGCAGCTACAGCAGTGTCCATGGAAAATCAATCTGGCATTAGTTACCTGTTATCTAATACTTTTAGTGGCAATAGTGGTGATCAATACAACAATTCTACTATCGTATCGGGTAATGGTTTTTGGGAGTCAAACACTGTAATTAGTAGTAATAACTTGTTTGATTTAGTCCCTTATGCCATTTACAATCGGAATGTGAACAGTACACCAGCACTATCGGCAATTAATAATTGGTGGGGTACTGCTGTAGATGGTGCTATTCAGGCGAAGATATACGATTGGCTAGATGATGGTTCAAAAGGCGTTGTGAATTATGTCCCATACCTGACTATTCCCAATGTTGCAGCTCCGATTTCTCCGCCCTCTGAAGTCAAAGCAAGCCTAAATGGTACTGATGTTACCTTAAGCTGGAAGGCCAATCCTGAGGGTGACGTTGCAGGGTTCAAAATTTACTGGGGGACAGAAGCTGGATACTCATACGCGAACAGTGCTGATGTAGGCAGTGGCACCAGTTACACGCTTACCGGGATTGATCCGACCAAAATTTATCATGTAGCGGTCACAGCCTACGACAATGACTATGACATTACCAAAGACGATCCTGACACTGCTGTTAACGAAAATCAGACAAACGGTAATGAAAGCTGGTACTCAGAAGTGGTAGTGACAGCCACACCACCAAATGATACAGAGGCACCGGTAAACAGAAGTATCAACTTTATTGATGGCGGTATTCCAGCTACACTTTCTGTTAATGTCTCCCTGGCACTTGTTGGGACAGATAATACGGGCATTGTGGGCTATTGGATCTCTGAGTCCTCAGCGATACCTAAAGCAGACGATAGTGGATGGACCACTGTTGCTACGGTAAAGGCTTACGCTGCCAATATTCCCTTTGTCTTAAGTGGAGCAGCTGGAACAAAGACCGTCTATGTCTGGTTTAAGGATGCGGCAGGAAATCTTTCAGAGGGGGGTAGCAGCAGCATTGTTCTTCACACCAGCCTGACAGGAACCCCAGTATATGGTGTTCTTACCTCAAATACGACTTGGACAAAATCAAACAGCCCGTATGTGGTGCTGAACAACATTCTTGTACCTGTTGGGACAACCCTGACGGTCGAGCCTGGTGTTGTTGTCAAATTTGATAAAGACAGAGTTCTCCAAATCAATGGTACCTTGCTAGCTCGTGGGACTTTTGCCCAGCCAATAATATTTACATCGGGGCAAACTTCACCTGCTGCTGGGGACTGGGGGCGTATTTACTTTGATGCTACGAGTACTGCTGCCGTTTTCGATTCTGCTGGTAATTATTTAAACGGTAGTATCATCGAGCACAGTATTGTCGAATACGGAGCAGGGCCAGATGGTATGGTCTATCTAAACCAGGCATCGCCATACATCAGCCGCAGTGTAATTCGGAATAGTTTAGCCAGCGGCGTATTCTCAAGTAATGCGGCAAAAGCCGTCGTTCGCGATAGTGAGTTGTACGGTAATGGTGGCTGTGGCATAACCGGTTTTAGTTTTGGAAGCGCTGTAATGAACGTTAGCGGAAATGTAATAAGAAACAACCAGTGTGGGATATCTCTCGGGAACGGAGTTGTAAATAACAATATTATTGCTGGTAATAGTATTGGTGTTACTGCGAGCTCATCTCCTGGCACGGTTTCTTTTTCTTATAATAGCATAGTTAACAGTGCAGCTACAGCAGTGTCCATGGAAAATCAATCTGGCATTAGTTACCTGTTATCTAATACTTTTAGTGGCAATAGTGGTGATCAATACAACAATTCTACTATCGTATCGGGTAATGGTTTTTGGGAGTCAAACACTGTAATTAGTAGTAATAACTTGTTTGATTTAGTCCCTTATGCCATTTACAATCGGAATGTGAACAGTACACCAGCACTATCGGCAATTAATAATTGGTGGGGTACTGCTGTAGATGGTGCTATTCAGGCGAAGATATACGATTGGCTAGATGATGGTTCAAAAGGCGTTGTGAATTATGTCCCATACCTGACTATTCCCAATGTTGCAGCTCCGATTTCTCCGCCCTCTGAAGTCAAAGCAAGCCTAAATGGTACTGATGTTACCTTAAGCTGGAAGGCCAATCCTGAGGGTGACGTTGCAGGGTTCAAAATTTACTGGGGGACAGAAGCTGGATACTCATACGCGAACAGTGCTGATGTAGGCAGTGGCACCAGTTACACGCTTACCGGGATTGATCCGACCAAAATTTATCATGTAGCGGTCACAGCCTACGACAATGACTATGACATTACCAAAGACGATCCTGACACTGCTGTTAACGAAAATCAGACAAACGGTAATGAAAGCTGGTACTCAGAAGTGATTATAGGTCAGGTCGTTAATAAGGTTGGGGACTGTAACAATGACGGTCAGATCTCTATTGCGGAAGTTTTTAACGTAATAAATAGGTTTCTTGGTGTCGAGACCGGGGTAGACTGTGTGGATGTCGGCACTACGAATGTTGTGACAATTACAGATATACAGAAAGCTTTTAACAATTTTTTGGCCAATGACTCTTTAATCCATTAGCATGCTGCTGGTTCTAAGTTACCTATGTTGCTGTTTTTAACCCTTGATGACTTTAAACGTACTACCTATTGGTTCAGCGATAGATTCGGGCATGGCACTGATTTTTGCCATCAACTTTGGGTTTAAATAAGACTCTTTCATGTAATGCGTTTTCGTCTTTTGTCTTCAGTGGGTGCCCGCATGGGGTAGGGCAACTTTGGACGCCGATACAGGGGGCAAACTCTAAGCCGATTCACAATGGTTAATTTGTGCGATTGGGTGATCACTGTCATTACAGTAGCTTACAGCGTTTCTCCTTTCAATAGTCTAGCTGCTTCTGCTGCTGTTTTTTTCGAAACCCTTAGTTGTTTTGCAATAGTGGTTAAGGGTAGTCCCTCTTGGCGAAGAAGCGCCACCTCCTCTGCTATCTTGCGGTGGGATGGTATATGCTCGTTAAGAGGGACCTCAATAGGTATTTCTGCAAAGGTTCGAATTCTTTCGTATTGGGGACCCCACTAATAAATAAAAGGGTTACAGCAAATGCTGTAACCCTTTTTTGTTTTGGCAGGCCTTACGCCGCTCTCTCGTTGCCTTAAAGACGCTCAGAAAACTTATAATCTTATATGTGTCCCTTTGTGCCACTTTGTGCCAGCAGAGAAAACTCGTCACCCTGGTCACTGACGATATCGTGATTTACAGTATCATATCAATGCGAGACAAAATCGCATACACTGCGCCTGTTCCAGTGTATGTCGACACTGAACTCTGAGAGGAATTTATCATGGACAAATTCATGCAAGCAGCTTTGGAAGAGGCTCGAACCGGTTTGTCAGAAGGCGGAGTACCAATCGGGTCAGTTATAGTGCATGACGGCAAAATTATCGGCAGGGGCCGTAACCGAAGAGTGCAAAAAGGAAGTGCTATTCTGCATGGTGAGATGGATGCTCTGGAGAATGCCGGGCGCCAGCCTGCCTCTGTATATCGGAACTGCGTGCTTTATACCACTCTCTCGCCTTGCCCTATGTGCAGCGGTGCCATTATCTTGTATGGGATACCGCATGTCATAATCGGGGAGAACCGCACGTTCATGGGTGAAGAGGATGTCCTCAGATCGCGTAATGTGACTGTTGAAGTTCTGCAGGACGAGCAGTGTATTGGTATGATGGAGGAGTTTATTCGGCAAAAGCCCGAACTGTGGAATGAAGATATCGGGGTGTGAACATGGAAACCGAAACTTTGTCCACGACCGGCAGGAACCAAAATACCGATCAATGGGGCAGGGGGACGTTGTTAATCTACTTGCATTAGGTGGGGCACGTAGAGCAAAAGTGAAAATATTAACAACGTCCCCGCCGTTCCCTTTACAACTGACATAGCCAAACCGGATTCCGTAATACCCAAGACCTTCATGTGCAATTACATGGGGCACAACTCCATGCGAGGCATAAAACCTGCGACAGAACTGAAGCGCCATAAACCTAGCTAGTCCCCACTCGTTACCCTGTCTTCCTGCTGCTCGCCAATCTTCAAATAGCAAAGAGACATCTGAATACTCATTGTTTGTACTGCTCAGCTTAATTTCAGACTCGCTTGTCATCGCAAGGTTTACTGCACCTGTTATTACTGGAAAGGTGCTGTTGAAGAATTTCAACTAGCTTCGCTGTGTATCTGTTCTGGTGCCCATTGCCGGGGAAAGGTAAGGTATAAGCTTTGGTTGATATTCCAGATTGATCGATTGCTTTCAGCACATGAGTTTCAATTCTCTTCAGTACAGTAACAATGACGGTCGGCTGCATCTGCTTGATCCGTCTGGACAAGTCAGGAATGCAAGACTTGAGAAGCTGTTCTCTTTCGGTACACGGAAGATTGTTTACTGGCGTCTCAGTTATGTCATCTCAGTAACAGCCACAATCCTTGAAGTATTCGAGAAAATGTCTAATGCTTTTGAATTTGAGTCCGGATGCCTTCTCAAATGCCACCATCGTGTAGCGCGTCATTTCACTTTTCACATAAAAGAAATCCCCATTTGATGGCGGTGATTCCGCAACTAGCAGAATTTTCACATTTGATGGGAGATATGCTTTCCTGATTTCTTCAGTACTCCTTTTCTTTTCCAACTGACCAAGTGTCACTTGCCTGGTAAGACCAGGTGCATCTTCATGACATGATTCTGAGGGGGGCTGTGTCATCGGAGCCTAACCTCCTTCCAGGACGTAAATAGGAAAAAGAGTGTGTTTGGGCGGACGGGAGGGGGGGAAATACATCATTTATAGTATCCGCATCCTTTGAAACCGCAAGCCGATCCAAAGTCCTTCAGCTTGGGGGATCACGAAAACAGCGGGTGCACAGCCTCATGCGGGCGGACCAACTGTCCTGCCCCTAGCTGGCCTGCACGCGCTGGTCTAAATTTTAAGGGTACCTGGGACCAGGCATGCAATGTTGCGATGTCACTCCGGGAGGGCAGGGTGGCAGGGGGACGTTGTTGACTTCGTTGAGTTCACTCCAGTAAGTCAACCAACTCAACAACGTCCCCCTCCCCCGCCAACCGTATCAGGAGTACGGCTTTTGTCTTCACGGCTTCTTAACGCCCTCGGTGGGGATTTTCACACCGTCTTAATATGCCAAGGGATATGGTGATATTTAGGAATGAAACGAAAACGCCTGGAGAATCGCCATGAAAATCTATTTTTACTCCCCAGAAACTGGAGTCTATCAGGGCGAGGATTTCGTTGATGCAACTCTGGTGATGAGGTCTCACCCCCAAATTCCGGAGTGGGCCACAACCATTGCTCCCCCGGCTTACAGTAAAGGAGAAGTGCCGGTCTTTCTTGCGGATGAAGAACGGTGGGTACTGACGCACCTAGAACGAATTCAGAATTGGCACCTCGTTCCGGCCCGAGAGGACGAGCCGCTTGCGAGAGAGCTACCGGTGACATCACTTCCGTCAGAATGAGACGCAGTGAGATAACTGGGGTCAGGCTTGCATTGTCGCAAAGGGGGCAGGGGGACGTTGTTGACTTCGTTGAGTTCACTCCAGCAAGTCAACCAAATCAACAACGTCCCCCCCCTCCCACGGTTGGCGCCCCCCCTTCAACGTGGCAAATTACCATGGCGGTCGTCATCTGGAACCTTTTTGATATACTTCAACGATTAATGTATTAACCTCCGAGATGTGAGACAACCCATGCTCAAGGCGCGGCACACATACATGGTCACGTTGCTGGCTTTCCTTGCAGGGTGTGCTGCTACAGAGATCCCAAGCGGTGCATTGGTACTTCGCAAAATCGATAGTGTCTATTCCCGTGACAAATTCATAAGCCTCGATGAGGGACGACGTTACGCCTGCTTTTTGCGCCTTGGGGGTAAGGGTGAGGATGTCGTCGATGGCAGTTTTGTTGTCACCGTCGGATTTCAAGGCCCTTACAGTGGAGGTGGTGAAATTGCCTTCGTCAGACCTGGTCTGAAAGCTGATGTGGGAGATATCGTCGAAATGGAGACTTACGCAGTAAGAGAGAGGAATGTTATTACTAAGATTCGGCAAAAAAATGGCTATCCGGGTCCGTGTAGTTTCGTGACAAACCGGTTTCTCTGGAATACCGCTGAAGATTTATACTGCGATGGAATAGAGCGTGAGGGCTGGCAAAAAGTCCCTGGCTCCTATGGGACATGGTTCAAACCGCCAGAGGATTGGAAAACTCAGAAAAGCAGCAGGGAGAGGAGCAGGTGATGCGCAGTATATCTCCTCAAATCACTGTCCTGTCATTCCTCATATGTCTGATTCTGCCGCAAATGGGATGTGCACCCCGTATTCCGCAAGCAGCTCAGCCGACTGCTGCTTTTCCATCCTCAATTGAAAGGACTGACTTAATTCCCATTGGAGTTGAAATTTCGCCCGATGTGATTCTTGAAGCTGATTCAAGGGGATGGTATTGGTGGCAGGCAAATGTGAATACCGCGGCAGATGCTATTTTATGGCCTCTACGGGTTTCCGTGTCCGCGTTGTTGGCTCCCGTTGCACTGCCTCTCTGCATGTCAACTGAAGCTTATAATGAGAGTTATATCCAGCAGGTCGTACAGGAAATTAAACTAGTAGAGAATCTACGTTCCAGTGTTGTAGAAGAACTGCGCAACATCAATGGTCCAAGCAATGTTGCTGCGGCAGAGCAGAAAGGAGGGGGACTGCCTGGCTCGCAAACCTCGGCGAGCTATTCCTCTTCAACCCGGTTTCACAGCATTCTGACATTGGACAAGATCAAGGTCTATTTAGACAACGGTACGGTATACAAGGAGACCGGCACAGGCCACAGCTTCACCCTTATCCTACACTCCCGTTGGTCGCTGCGGAAATTGAGCGGTAGGGAGGAAAGTGTAAGTTTCGAGGTGGTTACTGTCCGGCCGTGCAAAGTGCAGATGGTTGACATACCGTTAGAACTTTTTCTTGCCCTTGATGGACATGCAAAAAGAATTGTCCATAAGCTGAAGCCTCCAAGAAATATAGAAAAATAGAGAGTCGCCCCAAAAACAGTAGGGGGGCAGAGGTAAGTTGTTGACTTAGTTGATTTCACTCCAGCAAGTCAGCCAAATCAACAACGTCCCCCCCTCCCAAACGCTGTAGGCCTTTTTTGCTCTTATTCTACCTCTGCAGTTCTCCCCTTTGCATGGCCGACTTGATAGCATTGCCTGCCAGCCGCTCGAAGGCCCGGGCCCATCCTATAGATCTCCGCCAGCACCGTGTCAGTCACGCCGGTGGAGACGTTCACCTGAGTTACTTCCACCGGCTGCCCTCCACTGTGGTACGTACCGCACTGCCCCCCTGTATTGCTATTATGGGCGACCTTCCGTTGACTTGTCTCGTCCAGCCACTAGACTCAGATGGGGCACAATCGTTAACAGACTGGTGACAATGTCATGAGGAGGTTTCAAATGAACAGACGGGCTTTTCTGAAAACCACAGTTGCCGGCTCCTTAGTCGCGGGCTTCGCTGGAACGGTAGCGGCGGCCGAGCGCTATTTCCCGACCCAAGTTGACATGAGGCTCTTCGATACTATCAACAGGGTTAAGGACCCAACTAAAAAGACTCCGCTCGAAAAAAGCCATGCGCCTGTCATCACCGCTCCTGCATCAGTAACGGCCGGCAAGCCTTTCACCGTTGAAGTATCGGTCGGGGAAGTGCTCCACGGGATGATGCCCGCCCACTGGATAGGCTTTATCGAGCTCAGCCTTGGCAACGAGCCCGCTGGAAGAGTGGATCTGCAGCCGAGGGGGTACCTGGTACCGAAAGTTGCCTTCACCGTTTTGGTCCCCAAAGAGGCAGCGTCGACCGGGAAGGTTACACTGGTGGCAAAACAGCAGTGCAACCTCCATGGTCTATGGGAAGGCACCCTCGATATCGCAGTGACCTGATTCCAGCCGACGGGGCCTGGAGTTGTATCGGATTACTGGCTATGGCACGGTACACACACCATCGCATACTGTCGGGTGCAGCGCGGAGAAGACGTGGGGTGGCGAGGTCGGGCGCCCTCCCCGTTGGTGCGAGGGGAGGGCGGGAATTCTGGCGCCTGTTATGTCCAAAATTCCTGTTTGCATTTCTAGCTGACAGGCAGATAATTACTCTAACCTGCTATGAAGACAATCGTACCGAAAGGATGCCAACCACATCTATCGAAAGCGAAAACCTTCAGAACCAGGTAAAGGCTCCCGCTCCACCAGCCATCGGTCCTGAAAAAACCGACCGCTGAGCGTAGACACTGCTAGCATTAAAAACGTTACTCTGCCGCCGGGAGCCACCAACGAAACTGCTTTGGTCAGAGACCGCAATTGGACTTGCTAAAAACGAGTCCTAATTACAGCGGCAACCTGCCCAAAGCAGTTTCTTTTTTTGTGCCCTCCATCAATTATGCCGCCGTCTTGACATCTGTAACCCGGGTAGAAGAAAGGGGACGCCTATATAGGAGAAAGGGGACGCCTATAAGTTTATAAGATCCAGCTCCAGAGACTTTTACGCTTCCCTTATCATGGACACACTCCGTAACATAAGAAAAGGCCCCGGCGAGAGCTTGTACAGCTTCGCGCCGGGGCCTTTTTTCAATTTAAAGATGTACTTCCTATTGTGCTGCGGTGGTCACTTTGTTAAGAGCCTGCTCGACATCATCAATGGTCTGGGTATCAAAGCCCAGCTTTGCTGTCGCGGCAATGCGGCCGTCCGGCTTTTCCGTCACGATGACGTAGTTGATGCCAAGCAGCCGGTTGAAGAGCGGGGTTTTCTTGCCGGTGGCAAGGTTCTCGACGGTGGTTTCACGCATGCTGTTTTCGGTGATGATCAGGAGCGGACCGCTGTCGCTTTTCTGCCAGGAAATGCGCCAGTAGTAGTGACCGCCGTTGGGCATGCCATACTTGTCGTAGAGGCTTTCGAAGAATTCCACTTTCTTGCAGGCATTCATCACCGCTCCCTTACGGCGGCACTGCGAGTAGTCGCCTTCCTTCTTGTCATCCATGCTCACATTGATGGGAACCTGCTTCCCGGAGTCCATGTGGAGGAGGATGTAGTCTTCCTTCTTGTTGATGCCGAGAGTGCTCCCAAGACTGGACACGGCATTCATGATGCCGCCCACCTGGTCGCTCTTGTCGACATCCTGACGCTCCGCCAGGAGGTAACGCGTTCCGATGATGTCACCGTTCTGGAACGGTGCGATCAGGAAGCCGTCAGGAATGGCTATGCTGGTGATCCCTTTGCCGGGCGTATAGAGGAAGCCGGCGGTTGAACGGCCGACCAGGAAGCCTCGCGACAATGGAATGATCGCTTCGCCTGTGAGTTTCTTGCCGGTGGCGGTGACGACGCTCCAGCCGGTCGCGGTCACATTCGCGGTGGCAATGGTTATCGGTTCGCTGCCGACCCGCATGGTCTTGATGGCATAGCTGTCTTCGGAAAGTTGGGCCATATAGGTGACATCGCCAGTTCTGGCGCTGGAGCCGTATTTGACGATCTGCCCCTCGGGATCGATGTGGCGCCTGCCGTTCGCTTCAAAGCCGTCCTTCTTCTTCACAATGGTTGCGCCACCGGGAAGTTCCGGGAAAGCGGCGATCTGCGCAGCGAGGTCCTGTTCGCTCACGGCCGGAGCCTGTTCGATCTTTGCCGCTTGTTTGGCTTGGACCTCCTGGGGCTGTCCCATTCTGTTAAGGAAACCCTGCATTAGTTTCTGACGCATTTCCATCTCTTCCGCTGTCGGTTGATGAGGCATGATGCATCCGTTTAGTGACATGACAGAGACTACAAGAACAGCCGACAGGACAAGCTTACGCATAGCAACTACTCCTTCTGACTTTGGGATGGTTTCCACGTGGGAGGATTTGGCATTTTTATGCAAACGCGCAGATTTTGGCAAGTATTTTTTGAACGCATATTCATAAATAAGTAAAAATTATGCCCCGATTACATTTGCGCGTTCAAAGATGCTTGGAAGCCGAAGGGCCATAACATCCTGCAGATGGTCACTCAAGAGGAAGAGTAGGGGCGCTTGACAGGCAGTGATTCAGTTTGAAGTAACTGCTGGCCGGCCGGTCAAAGGTCTGTTTCCGATTCAATCCACTTTATTGCATGTTCGACGGTCCTGAATGCCGAGTACAGATATGGAATACCTGACAGGCTGACGATTGCGGTATACATGTGTGACATACCGAAGGTCAGATCCCTTGACGCCACGAATGCACTCTTACTGTAGGGGGTGCGGTTGATGACTTTTGTTGAGAGGATTGACGCCAAGGCCCTCATCTCATCACCAGAGAGGGCACTGATGTCTGCGTTGTTGAAATCCCAAATCAGGTGTCTCGTAACCTTCGGACCGTAGTTGCTTATGATATCAAGGAACTCCTTGTACCCAATCGTGCCGGTCACATGAAACACTTGTGTGTCTGGTGTGAGTTGTTCAAACTGTACCGTGGCCATAGGCATGCTCCATTCCATGTAATCTACCTCAAAAAAATTATTCATTTTATGCAGAAAGCCGTCCTCATCGGAAAGACTGAAGCGCCAATGGTGGAATTATCGGCTCGGCATGTTATGAAATATAGCAAAGTGTGCGAAATGTGCAGTCTTTAACCAGATGCGAAATACCGAGCAACTAGAACAGTCGGAGTCGGTCCCTTGGCGGGAGGTGGCGGAGCGACGCGGCAGCGTGCCGGCCTCGATCCTGCGCGGCGCACGAGGAAAGGTGGGGGTTACACAGACCAGGCTGTCGGAACTCTGCGGGATACCGCAGCGGCACCTGTCCGAAATGGAGCGTGGCAAAAGGCCCATAGGCAGGGAAACCGCCAAAAAGCTGGCTGCTGCGCTCGATCTCGATTACCGTCTGTTCCTGTAGATACCGCAGATGGGGAAGGGGCGGGCACTCGGCGTAGAAAGTGCTTGAAAGAGGGCCGTTTGTTTGACGTGGTCTCTCTCTGACTAGGCACCTTGTAGCGGCGAGGAACCCCGCAGTATCCGCTCCACATCCGCCCTCTCGAGCACCTCTTCCTGCAGCAGCGCCTTTGCCAGGGCATCGAGCGTATCCCTCCTGTCCCCCAGTACCCTGGTCGCAGTTGCCTCCGCTTCCCTTATGATCTGCTGGATCTCCTGGTCCATGACCCAGGCCATTTCCTCGCTGTAACGTTTGGGCAGGGAGAGTTCCCTGCCGAGGAAGGGATGCTCTTCGCCGCGGCCGAGGTTCATCGGCCCCACCTTGTCACTCATCCCCCACTGCGCCACCATCTTCTCGGCCAGCGCGGTTGCGTCTTTGAGGTCGTTCTGCGCTCCGCTGCTGAACTCGGCATACACCATCTTCTCCGCGACCCTGCCCGCAAGGCTTATGCTCAGCCGGTTCATCAGGTAGGAGCGGGGATAATAGTGGCGATCTTCCCCCGGTAGGAGCTGCGTCACCCCCATCGCCATGCCACGGGGGATGATGCTGACCTTGTAGATCGGATCTGCGCCCGGCAGTTCCCAGGCAACGAGGGTGTGGCCGGCCTCATGGTAGGCGGTTATCTGCTTTTCCTCGTCACTGATGGTCAGCTCCTTGACCGACCCCATCAGGATGATGTCCTTGGCCTCGCTGAAATCATGCGCGTCCACCAGCTCCTTGCCCTGCCTCAAGGCTACCAGCGCCGCTTCGTTGGCAAGGTTCTCCAGGTCCGCACCGGTCATCCCCGGCGTCCCCTTGGCCAGGGTTTCCAGATCCACATCTGGCGCCAGCTTCTTGCCGCGTACGTGGATTTGCAGGATCGCCTTACGTTCCTTCCAGCCGGGCCGGTCAATCACGATATGGCGGTCGAACCTTCCCGGCCTGAGCAGCGCTGGGTCCAGAACGTCAGGTCGGTTGGTCGCGGCCATAACGATAACTTCCTCGTGGGGGTCGAATCCGTCCATTTCGCTCAGCAGCTGGTTCAAAGTCTGCTCCCGCTCGTCATGCCCCCCGCCAAGCCCCGTGCCCCGGGTCCGGCCGACCGCGTCGATCTCGTCGATGAAGATGATGCTCGGATGGGTGCTTTTGGCCTTCTTGAACATATCCCTGACGCGTGAGGCGCCGACCCCCACGAACATCTCGACAAATTCCGAGGCGCTGATGCTGTAAAAGGGGACGGCCGCCTCGCCTGCCGTAGCGCGGGCAATCAGAGTCTTGCCGGTCCCCGGTGGGCCGACCAGCAGCACTCCCTTGGGAACCTTCGCCCCGATCCTTTCAAAGCGGGAGGGGTCCGTCAGGAACTCGATGGTTTCCTTCAGTTCCAGCTTAACGCTGTCCATGCCTGCAACGTCATTGAAGGTCACGCTCGGCTTGTTGACGTCATAGAGCCTCGCCTTGCTCGCGCCGAAGGTAAAGAGTCCCCCCGGACCGCCCTGTATCTGCTGGTTCTTTCTCAGGATCACTACCCAGACACCGATGATGAGCAGCCAGGGGAGCAAAGTCAGCACCGTCTGCCACACCGCACCGTGTTCGGCTGATTCGATGCTGATGGTCACCTTTTTTTCCTGCAACAGGGTGAGCAACCCCTCCCCCTGGAAGGTGGGAAGGGTGGTCTGGAAATATTTCACCTGCGCGGGCTTCCCCCCTTCCTGCAGCGGGAGGCTCGTCTCGTTGCGCAATTCGCCGCTAAGGGCTTCCTTCCTGATGGTCACCGATTTGATGTTGCCCGCGTCAAGCTGCTCCACGAACTGGCTGTAGTTGATGGTATGGCGCAGGGGAGCATTGAGGTTGGACGTGCTGCTCCATAACGACACTAGCAGAAGAACGAGCAGGAACGGTGCGAACTTCCAGAAATTCGGGATATCGGGGGGTAGGCTTTGCTTGGTGTCATTCATGAGCCACTCGTGTCCGTGGCGCACCTTTGGGGTGCGCCCCTTGAGATTGTCCTAGTTTTCGTCAAGCCTCTGAACTTCTCAGCGCTTGTAACCGATACGACGCAGCAGGTCGCGCCGCTCCTGCCGGTCCTCGTCCGTTTCCACCCCTTTGGGCGGCAGCCCGTCGATGACCCCGAGGATCCCCCACCCCTGGAGTGTTGAGGCAACGATTACCTGGAGCGGGTTTGCCGTGGCACAGTAAATCCGGCACACCTCCGGGCAGTTCTTGATCTGGTTGAGCACGTTTATGGGGTAGGCGTCGCGCAGCAAAACGCAGAAGACATGACCGGCGCCGATGGCATTGAGCACCTGCACACATCCCTGGACCAACTCCTCGTCGTTCCCCTCGGTCCTGATCAGGCACGGTCCGGATGCCTCGGTAAAGGCGACTCCGAAGCGGGCCTGCGGTACCGTCGTGGCTATGACTTCGTACAGGTCTTCGGCCGTCTTGATGAAGTGTGTCTGGCCTATGATGATGTTGCATCCCTCGGGATACTCGATTTTTACGTCGTGTATTTCCACGTTCATGGGTTTCTCCCTTTGATTGACAAGGTGACCCGCGCCGTTCCAGCACTCTGCTTTTTCTGTGTTTTACCGTACCGTTTCAGATGCCGAGGCCCGCTATCGCGGCGCCGTATTCAGGACAGGCCCCGTTGCATATCCTGTTGGTCTCGAGCGTGTTCCCTTCTACCCGCTCGAAAAACAGCGCCTCTTTCATGGCTCCCCCTGCGTTTCCCGCGTCAAGTTCCGGGTTTTTTCGCTTCGGCGTACCCTTGTCTAGTGAATGCGGATCCGGCTCACATCAGGCGCGGAGATCTGGTAGGCTCCTTCTCCCGTTTCTCCGTGGAAGACGGCACCCGTCCGTATCTTGAGTTGGAGGCGATGCCCGGATTTAAGCAGCAGATCGGCCGGCACCGTATCGCCACTGGCTGGGCCAAGGTCTACTTCTTTCAGGTCGTGGAAGAAGACGCTCATGTCTCCCGCCCCTCGTTTCCCCTCGAGAAAGACCTTGCCGTTCATAGAAAACCTGCTTAATTCGAGTTTCATTCCGGAGCGGTCGGTAAGCTGCACCTTGATGTTCTCATCCGTTTTGGGTACCTCTCCTTCCGGTGCGCCCCCCAGGCTACCCATGCCCATCAACACGGCGGTTGTTACAAGGACCAGCGCGGCTGTCATAAGGCGTCTCATACCGTCTCTCCTTTCCATCGTCAGATTTGATGCAGCTCGCAACGGACGGTGCTATGTAAAATAGAGGGATGGCGTACAGAACGAGGGCTACCAGCATTAACCCGGCCTTTATTATCCCCTCCGTCAGTGAAATCTCTAAGCAGGAAACGCCTGGCTGTTACTGTGACTTCAATGCTCTGACAGTATATCACTTTGCGATGGCCACATGCCTTGAGGTTAACAAGGGGGGATGGATGACACAGGTATGCCTTGAGCGGAATCGGCATGCTCAGTATTTCGGCTGGGGTGGCCGTGGATCGCGGCGTTGACATCGGCCATATGCTGGAAGAAAGTGCTTGAAACCTTGCATGGATCTGGGTATATCTAGTCCGCGTTGAGCGGTGCGAAGGTGGACGGTAAGAAATCATCTTGAAGAACGTTACAAGGCACTTGCGGGGTTTCCTGCGGGTGCTTTTTTATGTTGTAGTTGTGGGGAGTTGATGGAAATCGTAAAGCAGGAAATAGAGCGGCTGGACAGGGTGCATGAGGCGATCGGGCGGTACGCGGTCGACCGCCTGCAGACGATCGGTAGGCACGAGGCTTACACGAAGGAGCTGGAACAGCAGCGCCTTGCCTCGGTGGACTGGCGCGAGAAGAACGATCTCACGGAGAAACTGATCGAGCACGGGCACCACTCGCCGCGCAAATACCTCCACGAATTCGCCCAGCAGGCCTCTCCCTACTTCGGCATCCTCGGCATCCACGACAACGACCGCAGGATCGGGAAGAAGGAGTACCTGATCGGCAACCAGACGCTAATGGACGGCCAGCGGGTGGTCGTCATCGACTGGCGCAAGGCGGAGATAACCGGACCCTTCTACGAGGGGTACGAAATAGGGGAGGAGTACGAGCTCACCATCAGGGGTGTCGAGAGGGAAGGGGTGGTCACCCGCCGGGACAAGGTGACCATCACCAGGAAGGCGCTGCAACGGATCGAGACCCCTTCGGAGACCTACGAGTTGCGCGGCGACGCATGGCAAAAGAACGGTTCGGCCGGCGAGACGACCGCGGACACCAAGGAGCGCACCGAGGACCACCGGATGGTGGACTCCATCGCGGCCCTGATCTCTCCCGAGCAGTTCCGCGCCATCACGAAGCTGAAAGACGGTGTGGTGGTCATAAACGGTGCGGCGGGAGCAGGGAAGACCACGGTGGCGCTCCACAGGCTCTCCTACCTCATGTTCGACGCCCCCGAGAGGTATCGCCCGGAGCGGTGCATCGTCCTCATGTTCAACAGGGTTCTGCGCGACTACGTGAAGCAAAGCAGCGACACCCTTCTGGGTCCGGCCCGGGTCGACACCTACAGCGCCTGGTCCCTGACCGCGCTTGCCGCCCTCGGCGTCCACTCGTTGAAGACCGTCTTCGACGACCCCTTCGGGGCCCAGAAGAAAAGCAGCCGGGTTCCGGCCCTTCTCGCCAAATACGTGAAGGAGACCGCCAAGATCGAGCCGGTCACCGACCTGTGGCGCTTTCTCATGCAGGACTACGTCGTCGCTGCCCTTTGCACCGACTCCGGCGCGGAGTTTCAGCGGGCGGCACAAAGGAAGTTCGAGGCGAAGGAGCGGACGGTCTCGTTCTCCGATGCCAGCATCCTGCTCCGCCTGGCCCAGCTGCGGCGCCCGGCCGGCACCGTGGTGCTCGGGGCGCTGAACGCCTACGACCACGTCGTAGTCGACGAAGCCCAGGATCTCTCCTCGCTTGAGCTGCGCACCATCGTGGCCGCCACCTCCGCGGCGCGAAGCATAACCATCTGCGCCGATGAAAAGCAGCAGATCTTGAGTTTCCTCGACTCGCAAGGGTTCTCGAGCGTCATGGCCCAACTCCACTCGCAGGGGCTGGAAAAAGAGAACCTGACCGTTTCCTACCGCTGTCCCAAGGAGATCGTCGATCTGGCCGCCCAGGTGAGCGGACGGAGCGCCGACACCACCAAGGCCCATTCCGGTGCGCTCGATTTCCATGCCACGAGGAGCGCCGCCGAGTCGATGGCGAAGATCCGGGAACTTGTCGAGGCGCTGGTGCATGCCGCACCTGGCTCGCTTACCGGTGTCATCTGCAAGAAGAAGGCGGACGTCAAGGCTCTGCATGCAGCGCTCTCCGGCGTTCCAGGCCTGCACGCCGAAGGGGAGGTCTCCTTTGCGCCCGGGGTCCAGGTGATCCATGCTCATGCCATCAAGGGAGTCGAGTTCACCAACGTGATCCTCTACAACCCGAGCTCCTTCGACTACCGCCAGACCGACCCGGATAGAAACCTCCTGTACGTCGCGATCACCAGGGCCTGCAAGTCCCTGCACATCGTCCATCACCAGCCGCTGGCGCATGGGCTTCGTGACGGGGCTGCTGCCTGCCTTGCGGGACGTGCGTAACGTTCCGCTCACATCTCTGCGTCAGCAAAATTCCATCGCGCTTTTCCCCATGCGGATGACCTCCCGGTAATCCTTCAACATGGTGACATGGCCGTTGTCATGCGCCATCATCGCCTCGAAAAGCTGCTTGAGTCCTGCGTCCTGGAAGTGCACCACGTTGGACATATGCAAAAGTGCCACCTGCTCCTCCAGGCGGATGGCCATGTCAAGCGCGTCTTCGGGAAACGGTGTCGTGCCGGTCAGCCGCTCGACGATTTCCTCCAGTTTTTTCAGGTTGGCGGACGCTTTGGTGACATCGATCTTAACCGCTTCCATGCCAGTCCCTTGCAGCCTGATAGCCAGGTGGAACTGCTGGGCGTGGTTTTCCTCCTCGACTGCCGTCTTCTTGAACAACATGGAGAGGCTTTCGTCATCGGCAAAGATATTGGCGTAATGGTGGTACAACGTCGCCACTTTCGACTCGAATCCTGCACACTGCTGCAAGAACTGCAGTTGGTCCAAAGGCAGCTTCAAGATCTGTGCATTCTCTTTCTGCCGTATCTTATGTCTACTGATCATGTGGAAATTCTCCTGGCTTGGTGTCCGTCTTTCACCTACACTCCTCCAAAACGGCAACAGGGGACCAGCTAAAATAGCTGGTCCCCTGTTGCTTATTGGCTGCAATACCGGGATCGAACAAGCGATGCCGGCGTCAATGGTTACTTTGCGGACACGACTTGTACCAGATAAAATCTGGAAAATCAAGGGTTTCTCTGTAGGCGCAACGGGGTGAGGATCCTTCGAGTTCCAAACTAGTTGCCGCAATGATTCTAGACTGGTTATTTTTGACAATATTTCACTGTGACATAAAATCTTACTGTATTTGAATTCCCTTTGTTTGGAGACCACCGTTACTGCTTCTGTCTCGCTTTTTTCCTGACTGTGTCGGAGGCTTTATGGACAACCTTAAACGATGTGCCCGGCTGGTTTTTATCGCGATAGGTTTCTCCCTCTTGTTGCTGGGGTGTGCCGCACCACGGACTATCCAGACTCATCCCGCCCTCTCACAGAAATGTCAGAACATAAAGAGCATCGTTTTCGCCAAACCGGACATAAAGGTCTACCTCGTTTCCGCCGGTGGCGTCCCTGAACTTATGGATGAATGGTCGAACCTCGCAAGTGACAACGTCACCAAGGCCCTGCTCGCCCAGTTCGAAGGTTCCGGCACCAAAATATCGGTGCTGAAGACGGACCCTCAAAATGAGCAGGAGATGAAGGAAGTGCTCGCTCTCTTCCCGGTGGTGAGTAACGCCATCATGTACCATGCCGCTCCGGCTCAGCCCGGATTCACCCAAAGCGCCCCGACGACGTACGAGACAGGCGCAGACTACTCGGTCGGGCCGATCCCCAAGATCCTGGATCCGGCTGGGGCCGATGCCCTGCTCCTCGTCCATGGCGTGGACCAGTATGCCAGTGCCGGGAAAAAGGCGGTGAATGTCCTCGGCACTGTCTCGGGCGTGATGATGTCGGCGTTTACCGGGATCGTCGTCGTACCGAGAGGGGAGGGGACGACCCTCAGGATAGCCCTGGTTGATCGCAACGGTGCCGTCCTATGGCACAACATTAAGGGTGGTTCGACCAACCTCCGCGACCCGGACCAGGCAAAAGGTTTCGTCGAGGTGGCTCTCGACGAATTCCCGGGACTGAAGAAATGATCAGACTTTGCCTCATCGTCTTGCTCCTTGTGCTTTGCTGCCCGGCCTCCTTCGCGGCGGCAGGTGCCGGTCCGGCATACCCGCAGGATGATGATGAGCGGCGGCTTTGGTTGCGGGCCGACGAGGAAGTGAAGAAGCTGAACGACAGCAGCCAGATCTACAAGAACGCGGAGATGGAGCTTTACCTGGACAACGTGGTGAAGACGCTGCGCACAAGGGAGGAACTCGCGGTCTTGCCCCTCAAGTTCCGGATCATCAGAGAGCGCTCCTGCAACGCCTTTATCTTCCCCAACGGCAGCGGCTACATAAATACCGGCATGTTGGCGAACATGGAGAACGAGGCGCAGCTCGCCACGATCCTCGCCCACGAAAGCATCCATGCCATCAACCGCCACATGCTGAAGGAGTTCCGCGACACAAAGGACAAGAGTGCCCTTTCGACGGTGCTCGGCATGCTGACCGGGAACCTCCTGACCCCTCTGGGACACCTGGGAGCGCTTGCATCCATGAAGGGATACTCCCGCGAGCTTGAGGCCGAAGCCGACCGCGAAGGGTTCCGGTTGCTGATGCGGGCAGGTTACGATCCCTACGAGGCACCAAAGGTCTTCGGCGCACTGCAGAAGGAGGCCAAGGTGGAAGATCGCAAAGAGACCTTCTTCTTCGCCTCGCACCCGATGCTCCAGGCGCGGATCGACAACTTCAACGCCCTTCTCGCCGTCGAGGCGAACGGTAAAAAGGGGAAAAACAACGCCGAGGGGTACCTGCGGACCTTTGCCGTGCTGCTGCTGGAAAATGCGGAGATGGACATGAAGGCGGGGCACTTCGGGAGGGCGCAGGACTGCATCACGCGTTATATCGTAGCCCGTGGCGAGGATGCCCGGGCCTGCCTGCTCATGGGGGAGACTTTCCGCCGCAACAGCAGCCATCCCGACCTGGTGAAAGCAAAAGAGCTGTATCAGAAGGCGGTACGGCTGGACCCGCTGTATCCCGAGCCTTACCGCATGTTGGGCCTTATCGCCTACAAGGAAAAGGACGTGGAGCTTGCGCGTAAGTCACTTGGTGAGTATCTGAAGCTGCAACCTGGTGCTCAGGATCGCGGGTACATCGAGGGGATGTTGCAAAACCTGCGTTAAGGGAGGCCATAAATGAAAAGGGTGCTGCTTGTGATGGTGCTGGTTCTCCTTGGCGGCTGTGCCACGACCAAGCCCGGGACGGAAAATCGGCCTTTTTCGGTGACCCAACCGCCCGGCTGGAAAGAGCAAAGGACCAGCGCGCTGATGCTGGTCAGCAAGGAGTATCCCGCCCTGCAGAACGTAGAGATCGCCAGGAAGGGGCTCCAGGAGGAGAAGCAGTTTACCCACACGAAGCGACGGGTGACTGCGGGGATGCTGCCGCAGGAACTTGCCGAAGTTGTCATCGACGAATTCCAGTCGGACCAGAACTTTCCGGTGGACGCGGTGGAGGGAAATGAACCCGCGATGATTGGTGGGGAGCCCGGTTTTCGTGTCCGCCTGACTTACAGCACTAAATCTGGCCTGAAATATCGTACCGAGGTCTACGGATTCGTGCATGATAACTGGTACTACCAGATCACCTACTCGGCACCGGCACGGTATTATTTCGCAAGGGATCTGCCTGCCGTGCAGGAGATGGTAAAGTCCTTCACCCTTTCAAAGACGCAGTGAAGCGTCGCCTCGAGAACGAAGGAGGGCGCGATGAGTGATGACCCGTTAAGCATCGAGACCAAAGGGGTAACGGTGCAGCTACTCACCAGTGTAGATCTTGGTCCTGAAATAGAGGGGATGGCGGGACGCGAACTGCGCATGCGCATGGTGACCATCGAGCCCGGAGGGGTCTTCGGTCCGCTGCACGACCATATAGACCGGCCTGGCACTGTCTATATTCTGCAGGGAACCATAACGGACCACCGAAACGGGATAGCCACGGACTACGGTCCTGGGGCAGGCTGGCCCGAGGACAGGAACACCATGCACTGGCTCGAGAACAGAGGCACGATCCCCGCTGTGGAGATTTCCGTCGATATAGTCAGGAAAGGGTGAGCAAGAGGGCTTGGGAGCGGGTTTGTATGGAGCAAGACAAGCTTGATGAGTACAAGCTCGAAGAGGACATAAGCGTCCACATCTTCACTGCTTCGGCCGCGATGGTTGGTGTCTGCCTTACGGTAATCGGCCTGGTGCGCGTCTTCATTACCATTAAGCGGGTGGATACGCTTGCGGATGACATTTTGGCTGTCGCGTCGCTCATCTTTCTTACCTCGTGTTTAATGTCCTACTGGGCCTTGAGAACCAGAAAGCGGCAGCGCATGTACAGGATAG
The DNA here is from genome assembly GCF_004791675.1 of Geomonas terrae. NCBI lineage: Bacteria > Pseudomonadati > Thermodesulfobacteriota > Desulfuromonadia > Geobacterales > Geobacteraceae > Geomonas > Geomonas terrae. The sequence goes on from NZ_SRSC01000002.1 coordinate 20,846, forward strand.
AGCGGGTAGCAGACGCCGTTTTTATCTTCGGTTTGCTGCTGATGGTGGTAGTGTGCGGGATCATTTACGTTCATCATAGAGTCCGCTTGAATCACCCCTTCAGGTGCACAGTCTTTTCGTGAAGGACGATGGCGCAGCGGAACGAATTATCGTTGTCGGCGTAAGTGGCGACGGCATCACATGTCCGGATCAGTCTTTTCAGATGCGGGGTCAGCTTATTTATCGACTCCGCGTTGAGTCTGAACGTCAGGGGCATCGCCTCGACCGGTGTCCCTTCAGGAGCATCACCCGTCTCGAAATAAAGAGTAACCGGTTCCAGTTCCTCACGGCCTAAGGCGTATGGCCGAAACCTTTCGATCACTCGTCTTCTTTGGTTCTTCGTCGTGGAAGGGTAAAACCAAAGGGCGAAACGCGTTGCGCCCTTGTCGACGGAAGACGAGAGCATCGATTCAAAGAGCGACGCAGTTATTTGTCCCTTGATGGTTTTCATTTCTTCACTGTTTACGTTGTTTCCCCCTGCCAGTCAAGCCAATCCCGCGAACCGCCCCCCCCCCCATTTGGAGCAATGCATCGAGCCATGCGTCATCCCCTTAGGGCTCGATGGAGTAACGTATCGCGCGATGTGCCACTACCTATCGCGCGATGTGCCATGACCTATTGCACGATGTGCCATGACCTATTGCACGATGTGCCATGACCTATTGCACGATGTGCCATGACCTATTGCACGATGTGCCATGACCTATTGCGCGATGTGCCATGACCTATTGCACGATGTGCCATGACCTATCGCACGATGTGCCATGACCTATTGCACGATGTGCCATGACCTATTGCACGATGTGCCATGACCTATTGCGCGATGTGCCATGACCTATTGCGCGATGTGCCATGGCCTATTGCGCGATGTGCCATGGCCTATTGCGCGATGTGCCATGGCCTATTGCGCGATGTGCCATGACCTATTGCGCGATGTGCCATGACCTATTGCGCGATGTGCCATGACCTATTGCGCGATGTGCCATGACCTATTGCACGACGTGCCATGGCCTATTGCACGATGTGCCATGGCCTATTGCGCGATGTGCCGTGACCTATTGCACGATGTGCCATGACCTATTGCACGATGTGCCATGACCTATCGCACGATGTGCCACTGCGCTTAGCCCAAATGAAGTGTCGCAAGGCACGAAGCGGGGTGTGAAGGGGCATCCTGAAGTGGGCAAGGTTGAGACAGGAAAGAGGAAAGATCTCCCTCGGGGAGCTTCCATCCCGAGGGAGAGGGTAACGGTGAACTGTGGTGGCACCTAATCAGGCGAAGAGGTGGTGGTCCTTTTCTTTTTAGGGGCCGCAATCACTTCAAGTCCTGCCTGCAGCAGTGCGGGGATGTCGTCCTCCGTCGCGACTACCTGGAGATAAGCGGCGACATTCTTGAATAAATCGATCATGACTTTGAAGGCCTGGTTCCGCATTACGATGGCGACGCGGTCGTAGTTGATGGCATTGCGGTACTTCTGCTCCGCGTCACTGATCGCTGCGCCGATCACCTCCAGAGGAACCGCCAGCTCGGCCGCTTTTTTGTACAACGACAGGGTGGCCAATCCGCCGTAGTACCGTTGGCAGTCGCCGAGGACCACCAACGTTTTACCGGATAATTTGTACCTTAGATGTAGCATCGTCACCTCCGTTTTTTGATGGTTAGGGCGCGCTAACGCTGCTGCCGTTCAATATAGCGAAGCTCCCACGGTTGTACAGCGAGTGAGACAATTAAATTGCAGCCCCTTCTGCTTTAATGTTGAGAGGAAGGAAACGGGGGGAGGACTGCCGTGGTGCCGGTAACCAGCCGGTCATCGGTTAGGCGAGGTGGTTCCGTGGGAGGTAAGGGGGGCGCTTGGTGAAAGGGGGGCAGGGGCTTAAGCCCCTGCCTCTTGGGGAGGGTGAGGTGCTAGGGGATAGTACCGAAGGCGGAGTTGTTCGACTCTTCGGACTCCGCGACGCTGTTGGCCGGGTCGATCACCGCTTTCAGGTACAGGCTGCCTGGGTCCGTCGTCCCTGTTGAGTAACGTATCAAAGTCGCCTTGCTCGCGCCTGCCGTGATGCCGGCGAACTTGTAGGTCCCGATCAGCGTATCGTGGCTAGTAGACGTGGTGTCAGTAGAGAGATAGACGTTCACGGTGACGTTGACGGCGGTCGCACTTCCTCCATTGATGGTGGTCAACGTGCCCGAAACAGAGTAGTTGCCGCGCTTTTGGGTCTTGCTCACCTTGGACCATGCCCCGTACAGGTCGGGGAGAAGGTTGGTCCCGACGCCGGTGAGGGAGACGGTCGCGGGACTGTCCGGATCTTCTGAGGGGATAGTCAGCGTAGCCGATTGCTGTCCTTCCAAGGTCGGGGTGAAGCTTACAGTGGCGGTGCAGCTCGCGGAGGGCGACAGCGTTTTCTTTGAACAGTTGTCCGTAGTCATCTTGAAATCCGCAGCTCCGGATAGCGAGAGCTGGCCCACAGTAAGGGGAGCCGTCCCCGTATTGGCGACGGTGAAGGTCTGCGTCGTGTTGGTGTTGAGTTTGCGGCTGCCGAAGTTGTAAGCGTTGGGCGAGACCGACAGGTTTGGAGCGCTCGGGGCGGAGGCGAGATTAACGATGCTCACCCCCCAAAGGGCCATCCCGGAGTAGCTCCCCCCCCAGGTCATGGTGTGGTCGTCGTTGTCCCAGGTATCGTGGAGGTACACCGTGTTCGAGTCGGTGTAACCGACTCCGACGATGGAATGCCCTTCCAGGTTCAAAAGCACGGGGCGGCCGGCGTCGATCTCAGCCTTGAACTGGGCAAAAGAGAAGCCTCCCGCATGCACGTTGTCGGTCATCTGGGTGTAGCAGTCGGTGACCGCGTAGCCACGGGCCTCGTAGAAGAGTTTTCTTCCGTAAGTGCCGTCCAGCCTCGCCTGGTCGTACCCTTCCATGTCGGCGCAGGTCAGCGGGGTAGCCGCATTGATATAGTAGAAGGAGGTCGAACCGTCTACGTTGTTGAAGGCGGACTGGCTCGTCTTCATGTAATCGCCGACGGCATCCCCCCATTCATGCTGCGTCCACCTACCGGAGATGTAAGGATCTCTCCGGCCGCTCAGGTAGGAGATCCAGTAGTCGTCTATGGAGCCCGGGCTGGCTCTGCCGTCAAGTCCCATGTGGGAGGCAATGAGCGGGTTGTTGGGATAGGAGTCGCCGGTCTTGTCGTTCCAGGTACCCCAGGCCTCGTCCTCCATGAGGGGGATCACGCCGCCGCCTGTGGGGCCCGTGTAGATGTTCGGGTATCCGGTGCGGTCGTAGTACCCGGCGATCATTGAGCCTGAAACGGCGGAACAGCCAAAGACCCACTGGAAGGCGGGGACGTTAGGCAGCGTGTTGACCCCGGCGGCGGGTGTTGGTGCCGGAAGCGGGGTTATCGCGCGGATGTGGTACCCGTAGGGAGGTTTCGGCGGGCCGTTTATCTCGGCTCGCTCGAGGACGCTGTTGTCGCTGTAGAGGGTGGCCTGGGTGCTGAAGTAAGGGTTGATCCGTTTCACCGGACCCTGTGAGACGGGGACTTTGCCAGGTGAGGGTTGAGCGGCGACGGGAAGGGGGGAGAGGGCGGCAAGAAGCGACATGACTGCCAAAGAGTACAATGCGGCTACCGGTCTTCTCATTGTGTATCCCTCCATTCAGGCTTTGATGGCATCTTCAAGCAGTTGAGGAGGCAGCAGGGTGTATGTGGATTTTATCAGTATTCTCTGAAGATAAAGGGTGCTAGTAGATAATGTTGGGATGTGGACGAAATGTCACATAGGGGCAGATGCAGATTGATGAGGGAGGGCGCTGCTCGGAAGATGTGTGGTTGCGGCTGTAATGTTATGGAAATGACGGCGAAGAGCAAATCCCCCCTGTCCCCCCTTCGCAAAGGGGGGGACGTTAGGGCTCATGCAGTGCTTTGTAGGCAGCTGCGCTTCGCGTTCCCTGGAACTGAAGAACTTTCGCAAAAAGGGGGCTACGGCAAGGCAATGAAAAGAAAAAGGGCCAGGCATAATGCCTGGCCCTTCTTATTGATGGTGGAGCTACGCGGGATCGAACCGCGGACCTCTTGAATGCCATTCAAGCGCTCTCCCAACTGAGCTACAGCCCCATCTGATTGTGCTCGCCCTGTAAAGGAAGAAAAAAGAGGTTAGGCCGTTGCCTAACCTCTTGATCTTTTGGTGCCGAAGACTGGAATCGAACCAGCACACCCTTTCGAGTACTAGAACCTGAATCTAGCGCGTCTACCAATTCCGCCACTCCGGCTTGCGAGAGACCTACTTATAGCATCGGACGCCTTCCCGTGCAAGAAAAAAATGGCTGAATGATTATCTTTTTCTGCCATGCGGGGTAACTGATCGAAAAATCGCCGGATGCTAAAAAGGGGGCTCGATGGCCCCCTCGGTGTCGCTTCTGTGACCGGGTAATGACGCTACTCCCTGACGTAGGTGTCCATATCAGACTCGTCCACCATGGCCATGATGCGCGCGTACTCGGCCTCGATAGTGAGGAAGTGGTTGTGCGTCTCGTTGGCGTTCCAGAGGAAGATCTCCTTGATGGAGGAATCGGTGATCTTCGCTGCAGTCTCACGAAGGGCCTTCTCCAGCTGGGTCTCTTTCTCCATGGCGTACTCAAGGGCCTTCTGCTCGGAGAAGTCGGGGCCGATCACCTTCTGGATGGAGTTGACCCAGAGTGCCTCGTTCTGGGGAGGGGCGGTGATGAACTCTTCGAACGAACCGAGCTCGCTCCCCTTGTAGGCCTTGAAGAACTGGGCGGCATGTTCCTTCTCCTCCCTTGCCAGTTGTTCGAAGAGCCGCTTCGCTTCTTTGTCCTTCATCTGCTGTGCGCCGATCTGGTAGAAGTTCATCGCGTTCTTCTCTGTCTGGATGGCCTGCTTGAGTGCGTCCTGCATGTCTTTCATATAACCCTCCGTGTCTTTGGATATCATTAAATTGTTGGTGTAAACATTATATGGGGTGTTGATTGGTTGTCAACCGGACTACTTTACGGATTTTTGCTGTCAGGACAGGGGAGGGGGGGATGCTGATTGAATGAGTGATGTGTAATGTTGGACTTCGGGATGTTGTGGGGGAGCTCTGAGGCGAAGCATTGCTTCTTGATTTGCTGAAAGACAGGATGATGGGGGGCTGTGACTGTAAATCACAGAGTAGGGAAGGATAAAAACAAAAACGCCCCAGCTGTGAAGCTGGAGCGTTGTGTTTGTGTGGTGCCGAAGACGAGACTCGAACTCGTACAGGCTATCGCCCGCCACCCCCTCAAGATGGTGTGTCTACCAATTCCACCACTTCGGCGTTGAAGAACCACATTACTATCATTAGCTGAGCGCGAAGTCAACAAAATAAACCCGGGTGGTGCAATTTGTTCTGATCCCGTACTACTTCATTTACTTCGCGCTGCGACGCGGCGAGTCGGTCGAGATAACCGGTCCTTCCGCCGGGTCACGCTGTGGCCTTCCCTGTGCCCATCGTTCGTGCAGCGGCGACGTCAGCGGGATGTCGGCTCCTTCCGCAGGGTCACGCCCCGGTGTGAAGTCCAAGCTTTCGAAGCGGCTGCTTATCGTGCCCTGGTCGGTATATTCGTTTCTACCGGCCCGGGTGAGGAACTGACCTCCCACCGCACCCTGGTGCTGTCGGTCGAGTTCTTCGGCTGCGTTGGATCTGCTTTGGATGTGCCTTTTCATATGCCCCCCTCTGGTGGCCTTTCACCTGGCCCTCCTTTCCCTTTGTCTGTTGTTATTTTACTCCCGTTGTGGCGAGGGTAGGGGGTGTGATCTGGGATAGGTCTGGGAAGGGCAAATCCCCCCTGTCCCCCCTTCGCCAAGGCTACGGGGGGCAAGCTCCCCCTTCGCAAAGGGGGGGACGTTAGGGCGCCTTCAGCGCTTCGTGGGGACTTGGACTGGGGAATCCATGCGGAAATGAAAAAAGGGCTACGGTGTGTACCGTAACCCTTTGATCTTTTCTGGTGCCGAAGACGAGACTCGAACTCGTACAGGCTATCGCCCGCCACCCCCTCAAGATGGTGTGTCTACCAATTCCACCACTTCGGCAGGAAGAACCAGACTTTTAACATTACTCGTTAGAGATGTCAACAGCAAATCTCTAATTAATTACTTTGCCGGTGCTGCGGGAGCTGCGGGAGCTGCGGGAGCTGCGGGTGCTGCCGGTGCAGCGGGAGCTGCAGGCGCGCCAGGTGCTGCCGGTGCGGTAGCGGGTGCACCCGGTTTCATCGGCTGCTGCAGCGGCATGCCGCCCATGGGGGCCGGCTTGGCTTTGGGAGCCTTGGACATGATGGACGAACCGCCGCCTTTGCCGGAGATGAAGGCGAGGGAGAGGGAGGTCAGCATGAAGATTACCGCGGCGTAAGTGGTCAGCTGGCTCATGAAGGTGTTGCCACCGCCTGCGCCGAACACGGACTGGCTGCCGCTGGCGCCAAACGATGCCCCCATCTCGGCCCCTTTGCCGGACTGCAGCAAAACGACCACGATAAGCGCGAAACAGACCATGACATGCAGTGTTACCAGTAGAATAGTCATTAAAAAACTAACCTCCGAGAGTGTTCAAAGAGACTACGAAAAAGTCTTCTTAACGTACAACGAGTCTATCTAACATACTTGTTCAAAAATACCAAGCACTATTCACCAAACCGGACGATCGAGGCGAAGGATGCCCCCTTGAGGCTCGCGCCTCCCACGAGGGCACCGTCGATGTCCGGGCGACTCATGAGCCCCTTGACGTTCTCGGGCTTCACCGAACCGCCGTAGAGGATGCGCACCTTGTCGGCTGCGTTTTTGCCGAGCAGTTGCGCGACTACACCGCGGATGAAGGCGTGCGCCTCCTGCGCCTGGTCGTCGGTGGCTACCTTGCCGGTGCCGATGGCCCAGACCGGTTCGTAGGCGATGATGACCGCTGCGAACTGGGTTTCCGTGAGCCCTTCGAGGCCACCCTTCACCTGGCGCTCCAGCACCTTGAAGGTGTTGCCGGCCTCGCGCTCCTCGAGGGTTTCGCCGATGCAGAAGATCGGCACCAGGGCCCCTTTGAGCGCGGCCTTGATCTTCTTGTTCACCGTGGTGTCGGTTTCGCCGAAGTACTGCCTGCGCTCGGAGTGGCCGATGATGACGTGGCTTGCACCGGCGTCGAGCAGCATGCGCGGGGATACCTCGCCGGTGTAGGCCCCTTCCTCTTCCCAGAAGACGTCCTGGGCTGCGAGGTTGATGCCGGTGCCGGCAAGAGCGGCGGGGAGGGCGGGGAGCACGGTGAATACCGGCGCCACCACGATCTCGACGTTATCAACGCCGGTAACCAGCGGCGCGAGCTCCTCGATCAGGGCGAGCGCCTCGTCCTTCGTTTTGTACAGTTTCCAGTTGCCTGCTATGACCGGCTTGCGCATCTAATCCCTCCTCAATGACAGATCAGAATAAAATTAGGGTTAGAAAAAGGTCGAGGTCGAGGGCTTTGACTTGTCAGCCGCAACCCTCGCCCCTCCCTCGTCTCTTTATTTATGCCCCTTGTCCTCGAGCACCTTGATGCCGGGGAGCTTCTTACCTTCCAGGAGCTCGAGGAAGGCGCCGCCGCCGGTGGAGATGTAGCTGATCTTCGCGTACTCGCCGGCGCGGTGCACCGCGACGTCGGTGTCGCCGCCACCCACTATGGTGAGCGCGTAGGAGTTGGCCACGGCCGAGACCATGGCGAAGGTGCCGCGGGAGAAGGCGTCCATCTCGAACACCCCCATCGGGCCGTTCCAGACGATGGTCTTCGCGTTCTGCAGCGCCTCGGCGAAGAGGGTGACCGTTGCGGGGCCGACGTCGAGCGCCATCCACCCTTCGGGGATCTCCTGTATCGGGGTGACCTTGGTCTCGGCGGCGGGGTTGAACTGGTCCGCCACGACGCAGTCGACCGGGAGGTAGAACTTGACCCCCTTCTGACGCGCCTTCTCGTAGGTCTTCATGGCGGTCTCGATCAGGTTGTCCTCGACCAGCGACTTCCCTACGTTGTAACCCATCCCCTTCAGGAAGGTGAAGGCCATGCCGCCGCCGATGATGATCTTGTCCACCTTGTCGCACAGGTTCTCGAGCACCTCGATCTTGCCGGAAACCTTGGCGCCGCCCAGGATGGCGACCAGCGGGCGGATCGGGTTCTTCATCGCCTTCTCGAAATAGTTCATCTCGTTCTTCATCAAAAAGCCCGCAGCGACCACCGGGAAGAAGTCGGTGATCGCCTCGACGGAGGCGTGGGCGCGGTGCGACACCGCGAAGGCGTCGTTCACGTACACCTCGCAACCGTTGACAAGGGCCTTGGCGAAGTCGGCGTCGTTTTTCTCCTCGCCGTTGTAGAAGCGGACGTTCTCCAGCATGACCACGTCGCCGGGCTGCATGGCGTCGATCATGGCGCGCACTTCGTCACCGATGCAGTCGACGGCGAGCTTCACCTCCTTGCCCAGAAGTCTCGAAAGACGCTTCGCGGCCGGGGCCATGGAGTACTTCTCCTTGCGCTCCCCCTTCGGGCGCCCCAGGTGCGAGGCGAGCACGATCTTCGCCTTGTTGTCCAGCGCGTAGTTGATCGTGGGGAGCACCGCACGGATCCTCGTGTCCTCGGTGATGTTCTGGTGCTCGTCCAGCGGCACGTTGAAGTCGACGCGCATGAACACTTTCTTGCCGGCAAGGTTTTCGATTTCATCGATGTAGCGAATTGACATGATTCCTCCTGGTTCACTAAAAATAAACGGGGGGGCGACTGCTCCCCCCCCGCGGTTTGTCATAAGCTCCGCTCCTGTCAGAGCATGATTCTCATAAGCCCCACCACGCGGCTGGAGAAGCCCATCTCGTTGTCGTACCAGGAGATGACCTTGACCATGGTCCCGTCGATCACCTTGGTGCAGCCGGCGTCGACGATCGAGGAAAGGGCGTTGCCGTTGAAGTCGGTGGATACGAGCGGCTCCTCGCAGAAACCCAAGATACCCTTGAGCGGCCCATCGGCGGCAGCCTTGAGCGCCGCGTTCACCTGCTGCGCGTCGGTCGCCTTCGAGAGCGTGGCAACCAGGTCCACCACGGAAACGTTCGGGGTCGGCACGCGGATCGCCATGCCATCCAGTTTCCCCTTGAGGGCCGGAAGCACGAGGGATACCGCCTTGGCGGCGCCGGTGGTGGTGGGGATCATGGAGAGGGCCGCGGCTCTTGCACGGCGCAGGTCCTTGTGCGGCAGGTCGAGGATGTTCTGGTCGTTTGTGTACGAGTGGACCGTGGTGACGAGGCCCCTCTCGATGCCGAAGCTGTCCTGGAGGACCTTGGCGACCGGGGCGAGGCAGTTGGTCGTGCAGGACGCGTTGGAGACGATATGGTGCTTGTTCTTGTCATACTCCTTGTCGTTCACGCCGAGCACGACGGTGAGGTCGGGGTCGGTGGCGGGCGCCGAGATGATCACCTTCTTCGCCCCGGCGGTCAGGTGCTGCGCCGCCTTCTCCCGCGCAGTGAAAAGGCCGGTGGACTCGAGGACGATGTCGATGCCCATCTCCTTCCAGGGGAGCTCGGCGGGGTTTTTCACCGCGAGTACCTTGATCGCCTTGCCGTTCACGACGATGTTGTTGCCGTCGACGGAAACTTCGCCGGGGAACTTGCCGTGTACGGAGTCATACTTTAACAGGTGCGCCAGGGTCTTGGCATCAGTCAGGTCATTGATCGCAACAAAGTCAAACTCTTGCGTGCCTGCAGCTGCCCTAAGTACACAACGTCCGATTCGGCCGAATCCGTTAATCGCCACTCTTAAAGCCATGTGCTCCTCCCGTTAATTAAGTATTCCTTCACAATTGGGCATACTAACAGCCGATGGGGTGGTCGTCAAGATTTTATTCAAGATAATTCCGGGATTGTCGATAGCGATGAAGAGCCGGTACAGGCAGGGTTTTTACGGTTAATCGAGACCTTGCGATTTGTTTTTTATCGGTGAATAAATACACATAATAATTGACTTTTCGCAGAAGTATAAATTATGCTGGCGTGGACCATGATGCGCACCATTTTCCAACACGCGGGCTGCTGGACATTTACTTGATGAAAATGACACTGGAAAAACGCATCCTTCTCTTCTCTTTCCTGATCCTCTTCCTTACTATCTTCATTAGTTCAGGTATGGATATCATGGCGTTGCGCAAGGACCAGGTGAGCGCTCTCAACCTGCGCTCCAAGGGTCTCGCCGTGGCGCTCAAGTCCAACATCGAGAAGGTGTTGAACCTGGGGCTAGAGCTGAAGGACATGACCGGGGTCTCCGAGAAGTGCCGCGAGATCATCGAGGGGAACCCGGACATCGCCTACTGCGTGGTGACCGACCTCGGCGGGCGCGTGCTCTTCGCCAGCGATCCCCGTTTCAACGCCATGCCGCTGCAGCCGCAGCAGCAAAAGGAAGAGTCGCGTCCCGGTGACGAGCCGGTCTACAAGCGGCGCGTTTCCATGGTGTTCGACGGGACCCACAACTCTTATTACGACAACGCCGTCATGGTTATGAGCCCCTACGGCAAGCCGATCGCCCAGGCGCACGTTGGTTTCAGCGAACAGGTCGTCTTCGACAAGATGCGCGGCATGGTGCTGAAGACCCTCCTGTTGCTCGCCTTCTCCCTGATCACCTCCTTCACCCTCATCATGCTCTTCATGCGGCGCTACGTCACCCAGCCGATCTCGGTCCTTCTGAAAGGGGTGAAGCAGATCTCCGAGGGTGCCTTCGACACCCATATCGGCGAGGTGCAGGTCGACGAGTTCAACGAGCTCGCCAGAAACGTGAACATCATGTCGCAGTTCCTGAAGAACAGGGACGCCGAGATCAAGAAGAACTACCAGGACATGGAGCGGACCTTCGAGGAGCTGCAGGCTTCCTACCGCAAACTGGAGACCCTCTCCACCGACCTCGAGCGCTCCGAGGAGCTGTACAAGTCGCTCATGGAGGACGCAAGCGACGCCATCGTCGTGATCGGGGCGGACGACTCGATCCGCATGGTGAACAAGATGGCGGAGGAGTTCTTTGGCTACGAGGCGAAGGAACTCGTGGGACTTCCGCTCACCAAGATGCTCCTTCTTTTGAACATCAGCAACATCCCGAAGGTGCACCGGATCTTCCGCGAGGCCTCCGAGGGGGCGCACATCGCCGAGGAGATGCAGCTCTCCAGGAAAGAGGGGGGCGCCATGGTCGCCATGCTGCACGCCTCAAGCATCAAGAGCGGCTCCGAGACCCTCGTTCAGGCCATCTTCCGCGACGTGACGCGCGAGAGGGAAATCATCCTGAACCTGGAGAAGAGCTCCGCCGACCTCGCGCGCCTGAACCGGATGAAGGATTCCTTCCTGGGGCTTGCCTCGCACGAGCTTAAGACGCCGCTCACCGTCATCATGGGGTACTCGGAGCTCATCACCACCGATCTCGCCGACAAGGTGGACAAGACGGTACTCGAGATGGTGGTGAACATCGCCAACGCCGCCTCGCGCCTGGACAACATCATCAAGGACATGGTCGACGTTTCGATGATCGACGAGAAGAGGCTGCAGTTGAAGGTGGAGGACATCCAGCTGAACCGCCTCATCGAGGCCTCGGTGAACGAGCTGCGCTTCTTCTTCTCGATGAGAAAGCAGGAGGTGGTGCTGAACCTCGACGAGTCGCTCCCCTCGATACGCGGCGATGCGCTGAGGCTCATGCAGCTACTCTCGAACATCCTTGGAAACGCCATCAAGTTCACCCCGGACGGCGGGCGCATCACGGTGAGCAGCTCGGCGAAGTACCTGCTGCGCGGCCCCGCGGGGTCGGCGGAGGGACGCGAGCATCACCTGTTCCTGGAGATCACCGTCACCGACACCGGTATCGGCATCGACCGCGAGGACCAGCTGCGCGTCTTCGACAAGTTCTACGAGGTGGGGAACATCCAGGAGCACTCAAGCGGCAAGGTCGCCTTCAAGGCGAAGGGGGCGGGGCTTGGCCTCTCCATCGCCAAGGGGATCGTCGACATGCACGGCGGCGAGATCTGGGTCGAGTCCACCGGCTACAACCCGGAGCGCTTCCCGGGCTCCACCTTCCATATTCTGCTCCCGCTGGCGCCCGGTCTGGGCGAGGGGAACACCGACTACAGCAGGCTCCTGCGTTAAGCAAAACTCAGCAACTTCATCTTGAATCCGCTACCTGTTTCCTGTATAAAAATAAGGTTTTTCTGCCGTTCATGAGCCCCGTGCGGGCGATGTGCGAATTCTCGGAGGGATGGATGAGGCTCAGCCTCCTGGCAAGTGGCAGCAAGGGGAATTCCCTGTTTCTGGAAACCGATGCCTGCCGTTTGCTGATCGATGCCGGCCTCTCCGGCCGGGAGACGATGACCCGGCTCGCCTCGATAGGCGTCGACGCCGACACCCTGGACGGCATCATGGTGACGCACGAGCACGGCGACCACATCCGTGGCGTGGGAGCGCTCGCCCGGCGCCTGAAGATTCCGGTGCTCTGCTCGAGCCTCTTGCTGCAGGCGGCTGGCCACACCATCGGCAAGGCCGAGTTCATCGAGTTCGAGGCCGGTTCCCCCTTCGCCTTCAAGGGGGTGTCGGTCGACCCCTTTCCGATCACCCATGACGCCTGCGATCCGGTCGGCTTCCGCATCGAAAGCGGCGAGGGGTGCATCGGTTTCGCAACCGATTTAGGGATCGCCACCCGGCTCACCCAGGAGAAGCTCAAGGGGTGCCGGGCGCTGGTTCTCGAGTTCAACCACGACGAGCAGATGCTGCAGGACGGCCCGTACCCCTGGCATCTGAAGCAGCGCATCCGCTCCCGCCACGGGCACCTCTCCAATTCGGAGGGGGCGAACCTTTTGGAGGAGCTCCTGCACCCCGAGCTGCAGGGGGTCTTCCTCTCACATCTCTCCGAGGTGAACAACGATCCGGCGCTGGCCTTTGCCGCCGCCGACGGGCTTTTAAAACGCCAGAACCTGTGCGGCCCCGACCTCTTCGTCGGCTGCCAGCACAAGGTCTGCGGCGTGTTCTCCGCTTGATCCTTTGCGCCGGGCGTCGAAAAGGGGGCTCCCCCCGGTGACGCGCGGTGCAGCTGTTTTCGCCATACAAAAAACTAGACATGCAAGAAGGGGGAACTATTCGTGATCGAACGTTACAGCCGTCCTGAAATGACCCGCATCTGGGAACCGGAAAACCGCTACCGCAAGTGGCTCGAGATCGAGATCTACGCCTGCGAGGCGCACGCCGAGATGGGGCGCATTCCCAAGGACGCCGTGGCGCGCATCCGTGCCAAGGCAAGCTTCGACGTGGAGCGCATCGACGAGATCGAGCGCACGGTAAAGCATGACGTCATCGCCTTTCTCACCTCGGTTGCCGACTACATCGGCGACGACTCCCGCTTCGTTCACCTGGGGCTCACCTCCTCCGACATCCTCGACACCTCCTTCGCCATGCTCCTCAAGGAGGCGGGCGAACTGATCATCTCCGACATCAAGCGTCTCATGGCGGTCATCAAGACCCGCGCCTTCGAGCACAAGATGACCCCGCAGATGGGGCGCTCGCACGGCATCCACGCCGAGCCGGTCACCTTCGGCCTCAAGATGGCGCTTTGGTACGACGAGATGGCCAGGAACCTGAAGCGGATGGAGTCCGCCCTGGAGACCATCTCCTACGGCAAGATCTCCGGCGCGGTCGGCACCTTCGCCAACATCGACCCGCAGGTCGAGGAGTACGTCTGCAAGAAGGCAGGCCTGAAGCCCGCTCCCTGCTCGACGCAGGTGCTGCAGCGCGACCGTCACGCCGAGTACTTCACCGCGCTCGCCATCGTCGCCTCCTCCATCGAGAAGTTTGCCGTCGAGATCAGGCACCTGCAAAGGACCGAGGTGCTCGAGGCGGAGGAATTCTTCAGCAAGGGGCAGAAGGGGTCCTCGGCGATGCCGCACAAGCGTAACCCGGTCCTCTCCGAGAACCTGACCGGTCTTTCCCGCCTGATGCGCGGCTACGCCCTCTCCGCGATGGAGAACGTGCCGCTGTGGCACGAGCGCGACATCTCCCACTCCTCGGTAGAGCGCATCATCGGCCCGGACGCGACGGTAACGCTCGACTTCATGCTGAACCGCGCCATCGGCCTCATTGAGAACCTCGTGGTCTACCCCGAGAACATGATGAGAAACCTGAACCAGATGCGCGGCCTCATCTTCTCCCAGCGCGTGCTTTTGAAGCTCGCCGAGGCGGGTGCCTCCCGCGAGAAGGCGTACGCCCTGGTGCAGAGAAACGCCATGAAGGTGTGGGAAGAGGGCAAGGACTTCCAGACCGAGCTTTTGAACGACGAAGAGGTGGCCGGTTTCCTCCCCGCCGAGGAGATCAAGGAAGCCTTCGATCTCGGTTACCATCTGAAACATGTCGATACCATTTTCACGAGGGTCTTTGGTGGATAGCATCCTGTACTACCTGGCGCCCGACGAGATGGATCCCTTCCTTCTCTTCTGGGGCAAGCAGGCACTCATCTCCGCCGTCATCATCGGCGCTTTTTACCTCCTCTCCAGGCTGGCGCAGCAACTGCTGACCAAGGTCGGCACGCGCCTTTGCTCCTTCACGGAGACGGATCTCGACGACAGGATCCTTGAGCGGGTCTCCGGACCCGCCATGCTCCTCGTCAACTGCGCCGGTCTGTATCTTGCCATCAGGCGTCTTCCGCTGCACGACCGGATCGGCATCATCGCCTCGGGGCTTCTCTTCGTGGTGAACATCTCCATCCTCACCATCATCGCCTACCGCGCCCTGGACGAGCTCTTGAAGGCGTACGGGGCGCGCGTTGCCGGTGCCGAGATGAGCCGGCAGCTCATGCCGCTCGTGGAGAAGCTCTGCACCATCTTCCTGGTGGTCACGGCACTCATCATCACGCTAAAGCATTTCAACTACGACATCCTCTCCCTGGTCACCGCCCTTGGCGTCGGATCCCTCGCCATCGGTCTCGCAGCGAAGGACACCCTGGCTAACATGATCTCCGGGTTCACCCTGATGATCGACCGCCCGTTCCGCATCGGCGACCGGATCACGCTCGGCGCCCAGACCGGGGACGTCATGGACATAGGTCTCAGGAGCACCAAGATCAAGGGGCTCGACAACACCCTCCTGATCATCCCGAACTCCGAGCTTTGCAACTCCAACCTGATCAACATGGCCTTTCCCGATGTACGCGGCAAAGGTAGGGTCAACGTCGGCATCGGCTACGAATGCGACGTGGCGCGCGCCAAGGAGATCATGGTGCAGACCGCCCTCGACGTTGCCGAGGTGCTGAAGGACCCGGCCCCGGAGGCGTTCTTCGTGAACTTCGGTGACAGCGCCCTGAACCTCTCGCTCTTCTTCTGGGTTCCCGAATACACCCAGGTCTTCGGCGCGCAGGACAAGATCAACAGCGTGCTCCTCAAGAGATTCCAGGAAAACGGCATCAACATCCCGTACCCGACGCGGACGGTCATCTATGAAAAGGACACCAACAATGCCCCACAGGATTGAGATCACCCTAAAGGACGAGGTCCGCGACCCGCGCGGCGAACGTATCAAGCGTGAGATCGGACACTTCCTCCATCTCGACGTGGCCGAGGTACGCACCATCGACGTCTACACGGTCGATGCCGAGCTCTCCGCCGACGAGCTGGCGCAGGCTGCGGCCGGCCCCTTCAGCGATCCGGTCATCCAGGACTACTCAATCGACAAGCCCGCTGCGGCAGGCTTCGACTTCCTGGTTGAGGTCGGCTTCCGCGCCGGCGTGACCGACAACGTCGGGCGCACCGCCAAAGAGGCGATCGGCTACCTGCTCGGTCGTCAGCTGGCGGCGGGGGAGGGGGTCTACACCTCGGTACAGTACCTCCTCTCCGGCAAGCTGACCCAGGCCGACGCGGAGAAAATCGCCACCGGGCTTTTGTGCAACACCCTGATCCAGCGCTACCAGATCCTCGACGCCGCGACCTTCAAGGCGCAGGGGGGCGTTGCTCCCTTCGTGCCGAAGGTGCAGGGCGAGGCGAAGGTAGAGGTGAACACGGTGAACCTCGAGGTCTCCGACGAGGAGCTGATGCGCATCAGCCGCGACGGCGTGCTGGCGCTCACCCTGGACGAGATGAAGATCATCCAGGCGCACTACCGCGATGAGAAGGTGCGCGAGGAGCGCGTGAAGGTAGGTCTCTCCGCGGCACCCACCGACGTCGAGCTCGAGGCGCTGGCGCAGACCTGGTCCGAGCACTGCAAGCACAAGATCTTCTCCGCCGACGTCACCTACGAGGACGGAGAGGGGAACACCGAGAAGATCAACTCCCTTTTCAAGAGCTATATCCAGAAGACCACCGCCGACGTACGCGCGGCGCAGGGTGACAAGGATTACTGCCTCTCCGTCTTCAAGGACAACGCGGGCGTCATCAAGTTCAACGACGACTGGTCCCTCGTCTTCAAGGTCGAGACGCACAACTCCCCGTCGGCGCTGGATCCTTACGGCGGGGCGCTCACCGGCATCGTCGGCGTCAACCGCGACCCGTTCGGCACCGGCAAGGGCGCGAAGCTCATCTTCAACACCGACGTCTTCTGCTTCGCCGATCCTTTCTACGAGAAGGAGCTGCCGAAGCGCCTTCTGCACCCGCGCCGCATCTACGAGGGGGTCGTCGAGGGGGTTGAGCACGGCGGCAACAAGAGCGGCATCCCGACTGTGAACGGCTCTCTCGTCTTCGACGAGCGCTTCGCAGGGAAACCGCTGGTCTTCTGCGGTACCGCAGGCCTCATGCCCGCCGCCATCGCGGGTGAAGCGTCCCACGTGAAGAAAATCGTTCCGGGCGACCTGATCGTCATGACCGGCGGCCGCATCGGCAAGGACGGCATCCATGGTGCGACCTTCTCATCGGAGGAGCTGAACGAGAACTCGCCGGTTTCCGCTGTGCAGATCGGCGACCCGATCACCCAGAAGCGGATGTTCGACTTCCTGATCCGCGCCCGCGACAAGGCGCTCTACCGCTTCATCACCGACAACGGTGCAGGGGGGCTTTCCTCCTCCATCGGCGAGATGTCCGAGGAGTGCGGCGGCTGCGAGCTCGACCTCTCCAAGGCGCCGCTCAAGTACCCGGGCCTCGCCCCCTGGGAGATCCTCATCTCCGAGGCGCAGGAGCGGATGAGCCTCGCCGTTCCCCCGGAGCAAATCGACGAGTTCATGGAGATGGCGAAACGCTACGGCGTCGAGGCCACCGTGCTTGGCACCTTCACCGATTCCGGCATCTTCCACATGCTCTACGGTGAGAAGACCGTGGCGTACCTGCCGCTTTCCTTCATGCACGCGGGGCTTCCCCCGATGCAGATCCCGGCGCGTTGGGATAAGCCGGTGCACGAGGAGCCGAAGCTCGAGGTATCCGGCGACTACACCGGCGACGTCAAGGCGCTCCTCTCCTCGCTCAACATCTGCTCCAAGGAGAGCGTCGTGCGCCGCTATGACCACGAGGTGCAGGGCGGTTCCGTGGTCAAGCCGTTCACCGGCGTCGACAACGACGGCCCGTCTGACGCCGCCGTGGTCCGCCCCGTGCTCGACTCCTTCGAGGGTGTCGTCGTAGGGCACGGCATCTGCCCGCGCTACAGCGACATCGACGCCTACGACATGGCTGCGAACGCCATCGACGAGGGGCTCAGGAACTACGTCGCCGTCGGCGGCTCGCTCGATCTAGTCGCCGGTCTGGACAACTTCTGCTGGTGCGACCCGGTCCTCTCCGACAGGACCCCGGACGGCCCCTACAAGATGGCGCAGCTCGTGCGCGCCAACAAGGCGCTCTACGACTACTGCACCTTCTTCTCCATGCCGCTCATCTCCGGCAAGGACTCGATGAAGAACGACTTCTACGACGGCACGACCAAGATCTCCATCCCGCCGACCCTTCTCTTCTCGGTCATCGGCAAGATGGAGGACGCGCGTCTCGCTGTGACCATGGACGTGAAGCGCGCCGGCGACCAGGTGTACCTGCTGGGCGCCACTGCGAACGAGCTGGGTGCTTCCGAGTACCTGGTGCAGAAAGGCTTCGTGGGGAACAACGTGCCGAAGGTCGACGCTGCGGCCGCACTTGCCACCTACCGCGCCTACGGTGCCGCCTTGAACGCGGGGCTCGTCGCCTCCTGCCACGACCTCTCCGACGGCGGCCTTGCCGTCGCCGCGGCCGAGTCCGCCTTCGCAGGCGGTTTCGGGATCGAGCTCGATCTCGCCAAGGTTTCCTTCAAGGGGGATGCGGCAGGCAAAAGCGACGTCGTGCTCCTCTTCTCCGAGTCCGCATCGCGCCTTCTGGTGACGGTGCGTCCCGAGAAGGCGGAGGCCTTCGAGAAGGCGATGGCGGGAACCGCGTTTGCGAAGATCGGCGCGGTCACCGAGGAGCCGGCCCTGAAGGTGAAGGGGCTTTCCGGCGGCGTGGTGGTGAACGCCGCGAACGCCGAGCTGAAGGCCGCCTGGCAGGCGCCTTTGAAGGACCTTTAAGCGGTCCATATCGCGAATCTTTTATATGCAGAAAAAAAGCGGGTTATGCCATAATGCATGGCGTTGTGCCCGCTACCAACTTCGATAGAGGACTTTATAGATGACCAAGGCTAAAGCGCTTGTCATAACAGGCAACGGCACCAACTGCGAGATGGAGGCGGCCCACGCCTGCAGGCTGGGCGGATTCGACGAGGCGCGCATCGCCCACATCGCCGAACTCCTCACCGGCGAGGTGAGCCTGGACGATTACCACTTCCTGAACCTGACCGGCGGCTTCCTGGACGGCGACGACCTCGGCAGTGCCAAGGCCCAGGCGAACCGCCTGCGCTACGCGGCCGTCGAGGGGAAAGAGGAGCGCCTGGTGGACCAGATCACCCGCTTCATCGCCGACGGCAAGCTGATCCTCGGCGTATGCAATGGCTTCCAGCTCCTGGTGAAGATGGGGATGCTCCCGGCGCTTTCCGGGAACTACCTGAACCAGACGGTAACCCTCACCTACAATGAATGCGGCCGCTTCCAGGACCGCTGGTGCTACCTGAAGGTGGACGCCGATTCCCCGTCGCTCTACACCAAGGGGATCGAAGGCGGGGTTTATCTCCCGGTGCGCCACGGTGAAGGGAAGTTCCTCGTGGACGACGCGAAGACGCTCGACGCGATCGAGGGGAAACATCTCGCCTGCCTCAAGTACTCCGACAAGAACTACGAGGCGGCCACCATGGAGTTCCCCGAGAACCCCAACGGCTCGATCAACGCCATCGCCGGCATCTGCGATGAGACCGGAAGGATCATGGGGCTCATGCCGCACCCCGAGGCCTTCGTACACCGCACCCAGCACCCGCGCTGGACCCGCGAGGAACTGCCGGAAGAGGGCGAAGGGCTCATCTTCTTCAAG
Source organism: Geomonas terrae (assembly GCF_004791675.1). Classification (NCBI taxonomy): domain Bacteria; kingdom Pseudomonadati; phylum Thermodesulfobacteriota; class Desulfuromonadia; order Geobacterales; family Geobacteraceae; genus Geomonas; species Geomonas terrae. The sequence goes on from NZ_SRSC01000002.1 coordinate 40,246, forward strand.
AACGCGGCGAAGTACGTGAAAGAGAACTTTTAGTATTCCACTCTCTCGGACCATCACTTCGAGGGATACGACAAAGATCGACAGGTAAGCAGTTCTTTTATAAGGAGCAGTCGTGGAAGAAATGATGATGCGCAGGCCCGAAGAAGAGTGCGGCATTTTCGGTGTCTTCAACCACCCGGAGGCGTCCAACCTCACCTACCTTGGGCTCTACGCCTTGCAGCACAGGGGACAGGAAAGCTGCGGTATCGTCTCCTCGGACGGTGCCAACCTGCACGCACATAAAAGCATGGGTCTCGTCGCCGACGTCTTCGGCAACCAGGAGATCTTCAAGACCCTTCCCGGTCGGTCGGCCATCGGCCACGTCCGCTACTCGACCACCGGGTCGTCGGTGATCAAGAACGTACAGCCCATCAACGTGGATTACTCCCGGGGCTCCATCGCGGTCGCCCACAACGGCAACATCGTCAACGCCCAGATCATCAAGGACGAACTCGAGGCCTACGGTTCCATCTTCCAGACCACGATGGACACCGAGATCATCGTGCACCTGCTCGCCACCTCCAAGGCCAACTCGCTTCTGGACCGCCTGACCGACGCACTGAACCGGATCCAGGGCGCCTACTGCCTTCTCTTTTTGACCGAGAGCCGCATGATGGCGGCGCGCGACCCGAACGGCTTCCGCCCGCTTTGCCTCGGTCGCCTGGGGAGCGCCTACGTGGTCGCCTCCGAGAGCTGCGCCCTCGACCTGATCGACGCCGAGTTCATCCGCGAGATCGAGCCGGGCGAGGTGATCGTCATCGACAAGAACGGCATGACCTCCTTCTTCCCGCTGAAGAAGGCGGAGCCGACCCCGTGCATCTTCGAGTTCGTCTACTTCGCTCGTCCCGACTCCCGCATCTTCGGCAAGAACGTCTACCAGGTGCGCAAGGAGCAGGGGCGCCAACTGGCCCGCGAGCACAAGGTCGACGCCGACATCGTCATTCCGATCCCGGACTCCGGCGTTCCGGCCGCCCTTGGCTACGCCGAGGAATCCGGCATCCCGTTCGAGTTAGGTCTCATCCGCAACCACTACGTCGGGCGTACCTTCATCGAGCCGCAGCAGGCGATCCGCCACTTCGGCGTGAAGATCAAGCTGAACCCGGTGCGCGAGGTGCTCAAAGGCAAGCGCGTCGTCGTCATCGACGACTCCATCGTGCGCGGCACCACCTCCAGGAAGATCGTCAAGATGATCAGGAACGCAGGCGCCTCCGAGGTGCACGTGCGCATCTCCTCGCCGCCGACGAGCTACCCCTGCTACTACGGTATCGACACCCCGAACCGCAAGGAGCTGATCTCCTCGTCCCACTCCATCGACGAGATCCGCCGCTACATAACCGCCGATTCGCTCGGTTATCTTTCCGAAGAAGGTCTCATGTCTACCGTCGGCGCGGAAAACGCCGGCTTCTGCACCGCCTGCTTCACCGGTGGCTATCCGGTTAAATTCCCGCGTCTGCTCGAAGAGCCGCAGATGGGACTATTCGAAAAGGAGATCGAGAAGAAATGAGCGAGAAGGAAAGGCTGAAGAAGATCATTATTGAGCTGTCCTACGAGAAGAGGAACGTGACCCTGGCTTCCGGCCGTCAGAGCGACTTTTACTTTGACGGGAAGCAGACCACGCTGCACCCCGAGGGCGGCTACCTGACCGGCAAGCTCTTCTTCGATGCGATCAAGGACGTGGAAGGGATCGAAGGGGTAGGGGGGCTCACCCTGGGCGCCGACCCGATCGCCACCTCGACCTCCGTGGTGAGCTTCCTGGAAGGTAAGCCGGTTCCGGCTTTCATCATCCGCAAGGAGCCGAAAGGCCACGGCACCGGCGCCTGGCTGGAAGGGCGCAAGAACCTGAAGCCCGGCTCCAAGGTGGTCATCGTCGAGGACGTGGTGACCAGCGGCGGTTCCTCCATCAAGGCGATCAAGCGCGCCGAGGAGGAAGGGCTGAAGGTACTCGGCGTGGTCACTCTGGTGGACCGCGAGGAAGGCGGCCGTGAGAACATCGAGGCGGAAGGGTACTGGCTGAAGTCCATCTTCACCAAGGCCGAGATCCTCGCCTAGTTCACCCGGCATCACCTGTTTCATCGAAGGCGGCAATTGTTCCATTGCCGCCTTTGTTTTTCCTGCTCCTCCACCCGGAGTGGGGGGCTCGGGAGGGGGGACGCATGAACATGACGCTGCGCGCCCTTTCCCTGACCCTCCCCCTTCAGGGGAGGGGACCATGGACGGATTGTTTTCTTTATGGAAGAAATACTGGAAAGAAATAAAGAGTTGCTCTCCCAGGTGGATGCCTGGTTTTCCCGCTGCATGGAGGCTTACCCTCAGCACATCGCCTGCCAAAGCGGCTGCTCGGCCTGCTGCCGGAGCACTTTCGACATCACGCTCATGGACGCCTACTACCTGAAGCTGGGCTTCGACGCCCTGCCTGTCCCGGTCAAGGATGCAGTGCTGGCCAAGTGCCGTGAACGGCTCGCCTTGATGCGGGAGCATTGGCCGGAGCTCGACCATCCCTTCGTGCTGAACTACCGCCCGGAGGAGGACTGGGAAATCCTCATGCCTGACGAGGACGAGACTCCTTGCGTGCTCTTAGGTGTGGACGGGCGCTGCCTGGTCTATCAAAACCGCCCGATGACCTGCCGGCTGCACGGCATTCCCCTCGTGGATACTGAGGGGGAGGTGATGCACGACGAGTGGTGCACCATGAATTTCACCGAGGTCGATCCGCTTGCTCTGTCCGGGCTAACGGCGCCGTTTGATGCCATCCTCCGCGAGGAGGTGGCGCTGTTCCGGGATTTCACCGGGCAGATGCTGGGACGGAGGATGAGTGAGCTGGATACCCTCATTCCGCTCGCGCTGCTTATCGATTTCGACGGGTTCGATTGGAAACGCTGGGCGAAGGAGGGGGGCGAATAATCACTCGCCCTGGGGCGCAGCGCCTTTCGTTGAACGCGGAGGGAGATGTAGCCAGTCCCCGCTCAACGGCCGCACGTAAGCATAATCAATAGGAGTTTTTCACGTGGCACTTCCCTCCACTATTTACCGCGCTTCCGTGCAGCTCTCGGACCTGGACCGCCAGATCTACGCCGAACTGCAGACCACCATCGCCCAGCATCCCTCCGAGACCGCGGAGCGACTGCTCGCCAGGCTTTTGGCATACGCGCTTTGCTATCGCGAGGATCTCTCCTTCACCAAGGGGATTGGCTCCGGCGACGAGCCGGATCTCTGGAGCAAGGGGCCGGATGGGCGGGTGCAGCTCTGGGTCGAGGTGGGGCAGCCGGACCCTGAAAGGCTCGCGAAGTCTTGCCGCCACGTGGAGCACGCGTTCTTGCTTGCCTTCGGTGCCAACGTGACCCGCTGGCTGGCCCAGCACCAGCAGAAGCTGGAACAGGTGAAGAACCTCACCGTCTGCATGGTTGATTTCAAGTTCCTGAGGGAGCTTTGCGACGGGCTGGAGCGGGTCATCAATTGGTCTGTCACCATCACTGAGGGAAATATCTACCTGACGGTGGGCGGCGGGAGTGTGGAGGCTTCGGTTGAACATGTTTGTGGGCCGCAGCGCACAGAGTTGGTTTAAGGGGTAAGCCGGCGTTTCATCTAAAGGCAAATCCCCCCTGTCCCCCCTTCGCAAAGGGGGGGACGCAGGGGCTCATGCAGGGCTTCGTGGGGAGTTGGCGGGTTGTACGCCTCTATTCAGTGGTGAGTGCCGCCGACGGCGTCTTGGGCTACGCCTTTAGCATGGCGGCGAGATCGCGGGCGTTTTGGGGGGCGGCGCCGCCTGCGTCGTTGTTGAAATATATATACACATCCAAACCGCGCCCCAGGTACTTCCTGATGCGGGCCGCATCTTTTTGCAACTCCTCTTCCGTGTAAAACCCGTTGTAACTCCCCTGCTAACCGTGCCGCCTGATGTAGACGAAGTCCGCCGTGATGGGTGCTTCGTCCAGAAAGGTCGGATGGTCCGCCATACAGAGCGAGACGTTGCGGCTGCGACAGAGCTTCACCACGTCGTCGGTAAGCCAGCTCTCATTCCTGAACTCGAGGGTGTGCCTGCCGTGATAAGGTGCCACCTGGTCGAGAAAGCTCTCCAGGCGCGGCACGTCCGCCCTGAACTGCGGCGGGAACTGCCAGAGCACCACCTGCAGCTTCTCGCGCAGTTCTTCCGCCGGGGTGAAGAACCTCGCGACGGCCTCCTCTATGTCAACAAGTCTCTTTATGTGCGTGATGAAACGACTACCCTTGATGGCGAAGGAAAAGGACCCCTCGCTTTCCTCATACCAGTGCTGGAAAGTCTCGGCCTTGGGCGTCCGGTAGAAGGTGACGTTCAGCTCAACGGTGTCGAACACGGAGCGGTAATGCTCGAACCACCGCTTGGCGGGAAGCCCTTCGGGATAGAAATTGCCACGCCAGTGGTCGTAGCTGAAGCCGCTGCATCCGAGAAAGAGCTTCGCCATGACGGATTCCTCCTTTACCAGGAGCGCTGCCAGCGCATGCCGATCCAGTCCGGTCCGATGGTCGGGGCGATGTGAGTGGCGTTTTCGGGGGTGACGAAGAGTTTGCCGACGCCGAAAGCGATGGCGCCGGAGGCGATGGCATCGCGCCAACGATGGCTGTGGTTGTCGACGCGGTTGTACGCGACGTAGGCGGTGCCTACCCAGGCGGGAAGACCGTAGTGCCACCCGTAGCGCTCGCTTAAAAAGGCGGCGCCCGATCCGGCGAATGCTACATGTCCGGATGGGAAGCCGTAGGGATGACCGTTGGGACGCTCGCCCCAACTGGTCTGGTTGAAGCCGAGCCTTGCCGCGGAGGTGATAATCTGGTTGGCGGCCAGGTTGCGCAGCCACTGCTTTTCACCTTCTGCGTCGTCCTTGAAGAATGCGACCGCGAAGGCTGTGACGGGAATGACGGTCATGACTACGTCGCCGATGATGGCGTCGTCGGCCTTGGCGGGAAGCGAAGGGAGCAGGGTCAGAAGCAGGAGCAGAGCGGCGAGGCAGTAGCGGCGTCTTGACATGGGCGGCCCTCCGGTTAGAAGAAATTCAAACTCGGCAAGTATACCCGATGCCGCAGAGCGGGCCACAGGTTTTCTCTGCTGGGGAAAGGGCGTAAAAAAAAAGCGGGACCTGTTCGGGTCCCGCCTTTTGATGTTTCTGATTACCGCTTGAAGTTTACATCTTGTGGCACTTGTCGCACTCACCGGAGGAGGTGAAGGCGTCCTTGCCGTTGTGGCATGCACCGCAGGACAGACCTTTTTCCATGTCGCCCATGGTGTGATGCTTGGCACCGGCCTGCATCGGGAAGATCTTGTTGTGGCAGTCGGCACACTTGTAGGCTTCAAGGTGGAACTCGTGGCTGAAGGTTACTTCGCCGCCATCGTTCTTGAAGAGAATCTTGCCGGGCTTGTAACCCTTGTGGCACTTGTTGCAGTCGCCGGCCACGGAGAAGGCTTCCTTGCCGTTGTGGCAGCCGCCGCAGGACTTGCCTTTGCCCATATCCGCCATGGTGAAGTGCTTGGCGCCTGCCTTGAAGGCGAAGAGCTTGGTGTGGCAGTCTTTGCAGCTGAACGCTTCGAGGTGGAAGTCATGGCTGAACTTCGCGTCGGTGACCCCTTTGGCCTTCCAGGTGATCTCGCGCGGCTTCATACCGGCATGGCACTTGCCGCAGTTGCCGGCGACGGTGAAGGCTTTTTTACCGTTGTGGCATGCGCCGCAGGTTTTGCCTTTCTCCATCTGGGCCATGGTCACGCGCCCTTCCTTGCCGGTGATCACGGTGCCGTTGTGGCACGCCCTGCAGGAACCGACCTTGGCGATGTGAACGGAGTGGCTGAATACAGTCTGGCCGGCGCTTTTTACTTTGAAGTCTACGTTGCGCGGCTTGCCTTTGTGACATTTGACGCAACTCTTTTCATCGGCTACGCTGAAGGCCTTGATGCCGGTGTGACAGGCACCGCAGGACTTAGTCTTCTCCATCTCTGCCATGGTGAAGTGGTGCTTCGCCTTAAGATCGAAGATAGCGTTGTGACAGATCCTGCAATTGTTGTTATATTTCTTCAGGTGCACATCGTGACTGAAGACAACTGCATCCGCGTTCTTAAGAGGGAACTTGACGTCTTTGGTCTCTTTTGCGAAAAGCGCAACAGGCGACGCGCAGACGATAAGAACCATAAGTAAGGCGAGGCGAAACTGCATGGTACACTCCTTCTGGCTATTTATTTGCTCTGCCTAGGCACAGCCGGGATAATATACACATCGCAATAGCCATCGTCAATTCAAAACTATTGATTGTTTTTTATGTTCGGCCATTTAAGGCACCAAAAGGGGGAAGGATGAGGCACCTGTTGCTCTCTCTTCTGATACTGGCTCTCCTGTCACCGCTGCCTGCACGAGCTGCGTTCTATCAATGGACCGACGCGGAAGGCGTGGTGCACTTCACCGATAACCGCAACAACATCCCGAAACAGTACCTGGACAGGGCGCGCCGGGTTGAGGTTTCCGACAAGGCCACGACGATCACCCCCTCAACCGGCGGGACGATACGACAGGAGCCGCAGCAAAAGCCGCTCGAGCCGGGCGGTCACGGCGAGCGTTGGTGGCGCGACCGCTACAGGGCGCTTAGAAACGAACTGAAGAGTCTGCAGGACGGACGCACCGGCAAGGAGCAGGCGCTCGAGGAGCTGCGTCGCAAGCGTACCTTCTTCCACAAGGCGAGCGACCGTCAGGCAATAAACGTCATGGAAGCCGACATCGCCGGCGATGATGCGAAGATAAGTGAGATGCTCAACAGGATCCAGGCCCTCGACCTTGCCGCGGCCCAGGCCGGAGTCCCGCTGGAGTGGCGTCAGTAGCATCTTGGCGGGATTTATTAGCGGTTGCGGGCCTAGTTAAGCTGTGCTATAAAAAAATGCCGCTTAACACAGGGAGATGCCGGATAATATGAACCAAATCGATAACATAATTGACAACGCCCTCGCCGAGGATATCCACACCGGGGACATCACAACCCTTTCCGTGCTCACCAGGCCGCGCAGGATGCGCGCACGTCTTGTCGCCAAGGAGGCCATGGTCCTCTCCGGCATCGATGTCGCCCGCCGCGTTTTCGCCCGGCTCGATGCCGACATCACCTTCACCGCGGAATTCCAGGACGGTGCGCGCCTTGAGAAGGGTGACATCATCGCCAGGATGGAAGGGGATGCCGCCTCGCTTTTGCAGGGCGAACGCGTCTCCCTGAACCTTTTGCAGCGTATGTCCGGCATCGCCACGCAGACCGCGGCCTTCGTGCAGGAGCTCGAGGGAACCGGCGCGCGCGTGGTCGATACCCGCAAGACGACCCCGGGCCTGCGCGTCCTTGAGAAGTACTCCGTGCGTGTGGGGGGAGGGACGAACCATCGCACCGGCCTCTATGACGGCGTTCTCATCAAGGAGAATCACATCGCTGCCGCAGGGGGGATCCCCGAGGCGGTGCGCGCCGCCCGCGCCTACATCCCGCACACCCTGAAGATCGAGGTGGAGACCGAGACGCTTGACGAGGTGCAGCAGGCGCTGGACGCCGGTGCGGACATCATCATGCTCGACAACATGAGCCTTGATCAGATGACCGAGGCTGTGCAACTTATCGATAAGAGGGCGCTGGTCGAGGCGTCCGGGGGGGTGAACCTGAAGACGATCAGGTCCATAGCCCTGACCGGTGTGGATATCATATCGGTCGGTGCGCTCACCCACTCGGTACGCGCGACCGACATCTCAATGCTCATGGAGGACGTTTGAAAGACTCCGGGGTCGACGGCAGGATCATAGAGCTGTTCCGCTCCGGCGACGGGGTCGTCTCCGGAGCTGCGCTCAGCCGGCTTTTGGGCGTTTCGCGCACCGCCGTCTGGAAGCACGTCAAGGGGCTGCGCGCCGCAGGATATCTCATCGAAGCAGTCCCCTCGAAGGGTTACCGGTTGCTCTCCTCCCCCAAACTCCTCACCCAGTTGGATCTCTCTTCCGGCCTCGCCACCAGGAGGGTCGGTTCCCGCATCGTCTGCCTAAAGGAAACGGAGTCCACGAACCAGGTCGCCTTCAAGATGGCCGAGGAAGGTGCCGTCGAGGGGACCGTGGTCATCGCCGACGCCCAGAGTGCAGGGAAGGGTAGGCTCGGCCGGGTATGGCTGTCGCCTGCCGGGGTGAACCTCTACTGCTCCGTGGTACTGCGTCCAGCCATAGCGCCCATGGCGGCTTGTCAGCTCACATTTCTCTCCGTGGTCGCCGTGGCGCGTGCCATCGAGAGCTGCACGAGCTTGAAGCCCCAGATCAAGTGGCCCAACGACATCCTGATCAACGGCAAGAAGGTAGCCGGGCTTTTGAACGAGATGAACGCCGAGACCGAGAAGGTTAATTTCGTCGTGCTCGGGATCGGGGTGAACCTGAACCTCAGGATGTCGTCGATAGCGGAGTCGCTTTTGCGCCATCCGGCCACCTCGCTGATCGAGGAGGGTGGCGAGGAAGTGGATCGGGTCGCCTTCACCAGGAGGCTTTTGACCGAGCTCGACGAGCTCTACGACGTCTTCCTGCAGGAAGGGGAGGGGCCGGTAAGGGCCGAGTGGCTCGAGCGTTCCGCGATCCGTGGGCGCAGCGTTAAAGTGAGCCAGGGAGAGCGCGAGTTTACCGGAGAGGTGCAGGGGGTGGACTCCTTCGGTGCGCTCCTCGTCAAGCTTATCGACGGCACGGTCGAGACGGTGCTCTCCGGTGACGTGGCGCTAGTCTGAATCAAAAGACCAACGGCGTTAACGCAAAGACGCAAAGTCGCGGAGACGCAGAGAAGAAGCAGGTTTTAAGCTCTCACCTTTTTAGATTTTCTTTGCGGCTTGGCGCCTTGGCGTCTTTGCGTTGAAGCTTTGCTTTCAGTTCTTAGTCTTGGAGGTTTCGTTTGCTTTTGGTGATTGACGTAGGGAACAGCAACATCGTTCTCGGCATATACGACGAGGAGCGCCTCGTACAGGACTGGCGGGTTTCCACCGACAAGTCCAAGACCATCGACGAGTACGGCATCCTGTTCCACGACCTGTTCCGCCTGTCGGGGATCGTCTTCTCGGACGTGAAGGACATCATCGTCTCCTCGGTGGTCCCCACCCTGACCGGGGTGCTCGAAAAGCTCGCACGCCAGTACTTCAAGATCACCCCCTACATCGTGGGCCCGGGGATCAAGACCGGCATGCCGATCCACTACGACAACCCGAAGGAGGTCGGCGCGGACCGCATCGTCAACGCCATCGCCGGCTACGAGAAGTACCGCTCGGCGCTCATCATCGTCGACTTCGGCACCGCGACCACCTTCGACTACGTGAACAAGAAGGGCGAGTACTGCGGCGGGGCCATCGCTCCGGGGCTTGCCATCTCCATGGAGGCGCTGTTCCAGAAGGCGAGCAAGCTGCCGCGCGTCGACATCGCCCGCCCGCCGAGCATCATCGCCAAGAACACGGTGAACTCGATGCAGGCCGGCATCTTCTTCGGCTACGTGGGACTCGTCGACGGCATCGTGCAGCGCATGAAGGCCGAGGGGAAGGAGCCGTTGAAGGTCATCGCCACCGGCGGCCTCGCCTCGCTCATTGCACCCGAGTCGTGCACCATCGAGGCGGTGGACGAGTTCCTCACCCTCGAGGGGCTGCGCATCATCTACAAAAGGAACAAGCCTTAGGGCTTACGCGTAACCGGCACATGCAGGTCCATCCGCAAGGCGGGTGAGGGAGGTTCCCGAAATCCACTCCAGAGTTTCAGCCAGGTAGTTGGTAGTAGTCTGTTTCGTCTCAAGTCAGGTCTCGTTGAAGCGTAGGTCATTGATGATCTTCATTCTAAAGGGAGGGCACTATGGGAAGGTATGAAACGGCAAAACTGCGTAACCTCGGTATTGTAGCTCACGGCGGCGCCGGCAAGACCACGCTGGCCGAGGCGATCCTGTTCGATACGGGCATGATCGACCGGCTCGGGCGGGTCGACGACGGCAGCTCCACGATGGATTTCGAGCCGGAAGAAATCAAGCGCCGGATCTCCATCACCTCCTCCCTCGACCACTGCGAATGGAACGGGCACTCCATCCACATCGTCGACACACCGGGATACGGAAACTTCATCGCCGACACCCGCGCCTGCATGCGTTCCCTCGACTGCGCCGTGGTGATCCTCTCCGCCATTTCGGGGGTCAAGGTCCAGACCGAGGAGGTCTGGCAGTGGGCCAACGAGTTCGAGGTCCCGCGCATCGCCTTCGTGAACAAGATGGACCGGGAACGCGCGAGCTTTTTGCGCGCCATTGACGACATGGAGAAGGCGCTCGGGGCGCGCGGGGTAGCGGTGCAGATGCCGCTTGGCGCAGAGGAGAATTTTGAGGGGGTGGTCGACCTCGTGCGGATGAAGGCCTACCGCTACGCGAAGGATCTCTCCGGCAAGTTCTCCGAGGAGGAGATCCCGGCCGAGTACCGGGACGAGGCGCAGCGACTGCGCGACATGATGGTTGAGACGGTGGCCGAGGCGTACGACGCGCTCACCGAGAAGTTCCTCGACACCGGCGAACTCACCGAAGAGGAGATCATCGACGGCATCAGGGTCGGCACCATGCGCAGCACCTTCACCGCCGTCTTCTGCGGTTCGGCCGCGATGAACATCGGTGTAGCGCAGCTTTTGGACGCGATCTGCAACTACCTGCCGTCTCCCCTGGACCGGACCAAGGCGGTGGGGATCGACCCGAAGACGGAACAGATCATCGAGCGGGGACCCTCGGAGAGCGAGCCGTTCTCGGCACTGGTCTTCAAGACCACCTCCGATCCGTACACCGGCAAGATCACCATCTTCCGCGTCTACTCGGGTGTCCTCAATTCCGATTCCCTGGTCTACAACTCGACCAAGGGGGTGCAGGAGCGCATCGGCCAGATCTTCGAGCTGGAAGGAAAGAAGCAGCACCCGATCAAGCAGGCGGTCGCTGGCGACATCGTGGCAGTGGCGAAGCTAAAGGAGACCGTGACCGGCGACACCCTCTGCGACGAAGGAAAGCCGATCCTCTACGAGCCGGCCCAGCCGCTCACCCCGGTCATCTCGTACGCCATCGAGCCTAAGACCAAGAACGACGAGGACAAGATCCACGGTGCCCTGCAGCGCATGATCGAGGAAGACCCGACCATCGAGAGCCACCGCGACCCGCAGACCCGCGAGTTCATCATCTCCGGCATGGGGCAGGTGCACCTCGAGGTGATCGTCGAGAAGATGAAGCGCAAGTTCGGGGTGGAAGTGCTCCTGAAGACCCCGAAGGTCCCGTACCTGGAGACCATCCGCGGCAGCGCGAAGGTGCAGGGGAAATACAAGAAGCAGTCCGGCGGACGCGGCCAGTACGGCGACTGCTGGATCGAGCTCTCGCCGATGCCGCGCGGCGAAGGGTACCTCTTCGAAGACAAGATCGTCGGCGGCGTGATCCCGCGCCAGTACATCCCGGCGGTGGACAAGGGTATCCAGGAGGCGGCCAAGGACGGCTTCCTCGCCGGGAACCCGGTGGTCGATTTCAAGGTCGCGCTCTTTGACGGCTCCTTCCACACCGTCGATTCCTCGGAGATGGCTTTCAAGGTCGCCGGATCCATGGCGTTCAAGAAGGCGATGGAACAGTGCAAGCCGGTGCTCCTCGAGCCGATCGTCAACATGAAGATAACCGTGCCGGACGAGAACATGGGTGACGTCATCGGCGACCTGAACTCCAGGCGCGGCAAGGTGGTCGGCGTGGAGCCGAAGGCGAACTCGCAGATCATCAGGAGCGTCGTCCCGATGTCGGAGGTACTGACCTACTCCAACGACCTGCGTTCCATGACCAGCGACCGCGGCATGTTCACCTCGGAGTTCTCCCATTATGAGGAGGTTCCGAGCCACCTGGCGCAGAAGATCATCACTGAGGCGCAGGATCAGAAGAACAACAACCATAAGAGTGCTTAGCTGAACGTACTGCCCGGTCTCTTCGATTGAGGAGACCGGGCAGGTAATTTTTCGATGCAATAGGGAGGATGGGCCAGATGGCGAAAGAATTTTTTCCGGAAGAAGATGAAAATGCTGCACAGAAGAAGAGCTCGCAACAGCGGCTCCTTTTGCTGCTTCTGCTCCTCATCATCCTTTTTGCGTACCTGTACTTCTTTACCGGTCTGATCAAGCCGCGCGGGGAACAGGCTTCCGCCCCGACACCGCCGCCTGCTCCTGCCGTGGTCAAGAAACCGTTGCCGCCGCGATCCACCTCCACCTCCGGAAATGCTACGGCGGACAAGCCCGCAAATGCTACGGCGGGCAAGCCCGCCGAGGCTCCGGCAGGCAAGCCCGCGGAGGCTGGAAAGCCTGCTGCCGCACCGGCTGCTGCTCCGGCTAAACCGGAGGCGGCTGCTAAGCCTGCCGCTCCTGCGGCAAAACCGGAGGCGGCTGCTAAGCCTGCTGCTCCGGCCGCTCCTGCCAAACCGGCTCCTGCTAAAGAGGCGAAACCTGCTGCTGCTAAGGAAGCGAAGCCGGCTCCGGCCAAGGAAGCGAAGGCTGCTCCGGCTAAGGAAGCTAAGCCCGCCGCTCCCGCCAAGCAGGCAAAAGCCGCTCCTGCCAAGGAGACAAAGCCTGCCGCTGCCAAAGAGCCAAAGACTGCAGCGGCCAAAGAGGCGAAACCTGCCGCGAAGACAGCGGCAAAGGCCAAAGCTGTCAAGCCCGTCGTAGCCTCGGCAAAGGGGGGATTTGCCCTGGAGCTGGACAATGACCTCGCCGAGAGCGAGATCCCGTCGGTGACGAACAAACTGAAGAAGGCGGGTCTCACCCGCGTGGTCACCATCAAATCGCACAAGGGCGAGCCGATGCACCGCCTCTTCCTCGCCGACTTCGGCAACCACGACGAGGCTGCCGAGGAACTGGGCCGCCTGAAGGGCGTGGCTCCGAACGCCTTCATGCTCAAGGAGAACGGCCGGTATGCCGTCTATGCCGGTTCCTTCATGAGGGAAGGGAAGGCTGCCGTGGAGCAGGACCGTCTCTACGACAAAGGGGTTCGTCTGGTGCTGAAGAAGGCGAACATCCCGGTTACCGTGGTCAAGGTTCGCGCCGGCAGCTTCTCCGATCCGACCAGCGCGGAGAAAGCGGCGGCAGGCCTTAAGAAAAGCGGACTCACGGCTAAGGTCGTCAAAGCGGGGAAATAAAATTCCGTGTCGAAAGTTACCCTGAGAATCTCAGCGGCGGCCGCTCCTTACGCAGGCGCGGACAAACCCAGAGAGAACCGGATTCTCGCCGCCTCCGGCAAGGTGCCGCTGCCGCCGTCCGACCTCGTGCTGCTTTTGTACTACCTCTGCCATGATCCGGACCAGGAGGTAAAACGTCTCGCGGTCGGGACGCTGCGCTCCCTGGATGCGCCGTTTCTCGTCGGGATACTGGCTGATCCTGCGCTGCCGCCGGTTGTGCTGGACGCGCTGGTTCAACTGCACGGCAAGCGACAGGAACTCGGGACCGTTTTTGTCGGACACCCGAACCTCTCCGAGAAGGCGGCGGCGTGGCTTGCCGCGCAGGGGATTGTTCCCGTAGTCCCCGCATCCGCCGCCGCTGACGGTCAGGAGCCGCAACGGCGGCACGATCCCGCCGCCGAGGAATCTTGCGCCGATGACGAGGAGGTCGACGAGGAGCGCTTCCAGTCGAAGTTCCAAATAGCCCAGGAACTCGGTGTGAGCGAAAAGATCAAGATCGCCATGACCGGTGACAAGGAGTGGCGCACCATCCTGATCAAGGACAACAACAAGCTCGTCTCGGGCGCCGCCATCAAGAACCCGCGTATGACCGAGGCGGAGGTGCTCGCCATCGCGAAGTCGACGGTGCAAAACGACGAGATCCTGCGGGTGATCTGCGCCAACAAGGAGTGGATCAAGAACGCGCAGATCAGGAAAGCGCTCGTGGAAAATAACAAGACGCCGCTTCCCAACTCCCTGCGCTTTCTAGGGACCTTGGGCGAAAAGGACCTTGCTTCCCTTGCCAAAAGCAAGAACATCAACACGGTGCTGGCGACGCAGGCACGCAAGATCCTGTTGAGCAAGAAAGAAAAAAGGTAGTTCAGGGGGGACCTCGAATGGCTCTGGTGAACCAGGCAAAACGCGAAATACACGCCAAGATAGTCTTTTTCGGCCCCGGCCAGGCAGGGAAGGGAACCAGCCTTAGGCACATCTTCAACAAACTGAAGCCGGAATTCCGCGGCGCGATGAAGGTGATGAGCGTGCAAGGCGCGCGCATGCTGTTCTTCGACTTCACCCCGCCCGGCGACGGCAACGTGGATGGCTTCCGCGTCCGTTTTCACCTGTACACCGTCTCCGGACCGGTTGTGGATCCGGCCGCCTGGAAGATGGTGCTGAAGGGGGCGGATGGCATCGTCGTCGTGGCCGACTCCTCGCCGCACCGTCTCGATGAGAACCGGGCCGCCATGGACGAACTTGTTTCATACCTGAAGGGGTACGGGCAGGGGTTGAGCACCGTTCCGGCCGTTTTGCATCTGAACAAGAACGATCTTGCCGATGCCCTCCCGGTCGCCGAGCTGGAGCGCCAGTTGAACCCTTCCCGTCTGCTCGCCTTCAGCACCTCCGGCCACAGCGGGCAGGGGGTGCTGCAAGGGGTGATGGCCCTGGTGAAGAACATCCTGACCGGCCTGCGTGCCAAGGGCGCCGATGGGATCGCAAGCGGCGAAACCCTGCAGCACATGGTGGAAGGGACAGCGGCTCCCGCCGCGCTTGCGGCACAGGCGCCGGCAGAGTCTTTCGCCGAGGTAACCACTCCCGCCGCCGCACCGGCTGAAGCGTCCGAGGCTGTTCTGGAGCTTTCAGAAGCGGCGGACGAAGCGCCGCTTTCCCTGGAAATCGCGGCGACCCCGGTCGTTGCCGAAGGTGACCAGATCCGTGTGCCGCTCACCATCCGCTGCGGTTCGCGCGAGAAGACCGTCGTGCTGACCCTTTCGCTTGGGCTCTCCGAGGAGTAGCGTTTGGGACCCGAACTGAGCATCCATCTTTTGGCCCGCCTGCTGCTCGCCTCCTTCCTTGGGGGGCTGATCGGCCTGGAGCGCGAGATACACGGCCGTCCGGCCGGTTTCCGCACCCATCTGCTCGTCTCGCTTGGGGCATGCCTCTTCACCATCACCTCGCTCGAGATGTACCGTGTCTTTGGAAATTTCAGCGGTAACGGACCGGTCGGCGTCGATCCCGGGCGCATCGCGGCGCAGGTGGTGACCGGCATCGGCTTTCTGGGCGCGGGTGCAATCATCCGCGAGCGCGCCTCGATCCGCGGGCTCACCACCGCCGCCTGTCTATGGGTCGCTGCAGCGCTCGGTATCGCCTGTGGCATCGGTCTCTTCTGGCTTGCCATCTCGGTCACCCTCGTGGCGCTCGTCAATCTCCTGCTCCTGAAAGAGGTGGAGCGAAGGCTCACCCGTGACACCTACGTGCTGGTGAAGGTGTGGGGGGAGGATAAGGGGGACTTCCTCGCCCGCGTCTACGACATCCTGAGCGATACCGGCATGGACAACGTGGACGCGAAGTTGCAAAAAGACCTCGAAAAGGGGGTCATATCCATAGAACTGCAGGTCAAGCAGGCGAAAAAGGGGTCGTCCGTCGAACTGCTTGCCCGCTTAAGTGCTGTCGACGGGGTCAAGAGGGTCAGCGTGGACTGACCAACCTGACAACGTTTTTCAAGCAACAACGAAAGGAGAACAGAGCATGGCGGAACTGAAAGGAAGCAAGACCGAGAAGAACCTGATGGAAGCGTTCGCCGGCGAGTCGATGGCGCGCAACAAGTACACCTACTACGCGGCGGTGGCCAAGAAGGAAGGGTATGAGCAGATCGCGGCACTGTTTCTCGAAACGGCCGAGAACGAGAAGGAGCACGCGAAGCTCCACTTCAAGGCCCTCAGCGGCCTTGGCGACACCGTGACCAACCTGAAGGCTGCGGCGGCAGGCGAGTATGCCGAGTGGGTCGACATGTACCCGCGTATGGCCAAGGAGGCGCGCGAGGAGGGGTTCACGGCGCTGGCGACCATGTTCGATGGCATCGCAGCCATCGAAAAGGCGCACCAGGAGCGTTACAAGGCGTTGCTCGCCACGGTTGAAGAGGGGACCGTCTTCAAGGAAGAGGCTCCGACCAGCTGGAAATGCCGTAACTGCGGCCACATCCACGAGGGAACCGACGCCCCGGACCTCTGCACGGTCTGTCACCACCCGAAGGCGCACTTCGAGCGTCTCGCGGAAAACTACTAACCAAAAGAGGCGGGGGAGGGTCTCCCCCGCCTTCTTTGTCTCTCAACTCCTGCGTTTGCCCCCGCTACACCTGAGTCCAGTTCCCCGAAAGCAGCAAAACCCCTTGTATACGGACGACTTTACATGCTATGATTCGTGCGTTTTTCATTAGCAAAGGAGGCATGCATGGCAATCATCACAATATCCAGGGAGATGGGTACCGGCGCCTACGCCATAGCGAAGGAACTTGCGAAAAAGCTCAAGTACACCCTAGTTGACCGGGTGAAGATCGAAGAGCTCGCTCCTTCCTATGGGCTGACACCGGAAATCCTGGAACGGGTGGACGAGAAGCCCCCGTCATACCGTACCGCGGAAGACCGCCTGCAGGCAGCTCACCTTGCCACCATGGAGCTGATCCTCCTTGACTGTGCCAAGAAGGGGAACGTTATCCTTTACGGCAGGGGCGCTCAGGACCTCATCAAGGGACTCACCAACGTGCTCAAGGTACGTTTCGTCGCGCCGTTTGAAGACCGGGTGGAGAAATTCGCGGAAAGGGAGTGGATCGATCCGGACCTGGCCCGAGAGTTGATCCGCAGAAGTGATCACCAGCTCGGCGGTTTCATCCACTTCTATTTCGACCGCGACTGGAATGACCCGCTGGCTTACGACCTTCTTTTCAACACCAAGGTCTGCACCCCGCACGCCATGATCGAGTCAGTCATCGCCGCTTCCAAGGACGCACGTCTCAAGGAAGGGGAGGAGGAGTCGATGGAGCTTCTCGATGATCTCATCCTGGCCAAGAAGGTGGAGGCGGAACTGTTGAAATCGTCGCTTGCCCGCGCCCTGAAGTTCTGCATCAGCTGCGAGGACGGTGTGGTCACCATCGCCGGCCACGTGCAGGCGGAGGAGGAGATCGAGGAGGCCGTCAAACTGGCCATGTCGGTGAAGGGTGTGGTCGACGTGGAGAGTGAGCTCGATGTGCTGAGCTACAAGCCGGTGAAGGACTAGAGGCAGGTCTATCCGCACCAACTGACATACACGAACGGCAAGGGCCGGGCGGCGCGGAGGGGGTGAGAACCGGAAGGTGTTCAGTCCCGTTCCTGGCCGCCAGGCCCTTTCTTTTTTCCTAAACCCTTTCTTCTTTCATGCGCCGGAGTTCGGTGACGCAGCTGTACGGGATCGCCATCGTGCCGCGGCCGGTACCCATGCTGATCCCTTCCTCGATGCCGTGGTAATCGGACCCGCCGGTCCAGATCAGCCCTTTCTTCTCGGCATAACTCCGTAAAAACCAGCTTTCCTGCTCGCTGCAGACGTTGTTGAAGGCTTCCACGCCGGAAAGCCCCATCGCGCTCAGTTCGTCGATGATGCGGGAGAGGGTGTCGCGGTCGTTGGTTATCGTGGTGGGATGCGCCAGGATGGCGATGCCGCCCAGACGCTGCACCGTGGCGAGCGCCTCCTCCATCGGGAAGTAGCGCTTCGGGACGTCGCAGGGAAGCAGGTAGCGCACGAATGCGTCCTGCATGTCGCGCACGTACCCCTTGTGCATCAGCACCTGCGCTATGTGCGGGCGCCCGAGCGCACCACCGGCGAGGGCGGCTGCTTCGGCGCTCGAGATGGGCTTTCTCCCTTCGGTGGCGAGCTTTTCGTTGATCCTGTTGACGATGGCGTCGCCGCGCGCCTCCCTGCGGTCCCTGAACTCCTTCAGGATCTCCTGGAGTTGCAGGTCGCGGTGGTCGAGCAGGTAGCCCAGAAGGTGGACGTCCTTGAAGGAGCTGTAAGCTACGGAGAACTCCAGCGCGGGGAGCACTTCTACCCCCGCGGCGGCGCCGGCGGCGAGCGCCTCGTCGATACCTGCCACGGTGTCGTGGTCGGCGAGTGCGATCGCCTTAAGCCCGAGCCCCTTGGCCATGGCAACCAGTTCGGTGGGGGTGCGCACGCCGTCGGAAAATGTTGAGTGAAGATGAAGGTCTACCAGATCGTTCATGAGAGTCTCCCGGATTTAATCAGTAGGTCATTATAGGGGTTTCTCTCTTTTGTGCAACCGCTAAGGGACACTTAGCAGTTGCCTTGAACCGGTCCATCTTGTATAACGAAGCTTTGCGTTTTTCACAATAAAAGCAGAGGTGTTCGTGGCAAAGACAAAAGGTATGGCGGGGGCGATTTTTGCCCTGTCGACGTTCATCATCGGCGGGCTCATGACCTTCACCGGGCTGGGTCTCATCACATTCATGAAGTACAAAGATCTGATGGGTCTTGGAGAGGGGCGCAGCATCGGTATTCTCCTGGTTTGCGTAGGTCTCATCGCCTCCATTCTCGGGGTGCTTGTGATGCGCATCGTGAACAACAGGATCTGACATGCGTGACGAGCAGATCCATGAGGCCATAGCGATACTGAACGAGGCGGTCAAGGCCTGGGTCAGTCCTGCCGTGACCATCGTGGCTACCCAGGGGCACGATCCCTTCAAGGTGCTCGTCTCCTGTATCCTTTCCCTGAGGACCCGCGACCAGACCACGGCCGAGGCGTCGTCGCGGCTCTTCGCCCTGGCGGATACGCCGCAAAAGATGGCGCATCTGACCGTTGCTGAGATCGAGCAGGCAATCTACCCGGTCGGTTTCTACCGCGTGAAAGCGGAGCAGATCCACGCCATCTCGCAAAGCCTCTGCGATCTGTACCAGGGGGCGGTCCCCGAAGACCTGGAAACGTTGCTCACCTTCAAGGGGGTGGGGCGTAAGACCGCGAACCTGGTTGTCACGCTCGGTTTTGGCAAGCCCGGCATCTGCGTCGACATCCACGTGCACCGCATCTGCAACCGTTGGGGGTACGTGAAAACAAACACACCGGAGCAGACCGAGTTTGCCCTGAGAAAGAAGCTGCCTGATCAATACTGGATCATAATCAACGATCTTCTAGTCACTTTCGGGCAGAACCAGTGCACCCCCGTCTCACCGCGTTGCTCTACCTGTCCCTTGTACCAGTTGTGCGACAGGGTCGGTGTCAGTAAATCAAGATAAAACAGTGTTGCAGAAATTCGCTCATTGAGTATAATGGGGCCTTGAATTTTGCCGCTGAACCGAAATGCTATCCAGCTGGTGTAGCGCACCAGCCACTCTGGGGGGATTATGCTTAAGAAGATAGGTTTTGTGGGACTGGGCACCGTCGGTGTTCACATGGCAGCCAACCTTGCCAAGTCGGACTACCAGTTAACGGTGTTTGACCAGGACGCCAATGCCATGGCCGAACTGTCGAAACTCGGGGTGAAAGTCGGTGATTCCCCTGCTGCCACCGCCAAGGGGCAGGACCTGGTTATCGTCATCGTTCCTGAGAGCAAGTTCCTGGTCTTTGGCGAGAACGGGGTGCTGGACGGCATCGATCCAGGCACGATCCTCGTCGACATGGGCACCCACTGCCTGGAGACCATAGAGCGGATGGCCGAGGAGGCCAAGAAACGCCGCGTCATGTTCCTCGAGGCGCCGGTTTGGGGGAGCAAGGAGCACGCCGCCAACGGTCTGCTCACCATCCTGGCCGGTGGAGACGAGGCGCTCCTCGGGCGCTGCCGCGAGCCGTTCTCTTACTTCGGGCTTAACATCATTCACATCGGAAAGATCGGCGACGCCACCCGGATGAAGCTGATCGTTAACCTGCTGCAGGCCGAGATGATGCAGTCGCTCTCCGAGGGACTCGTCTTCGGCGAGAAGATGGGCTTCAAGCCGGACAAAATCCTCGAGGTGCTCGACTCCGGCGGGGTAGCCTCGCCGCTGTTCCACTCCAAGGGGCGCTCCATCGCGCGCGGCGATTTCAGCCGCAACCTCGCCCTCAAGTACGTGCACTCCCAGATGCTGCGCGTGCTCGAGGTGGCCGACAAACTCGAACTCGACCTTCCGGCAGCGAAGACCGTCGCGGGGATCTACGAGCAGGCGGTCAATGACGGCAGGGGCGAGGAGGATTTCTCCGCCATCGTGAAGCTGCTGCGCAAGTAGTTTTTCGGATAATAACGGTTTCAGCCAAAGAGGCATCCCTTACGGGGGATGCCTCTTTTTTTGTGCCAGTTTCCTCCCTTACGAGCATCGATCCGGCTTGCCGCGGAACATGGAGTACAGTGGCCGCAAGATGTCTTAGCCCACTCACCGCAACACGAGCCCTAGCGTTCCCCCCTTTGCGAAGGGGGGACAGGGGGGATTTGTTTTGGTCAGTGAGCAAGTGCCGGATGCATGGAAGGAAATGAAAAATAATTGAGTGTACAAAAAAGTTCCGACTACGGTAGAAATACATATTCGCATGTTTTGCGAAGTTAAAAAGTTTGTTTAGCGCATGCTTATCGAGAAACATTATCGTACCACGTTAAACTATTTCAGACTGAAGTTGTAATACAGCACTGAATACCATTCGCATGCTTAACTAGTTCAGTGCCAACAGGAGAAATATGGGAAGCACGAGAAACAAGAAGCTCATATTGGTGATGTTGTCGCTAGGCCTTCTAACCTTAGCCGGCTACGGCATCTATGCCTGGCAGACACACGGTGACAGAAGCAAACAGATCAGTTACACCGCCTTCATGCAGAAGGTGAACGCAGGCAGCATTGCAAGAGCAAGAATCGCGGGCGAAGAGATTACCGCTGATGCTAAAAGCGGTGAGAAGTACCGGCTCTTTGTTCCGGCAGGAGCCAACTTGCCCGACCTGCTCATCGCGAAGAAGGTAGATCTTACGTCAACCCCGGCCTCTGGCGGACCGAAATGGTTCGAAATCGGTTTCTTCGTCGCCATCGCCGTCTTCCTAATCGTCGTACTGAGACGCTTCACCAGCATGGGGAGAAGCCGCGCCAGGATGATCGACCATGCCGAGTCTGCAACGCGCTTTTCCGACGTGGCGGGTGCCGAGGAGGCCAAGGTCGAGCTCCTGGACACGGTTGAATTCCTCAAGGATCCAAAGAAGTTCTCCCTGCTAGGCGGTAAGATGCCTACCGGCGTCCTGCTGGTCGGCCCTCCGGGCACCGGTAAGACTCTCATCGCCCGCGCCGTTGCAGGCGAGGCCGACGTTCCCTTCTTCTCCATTTCCGGCTCTGAGTTCGTCGAGATGTACGTCGGCGTTGGGGCTTCGCGCGTGAGGGATCTCTTTGCCCAAGCCAAAAAGGCGGCGCCCTGCATCGTCTTCATTGACGAGATCGACGCCGTCGGCCGCAAGCGTGATGCGGCGGTGGGTGGCGGGGCAAGCGACGAGCGCGACCAGACCCTGAACCAGCTCCTCGTGGAGATGGATGGCTTCGAGGTGAACTCCGGCATCGTCGTGCTGGCCGCGACGAACCGGCCGGAAATCCTCGACGCCGCACTGCTGCGCTCCGGCCGCTTTGACCGTCAGGTGACCGTGGGGTCCCCGGACATCAGGGGACGCGAGGCGATCCTGAAGGTGCACGCGAAGAACGTCCCGCTCCATGACGAAGTCGACCTGATGGTGATCGCACGGGGAACCCCCGGCTTTTCGGGCGCGGACCTGGCCAACGTAGTGAACGAGGCGGCCATCATGGCTGCGCGTTCCAACAAGGAGCGTGTCGAGATGATCGATTTCGATCTCGCCAAGGACAAGGTCCTCATGGGGGCCGAGAAGAAATCGATGGTTCTTTCCGATAAATCGAAGCTCTCCACGGCATACCACGAGGCGGGGCACGTGCTGGTGGCGAAGCTCACCCCCGGATGCGACCCGGTGCACAAGGTAACCATCATCCCGCGCGGCCGCGCCATGGGGGTGACGGTCCAGATTCCCGAGGACGACATCTACTGCTACACCAAGGAGATGCTGGTGGCCCATCTGAAGGTGCTTATGGGGGGGCGCGCCGCGGAGGAGTTGATCTACAGAACGACCACCACCGGCGCGGGGAACGACCTGGCCAGGGCGACCGACACCGCGCGCAAGATGGTCTGCGAGTGGGGGATGTCGCGGGCCTTCGGTCCGGTGGCCTTCGGGCATAACGAAAGCGCAGAGCCGGGAGCAAAGAAAGGTTTCAGCGACGTCACCGCCCTCGAGATCGACAACGAGATCCGTTCCATCGTCACCGGCTGCTACTCCGATGTGATGGCCCTCTTGAGGGAGAACATGGACGTCCTTGAGCGATTGTCCAGGGAACTGTTCGCGAAGGAAACCCTGGCTTCCGCAGAGATCGACGCCATTCTTGGATTGCCTGAGGTGGAGGATGATGCAGGCATGGCAGCCGCATGAATTTTTTCCCGGCCGAAGGTTCAACCTTCGGCGCTGGGAATTTACTCGCGCGGCTGGAGGTGCAACCTTCGGCGTTTAGAATTTACTCGCGCGGCTGGAGGTTCAACCTTCAGCGTTTTGAATTTACTCGCGCGGCTGGAGGTTCAACCTTCGGCGTTTCGAATTTACTCGCGCGGCTGGAGGTTCAACCTTCAGCGTTTTGAATTTACTCGCGCGGCTGGAGGTTCAACCTTCGGCGTTTTGAATTTACTCGCGCGGCTGGAGGTTCAACCTTCTGCGCTTTGAATTTACTCGCGCGGCTGGAGGTTCAACCTTCTGCGTTTTGAATTTGTTCCCGCGGCCGGAGGGCAAATCTTTTGGGGTTTGAATTTACTGTAGCACCGTAAGCCTGAACCGCCGCCACCCCAACCATCAAAATCTTGCAGAGTGCAACGGTAAATGCTATGTAGTAGCCGGGCTTCCCGCCTCCGTTTAATACATAGGAGCAACCGATGACCAACAACGATGTCTTTCGCAGACTGCGCTATGCGCTGAACCTCAACACTCAGAACGTGATCGAGGCTTTCCGGCTTTCGGATATGAAGATGGGGCAGGCGGACATCACCAGCTTGGTCAAGAAGGAAGAGGAGGAAGGCTTCCGCGAGTGCAGCGACGAGGTGCTAGAGGCTTTTCTGGATGGGCTGATCGCAATAAAACGGGGCAAGCGGGAAGGTGAGGCAGCAACGCCGCTTCCGGCAGAGCTAACCAACAACGACATCCTGAAGAAGATCCGCATCGCACTGGCCTTAAAGGAAGAGGAAATGCTCGCGATCTTCAAGCTTGCCAAGTTCCCCGTTTCCAAGCCCGAGCTGAGCGCGGTGTTTCGCGCCAAGGCACATGAGAACTACAAGCCGTGCGGCGACCAGATGCTCCGGAATTTTCTGAAGGGGCTTACTATGAAGTACCGGGAAGGGGTGCAGCAGTAATAGGTGAAGGGAGGTGCGCTTGGAGCATCACGAAAGCCAACCGGCTGCTGAACAGGCCGATGCTGCAGAAGTGGTAGATGCCGTTCAACTAGCTTCCGGGCTTGCCGCGGTGCGCAAGCGCCGCATGTGCCTTTGGGGCGTACTCATCGTTTACCTTCCCGCCATGTGGGCTACCCAAAAGATCACCCACTCCTTCAGCGGCTCCATGCCGGTCTTCTTCCTCTGGTTCGTCCTGCTGCTATGGGCCATGGCCTATTCGGCCACGGCCCGCTGCCCCCGCTGCAAAAATTACTTTCACATGCACGGCATGATGCTTTTGTATCTGCGTAAATGCCTGCACTGCCAATTGCCGCTCAACGCGGACAAAGCCCCTCGCTGATCCCGCTACTGTTTCCCCTGCGGTGCAGGCTGTCCCTGCAGCCGTGCCGCCTCCCGTTCCTGCGCCGTCATCTCATACGCCGCCTTCGCCTTCGTCACGGCTGTCATCGCCTGGTCCAGCGCGTACGAGAGGCTTTCTCCGTCCGTTTCACCCTTTCGAATGAACATGGTCACGTCTCGCACGCCCTGCTCGGTGAGGCGCCGGGAGAGATGCATCTTGACCGCAGTGAGATCCGACTCGAACGCCCGGTACGCACGCTGCACATGCGCGCTCTGCTCGGCTATCGGTTCGAAGGCGTCGCCGAGGATGAGTGTGGGCATTTTTGCACTTCTTGAGAGCCTCGGATAACGGCACTGCCCGGCCGACGCCTCGGCCTCCACGAGATAGGAGTTCCCGCGGTAGATGAGACCGTCCGCGTTTTGTGTCAGCCGGTTCCCCGCGCCTTCCATCAGGTTTAGCTTTGCCGTGAAGGATTTATACGCAGCGGGAAGATCGGCCTGGTCCGCGAAAAGCAACTCCTCGAGCGCCTGGCGGGTGTCCCTGGCCTTCATCTGCGCGTACGTCAGGTCATCCTGAACGTTTTGCAGCGTTGCCGTCTTAGGGGCGGTCCAGTTCGTCCAGGTTGCGCACCCTGCGAGCCATAGAAGCGCGGCGGCTGATATGATGCGAACCGTTAAATTGCAGAGGTTTTGTTGTCTCATGGCACGCTCCTGTTATGATGTTCGACTGGTAAATGGTACTGAAAGGTATGGGACTGTCAACGGCCAGCGGTGTGTCAGGACGTGAGGCCGGGCATTATGGTCTGAAGGAAACTGTTTTTGGTACAATACGACATGACTCATTCAGGTAGTCAGTGAAGGTGCAGATGTCTCGAACATCGATGAAAGTCGACGTTGCATGGCAACGGACGGTTGGAGGAGACCATGAAAAAATATCTGTTCGCATTGATGATGACACTGGTAGCGCAAAACGCAGCTGCCGGGGTGGTAGGCAAGACCGTTGAATACCGCCAGGGGGATACCGTGCTTGAGGGGTATCTGGCCTATGACGATTCCATCAAGGAAAAGCGTCCGGGAGTACTGGTGATCCACGAATGGATGGGTGTAAGTTCATACGAAAAGATGCGGGCCGAGCAACTCGCGAAGCTTGGCTACGTGGCCTTTGCCGCAGACATCTACGGCAAGGGGGTACGTCCGACTACTCCCGACGCTGCCGCCAAGGAGGCGGGTAAATACCGCGGCAACGACCGGAGCCTGATCCGGGCCAGAGGGGCGGCGGGCCTTGAGAAACTGGCTAGTTTCCCCCAGGTCGATCGCAAGCGTCTGGCCGTGATCGGCTATTGCTTCGGCGGCACTGCGGCCCTTGAGCTTGCGCGCAGTGGGGCGGACCTGCTCGGGACGGTCAGCTTTCACGGCGGGCTCAGTACACCGAACCCTGCAGATGCCAGCAACATAAAAGGAAAAGTGTTGGCGCTGCACGGGGCGGACGACCCCTACGTGAAGCCCGACGAGGTGGCTGCGTTCCAGAAGGAGATGCGTGACGCCAAGGTCGACTGGCAGATGAACTACTACGGCAACGCCGTGCACAGCTTCAGCAATCCCAAGTCCGGCAACGACAACAGCAAAGGTGCCGCCTACAACGAGAAGGCGGACCGGCGTTCATGGGAGGCGATGAAGCTCTTCTTCAACGAGATCTTCGGAGGTAAATAGGTTCTTCAGGAAACTCCGGGGGACCGAGGAGTAGCTGCCCACGAAGTGCAACATGGGCCCAATGTTCCCCCCTTTGCGAAGGGGGGGCAGGGGGGATTTGCCTTGGTCGGAACCATACAGCTCCATCTATCACTGCGATCCGCCCATGCTGCACAAAAATGACCGACTCCGAACTATCGTTGTTGTCTCGTTCAGGAGGAAGGCAGCTCCCTGAAAGCCTGGTGCAACTGGCAATAAAAGCAAATCCCCCCCGCTCCCCCCTTCGCAAAGGGGGGAGCGCGATGGCACGCGACGCTTCGTGGGCACGCTTTCACTTGTTCATCCATCTACACACAAACCACCTTGTGAATGGCGGTGACATGGCGGATGGTTCCCCCCCCCCCTTTTTGTACCTGCGGCAACTCCAGGCCCGCCTGGAATAACTCAAGGATGAACCATGGCTGGGTACTTCGAACTGCGGCAGAAGTTGCCAGGTTAGAGAGCTTGACTTGTCCCCGCGGGCGGCGGTATACCTGTGCAATTCCTTTTCGCCGGAGCCCGCATGACCGTTCGCTTCATCCACACCTCCGACATCCACCTCGGCAAGACCTATCGCGGCTCCGGTTGCGATGCCCAGCGCTACCAGGACTTCTTCGCGACCTTCGCCGGGATCGTGGCCGACGCGATCCGTGAGCGGGTTGATTTCGTCCTGATCGGCGGCGACCTGTTCCACACCGGCCAGATCCTCCCCAAGACCTTCGCCAAGACCATTGAAATATTGCAGCCCCTGAAGGATGCCGGCATCCCCTGCATCGCCGTCGAGGGGAACCACGACTGGATCCACCGCCGCGACAGCGTCTCGTGGATGGAAGCGCTCTCGCAGCTCGGCTACATAAGGCTCTTGCGCCCTTCGCGCACCGCCGACGGCGGTTACCTTTTCGATCCCTTTGATCCCGAGGAGGGGTGCGGCGGGCATATCGAGGCGGGCGGGGTCAATATCTACGGCCTTGGCTACATCGGCTCCCAGGCAGGAAACCACATCTCCCGCATCTGCGACGCGGTTGCCACGAAGCGGAACATACTGCTCTTCCACGTCGGCGTATGGACCTATTCCCCGGTGGAGATCGGGAACATAAAGCCGGAGGAGGCGATGCCGCTTTCGGAGTGCTTCGATTACGTGGCGCTTGGGCACGGGCACAAGCCTTACATCGTGAATGATGCGCAGGGGCGCCCGTACGCCTTCAACCCCGGCTCCCCCGACTGCGTGAACTTCGGCGAGGAGCGTTACGACAAGGGGTATTACGTGGTTGCGCTGGAGCCAGACGGCAAGGCGCAGCACGAGTTCCGTCGCACCTCGCCGCGCCCGATGCTGGTCGTCACCGCAAACCTGGACGGCGCCGCCAACGCCACGGACGCCCTGGAGCGTTTCAAGGTGGAGATGGCAGGGAAATTAAGCGGATGCGCCGATGAAAGGTCTCCGCTCATCGAGGTGCGTCTCGCGGGAAAGGTCGGTTTCCATCCGTTCGAACTGAGCCGCGACCGTCTGCGTGCGTCCCTGTGCGAGATCAGCGAGCCGCTCCACTTGGAGATAAAGAACCACCTTTCCCTGGTTGCAGGAGGGGGAGGGGAGGAGAAGGTAAAGAAGAGTCTCGCCGAGATCGAGCGGGACGTGCTTGGTGAGCTTATCGGCGCCAACAGCCAGTACCAGGGGCGCGTTGAGGAGCTTACGCGCCTGAGCCTCGCGCTGCGCGACCTGGTGCTGAAGGGGGACGTGGAAGGCGAGGAGTTACTAAGTCTTCTTTCTTCGGGAGGTGAGCCGTGCGCATAGTCTCGGTCCATCTCAAGAACATCAAGTCACACCGTGACAAGGAACTCTCCTTCTCCCCGGGGATCAACGTCCTCTCCGGCGCCAACGGCTCCGGCAAGAGCACCATCTTCGAGGCGATCGGCTACGCATTATTCGGCGTGGACGCGAAGGACTTCGTCTCCAACGCGGAACGCTTCCTCACCATCGGCGCCAAGCGTGGCGAGATCGGCGTCGTTTTTGAGACGGCGCCCGGGGAGCTGTACCGTGTGACACGCACCGTCGGAAGCGCCGGGAAGTGGCTGCTCGCGAAAGAGGTTGGCGGAGAGTTCGAAGTCGAGGAGCACGCCAACATGGAGGAGACCGAAGCGCGCATCGCGAAGCTGCTCGGCCTCTCCGCGGGGCGCCCGCTCTCCGAACAGTTCAAGCTGGTGATCGGTCCCTTTCAGAACGACTTCCTCGGGCCGTTCGTCATCAAGCAGCCGGCCAAGCGTCAGGATGCCTTCGACGAGATCTTAGGCATCGATGCCTGGCGAAAAACACAGGACAAGACCAAGGTTTTGACCAGCACCATTAAGGCAAAGCTTGATGTGCTTCAGGCCGAGGTGGACAGCAGGTCCGAGCAGATCGCCGTGCTACCGGCCAAGGAAGAGGAACTGGCCGCCCTGCGGACGCAGGGGGAGGCCAAGAAGGCCGAACTTGCACTTAAGAATGCAGAACGTGAGCGGGCCACGACTCTCCTCACCGCGCTTGAATCGAAAAAGGAACAGATCCAGTCGGTCCAGCAGGAGGTGCAGGGGCTCGAGGAACGAGCCGAATCCGGCAAGAACTACGTATCGAACCAGCAACTCCTGGTGGAACAGTCGAAGCAGGCTGCGGCGCTCGTTGCTGCGGCCGCTGCCGGAAAACAGGGATACGATGCCGCCGAGGCGAGGCTGAAGGAGCTGCGCGAGCAGGAACAGAAGAAGCACCAGCTGGAAAGAAAGCTCACCGATCTCGAGAAGGAACAGGAACGCGCTCAGACGATGCTGGGGGCGGAGAGCCGTGAGCTCGAGCTTGCCCGCGCCTCGATGGCCGAGGAGCTGAATAGCCTCACGGCCGAGAAGGAATCACTGGCGGCTACCCTAGCGGAGCAGAAGAAGCTCGCGGCAGTTGCCGCACAGGGGCTGGCCGACGCGGAGCGGAGCAGGGTGCTCTTCCGCGAACTCCCTGTGCACAACGTGGAGACCACGCTGCCGTACCTGAACGTAGCCCTAAGCCGGATCGAGGAGATCGACAGGCAGATCGAGGAGCGGCAAAAGCTGCTGGCCGGGAGCGACGCGCTGAAGGCCGAAGCGGAAAAGCTTGCCGCCCGCCGGACCCGGTTGGAGGAGATCCAGGCGCAGCGCTCCGAGCTCGCCGGGCGCAAGCTTTCGCTCGTCGAAGGACGCGAGAAGATCGGTGCCGGAGAGTGCCCTTTCTTCCTGGAGCCGTGTCAGAACCTGAACGGTGCCGACCCCGCCGGGCTATTCGACACCCGCATCGCCGCTCTCGACGAGCAGATCGCGGGGCTCGACCGCGAGGCAGCCGAACTGGCGACCCAGGTGAGTGCCGCCCAGCAGGCCGAGCGCGAACTAGTCGCCATGAAGCAGGTGCACCTGGAACTGACCAAGGCTGAGCGGGAGCGGGCGAAGCAGGAGGAGGAATTCGGTCGCAACTACGCCCGGATCGCAGTCCACGCACTTCGAGCACCGCTTGAAGAATGGCTTGCAACCGCCGGACTCGGTGATGTTTGCTCCACTGAGTTGCCGCTTGTGGATCTCGATCTTGCGGCGGCCCCGCAGTTGCGTCGCGACGCGCTCTCCCGCACGACTGACGGCTGGCAGGGCGTCGTCGCCGGGCTGGAAGCGGCCCTGGAAGAGCGCGTCAAGCTGGCCGGAGAGCCGGTGCAGGAATACGACCGCAAACTCACCGCCCTCTCCGTTGGCTGCGAGGCGCTGGAGAAAAGGGAGCGCACTCTCGACGGTGCACGGAAACAGGCGGCGCAGCGCGAGCAATCCATCGCCGGGCACAACGCCCGACTGTCTGCGCTGCAAACGGAGGTCGGCGCCAGGAAGACGGAGCTTGCCGCTTTCGCGGACGTGGAGCGCGGCGTAAAGGAAGCTGAGGATGAGCTGGTGCGCTTCCAGCCGGAGCGCGATCGCTACATAGCGAACCAGAAGTCTGCGGAGGAGTTGGTAAAGCGCCAGGAAACGCTAGAGAAATACCAGGGGCGCCTGAAGGAGATAGCTTCCGACCTCGCCGCGAAGCAGACAGAACTCGGGAAGCTCGTGGACGACTACCGTCCGGAGCAGCACGAGGCGGCGAAAAACGAGCGCGAACAGCTCGTGATGGCGACCACGCGACTCACGTCCGAGATCGGTTCCATCGCCAACGACGTCACCCGCCTCGAGGGAGAAACCGCGCTTTTACGTGCTGTCGCCGCAGAAATCGAGCAGAAGTTGGCCGACATCGCGAAGCTCAAGGAGCAGGCCGACCTCGTTAAGTTCCTGCGCAACCAGGTATTCAAGAACGTTTCGGCCCAGCTTTCCGAGCGCTTCCGGGAAGAGATCAGTTTCCGCGCCGACCGGATCTATCGCAGCATCTGCGAGTCCGACGAGGAGCTTCTCTGGGGCGACAACTACCAGATCGTATTGAAGGACATGGTGGATGGTGCCATGAGGGAGCGTACCGACGACCAGCTCTCGGGTGGGCAGATGATGAGCGCGGTGGTCGCCTTGCGCCTGGCCCTTTTGCAGACCATCGGCGCGCGCCTCGCCTTTTTCGACGAGCCTACCTCGAACCTCGACGCGGAACGGCGTGAGAACTTGGCGAAGGCGTTCCGGGCCATCGACGTCGGGCAGGAGGAGGTCACTGAACACTGGTACGACCAGCTCTTCCTGGTGAGCCACGACGTGAGCTTCACCGAGATTACGGATCAGACGATACAGCTGGATTAAGACAAGGATCTTACTACATGACCGACAGGCACAAGGGGGCGTGGTTCATCGTCGCTTCGGCGGCGGGATTCGCAACGCTCGGCATCCTCATAAAAAGCGCCTTCACCGGCGGCGCCAATATCAGTACCGCTCTGGCCGGGCGATTCCTGTTCGCCGGGCTTTTCCTCTTCGGCATAGTCCGCGCCCGCGGCATCGACTGCCGACTGGACAAAAAGGTTGCCTTCCAGCTCATCCTGATGGGAGCCGTAGGCTACGGCGGCATGTCCGGGCTTTACGCGAACGCGATCCACTACCTGCCCGCTTCGCTCACCGGGATGCTTCTTTACACCTACCCGGCGCTCGTCACCGTGCTCGCCCTGATCGTTGGTGAGGAGCGTTTCAACAGTACCAAGGGGATTGCGCTGGTGGTCTGCTCTGTCGGGCTCGTGCTGCTGCTGGGGGCGTCGTTCGAAGGGGCGCAGCTCTCCGGGGTGCTTTCGGCTTTGGGGGCGGCGGTGATCTACAGCTGCTACATCATCATCGGCAACCGGATCCTCAAGAACATTGACCCCATGGTCACTTCGCTCTGGGTCTGCACCGCCGCCGGGCTCGCCTTTTTGTGCTACGGCGCCGCCAAAGGCGAAATCATCCTGGAACTTACCCCGCAGGGATGGCTTTCCATCCTCGGCATCGCCGTCTTCCCGACCCTTTTCGGCGTGATGGGGTTCTTCGCGGGACTGCGCTTGGTCGGAGCGACCAATGCATCCATCATCAGCATGCTCGAGCCGCTCATCACCGTGCTCCTCTCCGCAGTTTTGCTCGGGGAACGGATTACTGCGCTGCAGGGATTCGGTGGGGCCGTTCTCCTCTTCGGCGGACTCATCCTGCAACTGTGGGGGCACGAGGCGAGGCACGAGACGGTGACGGAGGTTTAGGGACAGACAAGGCAAATCCCCCCTGTCCCCCCTTCGCCAAGGCTACGGGGGGCAGGCTCCCCCTTCGCAAAGGGGGTGACGTTGCGTCTCTTGCAGCGCTTCGTTGGCAGATGCACTCCTTGTTCCACGAGATTCCCTGATGACTGTGCAAAGCCTAGTGAAGGCAGGAATGGACGGGGCCGCTTCCAATCGCCTGCTATCGTTGACTTTCCGACACCGATCTGCTAGAGACATAGGGCTTGTAGCTAACACGGTTTAAAGGACGTCATGGACCAGTTCTTCATAAAGTTGTCCATCATGCTGGTCCCGGGTCTCATGGCAATCACCTGCCATGAGGTGTCCCACGGCTTCATCGCCGACAAGTTCGGCGACAGCACCGCGAGATCCCTGGGGCGCCTGACGCTCAACCCGATCAAGCACCTGGATATCCTCGGCACCATCATGATCTTCGTCATCGGGATCGGATGGGCCAAACCGGTGCCGGTCAACTTCAACAATCTGCGCCATCCCAAGCGCGACATGATCTGGGTTGCCGCCGCGGGGCCGATCACCAACTTCTGCCTGGCGACCCTCTCGGCCTTTCTGATGCGCGGCCTGATCGCGGCTACCCAGGAGGTTCCCGCGGGGAGCATGATCGCTGCCGTCGTGGACCCGGTCACCCTGATGCTCGCCTTCTCGGTGTACATCAACCTGCTGCTCGGCATCTTCAACCTTATCCCGGTGCCGCCGCTGGACGGCGGAAGGGTGGCGGTCGGCCTGCTGCCGTATGGGCCCTCCAACGCGCTCGCCCGGGTGGAGCCGTTCGGCATGATCATCATCATCGCACTGGTGTTCTTCACCAATGCCTTCAGCTACGTCATATCTCCCGCCCTCAGCTTCGGCGTGCACCTTCTGGCAGGTCCTTACTCGAACCTCGTCTTCGGCGTCACCCGGCTCATGATGAGAGGGTAGGCTGGATATAGAAACCAAAAAGGAGTCCGTTTTTATGAGCAACAACCGTATCGTGAGCGGCATGAGACCGACTGGAAAGCTGCACCTCGGGCACTACCACGGGGTTCTGTCCAACTGGATGGAATTGCAGCGCAACTTCGAGTGCTTCTTCTTCGCTGCGGACTGGCATTCCTTGACCACGGAGTACGCCAGCACGGACGGTATCCAGGACAGCATCACCGAGATGGTGCTCGACTGGCTTGCTTTCGGGATCGATCCTGAGCAGAGCGTGATCTTCAAGCAGAGCAGGGTGCCGCAGCACGCGGAGCTGAACCTGATCCTCTCCATGATCACGCCGGTCTCCTGGCTTGAGCGCAACCCGACTTACAAGGAGATGCAGGAAAACCTGACCACGAAGGACCTTTCCACCTTCGGCTTCCTCGGGTACCCGGTGCTGATGGCCTCCGACATCATCGTCTACAAGGCCGCCCGTGTTCCCGTCGGTCAGGACCAGATTCCGCATCTCGAGATCACCCGCGAGATCGCGCGTCGCTTCAATTACCTCTACGGCGAGGTCTTCCCGGAGCCGGCGGCACTTCTCACCGAGACCCCGAAGGTGCTCGGGATCGACGGCCGCAAGATGAGCAAGAGCTACGGCAACGCGATCTTCCTCTCCGACGACGCCGAAGAGACCAGGAAGAAGGTCATGTCCATGGTGACCGACACCCTGCGTCCCTTCAAGCGCGACCCCGGCGAGCCGGACCGCTGCGTCGCCTTCACGCTTCATTCCCTCTACGTCGATGCCGACAAGCGCGCCGAGATTGTCGAGGGGTGCCGCAGCGCCCAGCTTGGCTGCGTCGACTGCAAGAAGATCCTCGCGCAGGCCATGGTCGACACCCTGGCGCCGTTCCGCGAGAAGCGCGTGGAGCTTGCCGCGAAGCCGGGTCTCGTGGACGAGGTGCTCGCCGAGGGTAGCCGCAAGGCCGAGGTGGTCGCCCGCCAGACCATGGACGAGGCCCGGGCGGCGCTTAAAGTCTAGAAAACGTTCCAGGTTCTGCGTTCTACGTTCTACGTTGCAACCAGCTTCGGTCGCCGACATCCTGTCCGCCTCCTATGGGAAAACGAGTTATGGATGCAGGTTTCGTCAACATAGAACATAGAACGTAGAACATAGAACCTGCTTTATAGGAGCTTTTTTGCTGGAAGAGATGCAAAGCAACCTGTTCTCCGATGCACTGGACCATGCTTACCGGGTGCGTATCGAGGAGTTTGAGGGACCGTTGGACCTACTGCTCCACCTCATCAAGAAGAACGAGGTGGACATCTACAACATCCCGATTGCTGCCATCACCAGGCAGTACCTCGACTACATGGAGATCATGAAGGAGCTGAACCTCGACATCGCCGGGGAGTTCCTCGTGATGGCTGCTACCCTGCTGCAGATCAAATCTCGCATGCTCCTCCCGGCTACCCCGGAGGAGGACGGCGAGGCCGAGGTCGAGGACCCGCGCGCCGAACTGGTCCGCCGCCTCCTCGAATACCAGCGCTACCGCGACGCCTCTCAACTGCTCAACTGCCGCAACCTCCTTGGGCGCGAGGTCTTCGCCCGCAAATTCGATGCTCCCGAGTTCGATGAACTGGAGCCGGTCGAAGAACCGGCGGACGTGGAACTCTTCGAGCTGATCGAGGCATTCCAGAAGGTGCTGGCACGCGTCTCGGTCGATACATTCCATGACGTCGTTGCTGACGGCATCTCTATCGCAGACCGCATCGGCGAGGTGCTCTCGGTGCTCCACGTCGAAAAAACGGTCTCCTTCGACGCGCTTTTCACCACCGGCATGACCCGCGACCTCCTGGTGGTCACCTTCCTCTCCATCCTCGAACTCTGCAAACTGAAGCTGATCAAGGTGGTGCAGACGGAGAACCGGGGCGCCATCTGGCTGCATCTGGCCACCAAGGAGGAAGGGGAAGAGGAGGGGGAAGCGGCTGAAGCGGAGGGTGAGGCTGAGGGCGAGGAAGCTACGCTCACAGCTTGATGACTTTCGGATTTTTTGCTTCGTGGTGAAGTTGGATGCTGCGGTTACCGTGGCTAAATCCCCTCTGTCCCCCCTTCGCAAAGGGGGGGACGCGAGTCCGAACGTGGCGCTTCGTAGGCATGTGTATCCGCTCCTCGGACTCTCCGAAGAACCTGTAAGTATCACTTCGGGGCGGATTTCACGATTCGTCCGCTTTTGTCTTAACTTGAATGTACCGGAGGAACCTGGTTGTCCGCTAAGTCGCTCAAATCGATCGTAGAAAGCATCCTTTTCATCCACGACCAGCCGCTCACGCTGGACCGGCTCTCCTCCATCCTTGAGGAATTCGAGCGGGCCGACCTGCGCGCCGCGCTGGATGAGTTGATCGAGGAGTACGAACAGGCGCAGCGCGGCATTGTCCTTATCCAGGTGGCCGGCGGTTACCAGTTGAGAAGCCGCCCGGAGCACGGCGATTACGTCCGCAGGCTCAACAAGACCAAAGGGGTGAAGTTCAGCCAGTCCGCGCTGGAAACGCTTGCCATCGTCGCCTACCGCCAACCGATCACCCGCGCGGAGGTGGAATACCTGCGCGGCGTCGACTCGGGCGGGGTGATGAAGAGCCTCCTGGAAAAGAAACTTCTGCGCATCATGGGGAAGAAGGATGTCCCGGGGAAGCCGCTCATCTACGGTACGAGCCGCGAATTCCTCGAACTCTTCGGACTGAAAGACCTGAACCAGCTACCAACACTCAAGGAGATCCAGGAGCTCGTGCCGCCGGATCCCTTCGCGGACCAGCCCGCGCTTCCTCTCGAGTCCGTTGAAGAGGAACCCTTGCCGGGTTAAAATATCCCCTGGCTCGCTGTTCATGAGCACTTCCAACAAGGAGGCTGGTATGGTACGGCAACCTGCTGTGGCCGGGAAGTTCTACACCGGCGATCCGGACCGGCTCCGCGAGGAGCTCTCCGCCATGGTACCGCAGGGGGAGGCGCAAAGCGCCCTCGGCATCATCGCTCCCCACGCGGGGTACGTCTACTCCGGCAAGGTGGCCGGGAAGGTGTATTCCGCCATTCGCATCCCCGACACCGTCCTCGTCCTGGGCCCCAACCACACCGGCGCAGGGAGCGCGGCGGCGCTCTCTCCCGACACGGAGTGGCTTACGCCGCTTGGTTCCGTCCCCGTTAACCGCAGGCTCTCGCAGCTCATACTCGATCACGCGCCGCTTGTCCGCGAGGACGCCCTGGCGCACCGCTTCGAGCACTCCCTCGAGGTCCAGGTCCCATTCCTGCAGTATCTAAACCCGGGCGTCTCAATCGCCGCCATCTGCCTCGCCGTCCCGGATTTCCCGTCGATCTCCAGAATCGGCGAGGGGATCGCCAAGGCCATCGCGGCCTACGGCGAAGAGGTCCTCATAGTGGCGAGCTCCGACATGACCCACTACGAGTCGGCGGTGCAGGCAAAGGCGAAGGACGATCTCGCCCTCGCGCAGCTCGCCGACATGAACCCCGAAGGGCTCCTGCGCGTTTGCCGCGACAAGGGGATCACCATGTGCGGCGTGATACCGGCCGCGGTCATGCTGGTCGCCGCCAAAACCCTCGGGGCCACCTCCTGCAGGCTGGTGCACTACGCCACCAGCGGAGAGGTGAACGGCGACCTACGCAATGTCGTCGCCTACGCCTCACTCGTGGTTTTCTGATGGAGGTCATCACCACCCACGTCAACGCCGATTTCGACTGCGTCGGCTCCATGGTCGCGGCGAAGATGCTCTACCCTGACGCGCTTCTCGTCTTTTCCGGCGCGCAGGAGAAAGGGGTGCGTGACTTCTTCCAGAAGGGGCTCCACCCGGAGCTCTCTTTCGCCCGCATCAAGGACATCGATCTCTCCACAATCACCCGCCTCATCGTCGTCGACTGCCAGCATTCCTCCCGTCTCGCGAAGTTCGGCGAGCTCGCGAAGGCTGGCGGCGTCGAACTGCACATCTACGACCACCATCCGACGAGTTCCGGCGACCTGAACGCCGTCGGCGGGGTCATCCGCCCCTGCGGTTCGACCACCACCATCCTCGGCACCATACTCATGGAGCGGGGGATCGAGGTGACCTCGAGCCAGGCGACACTGATGATGCTCGGCATCCACGAAGATACCGGCAACCTCACTTTCCCATCGACCACCGCCGAGGACTACGCCGTGGCGTCCTGGCTCCTAGAGCGCGGCGCGCAACTAAACGAGGTCGCCGACTCGATAGGGCGCGAGCTGACCGCCGAGCAGGTGTCGCTTCTGAACACCCTGCTCACCTCCTTGAAGACCAGTTCGCTCAAGGGGGTGGACGTCTCGGTGGCTCACGCCTCGGTGGACCGCTACGTCGGGGACATCGCGCAGCTCGCCCACATGATCCGCGACATGGAGAACCTGCAGGTACTCTTCCTCGTCGTCGGGATGCAGGACCGCGTCTTCGTCATCGCGAGAAGCCGCATCCCCGAGGTGAGGGTAGGGGAGATCCTGAAGGAGTTTGGAGGAGGGGGGCACGCGACGGCAGCCTCGGCCACGGTGCGAGGGCTCACCCTCATACAGGTGCTGGAGCAGTTGGAGACGGTGCTCAGAAAACGGGTCGATCCGATCCGCGTTGCGCGCAACATCATGTCTTCGCCGGTAAAGACCCTGCCGCCGGACTGCACCATAGAGCAGGCGCGCGAACGCCTGGTGCGCTACAACGTGAGCGCGATGCCGGTGGTGTCAGGCGGCGAGGTGGTCGGGATCATCTCGAGAAAGACGGTGGAGAAGGCGCTCTACCACAACCTGAACGGTGTCCCGATCTCGGACTACATGCATTCCGAGTTCTACGTCGCCGCGCCTGACACCCCGATCAGCGAGATACAGAATTACATGGTGGGGGGCGACTCCCGCCTCGTGCCGGTCCTTTCGGACAAGAAACTGCTCGGCGTCATCACGCGCACCGATCTCCTGCGCTACAGCCTAGGCAGCGAGGCGATCTACGACCTTTCGCGGGACGCCATACAAGTGAAAAACCGCGAGGTGGAGGCGCTGATGAGGAAAGCCCTCCCCAAACGCTCGGTGCAGATCCTCCATGATCTCGGGAATACCGGAGACATACTCGACCTCGCGGTGTACGCAGTGGGGGGCTTCGTCCGGGATCTCCTCCTCGGGCAGGAGAACGCGGACGTCGACGTAACCGTCGACGGCGACGGGATCCTCTTTGCCGAGACCTTCGCCGCGTCGCACGGTTGCCGCGTGAAAAGCCATGAGAAGTTCGGCACCGCCGTCATCGTCTTTCCCGACGGCTTCAAGATCGACGTCGCCAGCACGCGCCTAGAGTATTACGTCTCTCCGGGCGCCCTCCCCACCGTGGAACGCTCCTCGCTCAAGATGGACCTTTACCGGCGCGACTTTACAGTGAACACCCTCGCCATTTCACTGAACGCCCCGTCCTTCGGTAAGCTGATCGACTATTTCGGCGCCTATCGCGACCTGCAGGCCAAGGTGATCCGGGTGCTGCACAACCTCTCCTTCGTGGAGGATCCGACTCGCGTCTTCCGTGCCATCCGCTTCGAGCAGAGGCTCGGCTTTAAGATCGCGAAGCACACCGAGGATCTCATCAAGACGGCAGTGAAGATGGATTTCCTCGTGAAGCTCGGGGGGAGAAGGCTGCTCTCGGAACTGGTTCAGATCCTGAAGGAAAAGGAGCCGATAAACGGCATCTGCCGCATGGCGTCGCTGGGGCTTCTGCGCTTCATCCATCCCGGCCTCGAGCTGACCCCCGAACTGCAGGGGACCCTCGAGGAGGTGCGCTACGTGGTCTCCTGGTTCGACCTTCTCTACCTGGAGCGTCCCTACGAGCGCTGGGCCGTCTATTTTCTCGCCCTTTGCGAGCGGCTTACCCAGGAGCAGTTCCTCGATACCTGCACTAGGCTCGCGGTGAGCGAGCACTACAGGGAGCGTCTCGCCGAGATGCGCCGCCAGGGCGATGAGCTCGTGGGGCCGATGGAGCGCAAGCTTGCGCGCGGGGAGCAGGTGGAGAACAGCGAGATTTACTTCACCCTGCGCGGGCTCCCCGTCGAGATCCTCCTGTACCAGATGGCGAAGAGCGGCAGCTCCGAGGTAAAACGCTGCATCTCTCTCTACTTCACCAAGCTGCACGGCACGCGTCCCCTTTTGAAGGGCGAGGACCTGAAGCAGCTCGGCGTGAAGCCCGGCCCGCTTTTCCGCGAGGTGCTCGACGTCGTGTTGAGCGCGAGGCTCAACGGAAAGGTCTCCAGCAAGGAAGACGAAACCGCTCTGGTCCGCAACCTCCTCTCCTGATTGTGGCTTTTGTGCCACACTGCCGCCTTTTCACCGTATTCTGTTATCTTCCCGTTAAATAACGGTTCTTGCCTGGGGCGTAGGACCGGAGTGTTGCATCATGAGCACATTAAGACTAATGGGGCCCTTTTATCCATGAGGGTGCCTGTGTGGCTGTTGGTGCGGATTTGTGTCGCAGAAACAGTGCCTTGACGATGAAGTGGTTCCGGTAGTGCGCTGTTGGCCCTCTTATTGCAGAATGTCGAACATTTCGTACACCTGGAGTAAGGGGATTATATGAAGAGCCTGAAGCGCCTTGTTGTCCTTGTTTTCGCCCTCGTTTTTCTAGCCACTCCCTGTCTCGCAGAAGATAACGCGATGAAGACCGTGTTCGAGGACGCCCTTTACGGCGGTCTCGCCGGCAGCCTGGTCGGCGCCGCCCTCATGGCCTTCACCAAAAAGCCCGCCGATCACATCCAGAATATTGGCATAGGCGCCGGCGTCGGCGTTCTCGTCGGGGCAAGCTACGGCGCTTTCGCCGCGACGAAATCGCTCGCCGAGTACGAAAACGGCAAGGTCAAGTTCTCCATGCCCACTATCATCCCGGAATTCAGGGAAGGAAACGGCCGCCAGACCAACCTTTGCGCAATGGCGGAACTGTTGCGCGGCAAGTTCTAAACCTTTTCACTCTCAGTTGTCTATGGGGAGGCTTATGCCTCCCTTTTTTTATTTTTGCACCAGTATCGTCACTGGGATAAACTACACGGGTTTGCAGCTCTTTCAGGGGGTGCCCTTTGCCGGAGAATGAAACCCGTCCCGATCTTTTGTCCTACACCGACTCCATGCTCACCTGGGTGAGCGGACGCGGACGCATCCTCATCGTCGTACACGACAACCCCGACCCCGATTCGCTCGCCTCTGCCATGGCGCTGCGCCACCTCTTCGCGGTGCGGCTGAACCGCGAGGCGGTGATCGCCTTCTCCGGGATGATCGGCCGCAGTGAAAACCTCGCCATGGCGAAACTGCTGCAGATACCGCTCACCCCGTTTCCGCTCATCGATCTGAAGGCCTTCCAGGTCATCTGCCTCCTGGACACCCAGCCGGGTACCGGTAACAACTCGCTTCCCCCCGAGGTGCGCGCCGACATCGTCATCGACCATCATCCCATGCGCGACTACAGCACCTCCTGCCGCTGGGTCGACATCCGCCCCCACTACGGGACCACGGCGACCATCCTCTACGAATACCTGAAGGTGCAGGGGGTATCGCTCGGGACGAAGCTTGCCACCGCCCTTTTCTACGCGATAAAGTCCGAGACCCAGGATCTCGGGCGCGAGGCGACGCGCCCGGACCGCGACGCCTACCTCGTGCTCTTCCCGCTCGCCAACAAGACGCTTTTGAACAGCATCACCCGGCCGAACCTCCCCAGGGAGTACTTCATCGCGCTGCACAGCGCCCTCGAACACGCCCAACTCTACGGCGACGTGCTGGTCGCCTCCCTCGACGGGGTGCTCTTCCCGGAGGTCGTATCCGAACTGGCCGATCTGCTCGTACGTCTGGAGGGGACCGAAACCGTCCTCTGTCTCGGGCATTACAGCAACGAGCTGGTCCTCTCCATCAGGACCACCAGCGAGGAGATCAACGCCGGAGAGCTGATCAGGAAGCTCGTGGCCGGCATCGGCACCGCAGGCGGCCACGGCATGATGGCCGGGGGGAAGGTGGATGACGTCACGTCGGCACGGGTCGCCGAACTGGAGCGTGAACTGACGCGCAGATTCCTGAACGAACTTGGCCTCACCGACCAGAATCCATTAGCGTTAGTCCCGTAAACCTTTCATGAAACGGGTTGCCAAAGCCCTGTTAAAATGCTAGTAAATACGGTATGTCCGTATTCCTAGATAACGCAGCGACTTCATTCCCGAAACCCGATGCCGTATACCAGGCGATGGACGCGGCCATGCGGGATGTGGGAGTGGCCCCCGGGCGGGGAGGTTACCGCCAGTCGCTTGCGGCGGCACGCATCGTCTTCGAAGCACGCTCCGCCCTGGCCCGCTTTTTCGGGGTACCGGACTCATCCCGCCTCATCTTCACCCACAGCGCCACCGAATCGATCAATATAGCGGTGTTCGGCCTTTTGAAGCCCGGCGACCATGTGGTCTCGACCTGCGTCGAGCACAACGCGCTGGCGCGTCCGCTGCACCTGGCGAAAAAGCGCGGCGTCGACGTGACCTTCGTTCCCTCAGATTCCTGCGGTATCGTCTCGGAGCGCGACATAGCGCGTGCAATGCGCCCGGATACCCGGCTGGTTGCGCTTGCGCACTGCTCCAACGTGACCGGCGCGGTGCAACCCATCGCCGAGATCGCCGAGGTCGCACGCATCGGGGGGGCGCTCTTCCTGGTCGATGCCGCGCAGAGCGCCGGGTTCTTTCCCATCGACGTGGAATCGATCGGCATAGATCTGCTCGCCGCACCGGGGCACAAGGGCCTTTACGGGCCTCCCGGGACCGGCATCCTCGCCGTCGGCGCGGGAATCAACCTTGAGCCGCTGCAGGTAGGGGGGACGGGGGGAAGTGCCAGTACGCCGGAACCGCCCGAGCAGATGCCTGAGC
The DNA here is from genome assembly GCF_004791675.1 of Geomonas terrae. Taxonomy (NCBI): domain Bacteria; kingdom Pseudomonadati; phylum Thermodesulfobacteriota; class Desulfuromonadia; order Geobacterales; family Geobacteraceae; genus Geomonas; species Geomonas terrae. The sequence continues at coordinate 81,276 of NZ_SRSC01000002.1, forward strand.
GCCTGGAGAGCGGCACCATCAACACGCCGGCCATCGCCGGGCTGAAGGCAGGGGTGGAATTCATCGAGGCGACCGGTCTCGAGGTGATTCGCGCCAAGGAGAGCGTTCTGGTCGGGCAGTTGCTGGAAGGGTTGCACGGCATGCCCGGGGTGAGGCTGTACGGACCGTTGCAGGGGGAGCGCGGCGCCGCGATCTCCTTCAACGCCGAGGGGCATGATCCCGCTTCGCTCGGTTTCCTGCTCGACTCGACCTACGACATCAGCGTAAGGGTCGGGCTGCACTGCGCGCCGGACGTGCATCGCAGCATCGGCAGCTATCCGGAGGGAACGGTGCGGGTGAGCCCTGGGTTCTTCAATAGCGAAACCGATATAGACTATTTTCTTAGGGCGCTGCGTGAGATAATATCATGAGAAAAATGCCCCGGGAGTGAGGGGGGCAGGACTGAAGGGGACAGGCACCTTTGGAGCCAGTCCCTTTGGGGCGAGCAGCAGGTGTAGAGCAAACCAATAAGTAAGCCGGCCCAGGAGCCGTGGAAGGGGATATTACGAAAAGTTCAGCTTTGTTGGCCAGGGATGAGGAAGCGTTCGATAATTCAGCAGGCAGCAGCGTACAGGGAGTGGATATGAAGAAAATCTATGTTCTCGACACCAACGTGCTTCTGTACGACCCGCAGGCTCTCACCAGGTTCGAAGACAACTCCATCATCATCCCGATCACGGTGATCGAGGAGATCGACCGCTTCAAAAAGGACATGAACGAGACCGGCCGCAACGCCCGCCACGTTTCCCGCCTCATGGACGCCTTCAGGAAGGAGGGGTCGCTCTCCCAGGGGATCGCGCTTGAGAGCGGTGGCACCCTGAGGATCGAGATCTACGAAGAGAAGGTGATGAAGCGCCTTCCTCCCGAGTTGCGCGAGGAGCGCGGCGACAACCGCATCCTTGCCGTGGCCGTCGACCTGATGGAAAGCCAGAAGGATATGCCGGTCATCCTGGTCACCAAGGACACCAACCTGCGCATCAAGGCGGATGCGCTCGGTCTGAACGCCGAGGATTACGAGTCCGACAAGGTCGCCATCGAGGATCTGTACAACGGTTCCGCCACCCTCGAGGTGGGGGGCGAGGTGATCGACCGCTTCTACAGCCAGGGATGGCTGGACCTGGAGGGGGATCACTACCCGAACCAGTACCTGCTCCTTAACGAGAAGGGTAACGCACAGCACACCGCCGTCGGCCGTTACGATGCCGCCTCGCGCCGCATGGTGCCGCTCGTGAAACTCGACAAGGAAGGTGTCTGGAGCGTATTCCCGCGCAACCTGGAGCAGTCCTTCGCCCTCGACGCGCTTTTGGACGACAACGTAAAGATCGTAACCCTGGTCGGCAAGGCCGGCACCGGCAAGACCCTTCTCGCCATCGCGGCCGGCCTGCAAAAAACCGCCGAGGAGAACGTCTACACGCGCCTTTTGGTATCCCGCCCGGTCTTCCCGATGGGGCGCGACTTGGGCTTTCTCCCGGGCGACATCGAGGAGAAGCTCACCCCCTGGATGCAGCCGATATTCGACAACGTCGAACTGCTCCTGACCGGGCACGAGGGGGAAAAGCGGCACAGCAAGGGGTACAAGGAACTCATGGCGATGGGGATCCTCGACATCGAGCCGCTCACCTACATCAGGGGGCGCTCGATTCCGAACCAGTACATGATCGTCGACGAGGCGCAGAACCTGACCCCGCACGAGATCAAGACCATCGTGACCCGCGCCGGTGAAGGAACGAAGATCATCCTGACCGGCGACCCGTACCAGATCGACAACCCCTACGTGGATGCCGAAAGTAACGGCCTCACCTATGTGGTCGAACGCCTGAAGGAACAGACGATCTCCAGCCACATCACCATGACCAAAGGGGAGCGCAGCGAGCTCGCGGAACTGGCGGCGAACCTTTTGTAAGACAGCTAACCACCCGGAATCAGGAGACCAAAAAGGGGGCACGCTTCAGTGCCCTCTCTTATTTTTCTATGCTTATTCTTTCCCTGGAATCTTCATGTGACGAAACGGCGGCTGCCGTCGTCAAAGACGGCAGGACCGTCCTTTCCAGCATCGTCGCCTCCCAGATCAGCGTCCACGCCGAATACGGCGGCGTCGTCCCGGAAATAGCGTCCCGGCAGCACCTGGAGGCGGTGTCGGTGGTCATCGAGGAGGCGCTCCGTGAGGCCGGGGTGGGGCTCGCCGAGATCGAAGGGGTCGCGGTGACCCAAGGGCCCGGGCTTGCCGGCGCCCTCTTGGTCGGCATCTCCGCCGCGAAGGGGCTCTCCTTCGGGCGCGGCATCCCGCTCGTCGGGGTGAACCACATCGAGGGACACCTCCTCGCCGTCTTCCTTGAGCAGCCGGTCGAGTTTCCCTTCCTGGCCCTTGCCGTTTCCGGCGGGCATTCGCACCTGTACCGCGTGGACGGCGTCGGGCGCTATAAGACGCTCGGCCAGACCGTGGACGACGCGGCCGGTGAGGCCTTCGACAAGGTGGCTAAACTGATCGGGCTTCCGTACCCGGGGGGTGTCGCCATCGACCGGCTCGCCGCCACCGGGAACCCCGAAGCGATCAAGTTCCCGCGCCCGCTTCTGCACGACGGCACCTTCAACTTCAGCTTCTCTGGGTTAAAGACCGCGGTGCTCACCCACGTGAACCGCCACCCCGAGGCCAAAGAGGCGGGGATCAACGACCTCGCCGCTTCGTTCCAGGAGGCGGTCTGCGACGTCCTGACCAAAAAGACCGCCGCGGCGGTCGCGGCAACCGGCATCAAGCGTCTCGTTGTCGCCGGGGGCGTCGCCTGCAACAGCGGTCTGCGCCGCTCCATGGCGCGTTTCGCAGAAAAGGCCGGTGTCGAACTTTCGATACCAGCGCCCAAGCTTTGCGCCGACAACGCAGCCATGATCGCGGTGCCCGGTGACTACTACCTGTCCAACGGGATCACCAGCGGCTTCGACCTCGACGCCCTCCCGGTCTGGCCGCTCGACAAGCTCGCGGCGCGTTTCAAGGGAGGGGCATGATGGAGAAGCGTATCAAGGCTAAAAAGGAGTTCGGCCAGAACTTCCTCATCGACGACAACGTCCTTTCCCGTATCGTCTCCTGCGTCGCGCCGACTCCCGAGGACTGCATCCTCGAGGTCGGGCCGGGGAGGGGGGCGCTTTCGCGGCTTCTCGTGGAAAGCGGGGCGCGCTTCGTCGCGGTCGAGTGGGACCGCGAGCTCATCCCACTGTTGAACGCGGAGTTCGCCGGTAACGACCGGGTCGAGATCGGCCACGGCGACATCCTCAGGGTGGACCTGCGCCAGATCCTTACCAGCCGCGTCCCCGGCCGGAAGTGGAAGGTAGCGGCGAACCTCCCCTACAACATCTCCTCGCAGGTCCTCTTCAAGTTCATGGAGGAGTGTGATCTCTTCGAGGGGCTCGTGCTCATGCTGCAGAAGGAGGTGGGAGACCGCCTTACCGCCCCCCCGGGGTGCAAGGAGTACGGCGCACTCACCGTGCTTTTGCGGCTGCACTTCGATATCCGCCGCGAGTTCATCGTGAAACCCGGCTCCTTCCGCCCGATCCCGAAGGTCGATTCCGCCGTGCTCTCCTTCACGCCGCTTGCCGCGCCTCGTGTCGAGGTGGGGGACGAGGAACTCTTCAGGCGGGTGGTGAAGGGTGCCTTCATCCAGCGCAGGAAGACACTTTTGAACTCGCTACGCTCTGCCGGTTTCGACGACGCCGACGGGGCGCTCACCGCTGCACTTGCCGCCTGTTCCATCGACGGGAAGAGGCGCGGCGAGACCCTCTCGTTGGATGAGTTCGCGGCGCTTTCCACGACGTTGGCGGCTGGGAAAACCTCTAGCTAAGCACCAATGAGTGTGCTATATAAGAACGCTAATCTTAACCCCGAGGAGGAGTTAACCTCATGAAGATATGTGTCATCGGTTCCGGTTACGTCGGCTTGGTAGCCGGCACCTGTTTTGCGGAGAGCGGTAACGACGTCATCTGTGTCGACGTCGATGAACAGAAGATCGAGGGGCTGAAGCGCGGCATCATCCCGATCTACGAGCCTGGGCTCAAGGAGATGGTGCTCAGAAACCGCGAAGAGGGGCGCCTTAACTTCACCACCGACCTCGACGCCGCGGTGAAGGAGTCCCTGGTCTGCTTCATCGCCGTGGGCACCCCGCCGGGGGCCGACGGTTCCGCCGACCTGCAGTACGTCCTCGCCGTGGCCCGCAACATCGGGCGCTCCATGGAGAGCTTCAAGATCATCGTCGACAAGTCGACGGTACCGGTTGGCACTGCCGACAAGGTGCGCGCCGCCGTCACCGAGGAGCTTGCCCTGCGCGGCACGCACATCGAGTTCGACGTCGTCTCCAACCCCGAGTTCCTTAAAGAAGGTGCGGCCATCGACGATTTCATGAAGCCGGACCGCGTCGTCATCGGTACCGACAACGTGCGTACCGCCGAGATCATGAAAGAGCTGTACTCCGCCTTCATGCGCAAGTCCAACCGCATGCTGGTGATGGACATCAGAAGCGCCGAGATGACCAAGTACGCCGCGAACGCCATGCTGGCGACCCGCATCACCTTCATGAACCAGGTGGCCAACCTCTGCGAGGTGATGGGTGCCGACGTCATGGCGGTGCGCGAGGGGATCGGCTCCGATTCGCGCATCGGCTACGACTTCCTTTTCCCCGGTGTCGGTTACGGCGGCTCCTGTTTCCCGAAGGACGTGAAGGCCCTGGTCAGGACCGCCGACGAGTGCAACTACGACTTCGTGCTGTTGAAGGCGGTCGAGGAGGCCAACGAGCGTCAGAAGCGCATCCTCTCCGACAAGATCGAGCGCAGGCTCGGGCAGGGTGGGGCGAAGCCGCTTGCCGGCAAGAGCTTTGCCGTCTGGGGGCTCTCCTTCAAGCCGCGCACCGACGACATGCGTGAGGCGCCGTCGCTCACCATTATCAACCGTCTTCTCGAACTCGGTGCCACGGTGCAGGCGCACGACCCCGAGGCCCTCAACGAGGCGAAGAAGCACTTCGGCGACCGGATCGGGTATCACATGAACCAGTACGAGCCGCTCAAGGGGGCCGACGGCCTCGTCATCATCACCGAGTGGAACGAGTACAGAAACCCCGACTTCGACAGGATCAAGAAGCTCCTGGTCAACCCGGTCATCTTCGACGGCAGGAACCTGTACCAGCCGGAGCGTATGCGCGAGATCGGTTTCGAGTATCTCCCCATCGGCAGAAACGGCGCGGCCGTCTGCGAGATGGAGTAACTTAAGGTAACTTCCGTTCTATGTTCTACGTTCTACGTTCTACGTTCTACGTTGCAGAGCTACGGCCCACTTCTTAGGAAAGGCCCGGCAAGCAATCGGCAGTTAACGTTGAACCTAGAACGTAGAACGTAGAACTTGTTTATCGAGAGAGGTTCTATGCGCGTCTTGGTCACCGGCGGTGCCGGTTTTATCGGATCACATCTTTGCGAGAGGCTCCTCAAGGAGGGACACGAGGTCATCTGCCTCGACAACTTCTTCACCGGGAGCAAGCGCAACATCGCGCACCTCCTGGACCACAACGACTTCGAACTGGTCCGCCACGACGTGACCGAACCGATCCTCCTCGAGGTGGACCGGATCTACAACCTCGCTTGCCCCGCCTCGCCGATCCACTACCAGTACAACCCGGTGAAGACGATCAAGACAAGCGTGATGGGCGCCATCAACATGCTCGGCATCGCCAAGAGGGTGCGCGCCAGGATCCTGCAGGCATCGACCTCGGAGGTGTACGGCGACCCCCAGGTGCACCCGCAGACCGAGGCGTACTGGGGCAACGTTAACACGCTCGGGATCAGGAGCTGCTACGACGAGGGAAAGCGCGTCGCCGAGACGCTCATGATGGATTACCACCGCCAGAACCACGTCGACATCAGGATCATCCGGATCTTCAACACCTACGGACCGAAGATGGCCGAGAACGACGGGCGGGTGGTCTCGAACTTCATCCTCCAGGCGCTCAGGGGCGAGGACATCACCGTCTACGGCGAGGGTGCGCAGACGCGCTCCTTCTGCTACGTCTCCGATCTCGTCGAGGGGATGATACGCATGATGGAAACCCCGGGCTTTACCGGTCCGGTGAACCTCGGAAACCCCGCGGAAACGACCATCCTCGAGTTCGCGAAAAAGATCATCGCCCTGACCGGGTCCTCATCGCGCATCGTCTATCGCCCGCTGCCGGCGGACGACCCGAAACAGCGTCAGCCCGACATCTCGCTGGCGAAGCAGATGCTCGGCTGGGAACCCACGGTGTGCGTCGACGACGGGCTCAAACAGACCATCGACTACTTCCGCTCGGTCCTCACCACGGCATAGGAACGCATGCAGAAAAGTTTATTTCTCGCACCTGCAGCAGTGATCATCTTCATCCTCTACTTCACCGTCTTCGGTGACCGGGGACTTCTGCGCATCAACCACCTGCACCGTGACCTCGACGACATGCAGAAGCACCTGACCGAGCTGAAAGAGGAAAACGACAAGCTCAAGCGCGAGATCGCGGCGCTGCAGTCGGACCGGCGCTACCTGGAAAGCATCGCGCGGCGCGATTTCGGCCTCGTGCGCGGCAACGAGGTGATCTACCAGTTCCCGGGGGGTAAAGGTGGCAACGGCGCGGCGGCTCAACCCGTTCCGGCACCGGCCCAACAGCAGCCCGCGGCGGCTGCGCCCGCCGGCACCAAGGAAGGCGCGCACGCGGCACCTGCGCCACCGGCCGCGGCACCGAAGGCAAAGACCGGTAAGTAAGGCGGGGTAGGGACGTAAGGCCGCCCGACAAGGGCGAAAGGGGAACACGATGATTCAGGCAGGAAAACAGCATTGCGTGGTCTGCGCCTGGCGCGAACACTGCTCCAAGAAATTCTGCGTGGCCGACGGCGGCGCCCGCTGCCCCGACTTCACGCGAGACGTTACGATAAAGGCCGTGCCCGACACGGAACAGGAAAAGGAAAGGGAGGAGAAGATATGAAGGAGCAGCTGCGCGCATGCATCCTGAAGGGAATCGAGGGGTGTTTCGCCGACGGCACGCTCACCTCTGGTGTGGTCCCGGCCATCAGCGTGGAGAAACCGGCGCACGCCGAGCACGGAGATTTTGCAACCAACGTCGCCATGCAGATGGCCAAGCAGGAGCGCAAGGCGCCCCGCGCCGTCGCCGAGGTGCTGGTCAAAAAACTCGCCGAGGCCTCGGACCTGATCGAGTCGGTCGAGATCGCGGGCCCCGGTTTCATCAACTTCTTCATCAAGGACGCCGCCTGGAGAAAGATCCTGAGCGACATCGACCGGGCCGGTGACCAGTACGGCAAGAGCCGCGTCGGCGCGGGCAAGAAGGTCCAGGTCGAGTTCGTGAGCGCGAACCCCACCGGTCCGCTGCACATAGGGCACGGCCGCGGCGCCGCGACCGGCGACGCCGTCGCATCGCTTCTGTGCGCGGCAGGCTTTAACGTGCAGCGCGAGTATTACATCAACGACGCCGGCAACCAGATGAACACCTTAGGCCTCTCCGGGCTTCTGCGCTACAAGGAGCTCCTGGGCGAGAAGATCGACTTCCCGGAGAACTGCTACCAGGGAGACTACATCAAGGACATCGCCCGCGACGCCATCACGAAGCACGGCGACCGCTTTCTGAACGCGCCCCAGGAAGAGGGGGTCGCCTTCTTCGCCAAGATGGGTGGCGATCTGATCCTGAAGGGGATAGACCAGGACCTGCAGGACTTCGGCATCCGTTTCGACAACTGGTTCTCGGAGCAGTCGCTTTTCGACGAGGGGAAGGTCCCCACGGCGATCGCCGAGATGCAGGAGAAGGGGCACATCTACGAGCAGGACGGCGCGCTCTGGTTCAAGACCACCGAGTTCGGTGACGACAAGGACCGCGTCGTGGTCAGAAGTAACGGCGTGACCACCTATTTCGCCTCCGACATCGCCTACCACCGCGACAAGTTCGCGCGCGGCTTCGACTGGGTCATCGACGTATGGGGAGCGGACCACCACGGCTACGTGCCGAGGCTCAAAAGCGTGGTGCAGGGGCTCGGCAGGAAGGCCGACGACTTAGGCATCATCCTCGTGCAGCTCGTTTCCCTGCTGCGCGACGGCCAGCCGGTCGCCATGTCTACCAGAAGCGGTGAGTTCGTGACCTTGAAAGAGGTCGTCGACGAGGTCGGGTGCGACGCGGCACGCTTCTTCTTCCTCATGCGCCGCTCGGACAGCCAGCTCGACTTCGACCTCGAGCTCGCCAAACGCCAGAGCAACGACAACCCGGTGTACTACGTGCAGTACGCCCACGCGCGGATCAGGAGCATCTTCGAAACGGCGAAAGAGCGCGGCGTGGCGCCCTGCTTCGACAACGTGCGCCTGGAGCTTTTGCAGACCGCCGACGACATGAGCCTCATCAAGAAACTCTCCCTCTACCCGGAGATCCTCGAGGGGGCCGCGGTGAACTTCGAGCCGCACCGGATCACCTACTACCTGCAGGATCTGGCCGGAGAGTTCCACAGTTTCTACAACAAGAGCCGGGTCATCACCCCCGAAGAGCCGGAACTGACCCAGGCGCGCCTCTTCCTCTTGCGCTGCGTCGCCATCACGCTGAAAAATGCGCTGACGGTACTGGGCATTTCCGCCCCCGAGAGGATGTAGGAGGGGTTCCATGCGGCTTGACTACAGCGAAAAGATGACGGCGGTCCGGGACAGCGCGGAGAAAAATCGCCCTGTGCAGAAGAACCGCCCCCGGCGGGAGCCGATCGGCGGCTTCCTGCTGGTCGCCTTGGTGCTGCTGGTCATAGGGTACGGGGCCGGGGTGCTCACGGGATGGTTCCTCTTCCACGGGAAAAACCCGCAGGCAGCAGTTCCGCCCGTCGCCCAGCAGACGAAGGCGCAGGCCGCAGCCCAGGCGTCCCAGCCCGCGGGAGCCGTCCCCGGTCAGCCTGGGCAGCAAGCCCAGCCCGCGCCGGATGTGCCGCTTACCTTCTACAAGACGCTTCCCTCTGGGGGCAAGGGTGCCATTGGGAGCGGTATCAACACGAAGCTTCCCGAGGTGCTGCCGAAGTCTGCGCCTGCCACGCCACAGGCAGCGGCACCGGAGCAGAAGGCGCCTCAGAGCGCTGCCCCCGCAGGCAGGGGAGGGGACGCCAAGCCTGCGGAAAAGTCTTCCGCACCAGCCGCCGAAAAACAGGCGGAGAAGCAGGCGGGAGACGAGAAGCAGGCCGCCGAGCCCCGCTACCTCGTACAAGTGGCGTCGTACAAGGACAAGCAGGAGGCCGAATCGGTGCGTGCGAAGCTCGCCGCGAAAGGGGTCGCCGCCTATGTCGTCGAGTCCAAGCTGAAGGACAAGGGGGTCTGGTACCGGATCAGGGTGGGCAAGCACCTCTCCAAACAGGAGGCCCAGCAACTGGCCGGCAAGGTGGGTAGCGGCGCGGCCGTTGTCACCGAATAGCCTTTCGACGCACCAGATAGTTTCTGAACCTTTTACCTCCAGCTCCCAAGGGCGCTGGAGTTCTTCATTTGAGGACCAAGCCGATGTGCGCCGTAACAACCATCAAGTGTCCGCACTGCAGGAAGGAAACGGAGCTGACCGGAAATCCGTACCGCCCGTTTTGCTCCGAGCGGTGCAAGATGATCGACCTCGGAACCTGGGCTAGCGAAGGTTACCGCATCCCGGGAGAGAAGGCGCCGGAGCATGACGACGACGAGGACGAGAACTAGCAGTCCGCAGCCATTTTGTGACACCCTATTTTATTGCAGCCATGCAATGATCAAAGCAGCAAAGGAGCCTTTCATGTCAGAAGTACGTCTCCGTTTCGCCCCGAGCCCGACCGGGTACCTTCATGTCGGAGGGGCGCGCACGGCGCTTTTCAACTGGCTTTTGGCCAGGAAACAGCACGGCACCTTCGTCCTCAGGATCGAGGACACCGACGTCACCCGTTCCACCCAGGAATCGGTTGACGCCATCTTCGAAGGGATGAAGTGGCTGGGGCTGGACTGGGATGAAGGCCCCTTCTTCCAGTCCGACTGCTTCCCGGTTTACAAGGAGTACATCGACAGGCTCGTCGCCGAGGGGAAGGCCTACAAGTGCTACTGCACCGTGGAGGAACTGGAGGCAAAGCGCGAGAAGGCGCTCAAGGAAGGGGGCAAGCCGAAGTACGACGGCACCTGCCGCGATCTTCCGCCGCAGGAGGATGACGGCCGCCCCTACGTGATCCGCTTCAGGACACCCAAGGAAGGGGTCACCTCCTGGGACGACCTGATCAAGGGGAAGATATCCTTCGAAAACGCCGAGCTCGATGACCTGATCATCCAGCGCACCGACGGCACCCCGACCTACAACTTCGTCGTGGTCGTCGACGACGTCACCATGAAGATGACCACCGTCATCCGTGGCGACGACCACGTGAACAACACGCCGCGCCAGATCCTCATCTACGAGGCCCTCGGTGCGCCGGTTCCGGTGTTCGCCCACGTGCCGATGATCCTCGGCGCCGACAAGGCGCGCCTGTCCAAGCGCCACGGCGCTACCTCGGTCATGGCCTACCGCGACATGGGCTTTCTCCCCGAGGCGATGGTTAACTACCTGGTGCGTCTCGGCTGGAGCTACGGCGACGAGGAGATCTTCTCCCTCACCGACCTGATCGAGAAGTTTTCCATCGAGAACGTCGGCCGTTCCGCCGGTGTTTTCAACCCGGACAAGCTTTTGTGGCTGAACGCCCACTACATAAAGACCGGCGACCCGGTACGTCTGGCGGACCTGCTGATCCCGTTCCTTAAGGAGCGCGGTGTGGACCCGGCGCAGGGTGGACCCGACCTCGTGGCCGTGGTGAAGACCCTCCAGGAACGCGCCAAGACCATGCTGGAACTCGCCGACGGCGCGCTCTTCTACTACAGGGACGAGCTCTCCTACGACGAGCAGGGCGTTGCGAAGGCGTTCAACGCAGACACCCCGGCACTGCTCAACGCGCTGGTGGAGAAGCTCGCGGCACTTCCCGCGCTCGACGCAGCCCAGATCGAGCAGGCGTTCAAGGAGCTGATGGCCGAGAAGGGGATCAAGCTCGGACAGGTAGGTCCCGCCGTGCGCCTCTCCCTTTCCGGCAGCACCGCGTCCCCCGGCATCTACGAGATGATCGAGGTGTTAGGTCTTGCCGAGACCAAAAAACGCATAGAGCGCGCCATCTCGGTGCTCTGCCGCTAGTCGGCGAATAGAAAGGGCCGTAACAAGAAAGGAGGGAGCCCGCCGGGCTCCCTCCTTTTCTTTTAAAGCAGAAGATAAAAGAAGGCCTGCAGCGGACGAGCCGGCTGCAGGCCATGGCATTACATGCTTCTTTGTGTGTTGCTTAGTGGCTTAGGCCGGGGAGATTGCGCTCACCGGGCAGGTGTCTACGCAAGCGCCGCAGTCGATGCAGGTATCCGCAGCGATGGTCCTTTTGTTGCCAGCCTCGCTAATGGCGTTAACCGGGCAGGAATCGTCGCAGGCGCCGCAGTTGATGCATTCGTCGCTGATGTTATGTGCCAAAGTGTTCACCTCCTCTACCTAGGGTAAAAAGTCAGGAGGAAACTAGCACAGCGATCGCAAAAAGTCCACCATAAAGCTGTAGACAATAAACTGCTAATCAGGAGAAAAATCTTGAACTGAGGACGACTCTACTGTATATATAAAAAAAGGTTTTATTTGTGACTTTTTTGCCCTAGAGGTTTGTACCTGGTTTCCATGGGCGAATTACACGTATGGGGGACGCTAACTGATGGATATATTGGCACTTAACTGCGGTAGTTCTTCGGTAAAATACCAGTTGTTTGACTGGGATAAAAAAGTGGTGGTAGCCAAGGGGATGGTGGAGCGCGTGGTGATCGGCGATTCCTTCATCCTGCACGAGGTCCCGGGGCGTGAAACCTACCGGGAAGACTCAGATTGTCCGGACCACAAGACCGCAGTTGACCTGATCCTCAGGACGCTTACCTCCCCCGAAAACGGGGTACTTAAAGACATCAAGCAGATCGCCGCAGTAGGCCACCGCGTGGTGCACGGCGGCGAGAAGTTCACCAAGTCCGTCCTCATCGACGATGAGGTGCTTGCCGCGGTGACCGAGGTGCAGCATCTGGCACCGCTGCACAACCCGCCCAACATCGCCGGCATCGAGGGCGCCATGGCCGTCCTCCCTGGCGTCCCCCAGATTGCCATTTTCGATACGGCGTTTCATCAAACCATGCCCGAGCAGGCTTACCTCTATCCGCTTCCCTACGAGTGGTACGAGAAGTACGGCGTGAGGCGCTACGGCTTCCACGGGACCTCGCACCTCTACGTTTCCAAGCGCATCGCCGCGATCCTCGGCAAGCCCGCCAGCGAGTGCAACGTGATCACCATGCACATCGGCAACGGCGTGTCCCACTGTGCCATCAAAAATGGCGTCTCCGTGGACACGAGCATGGGGCTCACGCCGCTTGAAGGCGCCATGATGGGTACCCGCTGTGGTGACATCGACCCGGCCATCCCGGCGTTCATGATGCAGAAGGAGAACCTCTCCGCCAAGGAGATCGATTCCATCCTGAACAAGAAGAGTGGCGTCATCGGCATCACCGGGCGTTTCACCGACCGTCGCGACGTCATCGAAAACGCGAATGCCGGGGACCGTCTCTGTTCGCTCGCTCTGGACATCGAAGCGTACCGCCTGAAGAAGTACATCGGCTCCTACATGGCCGTAGTCGGGAGGCTCGACGCCGTGGTGTTCACCGCCGGGGTAGGGGAGATGGGTGCGCCGATCAGGGCGCGGGCCCTGTCCGGGCTTGATCATCTGGGAATCGTCCTGGATCCCGAGAGAAACGCCTCCGCCATGACCAGGAAGCGCGAGACACTCATTACCACCGACGACTCGAGGGTGAAGGTGTACGTCATCCCGACCGACGAGGAGCTCGTCTTCACCGAGGATGTCGCGGCGATTCTGGACGGCACCTACACCGACCATATGAGCTTCGAGTACAGCTTCTCGAAGTCTGATTTCGTGAGGAAGTAGCGGCGCGGTCAGGCAAAGACAGTAAAAAGGCCGGCGGGATGATCTCCCGCCGGCCTTTTTGTTTTTTAAACGCGACTGGTCCTACTGGTCCGACTGCGGGCTGCTGCTAGCCCTGCGCCTGCACCGCGGTGATCGCGGTGACGTCGACGATGTCCTGCACGGAGCAGCCGCGGGAGAGGTCGTTGACCGGCTTCGCGAGCCCCTGGATCACAGGCCCGATGGCCTTCGCGCCTGCCAAACGCTCAACGAGCTTGTACGCGATGTTACCGGCATCGAGGTCGGGGAATACCAATACGTTGGCCTTACCGGCGACACCGCTCCCCGGTGCTTTCTTAGCGCCCACGGCAGGGATCAGGGCGGCGTCCGCCTGCAGTTCGCCGTCGACGGAGAGTTCCGGATCCATCCCCTTGGCGATTTCCAGCGCCTTCAGCACCTTGTCGGCATCCGGGTGGCTTGCGCTCCCCTTGGTGGAGAAGGAGAGCATGGCGACGCGGGCCGGCACGTCGAGGAACGACTTGCAGTTCCTCGCGGTGGCAATGGCGATCTCGGCGAGGGCCTGGGCGTCGGGGTTAGGGTTCACCGCGCAGTCGGCGAAGAGGATCACGCCGTTTTCCCCGAAGTTGGGGGTCTGGGTGGCCATGAGGAAGAACGAGGAGACGGTCTTGATGCCGGGGGCGGGACCTACGGTCTGGAAGGCGGCACGGAGCACGTCGCCGGTGGTTCCGGTTGCACCGGCCACCTCGCCGTCGGCGTCTCCTTCACGCACCATCATGCCGGCAAAGTACAGGTTGTCGTCGGCGGTCAGCAACTGCTGGGCCTGCTGGGGGGTAAGGCCTTTTGCTTTCCTCAGTTCCACGAGTTTCCCGACGTAGGTGTCGAGCTTGGGAGATGTGGCGGGATCCACGATCTCGACGCCGGAGAGGTTCACACCCTTGGCGGCCGCCGCCGCAAGCACTGCCTCGGGCTTTCCAAGTAACACGATTTTCGCCAAACCCTGTTCCACGATCTGCTGGGCGGCGAAAAGCATCCTCTCGTCATAGCTCTCCGGCAAGACCACCGTCCTAAGGTTAGATTTTGCCTTCTCGTGAATCTGCTTTACCAACGGCATGTTTTCCCCTCCGTAAGTGTATTATAAAACCGTGTTAGGATATATAACCCAGCGTGAGGGATCGGTCAACAGAAAAGCCCGATTGCGGGGCTAGCCAGGCATGGGAGTGCCGCATTCCTCCGGGTCACCCTGCAGCTTGGCAACCGCGTGCGGCACCGCGGCCCAGACGAAGCCGATGTTCTCGGTTGCGCCCTTGGGGCTTCCGGGAAGGTTGATGATCAGGGTGTTTTTCCTGATGCCGGCGACGGCACGGGAGATGATGGCGTGCGGGGTCTTCTTGAGGCTTTCCATGCGCATGACCTCGCCAAAGCCCGGGAGGAGGCGGTCCACCACGCGTTCGGTCGCCTCCGGGGTGACGTCGCGCGGGGAAACGCCGGTCCCGCCGGTAGTGAGGATCAAGTCGTAAGCGCCGCTGTCGGACCACTCAACGAGCTTCTCCGAGATGAGGGCGGCCTCGTCGGGGATCACTTCGGTGCAGGTGACGCTGACGCCGCGCTCTTCGAGCCAGCTCTTCAGTGCCGGGCCGCTGCCGTCGGCGCGCTCCCCGGTAGAACAGCGGTCGCTGAGGGTGAGGATGGCTGCTTTCATGGTGCTGATTCTCCTTTTTCTGGCCCGGCCGGCTACGCCTCGCGCTTGTAGACGCCGCTCTTGCCGCCTTCCTTGTAGTGCAGCTTCACGTCGGAGATGACGATCCCCTTGTCGCTCCCCTTGCACATGTCGTACACGGTGAGGGCTGCGATCGTGGCCGCGGTCATCGCCTCCATTTCTACGCCGGTCCGCTCGAAGGCGCGCACCGTCGCCATGACGCCGATGGTCCCCTCGGTCTCGTTCACCTCGAACTCTATGGCCACATGGTGGATGGCAAGCGGGTGGGAAAGGGGGATCAGGTCCGGGGTCTTCTTGGCTCCGGCGATGCCCGAGAGCCGCGCGACCCCCAGAACGTCACCCTTGGCCATCCTGCCGGAGACGATGGACTGCACCGTCTCGGGCTTGAGTGTCAATACGGCTCCCGCTACCGCGGTGCGCATGGTCGGGGTCTTCTGGCTCACGTCCACCATGATGGCGTTGCCTCTGGCGTCGAAATGGTTGAATGACATGCTATACCTCCAGTTCCAGGGTCGGGTCGAGCAGATGCAGGTCCACTTCCTCGCCGGCGGCAAATTCGGTCCGATCGGCGGGAAGCAGGGCGAGGGCGTTGCAGCGCAGCATGGTCTTCAATATGCCGGTGTTCTGGTCGCCTGAGGTGCTGGCGACGTAGCGGCCGTTTTCCAGGGTCACGTGCACGCGCAGGAAGTTAAGCTTCCCTGCCTTCTTGCGGGCACCCTCCTTGAGCACGCCGCTTACGGTGCGCCGGAATACCTTCTCGTGTCCCATCATCCGCAAAAGGGCAGGGCGGGCGAACTCCTCGAAGGTGATCATGGTGGAAACGGGGTTGCCGGGAAGCGAGAATACCGGGACGCTGCCCTTCATGCCGAAGGCGGTCGGGCCGCCCGGCTTGATGCCCGGCTTCCAGAATTTCTCCTCCACGCCGAGCTCGGCTGAGACCTCGCGCACGAGATCCCTATCGCCCGCGGAGACACCGGCGGAGGTGATCAGGACGTCCGCCTTCAGCCCCTCGTCAAGAAGCGCCCGGTGGCTCTCCCGGTCGTCACGCGCGATCCCCAAGATCACGGGCTCGGCGCCGCAGAGCTTGATCGCGGTGGCGAGCGCGAGGGTGTTGCTGTTCACGATCTGGCTCGCGGTCGGTTCGGTACCGACGTCGACGAGTTCGTCGCCGGTGGAGAGGATGGCGACACGCACCCTGCGGTACACCGGGACGAGCACCGCGGAGAACGACGCGAGAAGGCTCACCTGGGGCGGACCTATCAGCGTCCCTTTCGTGATGACGGTGTCACCGCTTGCGACATCCTCACCCTTGAAGCGGATATGGTCGTGTTTTTTAACCTGCTGCAGCAGCTTGACCGACTCGGCGGTCGCCTCGGTCTCCTCTATGGGGACCACGGCGTCGGCACCGGGGGGGATCGGGGCTCCGGTCATGATCCTCGCGGCACAGCCGGGTGCAATCGCCTCGTCGGAGCTTACGCCGGCGGGGATGTAGTCGGTCACCTTGAGTACGGTGCCGATGGCGCAGTCCGCGCTTCTTACCGCGAAGCCGTCCATGGCGGAATTGTCCCAGCGCGGCATGTCCTTCGGGGCGACGTAATCCTCGGCGAGAACGCGCCCGGCGGCCTCGAGAAGAAGGACCTTTTCCACCCCGGCCGGGGTGACATGGTCAACGACCATCCGTCTGGCCTGCTCGTAGTTTGTCATCGTTACCTCGTCATGATTGATAAAGAAAAAGGCCCGATTCCCATGAAAGGAAAGGGCCCCCTGCGCGCAAGCGGTGGCTTTCTCCTTTCCATAAGGGAGGCGGTGCCGTTTCCGGCAACACCCGTCGGCCGCGGCACCGTGGGGAAGCTCCCTTTAGACGGCCGTGGCTCGGAGACAGATCTGCTTATTCTGGTTTCCATAGCATATTCCCGGGAAAATAAACAATTATTTTGCCTTAAGCGTCCGTCTCCCTGGTGTGGCTGGCTGCGCGGCGGCGGGTGGTAAGTGTATGACATCGCATGCTTTTCTGCACGATGCTCACGGCGTCGGTATGCCAGTATACTTTTTCACGCCCTTTTTACTGGTGGGGCTTATCCCTCATTAAATGGGTTGATTTCCGTTCGACAAACAGAGTATGGTTTTGATCGTGTCCCTGCATTTGCACGGGGCGGACCCGATGTTGCACCGGGGCCCCCGTGTCCGGGACGTCGCGCAAACAGCCAAAGCATCAAGGGAAAATATGTCGCTCATCGATACCTACGGCAGGCGCATCAACTACCTGCGTCTTTCTGTGACGGACCGCTGCAACCTGCGCTGCAGCTACTGCATGCCCGAAGAGGGGGTGGAGAAGCTCGGCCACTGCGATGTGCTCTCCTACGAGGATCTGCTCCGCATCTCGGCCGAGGCGGTCGCCGCCGGGATCGAGAAGATCCGGGTTACCGGCGGCGAGCCGCTGGTCCGAAAAGGGATCCTCGACTTCCTCGCGCGGATAGCCGCCCTCCCGGGGCTCAAGGAACTCGTGCTCACCACGAACGGCCTTCTTTTGAAGGAGATGGCACAGGGGCTAAAGGACGCCGGGGTGCAGCGCCTGAACATCAGCCTTGACTCGCTAAAACCCGAGACCTTCGCGGCGATCACCCGCGGCGGCGAGCTGCAGCGCGTGCTGGATGGGATCGATGAGGCGGAGCGGGTCGGCTTCCCGCCGCACAAGATCAACGTGGTGGTGATGCGCGGGGTGAACGACGACGAGATCCTCGACTTCGCCGAGCTGACCCTGAAGCGCCCCTACGCGGTCCGTTTCATCGAGTACATGCCCACCTGCGGCGACGCGGATTGGCGAGATCTTACCGTACCCGGCGCCGAGATAAGGGAGCGCATCGCGCAGAGGTACACCATCGAGGAGGGGGGGAGCACCGAACGCTCCGGCCCCGCCAGGAACTTCCGGATCAAGGGGGCGCCCGGTTCCCTGGGGATCATCACCGCCATGACCGGGCACTTCTGCGAGGGGTGCAACCGGCTGCGGGTGACCGCCGCCGGGGTTGCCAAGGGATGCCTTTTCTCCGGCTCCGGCGTGGATCTGAAGCCGGTACTTGCCACGGGTGACCCCGAGCTTTTGCGCCAGGAGATCCAGCGCATCGTCGCTGCGAAGCCGGGGCGCCACGAGGTGACCGACGAGGGTGTCGAAACGAAACCATTTGCCATGTCCCGTGTCGGGGGCTAGCCACAAGGAGATAACATGATCGGAAAGGTTGTCGCGGTTAACATCAGCACCAACAAAGGGGAGAGGAAGACCCCGGTACCCGAGGTAACCCTGCGCGAGGAGCACGGCATCGTGGGGGACGGTCACGCCGGCGACTGGCACCGCCAGATCAGCCTGCTGGCCCAGGAGAGCATCGCCAAGATGCAGGCGCTCGGGCTGGACGTGAAGGAGGGGGATTTCGCCGAGAACATCACCACCGAGGGGGTGGACCTCGTGAGCCTCCCGATCGGTGCGAAGATCGAACTCGGGGAGACGCTCCTCGAGGTGACCCAGATCGGCAAGGAATGTCACACCCGCTGCGCCATCTACTACCAGGCCGGAGACTGCGTCATGCCCAAGGAGGGGATCTTCGCCAGGGTGCTGAAGGGCGGGGTGGTGAGACCGGGGGACCCGGTGGTGGTGTAAGGGGCTCGGTTAACGTTCGCAGGGGAGCAGCACGGTGAAACTGCTCCCCTGACCGGGGATGCTCTCCACGTCGATGCAGCCGCCATGCTCCCTGATGATGCCGTAACTCACCGACAGCCCCAGCCCGGTCCCGTTCGACTTGGTGGTGTAAAAGGGGTTGAATACCTGCCTCAGATTCTCCAGTGCGATGCCGACTCCGGTATCGGATATCTTCACCTCGTAGTGATCCCCACTCCCGACCGGCGCGCTCCTGATGCCGAGCACTCCCCCCTGCGGCATCGCCTGGACCGCGTTCAGAATCAGGTTGGTGAAGACCTGGCGCAACTGGTCGCCATCGCCTTCCACGACCGCCATATCCTCCGCGTAAAGCTCGATCACCTCTATCTTCTCCAGGGAAACCTGGTGCCCGATCTGCCCCACGATCTCGTGCAGAAGCTCGTTCAACCGCACGCTGCCGTGCTCCATCTGCTCGCGCCTCGCGAACTTCAACAGGTTCGAAACGATGCGCTCGACCCTCTTCACCTGCTGGAAGATGGTGTCCACCTCCTCGCGGTTCGGGGCTCCCTCGTCGATGGTGAGCTGCAACAGTTCCGTGTTGCCGCGGATGATCGCCATCGGGTTGTTGATCTCGTGGGCGACCCCTGCGGCCAGCTCGCCGATCGCGGCCAGCTTCTCGACGCGCAGAAGCTCCTCACGCGTCTGCACGAGGAGCCGGTTCTTCTCCTCCAACTCCGCGGTTCTTTGCTGCACCTTTTCCTCGAGGTTGCGGTTCAACTCGATGATGCTGTTCTCGCGCTCGCCAAGGGAGCGGCTCATGTCGTTGAAGCGCCCTGCCAGGTCGCCGATCTCATCCCGGGAATCGATGCTGCTTTTCACGTCCCGCTCGCCGGCGGCCACGCGCCGGGTGAGCAGCTCAAGCTCCTTGATCGGCTGGGCGAGCTTCTTGCCGAGAAAAGCCGACATGGAGACGCCGGTCAGTCCGCTCAGCAGGAGGACGAAGCTCAGGAGCACCGCCATGTCGGTCTTCACCGCCGAATAGTGGCTCTCGAGCATGCCGACGTAGAGGGCGCCGATCGGGACCCCCTGCAGCGACAGGATCGGCTCGTAGGCGGTCAGGTACCAGTCGTTGACGACGAACGCCCTTCCCACCCACTTGGTCCCTTTCAAAAGGACGCGCTCGTAAACCGGGGCTGAGAGCTTGGTCCCGGTGGCGCGGCGGCCGTCCGAGTTGGGGACGTTGGTGGCGATCCTCACCCCCCCCTGGAAGATGGTGGCGTTCCCCACGTCCCTGCCTTTTGATTTCGCCCCTTCGTAGACGACCGCCTTGATCTTGTCGACTAGCTTTCGGTTGTTGTTCAGCATCACGCCGCCGTAAAGGGCGCCGAGCACGTTGCCGGCCTGGTCCCGCACCGGGGCGGCGGTGAAGAGGAACATGGCGCCGTTTAAGGGCGCCGGGGGGGAGGGGTCAGCCTTGGTTCCGGCCACCTGGACGTGCGCCTGCCGCACCAGCGCCTCCCCCTCGAGCGTGAGCTCGGAGGTCGGGATGATGGTGGTGCCGCTTACGAGCTCTCCCTTGAGGGCGCGCGCCACGAACTGGTTGCGCAGCTTGTCGTCGCCGAACTGGCGCGGGTTGTTGGCGCGGAAGATCACCTTGCCCGAGGCGTCGACCGCGGCGAGGATGTCGAGGTGCTCGCTTTTTCGTACCGGCGCCAGGGTCGCCTCGAGGGCGCGCAGGTCGCCCGCGGCGATCGTCTCACCGGTGCGGCCGAAGGAGGCGGAGAGCTTCACCGCGTCGTAGAGGCGCGTCAGCTCGTTCAGGTACGCCTCGCGCGCGACGGAGAGGTCGTAGCGGACCTTCTCCTGCGCCTGGGCTGCCACCTTGGCGCTCAGGATGAAGACGCCTGCCATCCAGCAGATGAGGATGGCGATCGCCAGCGGGATCAGCGTGGCGACGGTGAGCTTGGTCTTGATGGGAAAGCGGAGCCTTGGGAAGTTCATGAGGGGATGGCGATGCCGTATTCCGCGATCTTGCGGTCCAGGGTCTTTCTGGAAATGCCGAGGATCTCGGCGGATCTGCTCTTGTGGTAGCCGGTGCCGAGCAGGGTCCGCTCGATGTGCGCCTTCTCCATGTTCTCAAGGGAGACGAGCTGCGGCTGGACCTGCGCCTCCGCCTTTTGCGGGGTCTTGCGCCAGATGGGGAGCTCCTTCGGGGTCACAAGCGGTGTTCTCGCGAGGATCACGGCGCGCTCCATGACGTTCTCGAGCTCGCGGATGTTCCCGGGCCAGTTGTAGCCGCATAGCAGCATGAGCGCCTCGGGGGTGACACCGGTGACCTCTTTCTTCATCTTCACGCTGTACTTCTTCAAGAAGTGCTGGGCGAGCGGTTCGATGTCGTCCTTTCTCTCGCGCAGCGGTGGTAGAGGGATGTTGATCACGTTCAGGCGGTAGTAAAGGTCCTCACGGAACCTGCCGACGCGCACCTCCTCCTCGAGGTCCTTGTTGGTCGCGGCCACGAACCGGATGTCGGCGCTTTTCGCCCGGGTCGCCCCCACCGGGATGAAGTCGCGCTCCTGGATCACGCGCAAAAGCTTCGCCTGGATCGGGAGGCTCATGTCGCCGATCTCGTCCATGAACAGGGTGCCGCCGTCCGCCTCCTCAAGGAGCCCCTTCTGGTGCGTGATGGCACCGGTGAAGGCGCCGCGCACGTGACCGAAGAGCTGGCTCTCCAGCAGGGTCTCGGTAAGCGCCGCGCAGTTGATGGACAGGAAGCGGCGCTCGCGCCGGGCGCTGTTGTAGTGGATGGCCCCGGCGATCAGCTCCTTGCCGGTCCCGGACTCGCCAAGCACGAGGATGTTCGCCTCGCTTGCGGCCACCTGGAGGGTGAGGTCGTAGGTCTCCTGGAACACGGCGCTTCTGAAGATGATCGCGTCCTGAAGGATCGGCTTGCCGAGCTCGGACTTGAGGGCCCGGTTTTCCTGCAGCAGCTGCTCTTTCTCGAGGGCGTTTTTCAAAACGCTCAGGATCTTTTCCTTCGGGAAGGGCTTGGTGACGTAGTCGTAGGCACCGAGCTTGATCGCCTCGACCGCGGCGTCGATGGTGCCGAAGGCGGTCATGATGATGACCGGCAGCGACGGCCTCAGTTTCTTCACCTCCTGCAGCACGGTGATGCCGTCCATGTCGGGCATCCTCACGTCCTGCAGGATGAGGTCGGCGTCGGTTGGGTCCCCCTCGCGCAGCCGGCGCAGGAGCTGCGCACCACCGCCAAAGGTCTCCACGAGGTACCCCTGGGTCAGCAATAGTTTCTTCAGGTAGATGAGGATACCTTCCTCGTCGTCGCAGATGAGAATTCTTTCCTGTGTCATTTTGGGGCGTGCCTCGATCGTTTTCCGCGCCGTTGCTCGACTCTTGCCTTGGACAAAATGTCACACATTTTGACAAAACGACGCAATTGTTAATTAAAGTTAACCTATTGGGGATTCCCGAGCAGCGCGGACAACATTATCATTTCGGAGGTTTACGGTACACAACTATTTTTCTGGTGAACGTAAACACGCTGGCATGGCAATTGCCGTATACGCGGAGTTATAAAACGGTGGCACGACGTTTATCATGGAAAAAGGAGAGATTCAACATGGCAGTTTCACGACGGGAGTTTCTGCAGGGGGGGGCGGCCGCGGCAGCGCTGATCCTCTCCGGCAAGAAAGCAGAAGCGGGCGGCGCAGACGGCACGCAACTGCGCACCAAGGGGCTGAAAAGCTCGACCACCATCTGTCCTTTCTGCGCGGTAGGTTGCGGGCTTGTGGTTCATACCAAGAACGGCAAGATCGTCAACATCGAGGGGGACACACAGCATCCGATCAACCAGGGTGCCCTCTGCTCGAAGGGTAGCGCGCTGTTCCAGGTGGCCAACAACGAGCGTCGTCTGCAAAAGGTGATGTACCGTGCACCCGGCAGCGACAAGTTCGAAGAGAAGTCGTGGGACTGGGCCCTGGAGCGCATCGCGCAGAAGATGAAGGACGCGCGCGACAAGACCTTCAAGGCAAAAGAGATCAACAAGAAGGACAACAAGGAATACGTGGTCAACCGCACCGAAGGGATGGCATTCCTCGGCGGCGCAGGTCTCGACAACGAGGAGTGCTACCTCTGGAGCAAGTTCGCCCGCTCCATGGGGGTCGCAAACCTCGAACACCAAGCCCGAATATGACACTCCGCTACAGTCGCCGGTCTGGCGGCTTCGTTTGGACGTGGGGCAATGACCAACCACTGGATCGACCTGAGGAACGCTGACGCTATCCTCGCCATCGGCTGCAACCCGGCCGAGAATCACCCGATTTCCATGAAATGGATCGAGGCAGCCATGGATCAGGGCGGCAAACTGATCGCCGTCGATCCGCGCTTCACAAGGACCGCCTCCAAGGCGGACCACTACGCTCAGATCCGTCCGGGCACCGACATCGCCTTCCTGGGCGGCATGATCAACTACGCCCTCCAGAACAACATGATTCACGAGGAGTACGTGCGCGAGTACACCAACGCGGCCTTCATCGTGAACGAGAAGTACGACTTCAACGAGGGGATCTTCTGCTCCTTCGACGACCAGGAGAAGACCTACGATCCGAAGGCCTGGGCCTACGCGGTCGACGGCGCCGGCAACCCCAAGCGCGACCACAGCCTCAAGGACCCGCGCTGCGTGTTCCAGCTCCTGAAAAAGCACTACTCCCGCTACACCGTGGACATGGTCTGCTCCATCACCGGCACCAAGAAGGAAGACTACATCGCCGTTGCCAAGGCCTTCTGCTCCACCGGCCGCGCCGACAAGGCGGGTACCATCCTTTACGCGATGGGTATCACCCAGTCCACCCACGGCACCCAGAACGTCCGCGCTACCGCCATGCTGCAGATGCTGCTCGGTAACATCGGCATCGCAGGCGGCGGCGTCAACGCGCTGCGCGGCGAGTCCAACGTCCAGGGTTCCTCCGATTACGGCCTGCTCTTCCACCTGCTGCCGGGTTACCTGAAGTCGCCCGAGTTCGACAACGTCGACCTGAAGGCGTACCTCGAGAAGTGGACCCCGAAGACCAAGGATCCGAAGAGCGCCAACTGGTGGGGCAACACCCCGAAGTACACCGTGAGCCTCCTGAAAGCCTGGTATGGTGACAACGCCACCAAGGAAAACGGCTTCTGCTACGACTACCTCCCGAAGAGAAGCGGCAACTACTCCTTCATGAAGCTTATGGAGAAGATGGGCAAGGGCGAGCTGCATGGTCTTGTCTGCATGGGCCAGAACCCGGCCGTGGGCGGCCCGGATTCGCTTAAAACCCGCGAGGCGCTCGGGAAACTCGACTGGCTCGTCACCGTCGACCTCTGGGAGACCGAGACCTCCATCTTCTGGAAGCGCCCCGGCGTCAACCCGAAGGACATCAAGACCGAGGTCTTCATGCTGCCGGCAGCCTCTTCCGTCGAGAAGGAAGGCTCCATCTCCAACTCCGGCCGCTGGGCCCAGTGGCGCTATAAGGCCGCCGAGCCGGTCGGTGACGCGAAGAGCGACCTCTGGATCATCAACCAGTTCGCCACGCGCGTGAAGAAGGCCTACGAGAAAGGCGGCGCCTTCCCCGAGCCGATCACCAAGCTCTCCTGGAACTACGGCAAGGGCGAGGAGCCGGAAGTGCACATGGTGGCCAAGGAGATCAACGGCTACTTCACCAAGGACATGACCATCGTCGACAAGGACAAGACCCTGGAGTTCAAGGCAGGCGACCAGGTCCCGATGTTCAAGTACCTGCAGGACGACGGTTCCACCGTTTCCGGCTGCTGGATTTACTGCGGCTCCTACACCAAGGAAGGGAACCAGATGGCACGTCGCGACCTGACCGACCCGACCGGCCTGGGCATGTACCCGAAGTGGTCCTGGGCTTGGCCGGTCAACCGCCGCATCATCTACAACCGCGGTTCGGTCAACCCGGACGGCGCGCCGTTCAACCCCAAGCGCGCCGTCATCGCCTGGGACGCCCTTGAGAAGAAATGGAAGGGCGACGTGCCCGACGGTCCCTGGCCGCCGATGAACGACGCCAAGGAAGGGAAATACCCCTTCATCATGCTGCCTGAAGGCCACGGTCGCCTTTACGCCCTGGACATGAAGGACGGTCCGTTCCCCGAGCACTACGAACCGGTGGAAAGCCCGGCCAAGAACCTCATGTCGAAGACCCAGACCAACCCGGCGGTCAAGATCCCGGCCAATATGTCGAGCGACACCGCCAAGTTCCCGTTCGTCGGCACCACCTACAGGATGACCGAGCACTGGCAGGCAGGCGCCATGACCCGTTCGCTTCCTTGGCTCGTCGAACTGGTCCCGACCATGTTCGTGGAGATCTCCCAGACGCTCGCACGTGCCAAAGGCATCGGCAACGGCGACATGGTCAAGGTAACCACCGAGCGCGGTTCCATCGAGGCGAAGGCCCTGGTCACCTCCAGGCTGAAGCCGTTCAACGTGCAGGGAAAAGAGATAGAGCAGGTGGGTCTCCCCTGGCACTTCGGTTATGCAGGCATGGCTACCGGCGACTCGGGCAACGTCCTCACGCCGTCGGTCGGTTGCGCGAACACGAGCATCCCCGAATTCAAGGCATTCCTCTGCAACATCGAGAAAGGGGGTAAGCGCGCATGAGCAGCGAAAACAAAGATTTCGGCAAGAACAAGGCATTTTTGATCGACATGACCAAGTGCACCGGCTGCCGCGGCTGCCAGGTTGCCTGCAAGCAGTGGAACCAGTTGGGCGCCGAGAAGACGGAGTTCTTCACCGGCGAGGGTTACCAGAACCCGCCGCTCATGTCGGAATACACCTTCACCCGCATCAAGTTCCGCGACTACGAGAAGAACGGGCAGAACGAGTTCGCCTTCTACAAAGAGATGTGCATGCACTGCAACGAGCCGGCCTGCGCATCGGTCTGTCCGGTAGGCGCCTTCAAGAAGACCAAGGAAGGCCCGGTCACCTATGACGCGGACCGCTGCATCGGCTGCCGCTTCTGCATGGTCGCCTGCCCGTTCGGGGTGCCCAAGTACGAGTGGAGCAAGGCGCTGCCGCTGGTGAGAAAGTGCACCGGCTGCTACTCCAGGGTGAAGGAAGGGCTGAAGCCGGCCTGCGCCACCACCTGCGTCTCCGCCATCACCTACGGCAACCGCGAGGATATGATCAAGGAAGCCAACAAGAGGATCTCGGCCCGTCCGGAGAAGTACCTGAAGAAGCTCTACGGCTCCGAAGAGGCCGGCGGCACCTCCGTCATCTACCTGACCGCGCTCCCCTTCGACGAGCTCGGTTTCAAACCGGTCACCAAACGCCCGCTCCCGTCCTACACCTGGCAGGCGCTGCGTCTCGTGCCGGGGATCTTCCTCACCGTCGGCTCCTCGCTGTCGCTGCTTTCCTGGTTCAACCACCGGAAGGAGAGGATCGCCAAGGAAGAGGAACAGAGAAAATCCGGCGCCACGCCGAAGGAGGAGAGCTAGATGACCGCTGCAAAGATAATCGTTAACGAGATCAAGGGATACCACCGCTTCGTTAAGTTCCTGATCGTCCTGGTGTCCCTCGGCGCGCTCGCCTCCCTGGCCCGTTTCGTCTTCGGCCTGGGCGTCACCACCAACCTGAACGACACCTTCCCTTGGGGTCTCTGGATCTCCTTCGACGTCGTCACCGCCGTTCCTCTGGCGGCCGGCGCCTTCACCCTCGGGGCCATCGTGCACTGTTTCCACATCAAGAAGCTCGAGCCGCTGGTGCGCCCGGCCATCGTGACCGGCTTCCTCGGCTACTCGCTGGTCTGCGTGGGGCTTCTGCTCGACCTCGGTCAGCCGCAGCGCTGCTGGCACACCATGGTGTACTGGAACCCGCACTCCCCGATGTTCGAGGTTTCCATGTGCATCGCCGCCTACACCACAGTGCTCTTCCTCGAGTTCCTGTCGCCGGTGTGCGAGAAGTTCGGCTACCACGTGCCGCTGCGCCTGCTGCGCACCATCGAGATGCCGCTCGTCGTCGCTGCGGCTTCCATCTCGACGCTGCACCAGTCGTCGCTCGGCACGTTCTTCCTGATCGCGGTCGATAAGCTGCACAGTCTCTGGTACAACCCGCTCCTGCCGCTTCTCTTCTGGCTCTCCGCCATGTGCGCCGGTATCTCCATCATTATCGTGGAGGCCACCATGAGCCACAAGTACATGGGACAGCCGGACGAGAGCGAACTGCTCGAGACCCTGGCCAAGATCCTCCCCTGGGTCATCACCGTGTACCTGACCGTGAAGGTGTTCTCCCTGGTGGCACTCACCGAGGGGCCGCTCTTCAACCGTCCCGGCCTGCTGGTGCTCTTCGCCGTCGAGGTCGTATGCGGCGTCCTTCTCCCGCTGGTCATGCTGATGAACGGCAACGTGCGTGAGAACAACCGCCTGCGCGCCACCGCCGCCTGGCTCGTCATCGCGGGCGTCATCCTGAACCGCTTCAACGTCTCCATGTTCGGCATGGAGGCTCCGGGAACCTTCTACTACCCCTCCCTCCTGGAGTCCGTGGTGACCATCGGCATCATCGCGGCGCACATCCTGTTCTTCGTGCTGATCGCGAAGTACTTCCCGATCTTCGAGCACCACCCGGAAACCGTGGATTACTCCATCCCGGACCACTTCCGCAAAAACGAGCAAGGCAACGCACACGGCGCCGCCAAGGCCTAAGCGTGAAGGAAGTACCGGCCCTTGAGGCCGGGTAATACAGAAGTACGAGGAAACCCTCCAAGGTCCCTCTCCCGCGCGAGCGGGGGAGGGACGGGTGGGGCAGGGCTAGGTAAAACGCAAGCTTTCAAGGAGTCCGCAGGTGGCAACCATTTACAGTTTCAAGAAGGGCGTAGTGGAGCAGGTGGATGGCGGGGTGGTGAACGAATACCCCCTGCAGCTGGTGGTGAACGGGCGCGAGATGGCGACCCTGATCGCTTCACCGCACGACCTGCGCTTCCTGGTCGCGGGCTTTTTGCGCCTGCAGGGCTTCGTCTCCAGCGTGGACGACTTTCTCGCCCTCGCCATCTGCCAGGACTTCGGCGCCGCCAGCGTCACCATCCGCGGCGAGCTCCCCGAGCGCCTGAAACCGGTACTCACCTCCGGCTGCGGCACCGGCATCACCTTCAACATGCCCAAGCCCGAGAAGAAAGCCGGGCCGTCCCGGGTGCATGCGCCCGAGACCATCTTCGCCCTGATGCAGCAGCTGGCGGTGAAGAGCGAAGGTTACAAGAACCACGGCGGGATGCACTCCGCAGGCGTCGGGAGCGAGACGCTCCTTTTGCACGCGGAAGACATCGGCCGCCACAATACCATCGACAGAATCGCCGGGGAGGCCCTCCTGAAAGGTATCTCCCTGGCTGGAACCATACTGGTGACCTCGGGACGCGTCTCCACCGAACTGGTCGCCAAGGCATCGCTTTTAGGCATCGACGTGATCGCCTCGCGCACCTCGCCTACCGACATGGCGGTGAAGATGGCAGAAGACGCGGGCATCACCCTGGTCGGTTACGTCCGCGCCGACAGCTTCAAGGTCTACACCCATCCAGAAGCGCTCAGCATGGGGGGGGACGATAGAATCGCCGGGGTGACCGGCGTGATCTTAGCCGGCGGCGCCTCGAGCCGCATGGGGAGCAACAAGGCGCTCCTGCCGCACAAGGGGGGACGCTTCATCGAGAGCATCTACCGTGAGCTTTCCGAGCTCTTCACCGAGGTGATCCTCGTGACCAACACCCCGGAGCAGTACCAATTCCTCCCGTGCCGCAAGGTGCCCGACCTCTACGTCGGGATGGGAGCGCTGGCCGGAATACACGCCGGGCTCGCCCAGGCGAGTAACCCCAGCGTCTTCACCGTAGCCTGCGACATGCCGCACCTCGATCCTGCCCTGATCAGGCACATCGTGAGCCGTCGGGGCGACTGCGACCTGGTCCTCCCCATGAGCGAGCACGGCTTCGAACCGCTGCACGCGCTCTACAACAAGAGCGCCCTGCCGGCCATGGAGTCCTGCCTGGAAGAGGGGAAGCGGCGCATCGTGTCGATACTTCCGCAGCTTAAGGTGAACGAGGTCCCGGCAGGCGAGGTGGCGCACTTCGACCCACGCTTCGACTCCTTCAGCAACATCAACACGCCTCAGGAGTACTACGAACTCAGAAACAACGACAAGGCCCGGAGCGAAGGTGCGATCCCGGCCGCCAACGAAACAGCTCAGAAAGCCCAGGCCTAAGCCGGGCCGCCCTAAAAAAGGCGTTCAAAGGAGAAGGTAAATGTTTGGATTCGGTATGCCGGAAATGATCATCGTACTCGTCATAGCACTCGTGGTAGTCGGCCCCGCCAAGCTTCCGCAGCTTGGGCAGGCCCTCGGGAGCAGCATCAAGAACTTCAAGAAGGCTTCGGCCGGCGAAGACGTGGTACAGCTGAACGAGGAGAAGAAGGCTTAAGAGCCTGCAATGTCATCGTGCCCCTGCAGCGCCCCGGGATCCAGCCCGGGGCGTTTTTTTTTAACGAAAGTTCTCAAGCAGTCGGGGGACGGTGCCGATGGATACGATAACCGGCAAAAAACCGGGGAAGGCCGGCAGCAGCGGCCCGGCAGTTAAAGGAGAGTACTTGATGTTGACGCAGTGGCGTGACGACATGGCAACGGGGAGCGAGGCGATAGACAGGCAGCATCAGGAGCTGCTGCGCCGTGTCGATGATCTGCTGAAGGGGGCCAAGAGCAGGAGGGGGGCCGAGGAGATCGGCAGGCTCATGTGGTTCCTGAAGAAATACGTAAGGTGGCATTTTCGCGACGAAGAGAAGCTGCAGCTCGAATCCGGCTTTCCCGGGTACCAGGCACACAAGCACCAGCACGAGATCTTCTTCCGGGAGGTGCTCCGCCTTGAGAGCCTGCATACCGAGCAGGGGGACAACACCCTCATGATCGTGGCGGTGATCACCGCCATGTGCGAGTGGCTCCGTTCGCACTTCAACAAGCTGGACAAGGAGTTCATCGACTACCTGAAGGCGACCGGCCAGGACCAGGGTAGCGGCGGGAGTGATGGGCACGGCAACGACAACGGTAACGGTGAACTGCACTGAGCGGGGCAGGGCGCCCACGAGAAAAGCTAAAGGGGAGCTTCCGGTTTAACGGGGCTCCCCTTTTTTATTGACCATCCCTTCTTTCTCCGCCTCAGGAGCGGTCCACCGCCAGTGGCCCCCAGGCCTGGTGCACCGACATCACCTCGACGCTGTTCACGTTGACCCGTGCCGGGACCGAGGCGACCCAGGCGACGATGTCCGCGATGTCCGCGGGCTGCAGCGCCTCGGTGCCGGTGTAGACGCGTCCCGCCATCTCGTCGTCCCCCTTGAAGCGCACCTTCGAGAACTCGGTCTCGGCCATGCCGGGTTCGATGTTGGTCACCCGAACCGCGGTGCCTAGGAGGTCCGCGCGCAGGTTGCGGGAGAACTGCTGCACGAACGCCTTGGTCGCGCCGTACACGTTGCCGCCGGGGTAGGGCCAACTGCCGGCGACCGAACCTATGTTGACGACGTGCCCGCGGTTTCTCGCCACCATCCCCGGGAGGATGGCGCGGGTGCAGTACATCACCCCCTTCACGTTGGTGTCCACCATGGTGTCCCAGTCCTCCAGCGACGCCTCGTGGGCGGGCTCGAGGCCGAGGGCGAGCCCCGCGTTGTTCACCAGGAGGTCCACTTCGGCGAACTCAGGGGGGAGCGAAGCGAAGGAAGCGGCCACCGCCTCGGCGTCCCTTACGTCCAGGGCCAGCGTGTGCACGGGCGTCTGCGCCGAGAGCTCCCGCTGCAGCGCGGCGAGCCTTTCGGCCCTGCGGGCCGTCAGCACCAGTTGCCATCCCTTTTCCGCCAGCGTGCGCGCGCAGGCGGCGCCAAAGCCCGAGGATGCCCCGGTTATCAGTGCGGTCTTCTTCATGCTGAAAATCCTCCCGATCCAGATTCGCCTGCCAAGGTGGCCATCTTAGTCCACAACGCCTGCCAAGACAAGCGCTACCTGGGCTTTCTCCATGCTTCGGGCATCGGGAAGGCTTACCACCCCCGCTACGCATTTTCCCATGAAAATGCCGGGGAGACCATTGCCCGGTTTCCACAATCGGGTAAAGTTGTCGAGTTGTGTCTTCGGAACGGGGCATTTATCTAATGAACCGTTGGGCAAACGAGCGGAGGTGCACGCCATGCGCAAGATATCTTTTAGCTGCGAGGTTCACGCTGCGCTGGACACGGTATGGACGCTACTCGTCGACAAGGTGGAACAGCCGCACTCCTACCTGCCGGGGGTGACCCATGCGCGCGTCCTGCAGCATTACGGCAACGGGCTTTTACGCGAGATCAAGACGGAAGGGGTGGTGATCAAGGAAAAGGTGGTGCTCGACAAGCCGCACGGCGAGGTGCAGTACTTCCTCATCGATCACCCCCTTTTCAGCGGCCGCGTCATCAACCGGGTCGTTCCGTCATCGGTGCAAAGCCCGGTGGCCCCTCTGGTCCTGACCATCGAGGTGGACTGGGTCCCGAAGGACGACGAGTCGGAGCGGATGATCCGCAGGGATCTCCCGGAACAGATACAAAGAGAGGTGATGAGCTTGAAAGAGAGAGCCGAAACACTGGAAAAGCAGGAAGCGATGCCACTTGCCACCCCTTACGCCTTCGGGGCCACCGTCACGCTACCCTTCGCTGAAGCGCTGCCAAGGGTGCACCAGGAGTTGCAGAAGGAGGGCTTCGGGGTGCTCTTCGAGATCGACGTGAGGCAAAAGTTCAAGGAGAAGCTGGACAAGGAGTTCCGCAACTACCACATCCTCGGCGCCTGCAACCCGGGCCTCGCCTACCAGGCCTTCGGGGTGGAACTCGACATCGGCACCCTGCTTCCCTGCAACGTCGCGGTCTACTCGGCGAACGAGACCCGCACCGTCGTCATGATGATGGACCCGGTGGCGGGGCTCGCCCTGGTCGGGAACCCGCAGCTGACCGAGCTCTCGCACACGGTGCAGGATAGCCTGAAACGGGTGCTCTCGGCCCTGCAGCAGCCGGTGTAAGCCATGATCGCGCTTAAAAGAGTGTACGACGCACCTGGTCCGGACGATGGCCTGCGCATCCTCGTCGACCGGCTCTGGCCGCGCGGGGTGAAAAAGGAAGCGGCGCACCTGGACCGCTGGGAGAAGGAGCTCGCCCCGAGCGACGACCTGAGGCGCTGGTTCGCGCACGACCCGGATAAGTGGGCCGAGTTCAGGCGCCGCTTCCGCGAGGAGCTCGCCGACAAGGGGGCGCTGCTGCACGAACTCGCCCGGCAGGGAGAAAAGGGGCGGGTGACCCTGCTCTACGCCGCGAAGGACGAGGAGCACAACAACGCCGTGGTCTTGAAGGAGCTTTTGGAGGAAGAGGGGCACGGCCGGTAGGGCGCGGCCGCGGTCGCGCGAAGGAGGTCGAAAATGGGCGACAGTCTGTCCATGAAGATACTGAAGGAACACCTCGTGGAGGGCGAACTTGTGCCGGGGAAGGAGATCGCGATCAGGATCGACCAGACCCTCTTGCAGGACGCGACCGGCACCATGGCGATGCTCGAGTTCATGGCAACCGGGATCCCGCGGGTGAAGGTGGGACTCGCCGCACAGTACGTCGACCACAACCTGCTGCAGACCGACAACAAGAACGCCGACGACCACGCCTTTCTGGCCAGCGCCGCGG
This sequence comes from Geomonas terrae, assembly GCF_004791675.1. Taxonomy (NCBI): domain Bacteria; kingdom Pseudomonadati; phylum Thermodesulfobacteriota; class Desulfuromonadia; order Geobacterales; family Geobacteraceae; genus Geomonas; species Geomonas terrae. The sequence continues at coordinate 113,381 of NZ_SRSC01000002.1, forward strand.
CAAGGTTCGGCGTCCGCCTCTCCAAGCCGGGCAACGGCGTCTCGCACCAGGTGCACCTCGAGCGCTTCGGCGTTCCCGGCACCACGCTTCTGGGCGCCGACTCCCACACCCCGACCGCCGCAGGGATGGGACAGCTCGCCATCGGCGCGGGAGGGCTCGACGTGGCGCTCGCCATGGCGGGGTACCCGTTCCATCTCACCTGCCCGAAGATCTTCGGGGTGAAGCTCAGCAATCGCCTGCAGCCGTGGGTGTCGGGAAAGGACGTCGTCCTCGAGATGCTCCGGCGCCACAGCGTGAAGGGTGGGGTGGGGAAGATCATCGAGTATTACGGCCCTGGTGTGGCGACCCTTTCGGCTACCGACCGGGCGACCATCGGGAACATGGGGGCGGAGCTCGGCGCCACCAGTACCGTCTTCCAAAGCGACGAGAACACCCGTCTGTTTCTTGAGGCGCAGGGGCGCGGCGAACTCTGGCGCGAGCTTATGCCCGACCCGGACGCGACCTACGACGAGCATGACGAGATCGACCTCGCCCAGGTGGTCCCGCTGATCGCCTGCCCCTCGTCGCCGGACAACGTCGTGCCGGTCTCCGAGATCGAGGGGCTCAAGGTGGACCAGGTCATCGTCGGGAGCTCGGTCAACTCCTCTTTCCGCGACCTCATGACGGTCTGCCGCATCCTCGATGGGCGCAGGATCGCCCAGGGGCTCTCCTTCCACATCAACCCTGGAAGCCGCCAGGTGCTTGAGAACGTGGTCGCCCAGGGGGGCTTCATGATGCTCCTTCTGGCCGGAGGACAGGTGCACCAGCCTGGCTGCTTAGGCTGCATCGGCATGGGGCAGGCGCCGGGGACGAACCAGGTGTCGCTCAGGACCTTCCCGCGCAACTTCCCCGGGCGAAGCGGCACCAAGGAGGACCGCGTCTACCTCTGCTCGCCGGAGACGGCAGCAGCCGCCGGCGTTTTCGGCGTGGTCACCGACCCGCGCAAGCTCGAGGCACTTCTCCCCTGGCCCGACGTGAAGAACCCGGAGCGCTACCTGGTCGACGACTCCGGGATAGAGCCCCCCCCCGAGGACGGCAGCGGCGTCGAGATCGTGACCGGCCCGAACATCGTCCCGTTCCCCGAGTTCGAGGCGCTGCCGGAGGGCCTCGAGGTCGAGGTGATCATCAAGGTGGGCGACAACGTCTCCACCGACACCATCATGCCGGCGGGCAACAAGGTGCTCCCGTTTCGAAGCAACATCCCGGCGATCAGCAAATTCGTCTTTGAGCAGGCCGACACCGAGTTCTCCCTGCGTGCGACGGAAAAAGGGGACGGTGCCGTGGTCGGCGGGGAGAACTACGGACAGGGTTCGTCGCGCGAACACGCGGCACTCGCCCCGCGCTACCTCGGCATCCGGGTGAAACTGGCGAAGAGCTTCGCAAGGATACACCGCTCCAACCTGATCAACTTCGGCATCCTCCCCCTCGTCTTCCGCGACCCGGCGGACTACGACCGGATCGGCCAGGGTGACCGCATCTCTATTCCCAAGGTGCGGGAACTGGTGCAAGGCGGGGCGAGCGAGATCCCGGTCTTCGTGAACGGGCAAGAAGTGGCGACCCTGCTGCAGGCCTCGGAGCGCGAGCGCCGCGAACTGCTGGCAGGCGGGCTACTGAACGCGGTGAAGGAGGAGAGTCATGGCAGAAAAGCTTAGCGATCTGCTCCAGGCTGAGGAGCTAGTTGGATTTTACGAGCAGATGGTGCTCTGCCGCGAGTTCGAGGAGAGCTGCGCTGAGCAGTATTCGAAGGGGCACATCACCGGCTTCCTGCATCTCTACACCGGGCAGGAGGCGGTCGCCGTTGGGTGCACGGCGGGGCTCAAGAAGACGGACTACATGCTCTCCGCGTACCGCGACCACGCCCAGGCCATCGTGCGCGGCGCCGATCCCAAAAAGGTGATGGCGGAGCTCTTCGGCAAGGCGACCGGACTTTGCCGCGGGAAGGGGGGCTCCATGCACCTTTTCCAGCCCGACATCAACTTCATGGGGGGGTACGCCATCGTCGGCGGCCAGTTCCCCATCGCCACCGGTCTCGCCTGGGCGAGCCAGCTCCTCGACGAGGACCGCGTCACCGCCTGCTTCTTCGGTGACGGCTCGATGAACCAGGGGACCTTTCACGAAGCGCTCAACTGGTCGCGCCTTTGGGACCTCCCCGTCCTCTTCATCTGCGAGAACAACTTCTACGGCATCGGCACCGAGGTGCACCGCGCCTCCGCCCAGGCGGCGTTGCACCGGCGCACCTGCGGTTACGACATCCCGAGCGAGAAGGTGGACGGCATGGACGTGATCGCCATGTACGAGGCGACGAAAAGGGCGGCCGAGTGGGTCCGCGAGCGGCAGCGCCCCTATTTCATCGAGGCGGTCACCTACCGCTTCCGCGGCCACTCCATGTCCGACCCGGCGAAGTACCGAAGCGTCCAGGAGACCGACGTATGGAAGAGCCGCGACCCGATCCCGAACCTGTCGCGCCGGCTTTTGGAAGAGGGACTGGCGACCCGGGAGCAGCTCGAGGAGATCGACAGGCGCTGCCTCGCCCTGGTCGAGGAGAGCGTGCGCTTCGCCGAGGAGTCGCCCTGGCCCGAGGACGCCGAGGTCTATGAGGATATCTACGTGTGAGTGAGCACCGGACCGATGGGGCGGCCGGCTACGGCCAGTTCGCCCCTGACCCGGTCCCGCTCCCGTTCGATCTGTTCGTCAGTTGCACCGAGGGCGCGCATCATGTGCTCGGTCATGTTGAGCGCGACCTCTCCTTCGCCCGAGAACACCGCGTCAGCCCCGGCGCGGTAGAGTCCCGGGACATCCCGCAAGTAGGTGGCGCGCGCGAGGATGCGCACCTCCGGGTTCAGCTCCCTTGCCAGCTTTATCACGTCCTCTTCCCCCTGCATCCCGGCCGAAGTCAAAACTAGCGCCACGGCGGAGGCCATCCCGGCGGCCTCTAGGGTGTCCCTTAGCGTCACGTCTCCGTACAGGGCGGCGGTTCCCTCCTTTTGCAGCTGGCGAACGGTCTGCAGGTTCATCTCCACCACGAAGGGCTCGATGCCGTTTTCCGCGAGAAGGCGGGCGAGGGTCTTGCCCGTCGGGCCGTAGCCCACGACTACGGCGCGATCGGCGCCGTGCACCTCGTCGGCCGTCTCGACGCCGTCCCGCCCGGGTCGCGCGCGCTCCTCGAGATAACGCCAAAAGCGGGTCGTCTTCGCCCGCCGCTCCAACCCGGGGATCATGCGGTACAAAAGCGGGTTCAGGCTGATCGATATGATCGCGGCGGCCACTATGGTGTTGGCGCCGCTCTCCCCGAGCACCTTCAGATCCCTTCCCACCGATGCGAGGATGAAGGAGAACTCCCCGATCTGTGCGAGCGCCACGGCGACGGCCAGGGCGACCCGCGGCGGGTAGCGCAGGGCGAGCACGATCACCAGGGCGGCAAGCGGCTTGCCGAGCATGATGATGCCGAGCGTAGCGAGGACGAGGCCCGGGTGCTGCACCAGATGGGAGGGATCGAAGAGCATCCCGACCGAGACGAAGAAGAGCACCGCGAAGGCGTCCCTCATCGGGAGCGCCTCGGAGGCCGCCCGGAAGCTGAAATCCGACTGCTTCACCACCATCCCTGCCAAAAAGGCGCCGAGCGCCATGGACACCCCGAAGAAGCTGGCGGAGGCGACGGCGATACCGAGGGCCAGCACCAGGACGGCAAGGGTGAAGAGCTCCCGTGAATGCGTCGCGGCCACGTGCTCCAGGATGCGCGGGATCAGTTTCCCCCCCACCAGGAAGGTGACCGCGACCAGCAGCGCGATCTTCAATAGGGCGAAGGCGACCGCTGTGGCGAGGCCGGTCTCTGCGGTTCCCTGCGAGCCGAACAGCACCGGGAGGATGACCAGCAGGAACACGGTCAGGATGTCCTCCACCACGAGCCAGCCGACCGCGATGTGGCCGGCCTGGGTGTGCAGCTCGTTGTTGTCCACCAGGACGCGCAGAAGTACCACGGTACTCGCGACGGATACCGCGAAGCCGAAGATGATCGCCGCCGGCCAGCTCCAGCCAAGCCCAAGCGCCACCAGGGCGCTCAGGATGGTGGCCACCGCACTCTGTCCCAAGGCCCCCGGTATGGCGGCGCGTCGCACCTCGAGCAGTTCCTTGAAGTGGAACTGCAGCCCGACGCCGAACATGAGCAGGATGACGCCGATCTCGGCGAACTGCTCGGCCATGTGCCGGTCCGCCACGAAGCCCGGGGTGCGCGGGCCTACCGCGATGCCGGCCAGGAGGAAGCCGACGATCGAGGAAAGGCCGATGCGGTGCGCCAGGTAGCCGAAGACGAGGGCGGCCAGAAAGCCGCCGGTGACCGTCGTGATCAGGTTAAACTCGTGCATAAATCTCCTCCCGTTACGGCTCGTACCTTGGTGCTGCCAGGTCCCGCTTTAAGTGTCTTGCGTCCTGCCTTTTCTCCAGTTCCAGCACGATGGGGCTCGCGATGAAGATGGAGGAATATGTCGCCACTACCACCCCCGATACCAGGGCGAGCGCGAAGTCGTTTATTGCGGTGCCGCCGAAGATGTAGAGCGAGACGGCGGCCAGAAACGTCGTGAGTGAGGTGATCACCGTCCTTGGCAGTACCTCGTTGATGCTTCTGTTGAATAGGACATCCTTTTCTTCGGGTACGAACTTGCCGAGGCTCTCCCTGATCCGGTCGAAGATGACCACCGTATCGGTCAAAGAATAACCTGCAATGGTCAAAACGGCAGTAACGAATAGCAGGTTTATCTCTTTGCCGAGCAGGTAGAAGAGGGCGATCATGAAGAGGACGTCGTGCAAGGTGGCAGCTATCGCACCTATGCCGAAATTGAAATCGAAGCGCCACGCTATGTAGAGCACTATGCCGACCATGGAGAACGCTACTGCCTTCAGGGTATCCTTTTTGAGCTTGTCGCCGATGGACGGTCCCACCTCGTTGGAGCTTTCCACTGTCAGAGCGTTGTCGGGAAATTCCTGCTGCAGTCGTGCGGTAACCGTGTCGGCCACGTTCAGCGAGGCGGTTGCCGACCTGCCGACCTTGATCAACAGTTGGTTCGCACCGGTTATCTCCTGCAGGTGCACTTCCTTGTTGAGCTTCTCCGAGAGGATGTGCTGCACGCGCTCGAGAGGGACCGGCCGTGCAAAACTCACCTGCACCGACGTCCCGCCGGAGAAGTCGATCCCCATGTTGGCCTTGTTCCTTGCGATCTGCAGCGAGCCGATGAGACCGATGATGGCGATTAACGACGAGATGGCGAAGCTTATTTTCCGTTTTCCGATGAAGTCTATGCTGGTGTTTTTTATCAGTTCCATATGCGCTCCTTGAGCCGGTTGAATACCGGCCCCGTCTTTTGGTGGATGAATGGTCCGACCCGGGGCGCAGGCGCAGGTTGCACGAATCCCGCAATACCTTCTTTCAGATGCGGAAGGGGGGCGACGCTCTTTCGGGTGTCTCCGGTGCTGTGGGTACACGACAGCGCAGCCGCAGGCTTCACAACGAAGGTTGCCGGTGGTTACGGGAGGACCTAAAAAGGCGAGGGTGCAGGTTGCGGCGGATGTGCATGCCGTGCCTGGTACGAGCGGACTATGTGGAGATGTGACGCTGGAGGCTAGGCTGGAGGTGCTCTGGCCGAAACGGCAGAGGTGTCCGCCGGAGAAAAGAAGTTCCGTACGGGCGTTAGGTGAGCGGGAAGGGACGAAAGAAGCCTGATCGCCGGTGGTGTCGGGGCGAGCGCGGGGGCGGCTGACGTCTTGGCCGCCTTTACCTGCGCACCCTTGCCGGCGTTTTTCAGGAAGGCGTCCTGGGTGTCGCGGGTTACATGCTTTGCACTGAGCAGCGGGGTATGGAGGCGGCAGGGATCAGGTACCGCCGCTCCCTGAGTGAGGAAGACGACGGTGAAGACAGCGACCAATGTCAGGAGGGCTGTTCTGGATATCGATGACAGTGTCGCGGCAGGCTTCATGGCCTGTGACCGTACCGTAAATGGCCAATCGTTGCAAGGTATTTGCTCAGTGCCCTTCATGACGGCGGCATTATTTCTTTAATGTCGCTGTCACGTTGTTTTCCAAGCCTCCTTTGTTAAGATTGGAACCTTGTGTGCACTCGAAAGACCAACAACTGCATCAATGGAGAGGGTGTATGGCTGAGATGACCTACCGTGACGCCATCAACCTGGCGCTTAAAGAGGAGATGCGGCGCGACAAGAACGTCGTGGTTTACGGCGAGGACGTGGCACAGTACGAGGGGGCCTTCAAGGTGACCCGCGGACTGTTGGCCGAGTTCGGCGAACTGCGCGTGCGCGACTGCCCGATCTCCGAGAACACCATCGTAGGCGTCGCCGTCGGAGCGGCCATGGGGGGGATTCGACCGGTGGCCGAGCTGATGACGGTCAACTTCGCCCTGCTCGCCATGGATCAGATCGTGAACCACATGGCGAAGGTGCGCTACATGTTCGGCGGACAGACAAGGGTCCCCATGGTGGTGCGCATGCCGGGGGGCGGCGGGAGCCAGCTCGGCGCACAGCACTCGCAGAGTCTCGAGAGCTACTTCATGCACTGCCCCGGAATGCTGGTCGCCTACCCGGCGACACCTGCCGACGCGAAAGGGCTCTTGAAAAGTTCGATCAGGGACGACAACCCGGTCATCTTCCTCGAGCACGAGCTTCTATACAACAGCAAGGGCGAAGTCCCGGAGGACCCCGAGTTCCTGGTCCCCTTCGGGAAGGCGAACGTCCTCAAAAACGGTGAGCAGGTAACCGTCGTCGGCTACGGCCGCATGGCGATCCTGGCGCTGCAGGCAGCACTCGCGCTGGAAAAGGAAGGGGTGTCCTGCGAGGTGATCGACCTGCGCACCCTGGTGCCGCTCGACATGGAGACCGTCCTCGCGTCGGTGACGAAGACCGGCCGCGCCGTTGTGATCGAGGAATGCTGGAAAAGCGCGGGGCTTGGCGGGGATATCGCCTCGCGCATCTACGAGGGGTGCTTCGATACGCTGCTCGCCCCGGTGCGCCGCATCTCCGGGCTCGACGTCCCCATGCCGTACTCACGCAAGATCGAGAAGCTGTGCATCCCGCAGCTCGACGGGATCGTGCAGGGCGTACGTGATCTTCTGAACGAACCGTACTGAGGTGCCGCCATGAACGATATCGTGATGCCGAAGCTCTCCGATACCATGACCGAAGGGAGGCTCGTCTCCTGGAAAAAGCGGGTAGGGGATGAGGTGCGCCGCGGCGAGGTGATCGCGGAGGTTGAGACCGACAAGGCGAACATGGAGCTCGAGGCCTACGCGTCGGGGGTGATCCTGGAGCTAAAGGCGCAGCCGGGGGACCTGGTCCAGGTGGGGACGGTGATCGCCGTCGTAGGCAAGCCCGAGGAGAAGGGGGCGCCCGCACCGCAGGCCCAGGCCCCAGGAAAAGAGACGCCGACCGCCGGGCAGGCGCCCGAACCGGAGCCTGAAAAGGTGCCGGAGCCTGAAAAGGTACCGGAACCGGAAAAGGTACCGGAACCGGAGAAGGAACGGGTGGCGCAGGAGAAAGGAGACGAGTCATCCCAGGCCGCGCCTCCCCCCGCCGGGGCGAAGGAAGCCAAAGAGGCCGACCTCTTCCCCATGGAAGGGGAGAAGCAGGCTCCGGCCGCGCCCCCCGTCCCTGGTACCGATCAGGAACAGCCGGGAAAAGCGGCCGCGGGGCCGACGGAATACATCCACACGAGGGCTCCTGCCCCCGGCAAAGAGGCCCCCGAGTTCACCCCATCGGCGGCAGGGCGTGAACGCGCGGCTCCCGTGGTGCGCAGGCGTGCCCGCGAGCTTGGGATGGATCTCGCCCAGGTGCGCGGCAGCGGACCCGACGGGCGCATCCTTTTGCAGGACCTCGAGGGGACCGCCGGGTCCGAAGGCGCTGCGGCTCCAGAGCAGCCGCGCAAGGAACTGGCGCCGGCCGCCGGGCCGCGTCTCGTCGAGGAGGTGCGGACCATGTCCCGGCTGCGGGCCGCCGTGGCGAAGACGGTCGCCGATTCGTGGGAGCACATCCCGCACTTCAGCGTCACCATGGATATCCTCATGGACGAAGCGGAGGCTATAAGGCGCCAGTTGAAACAGGGCGGTATGCGCGTCACGGTGAACGACGTCATCGTAAAGGGGGTGGCCCTCGCCCTGGTGCAATACCCGCAGTTGAACGCACGTTACACGCCGGACGGCATCTCGTATCATGGCGAGGTCAACGTGAGCGTAGCGGTAGGTGTGCCGGAGGGTGTGCTCATGCCCGTGGTGCACCGGTGCCATGCATTAACCCTGCTGGAGATCGCCCAGGAGTCGGAGCGGCTCGTTAAACGTGCCCGCTCTGGTGCCCTGACCGAACAGGAGATGAACGGCGGTACCTTCTCCGTATCCAACCTCGGCATGTTCGGCGTGGACTGTTTCAGCGCCATCATCCATCCCGCCCAGGCGGGCGTACTCGCCGTCGGCGCGGTGCTCGACGCACCCGTGGTGCGCTCCGGGGTGCTGACGAGCGCCAAGGTGATGAAGGTGACCCTCTCGGCCGACCATCGCGTTGCGGACGGCGCATATGCCGCGGAATTTCTGAAGGCCCTGAAGGAGGTGCTGGAGAACCCGGTGCGCCTCTTGATCTGAGACCGCTGCGGGGGCGGGCCTTGCGCCTGCCCCCGCCTCATACCTCACCATGGTGCCCCGTGCGGCACCCCCCTCCAGCAACGCTTCCCTTCCAGCGATCCAATAGTCTCACGGCTTCATAAAGCCGCTAAAGTCTCATTCCAATGAACCGATACGGTTAAAAGCGCAGGGGCGCGGCTATTGGCTGCGGGCTCCCCCGGCGTCATCGAACATCACAACAGACACCTGGGGGAAGCTATGAAGTGCTTGATAGTAGATGACGAGTCTTTTTGCCGTGACTTTGTCGCCACCTTACTCAGTGCGACCGCGGATTGCCACCAGGCGAGCAGCGGCCAGGAGGCGCTCGAGAAGTACAAAGCCGCCCTTGCCTCCGGCGAACCTTTCGACCTGGTGATCATGGACATCATGATGCCCGGCATGAGCGGCCATGACGCCGCAAAGGCCATCAGGCACATCGAGAAGGAGCAAAAGCCGGCCAAGAGGGTGAACATAGTCATGCTCACCGCGCTCAACTCCTCCAACGACGCCATGGAGTCATTCTGCAACGCGCAATCGGCCGCCTACCTGGTCAAGCCGGTCTCCAAGGAAGGGCTCTTCAACGTCCTCTCCAAGCTCGGACTGATGAAACGTTAGATGTCGCAACCTTGTGGAGTGGCAGCACCGGTGCGTCCGGTGCTGTCGCTCCCGGTCGTCGGCTCTTCGCACCTGGCGCGTTTCGTGTCTCTCCTACCGCGTACCGTTCCACCCGTTGTCCCCCCTCGGCCCCGACCTTGCGCCCGACCGCTTAAATGCATGGCATCCGGCACCCACCTTTCTCACTGATTCTCACATCTCACTTTGCAGCGTGACATTTTGCCGTGCCAGGTTCTTGCCGTTTTCGAAACCGATCCCTTTATGTGAGTGATGTCGTAACTACTGACAGTAATATGTCGCGGAGATATAATGGGTGCAGTCTCGGCATCCAGACCCGGCGCCTTGTATGACTGTGCTTCGCGGTCTGTAGTCGGCGCGACTAGTTCTCCTCCTGCGGTAAGCGGGCGGATGTCGCCCCGTCGTGTGGGGAAGGTGAGGTCCTGGCGCGAGAAAACGGAATAAGCCGAGCCTGTTGAGGAGGAGTTATGAAGAGAACCTTTGTAAATAGTCTTCTCTCTGCCGTACTGCTTTTCGGGATGATTGCCGGCAACGCCGCGGCCGAGGTAAGCCTGAGCATCAACATCGGTCCGCCGGTAATAGTGGGGCCTCCCTCCGCCATGGTGATGGTCCCGGGAACCGGCGTCTACTTCGCCCCCGGCTTCGATGTCGACATCTTCTTCTATGGAGGGTACTGGTGGTCGCCGCGAGGTGAAAGGTGGTATCGCTCGAGCGATTACGGCGGACCGTGGCACGTTGTGCGTCGCGCTGCCGTACCGCGCGCCGTGTACCGCGTGCCCGGGGACTACCGGCAGGCTTACGCAAGAGAGCACCACATCCCCTACGGGCAGTGGAAGCAGGAACACGGGCGCGGCAAGGGGCATGGGCCTGGTAGGGGGCATGGGCGAGGGCATGGCCGGGGTGACTGAGGCATTATTGCCCTGAGTGCAGGATGGCCAGTCGCCACGCCCAGACGACCACCGAGGCGCTGGTGAGCGCAAGGAGAGCGTTGACCAGCCGTTTCGGCCTCCCTAGCCATCCCACGAGCATCTCCGCAAGGAGCCCGGCGAGCGTTCCGAACGCGAATCCGAAGAGGTGCGCCCCGAGGTCGGTCCGCTCCCCCTCCGTGCCCAGAAGCACCAGGAGCGAGAGCGCCGCGGCGATGGGAAGCGGCCAGCGCCTGCGCAGGTGGTGCCGGTAACGCACCATGCTGATGGCGCCGAGGATCCCGACGGCCCCGAAGACCGCCGTCGAGGCGCCGACCGAGGTGTGGCTTGGCAGTTGGAACCAGGCGTTGGCGAGATTGCCGCAGATGCCCGAGGCGAGGATGAGGGTCCAGGCAAGGCCCGAGCCCAAGTCGCGGCAGAGGTAGAGGATGAAAACGCCGCCGATGGCGAGGTTGCTGATGAGATGCAGCGCATCGGCGTGCAGGGTGAGGGCCGTGACGAGGCGCCACCACTCACCATGCAGGATAAGCCCGGCATGGGCGTTGCCGATCTCGAGCCAGTCGACCGGGTAGTGCCCCATGACCTTCAGGTCCAGGCTGGTCAGGTTGTGGAAGGTGGCCAGGAGGATCAGCACCGACAGGGTGGGGAGGGTGTTCTCCTTCATCGGGTGGACCGGAGGCATGAAGGGGGGCCAGTTGCGGTTCTCCTGCGCGTAGAGGTTCAGTTCGCGGCACGCCGTGTCGTAGCTCTCGGGCGGCACCCAGACCTGCCATCCCTTCTGGCCGGGCTCCACGCGGCACTCGATGAAGCGTGACTCCAAAACGAGCGCCCACAGCCGCGCCTGGCGCAGGGTGAGCCTCCTTCCCCTTTCCTCCACCCGCCATACCGGCACGATGCGCCAGCCGTCGCCAAGCTCCTTGTCCTGATCCCCGTCCCCAATCATGCCGGACAGTATGGCAGATCCTTCTTGCGCCGTCATCTCCAAAGGGGAGGGCTCGCCGCCCCCCTCTTCATGATCCCGCTGCATCCCGTCATCCACTAAGGCGCCCCCAAACTTGACTATTTATCACCCGGTGCTACAAGAACGTAACGCTGACGCGCGGTTAAATCAAGGGGGCGGCAAAGGATTGTTCCGGAAGGGGGCATCCACGATGCGATCGAAACCCATGATGATGCACGCGGGGACTGAGAACCAGGGGGGACGGCATCACCACCCCTCGCGCAGGTGGCCGATACGCCTGCGCTGGCATAGACGGCTGATCCGTATCGGCAAGAGGAGGTACGTCAACATGATCACTCAGGCGGTCAAGGACTTGGCCGAGAGGGTAGGGCATGCTTTCGTTGCGACTTCCGATGCGGGAGGCAACCCGCACCTTGCGGCGGGGAGGGGAGTGGCGCTTTTCGAGCCGAACCGGCTGGTGTTCGAGGCCTGGTTTTGCCCCACCACGATGCGCAACCTGCAGGACAACCGGCACGTAGCTGTGGTGGTGGCCGATCCCGACACGGGGAACGGCTTCCAGTTCGTGGGGGTGGTGGAGAGGAGTGCGGATACCGCCGTTTTGGACGGCTACATCCCCGATCTCGAGCCTCCCGGCTTGCCGCAGGTGCAATGGAGGCTGGAGATCAGGGTGGAGAAGGTCATGGCATTCAGCGCCGATGCCCACTCCGATCGACCGCTTGGGTGATCCTTCCGTTCCGTATTACCTGTTCTTGAGGAGGAGCTCTTCCGCCTTGGGAAGGTCCTCCTCCGCAACCTCGATCTCTCCGGATACGGCAGGCTCGGACAGGCTGCTTACGCTATACTCGATCCCCGCCTGTTTCAGTACCGTCTCGACCCGCGAGAGGTCCGCTTCTGTTTTGGCATCGTAGAATTTCACCATCGTTTTTTCCTCCTTCTTATGCGGTGCGATACCTCCAAGACCATCGTAGCAGATTTACGCCGCGTAGAAAAATAGCTTGCCGGCGCTCACCGCTTCCGTCATATCCCCGCACCTCCTTTGCCGCGCCATTTGCCACTGCTATACGTCATTTCACACAGCCTTGGTGATTTCACCGTGAAAAGACGCAGTGCGCTTTGGGTGTAAACGCGTCCTGAAACGGTATTTTTAACGCGTCATCATGTGTGCAGAGAATCATAGCCAGGTCTCCATATCACGAATCTCCTAAGGATTCCCGACATTTGGTATACGCGGTCTCGCGTACGCCCCCTCGAAGATGGCGTCCCAGTCGCAGAATGTTCGAATGTTGCACAATTTGGGCACGTTTTCGGCAAATAACTTTGTCAAATGCCGTGCATCGGTCAGGGTTTTCGTTTTATGCAGTTGTTATGAGGGGTGAAATGAAAAGAAGGGTCCTGATAGTTGATGATGTCGAAGACATCAGGCTGATGCTGCGTTTCATGATGGAGCGAGAGGGGTACGACGTGGTGGCTGAGGCCGCCAACGGCGTGGAGGCGGTGGAAAAGTACCGCCAGCACAGCCCCGACATCACCATCATGGACATCGATATGCCGGTGATGACCGGTGTCGAAGCGGCCCGAGTCATTCGCGCGATGGGGGGAAGCTCAAGGATCGTTTTCTGCACCGGCGGTTATTCCAAGTACGAGACGCCGCCGCAGGAGCTTCGCACCGAAGGGAACATGCTGCTGCGTAAACCCTTCCTCCCCGCGCAACTGTTCCAGGCTCTGGCCGCCTAATGTACTGATGTAATGCTTTTAGTGTACTGATGTAATGCTTTTAGTGTTCTGCTATGAATGTTTTGTTCTGTTATGTCTGTAGATGCGATTTAATGTTATGTCCTGTAATTTGATGACCTGTAATGCAATGCTTTGTATCTTGTGCTGATGATTGTTGTGTTATGTGTTGCGATGTTATGATGTGATGTGTTGTATGTAATGTTCTTTTAAATGCAATGTCTTTGATGCTATTGTTTTGAATGGAGATCGCAGGAGTTTCAATGTAGCGGCTGTGTGTGGCCGCGTGTACTGACTGGTTAATGTTTGTTTTTTCATCGTGTATGGGAGCCTCCGGCTCCCATTTTTTTTGCGAGATGCGCCGGCTTATGTTAGGGTAGAGACGCTGCACGCGGCAGGGCGCCCAAAGCCCGGGCCGATACGAAATACAAGGACGGCAGGACGGAATTTCACCATGACATCACAGTATCTGCAAAGCGTAACGAACCAGCTCAACAACCTGCACGGCCACGCCTATTTCCGGGCCACCGACGGTCCTCTCAAGGAGTGCCTGACCGGTATCATCCTCGATGCCGCAGAGGGGGACCTTGCCGAACAGCTTTCCGACGGCAGGTTCGATCTCGAGGTGAGCATAGGCGTACAGGAGGGGGACAGCGAGGCTACCGTGGATTTCAGGGTGGACCGTCCGGGCGTCATTTACCGCGCAGACACCCAGGTTTCCAGCCTTTCCGAAGCCGCGCTGGAGGACCTCACCCGTTACCTTGCGCATCTGGCCCAAGAAACGCCCGTGGTCGAGGAGAATGCGGAAGGTGGCGTCATCGTCCGCAAGAAGGTCGAGCACGACCACCACGAGAAGGAGGCCGCCGCGGCCCGTCTCAAGGTGACGCCGCAGTGGCTGAAGAGCGTTATTCCCTGCACCGAGTACAGCTACGACGAAATCGACGGCAAGAAATACATCAGGGAGTACTACTGGTCCCGCGACCTGATCGAGCGGCTTTTCAAAATCAAGACCATGAAGGCCACACCCGACGACGTGCAGTATGTCGCCAAGGAATGCTGCGACGGCGACGTCGACTGGGCCCGTGACCTGATCGCGCGGCTTAAATCACCGAACCGCCCCGAGCAGCAGAAGGAGCAGCAGCCAAAGGGGCAACCCCAAAAGGACAAGGAAAGGGAGAAGGAGAAGGGCGGAGCGCAGCAGCCCCAGCAGGCGAAGCCTGCCGGTGAGCGGAGCCGCCGTTCCCGGCACCGGAAGTCCTTCCGCCAGGGCAAGGACGGCGCGCGCAAGGAAGGTCAGCCCTCCGAAGCGAGAAAGCCGCAGGCCCCCTGACCGTTTCACAGCCAGGCTGCTTTCCCTGCGAAGGCAACGACGAAAAAAGGTCCCCCCTTGATAAAGGGAGGACCTTTTTTCCAGATGGGGCGGAAGGGTGTCGTGACGCCGGCTCGGTTCGAACGAGCGGTGCTGCCACCGGCACCTATATCTTTTTCTGCTCGCGCAGGTAACCCGCGAAGGCGGTGTCGACCCTCTTTATGTGCTGGATGAGCCAGGAGGAGAGGGTCTTGTTGGTCTGGATCACGAGCGGCAGGGTCGCCCCCTCGTCGCGGAACTCCCTGGTCAGCTTCTCCACGTCAGCCACGAACTGATGGTGCGCCGCCTTATGCGCGGGGTAATCCGGGTAGCCGCTGCGCATCTGCAGGTGCTCCTCGGCGGAGAAATGCTCCTTCACGTAATCGTCGAGAAAAAGCAGCAGTTTGAGCACTTCCTCCTTGCCCCTCCCCTCGCCACAGGCGGCGAAAAGGCTGTCGAACCTTCTGAAGATCTCCTTGTGCTGATTGTCGATTTCGTCCACGCCGATGGCGAGGTCGCTGGTCCATTCGATGTGCATCTGATTGCTCCTTTTCGTGGTAGTTCGCAGCCTGCCCTCATGCCGCCGAGGCGGTCGTCGCTATCCTTCGTGCTGTTCCATCGGGTCCACCCCGGGGAGCTCGATCTCGAAACAGGTCCCCATGCCGGGCGTGCTCGAGACCCTGATGTCGCCGCCGTGGTCCTTGACGATGCCGTAGGAGACCGAGAGACCGAGCCCGGTACCGCTGTCCTTGGTGGTGAAGAAGGGGGTGAAGATCTTTTCCAGGTGCTCTGCGTCGATCCCCTTGCCGGTGTCGCATATCTGGATGATGCAGCCGTTGCCGGGACCGTGAGGGCGGGTGGTGAGCCTCAACGTGCCGCCGGCCGGGAGCATCGCCTGCACCGCGTTCAGTATGATGTTGCTGAAGACCTGGCGCAACTGGTCCGTGTCGCCCGTCACCGGACCTAGGTTCAGATCGTACTCCCACTTGACCGAGATGGCGTCCATCGGGACCTGGTGCCTGATCTGGGCAACGATGTCGTCCAGCACCTCGTGCACCATGAACTGGCGCTGGTTGAGCGATTTTTGGCGTGCAAAGGTGAGCAGGTTCCCGACGATCTTCGCCATCCGCTCGGTCTGCTGGCTGATGATCTCGACCTCTTCGTGGTTCGGGTGCTCGGCTGGGAGGCACATCTCGAGGACTTCGGTGTTCCCCCGGATGATGGCAAGCGGCGTGTTGATCTCGTGGGCGACGCCGGCGGCGACGATGCCGAGGTCGGCGAGCTTCTCGGCGCGGGCGAGGTCGGCCTGCGTCTGGGCAAGAAGCCGCGTCTTGTCCGACAGCTGCGCGGTACGCTCCTCAATCTTGAGCTCGAGGGCGCGGTGCAGGAGCCCGATCTCGGCCTCCTGGCGCCCGAGGGCTCGGGTCATCAGGTTGAAGGCCTCGGCGAGGTCGCCCACCTCGTCGGTTGAGTGCACCTCGATCTGCAGGTTGCGCTCCCCCCGGGCGACCCGGTGCGCGAGTTTTTCCAGCTCCTTGATGGGGCGGGCGAGCAGGGTGCCGATGAAGCCCGATACCGCGATGCCGATCAGCGAGGTGAGGAAGAGCACCAGGTAGAGGATCGAGTTCACGCTCTTTTGCATGTGGGTGTACGGCTTTTCCAGCATACCCACGTAGAGCGAGCCGACCGCCTTCCCTTGCAGGTCGAGGATCGGCTCGTAGGCGGTGAAGTACCAGTCGTTAACGACGAAGGCGCGCCGGATCCACTTCTTCTTCTCGACGATGACGCGCTGGTACACCTCCTGCGACACCCGCGTGCCGATGGCCCGGGCTCCGTCGGTGGTGCGCACGTTGGTGGCGATGCGGGCGTCGCCCAGGAAGATGGTGGCGCTCCCGACGTCGGTCCCCCGGAACTTGACCCCCTCGTAGACGATATCCTTGATCTTGTCGACGAGGGCGTTGTTGTTGTTCAAAAGGATGCCGCCGTAAAGCGCCCCGATCACCTTCCCGTCGCGGTTTTTAAGGGGAAAGGCTGAGACCATGACCATCCCGGAGCGCTCGCTCTTGTCGGTGCGCGGGCGTGCGTGCGGCGTGCTGATGAGTGGGATGGTGGCGCGGTTAACGAGGGTGATACCCTCCTGGGAGAGCTGTTCCGGGGTGAGCACCGAGGTGCCCGTGACGGCGACCCCTTTGAGCGCCTGCTCCACGAAGTAGGTGGACTGCCGGTCGCCGCGCAGTTGCGGAGAATGGGCGCGGTAGAGTACCTTGCCGGTTGCGTCCACCGCGGTCAGGATATCCAGGTGCTTGTTCTGCAGGCGGTTGCGCAGCAGCTGCCGGATGCTTTCCTCGCCGGCGACGATGGAGGATGAGTTGTAGGGGTTGGTGGCGGTCAGATCCATGAGCTCGCGGATCCGCTCCAGTTCGTTGCGGTAGATCTCGCGGGCGGAGTTCAGGTCGGTCCGGACCTTCTCCTGGGCCTGGCTTGCGATCTTGTCGTTGATTATGTAGAGCCCGGCCAGGGAGCAGATGAAAAAGGCGACGAAGAGCGGGGCGACGGAGCCTACGGTGAGCTTCGCCCGGATCGGGAAGCGTCCCAGCATCAGCGGATCCCCTCGTCCTCAAGGCCGTATTCTTCTATCTTGCGGTCCAGGGTACGCCTGGCGATCTCGAGGATCTTCGCGGCGCGGCTTTTGTTATTGCCGGAGGCCTTCAGCACGTGCAGGATGTGCTCGCGCTCGATGGTTTCCAGTGAAACGAGCCTCTTGCCGCCGTTTTGCTTCGGTTCGGGCACCTGTGCCGTGCGCCAGACCGGCAGGGTCTCGGCGGTGATGGTGTTGCCGCGGGTGAGGATGGCGGCGCGCTCGATGGCGTTTTCCAGCTCGCGGATGTTGCCCGGCCAGTTGTACGACTTGAGCAGCTGCATCGCCTCGCGCGTGAAGTCGGTGATCTCACGCTTCATGCGCGCCGCGTACTTGGTGAGGAAATGCCGCGCGAGAAGCTCGATGTCCTCGCCCCGGTCACGCAGCGGGGGGAGGTGGAGCGAGATGACGTTCAAGCGGAAGAAAAGATCCTCGCGGAAGCGCTTTTCACGCACCTCCTCCTCGAGGTCCTTGTTCGTCGCGGCGACGAACCTTATGTCCACGCTCCTCGCCTTGGTGTCCCCAACCGGTATGAAATCACCTTCCTGAAGCACGCGCAGAAGCTTCGCCTGGATGGCCGGGCTCATGTCGCCTACCTCGTCGAGGAAGAGGGTGCCGTGGTTGGCGGCTTCAAGCAGGCCTTTCTGGGCGTTGATGGCGCCGGTGAAGGCACCCTTCACGTGCCCGAAGAGCTGGCTCTCGAGCAGGGTGTCGGAAAGGGCCGCGCAGTTTATGGTGAGGAAGCGCTCCTTGGCGCGCGGGCTGTTGTTGTGGATGAGGCTCGCGATGAGTTCCTTGCCGGTGCCGGATTCCCCCAGGATCACCACGTTCGACTCGCTCTGCGCCACGAGCATCGCCATGTCGTGCACGCGGCGGAAGGTCTCCGAAGCGAAGATAAGCGGGGTGGCGCCCGACGGTATGCCGAGCTCGTCCTTGAGCGCCGAGTTTTCCTTGAGAAGCTCCCTGCGCTCCAACACCTTTTCCAGGATGCCGAAGATCTTCTCCTTGGGGAAGGGCTTGGTCACATAGTCGTAGGCGCCGAGTTTCATCGCCTCGATGGCCGAGTTGATCGAGGCGTAGGCGGTCATCATAACGACCGGCACCTCGAGCTTCATCCTCTTCACGCGCTGCAGGATCTCCAGACCGTCAACGTCCGGCATCTTCACGTCGAGGAGCATCAGGTCGACATCGTCCATGCCGCGGTTTTCCATGACGCTCATCAGGGAAGTGCCGGAACTGAACACCTCCAGCTCAAGCCCCTTGGCCGAAAGTATCTTGCTCAGATACCTGAGGATCTCGACCTCGTCGTCACAAATGATCACCTTGCCGTTATACATGTTTTTCACCTGTTGCCGCGCCTTTCTGCCTGATTCCTTCCCGTCGCGCCCTCGCGTAAGAGCCGGGAGCAGGGTCCTGTAAACATTCGACCACTATCTTTCGCCGAAGGCGGCTTTGTCAAGGGAAAATCCCTATTTGCCTTCACGCAGTGCCCCTGTGCATGTAACCGCGGCTCACGATGGAACCGGGGCTTGTCCGCTATTTTATCCCGGTTGCCGCTTCACACGATGGCATTCGCCTGATGTGGTTGGTTACCCTACTGTTTGAGCGCAGGATCATACCACGTATTGGACCGTATAACCAGATCACGCGGGTGCCATATCCTGTCCCTGATGATGTTTTTAGTAACCGGTGCAGCAAAATATCCTGTCGCGGCAGCGGCTGTGCTATTTTTTTGCTATCCTATTGACTGAGCGTTGTCGCAACGCAGCTCTTAAAGCCTGTCGTGGCCATGCCACCTGCTATTAAACGGAGGGTCCCCATGCGTCTCATCGCCACCGCACTGCTGTTTGCACTTCTTGCACTCCCAAGGCACGGTTACTCCGCCACCCAGGAGATCCGCCTCTCGAAGGGACAGACGGTGTACGTACCGGTTTACTCCAACGTCTTCACCGGCCCGCGCAGCCTGCCGTTCCAGTTGGCTGCAACCCTTGGCGTCAGGAACACCGATCCCAACTCCTGGATCCGCATCACCTCGATCGAATATTACGACACGAGCGGGAAGCTGATCCGGCGCTACCAGGACAAGGACAAACCGCTCTCGCTCGCCCCGCTTGCCACCACCTACGTTCATATCGAGGAGAAGGACACCGCGGGCGGCTTCGGGGCTAACTTCATCGTCAGGTGGCAGGCCGACCGCGCCGTCAACGCCCCCATCGTGGAATGCGTCATGATCGGTGCCACTTCCGGGCAGGGGATCTCCTTCGTGAGTCCGGGGCAGGCGATACGCGAGGTGAGATGATCCGGCGCTGCCGGCATGACTAAGCGCCGTCGGACGGCGTACCTAGGAGTTGCTGTGGGCGAAACCGCAAGGGACACGCAACATCCCTCCTGGCATACCCTTGGAACGGGGGAGGTGCTATCTCTGCTCGAGAGCTCTCCCGAGGGGCTCGCGGCCGCCGAGGCTGCACGTCGCCTGGTCCGTTATGGCCCCAACGAGTTGGAGCCGCCCCGCTCGGTCTCGCCGTGGTCCGTCCTTATCCGGCAGTTCAAGAACGTCCTCATCCTAATCCTGCTGGTTTCCACCCTGTTGTCCGCTTTCCTCGGCCACGCCATGGAGGCCGCGGCGATCGCCGTGATCGTGCTCTTCGCCGTCCTTCTCGGTTTCATCCAGGAGTACCGCGCCGAGCGTGCCCTGGAGGCGCTGCGCCTCATGGCGGCCCCCGATGCCGTGCTCATAAGGGAAGGGAAGCTGGTGACCGCCCCTGCCCGCGAACTTGTGCCGGGCGACCTGCTCATGCTCCGCCCCGGCGACCGGGTCGCCGCTGACGTGCGCCTTGTCGAGGCGGTGAACCTCCAACTCGACGAGGCGGCGCTGACCGGCGAATCGGTGCCGGTCGAGAAGGATGCCGCGCCACTTGTCGACCCGGACGCCGCGCTGGCCGAGCGTAAGTGCATGGCCTACGCCGGGACCGTGGTGAGCAACGGGCGCGGACGCGGCGTCGTTGTCGCCACTGCCATGGGGACCGAGTTCGGCTCCATCGCCCGGATGCTCACCGGCATCGAGACCGGCAGGACGCCGTTGCAGGAGAACCTCGACCGGGTGGGGAACCTGCTTGCGCGCGCCGCTCTTGCCGTGGTGGCGGCCATCGTTATCCTCGGTTTGTGGCGCGGCGAGGCGCTCGTTGCGATGCTTCTCTTCGGCGTGGCGCTAGGCGTCGCCGCCGTTCCCGAGGCGCTTCCAGCTGTGGTCACCATTTCACTTGCCCTGGGCGTACAGCGCATGGTGAGGCGTCATGCGCTCATGCGCCGCCTTGCCGCCGTGGAAACGCTCGGGAGCACCACGGTGATCTGTTCCGACAAGACCGGTACGCTCACCCGCGACGAGATGACGGTGCGCAACTGCTACGCCGCAGGTACCTGGTACGATCTCACCGGCTCAGGGTACGCTCCCGAGGGGGAGTTCCTGCGCGAGGGGAGGGTGGTGCCCCCTTCGGCCGAACTTGCCGAGCTATTGAGGGTCGGGGTCCTTGCCTGCGACGCGTGCCTTGCCAGGGACGAGGAGACCGGGCGTTACCGCGTGCAGGGAGACCCGACCGAGGGCGCCCTGGTGGTGGCGGCCTCCAAGGCGGGCCTGGAGAGGGACGCCCTCAACGCGCGTTATCCGCGCGTCGACGAGATACCCTTCACCTCCGAGCGAAAGTGCATGACCACCCTGAACCGGGACGGAGCAGCACTCACCGCCTGCGTGAAAGGCGCCCCGGAAGTGGTCCTCGCCGCCTGCGCCTCGGAGCTTGCCGAGGACGGCGAACGACCTCTTGACGAAGCGGCGCGCCGGCGGCACCTGGAAGCGGCACGCATCATGGCCGAAGGTGCGCTCCGCGTGCTGGCGGTCGCGCGCAAGGAAGTGACGGGACGAAGCGACGCGGAAAAAGGCCTCACCTTTTTGGGGCTTGTCGGCATGATCGACCCGCCGCGCAGCGAGGCACGCGAAGCGATCGCCACCTGCAGGGAGGCGGGCATCATCCCGGTCATGATCACCGGCGATCACCCGGTCACCGCGGCAGCGGTGGCGCGGGAACTGGGGCTCATCGCGGACGGCCGCGTGGTCACCGGCGCCGAGCTGTCCGCAATGGACGACGACCTCCTCGAGCGCGAGGCGCAGGAGATCCGGGTCTACGCGCGGGTCTCTCCGGAGCACAAGCTCCGCGTGGTGAGCGCGCTGCAAAAGCGGGGACACGTGGTCGCCATGACCGGCGACGGGGTGAACGACGCGCCTGCGCTCAAGAAGGCGGATATCGGCATCGCCATGGGGATCACCGGGACCGAGGTGAGCAAGGAGGCCGCGGCCATGACGCTTACCGACGACAACTTCGCCTCCATCGTGGCCGCCGTGGAGGAAGGGCGCGGCATATTCGACAACATCAGGAAGTACCTTATGTACCTCCTCTCATCGAACATAGGGGAGATAGGCCTTATGGCCGGTACGATGCTGGCGGGCTTGCCACTTCCCCTGAGTGCGGTGCAGATCCTTTACGTCAATCTCGCCACCGACGGCCTCCCTGCACTGGCGCTCGCCGTCGACCCGGCCGAGGCGGATATCATGCGCCGCCCCCCGCGCCGCGCCTCCGGCGGCATCTTCACGAGGGGGGTGGTGGCGCTGATCCTCGTCGGCGGGATCTGGTCGGCGCTCGTCAACCTGCTCCTTTTCGCCTGGGCGCGCGCCTCCGGGTGCTCCGACCGCGAGGCGATGACCATGGCCTTCGTCTCACTGGTGCTGATCCAGTTTTTCAAGGCCTACAACTTCCGCTCGGACCGTCACTCGGTTTTCCGTCGTCCCTTCGCCAACCGGTGGCTGAACGGGGCGATCCTCTGGGAGTTCGCGCTACTGCTCCTGGTGGTGTATCTGCCGTTTTTGCACCGCCCCTTCGGCACCTTCTCCTTGACCCGGGGCGACTGGGGCGTCATTATTCTTGCCTCGGGCTCGATCTTCCCCGTGCTCGAGCTGGCGAAGTGGTTCCTGAGACGCCGGGACACCGGCCGCTCCGAACCAGCCGAGAAAAAAGATCCCCCCTGTCCCCCCTTCGCAAAGGGGGGAACCCAATAGGCAAGTGGTTGCTTTTTAAAACAGCGAGGTTTCATGGATTTTCATGCTTTACGCGATATCGTCGTCCTCTTCGGACTTGCCCTCTTTACCGTGGTCGTGCTGCGCAAGCTCAGGCTCCCCTCCATCATCGGCTTTCTGATCACCGGTTTCCTCGCCGGTCCCTACGCCCTCGGCTTCATCAGGAACACGCACCAGGTCGAACAGATGGCGGAGTACGGCGTGGTGCTCCTTCTTTTCACCATCGGCATGGAGTTCTCGCTTAAGGAGCTCATGCGCATCCGACACATGGTGCTGATCGGCGGCGGGCTGCAGCTTGTTCTCACCATCGTAGCGGTCGCCGTCATCGGGTCCCTGGACCATTTCCCCCTGTCGCAGGCCATCTTCTTCGGGTTTTTGGTCGCGCTCTCCTCCACCGCCATCGTCATGAAACTGATGATGGACGCCGGGGAGATGGACACCCCGCAGGGCAAGGCCGCGCTTGGCATCCTCATCTTCCAGGACCTCTGCATCGTCCCGCTCATGCTCTTCACCCCGTTTCTGGCCGGAGGTGGGGAGGGGCTCGCCGACATCGCCGTCGTCTCTGCCAAGGCGGGTGCCGTCGTCCTCGGCGCGCACTACGGCTCCCGCTTCGTGGTGCCGTGGCTCTTCGAACAGGTGGTGAAGACGAGAAGCCGCGAGCTCTTCGTCCTCTCCATCATCTTCATCGGCATGGGGACGGCCTGGCTCACCGCCCAGGTCGGGCTCTCACTCGCCCTGGGTGCCTTCATCGCAGGTCTCGCCATCTCCGAATCCGAGTACAGCCACCAGGCGCTGAGCGACATCATGCCCTTCCGCGAAGCCTTCATGAGCCTCTTTTTCATCTCGGTGGGGATGCTCTTGAAGCCGGTCATCCTGTTGAAGTTCCCGCTCCTCCTGATCGGCCTCGTCGTCTCGATCATCCTCATAAAGGCCGTGCTCACGACGGCGGTCGGTTTCGCCCTCGGGCTTCCCATGCGCATCGCGGTGATCGCCGGGCTTTCCCTCGCCCAGATCGGTGAATTCTCCTTCGTTCTTTCCAGAAGCGGGCTCTCCTACGGACTGCTTACCCGTGAGACCTACCAGCTCTTTCTGGGCGCGTCGATCGCCACCATGGCCCTGACTCCGCTCTGCCTGAAGATCTCCGGGCCGGTAGCGGACTTTCTCATCGGGGTATTACCGCACCACTGGACCCGCGGCCGGAGCAGCCTGGCGCAAAACGGCGACAAGGTCGCCTTGCGGGACCACGTCATCGTCGTAGGCTATGGCGTGAACGGGAAAAACCTGGCGGGCGTGCTGAAGAACCTCGAGATACCTCGCGTCATCATCGAGACAAACCCCTTCACGGTGCGCAGCCTGCGCAACCAGGGGGAATCGATCATCTTCGGCGACGCCTCCAAGCCGGAGATCCTCGAGCACGCCGCGATAGGGGACGCCCGCATCGTCGTCATCGCCATCTCGGACGCCGCCGCCAGTCGGCGCATCGCTGCCCTCGTCCGCCAGATGAACCCTTCCATTCACGTCATCGTGCGCACGCGCTACCTCCTCGAGATGGAGCCGCTCTTCAAACTGGGGGCGAACGAGGTGATTCCGGAGGAGTTCGAGACCTCGGTGGAGATACTGTCCCGCGTACTCAAGCGTTTCCTGATCCCACAGGACGTGATCGAGGAGTGCATTGCGGACGTGAGGCGCGACGGCTACGATATGCTGCGCAGCGCCTCGAAGCGCCACAGCCACGCCGTCGGGATTGCGGGCTTTCTCTCCGGAGCCGAGATCGGCAGCTTCCGGGTGCGCAAGAACGCCCCGCTCGAGGGGGAGAGCCTGAGGGGAGGGCTGCTGCGCACCCAGTCCGGTGCCACGGTGGTCGCCATCAAGCGTGGAGACCAGATCACCGCCAATCCCGACCCCATCTGGGAGTTCCAAACCGACGACATCGCACTGCTGCTTGCCACTCCCGAGCAGATGCGCGTCGCCGCCAGGCTCTTTGAGCCGGGGTGATTGCCTTCCTTCTTCAAGTTTATCCATCTCCAACCGAATGAAGTACCACGTGCCGGACCGGTTTTTTCGGACCAGCTTTCTCAGCAAAAGGAGTATCCGACATGAAACAGAAGAAATCCAAGGCGCTTTCTTCGCTAGATTTCTGTGACCTTTCCCCTCTTTCCATGGACCAGCAGGGGCTCGTGGATGATTTCATACACCACTACTGCCATCACCTGGGGCGTGACAAGTACTGCAGCAGTATGCGCTACCGTTACCAGGCCATAGCCCACACCATCCGTGAGCGCCTCATAGAGCGCTGGAACAACACGCGCTACGCCTACATAAACGCCGACTGCAAAACAGGTTATTACCTCTCCCTCGAGTTCCTGATGGGGCGCGCCATGGGAAACGCCCTTTTGAACCTCGGCATCTGCGGCCCGACCGGCGAAGCCATGCAGCAACTCGGGATGGATCTCGAGGAACTGGCTGAACAGGAGGTGGACGCGGGGCTCGGCAACGGCGGCCTTGGGCGCCTCGCTGCCTGCTTCCTGGACAGTTGCGCAACACTGCAGCTGCCGGTGATGGGTTACGGCATCCGCTATGAATACGGCATGTTCCGGCAGGACATCAAGGACGGCCGCCAGGTCGAGGAGCCCGATCACTGGCTTAGAGACGGCAACCCGTGGGAGATGGAGCGCCCCGAGTACACCCAGCGGGTGCGCTTCGGCGGCCGCTGTGAGATACGGCGCAACGACGACGGCACGCAGAGCTACTGCTGGCTCGACACGCATGACGTCCTCGCCGTCCCCTACGACATCCCGATCCCCGGGTACCGAAACGGCACCGTCAACACCCTGAGGCTCTGGAAGGCGGCGGCGACCGATGTCTTCGACCTCGACGAGTTCAACGCGGGAAGCTACACCGAATCGGTCGCCATGAAAAACGAGGCGGAGAACATCACCATGGTGCTCTACCCCAACGACGCGAGCGAAAACGGCAAGGCCCTGCGCCTGAGGCAGCAGTACTTCCTCGCCTCGGCGAGCCTGCAGGACGTCATGGAGCGTTGGATCTACCGCCAGGGGAAGGTGTTCGACCACTTCGCCGAGCGCAACTGCTTCCAACTGAACGACACCCATCCTAGCTGCGCCGTGCCCGAACTCATGCGGCTACTCATGGACGAACAGGGGCTTGGCTGGGACGAGGCCTGGGCCATCACCACGAGCACCATGGCCTACACGAACCACACCCTGCTCCCCGAGGCCCTGGAGAAGTGGTCGGTACCGCTTTTCAGGCAGCTCATGCCGCGGCTTCTCGATATCATCCTCGAGATCAACGCGCGCTTCCTGGCCGAGGTGGCGGCGCGCTGGCCCGGCGACGGGGAGCGTCTGGCCAGGATGTCCATCATCGAGGAAGGGGAGGTGCAGCAGGTCCGCATGGCTTACCTCGCCATCGTCGGGAGCTTCTCGGTGAACGGCGTCGCCGCGCTGCACTCGGAACTGCTGGTGCAGGGGCTTTTCCGCGATTTCTATGAACTTTGGCCCGAGAAGTTCAACAACAAGACCAATGGCGTCACGCCGCGCCGCTGGCTTGCGCGCTGCAACCCGGGCCTCACCACGCTCCTTGCCTCCAGGATCGGGGACGGCTTCGTGGCCGACCTCGCGAGGATATCCGGGGCCGCGCCCCTTGCCGATGATCCCGAATTCCGCGCTGCGTGGCACGCGGTGAAGAAGGCGAACAAGGAGCGGCTGGCTGCCCTCGTGCGTGAGCAGTGCGGCGTCGCCTTCAACACGGAAGGGCTCTTCGACGTCCAGGTGAAGCGCATCCACGAGTACAAGCGACAGCTCCTTAACGTGCTGCATGTGATACACCTCTACGACCGTATCAAGCGCGGCGACACCGCCGACTGGACCAACCGCTGCGTGCTCATCGGCGGCAAGGCGGCCCCTGGCTATTACATGGCAAAGTTGATCATCAAGCTGATCAACAACGTGGCGCGCGTGGTGAACGACGACCCCGAGGTGGGCGACCGCTTGAAGGTCGCCTTCTTACCCAATTACCGAGTCACCGCGATGGAGGTGATCTGCCCCGGGACCGACCTCTCCGAGCAGATCTCCACAGCCGGCAAGGAGGCATCCGGCACGGGCAACATGAAATTCATGATGAACGGCGCCATCACCATCGGCACCCTGGACGGCGCCAACATCGAGATCCGCGAGGAGGTGGGGGACGACAACTTCTTCGTCTTCGGGCTCACCGCCGAAGAGGTGGAGGGGCTGCGCAAAAGCTACAACCCGGCTGGCATCGTCGCCTCCTATCCCGACCTGGAGCGGGTCATGCAGCTTCTCGCCAGCGGACGCTTCAACATGTTCGAAAAGGGGATCTTCGACCCGATCATCGCCGCCATCATGAGCCCGGCTGATCCCTGGATGGTAGCCGCAGACTTCCGCAGCTACGTGAAGGCGCAGCGCAAGGCCGCAGAGAAGTACCGTGCACGCGAGGCCTGGACCAGGATGAGCATCATCAACAGTGCACGCAGCGGGAAGTTCTCCACGGACCGGACCATCTCGGAGTACAACGAGGGGATATGGCACCTGCGGCCGGTGCAGCCGAAGCGGTAAACGGTATCTGCGCAGGATTACGATAACTTTTCCTTAAGATAAGCGCAGAGGTGCCGATACGTCTGACAAAGTAGTGGAAGAGTGGTCGACACATTCATGGCAACTGCGGAGGAAGCGATGTCTACGGCAAATTTACCGGTTAAAAAGGGTGAGTCCAGCAGCGAGCTGATCCAGCTGGTGAGCTTCAATCTCGGGGCGGAGGAGTACGCCGTCGAGGTGCTCAAGGTACGCGAGATCATCAGGATGACCCCCATCACCCATATCCCCAATACCCCTCCGAGCGTGGAAGGGATCATCAACCTGCGCGGCAAGGTGATACCTATCGTGTCGCTCAGGAGCAGGTTCGGCATGAACAGCACCGAGGACGACCAGCACACGCGCATCATGGTCATGGACATCGACGGCAAGCTCATGGGGTTCATCGTCGACGGGGTATCCGAAGTGATCAGGATATCTAGCGGCGAGATACAGCCCCCGCCGAGCATCGCCGCCGGCGGCGTAGACCAGGACTTTATCTGCGGCGTCATCAAGCACGGCGAGCAGCTGCTCCTCATGTTGCAGCTCGACCGCATGTTCACCGGCGCCGAGCAGGACGCCTTCTCAAGCTTCGCTTAGCCAATCGCATTTCACACCCGCCCCTTCAAGCGCTCCCTCCCCCGGAGGGGGAGGGCAGGGGAGGGGGGAACTCTCAAAAATGAAGGGGAAGAACGGCTCCGGCCCTTCTTCCCCTTATGCTTTAAATAACCGTTCACCGACTCCCAACGTTGCGGCGCGGAGGCAGACCCCTTTGTCCCGTTCGAGCGCGTAGCTTCGCCAATCTGTCACTTTGACTCCTTAATTTGTCACTTTGCCCTCTAATTTGCACTTTTACCTCTCTAATTTGAAGATTTACCCCTCTAATTTGCAATTTAACCCTTCTAATTCGTCACTTTGACCCCTTAATTTGTCGTTTTGGTCATCCAATTTGACTATTGTAGTGCTACTTCGTCGATTTGCGCTCTGATATGACGGTTTACCCCCTCTCTTTGTTGATTTGATCCTGTAACTGTCGATTTCCCCGCTAAATTGGCGGATGACTATCGATTTTGCCGAATGGTCTTGAGCAGCATCGAAGAGAGCCGGTCGAGAAAGGCTCTCCTGTCCTTGTCATCGTAGAAGATGTCTCCTTTCTCGTTGCCTCGGAAGATCACATGCTGAAGGCTGCTATCTGTCGGCGGGAAGGTGCCCGTGCATGTCACCGGCAGGGTGGGGACACTGAGCTTCGAAGGTGGCGATATCATACAGGTCATTCAGTGACTACGGCTTTCCGCCTGAGTTTTGAAGGACCAACTTTGGGGTGTGCTCAGGTGCATTGTGTGGTAGAGTGGCGCTTCCCCGCTGCTGGGGGGATTTCGTGAGAAAAGGGGGGGGGACATGCCATTCGTCAACATCAAGATCACCAAAGACGGTGCCACTGCGGAACAGAAGGCGACGCTTATCAAGGGGGTAACGCAGTTGCTGGTGGATACCCTCGGCAAGAACCCGGCTACAACGGTCGTCGTCATCGAGGAGGTGGATACGGATAACTGGGGGATCGGCGGCGAGTCCGTCACCGCACGTAGGAAGGCGGGCATATAGCGGGGCATCTGTTCAATTTATCGACACTTCTGTTCAAAAAAAGTGTCGAAATGTTTTACACTTTACTCAGTTGACTGTAAAGGTCGCTGCCGATGAACTGGCGCGGGGCCTTGATGGCCGTATTTACGACCTTTTCAACGCAGTGAATAAACCTGCACTCCCATGCTGCCATGGCATCGTCTATGCTACATGTTTGACAACAGACGGCGGACCCCGAAACGGGGGCGGGCCAGACACCGTTTCCGCCAAGAGAAGGAGGTGGCCAATGGGATACTTAAGCTATGGCCACGAGTTCATACTATCGATTGTCTTACTGCTGGTGGTTCTGCATTTCGTTCTGGATCTGCTGCCGATGCTTTATAGCCGCGTGCGCCTGTTGTTCGCATCTACACCGGTGAGAATAACCAGCGGGCTCGTCATCATCATCGCCGCCTTCTTCCTGCTGTAAGGGTGCGTAGCAGTCTCACAGTACGCTCCCTTGCATGAAGCTGGCGAAGAGTTCTGCCACCTAAAACTAAAGCCGGATGGGTCATTCAGCGACCTTCCGGCTTTCGTGTTTATTTGAGCTTAGGGGCGGGGCCGAGTCCGCTAAATCGGGCGGCGCCTCGACTGAATCTGCCGGTACAGGATGCCGGCTCCCCAGGCGAGCCCGCCGATCATGAAGAGCGTACCGCAGAAGAAAGAGATCCGCGCGATGACATGGTCGTATTGAAGGAGCCCCAACCGTGTCAGGATAATTTCCCAGTCATGGTAGTCTTCGACTTCGCTCCCCGTTACTCCGCCGAGCAGCATCAATTGCCCAGCCCTAGCGTCGTCCATGTACGGCGCTATGTCCATGAAACTCTGGCCGAGCCACCAAACACCTACCGTAGCGGCGAAGTGATCCTTCCTTCGCAGAAAGGAAGCGGTTACCACCGCAGGCATGAGCCATTGGCCTAGTGTCCCACCCAGCACCTGGATGAAGCGCCCGAACGGAGCAAAGATGACGTGCCCGGCTTCGTGGAAGGGGAGGTTTACAAGGTGCATGTACGAGCGTGAAAAATCTTCGCCACTGATCGGCATGAAAATGAACTTGCCGCCCCACACAAGTAGTATCGCCCAGATCACAAGCCTACCCGCAAGCTGAAGGGTATCCATGCCCCCTGGTGTCTCTTCGATCGTCCCTTCATGGATGGAGGTCGGCGGGGACTGGGAAGCTGAGTGGTCGACACGCACCTTGGCAAAGATGACACCGCAGCGCAGACATACCTCGGTACCGTCGGGCTGTGCATGGGCGCATTTCGGGCAGATCATGAGGGTCCTTGTCGCTTGCGGGGGATGAGAATGGCTCTGGCCGCAGAATCTCGGGCATGCCGACCGACTATATGACAAGGCATGGCATGGTGTAAATCTCAGAAATGACGGACCGGCAGCCGAAAGATCATTGCGACTCGGAAACTCCGCAATGCAGCACGAGCCTCACCTTGCAGGCTTCCTGCAGCAGATCGCTCTTCGCCTTGGCGCCGTAAAGCTCGACGGACATCTCTTCCTCACCGTTCAGGGTGAGTTCCAAGGTGTCCTGGGTGAGGGCGCAGTCGACTCCATGCACCACGGCGTTGCGGCGGCGGTCGAGGCCGTCGCACAGGCGCAGGATCCCGCCCAGGCGGGCTACCAGCAGCTGGTCGTCCGGGGATAACCGGGTGAACTCCTCGTGCTTCTTCTTCGGGACCGATTTGCGGTGGTACCGCGCGATATTGGCCATCAGCTCGCGCTCGCGCGGCGTGAAGCCGAAGAGGTCGGCGTGGCGGATCAAGTGGTAGGAGTGCTTGTGGTGGCTTGAATAGCTTATGAAGTAGCCGACGTCGTGCATGATGGCGGCGGCATCTAATAGCCGCATCTCCTTCGGCCCCCAGCCGTAGCGTGGGGCAAGGGCCTTGAAGAGCTGCAAGGAGAGCCGCGCCACATGCTCGGCGTGTCCTTCGTCGATGTGGCAGGAGTGGGCGAATTCGAGCGCGCTGTCGCGCCAGGAGCGCAGTTTTTTTTCGGGCAGGAGGTTCCGTCTGCGCAGTCCGCGCAGGATGAGCCCTTCGCGGATGCCGCGCTCGTTCACCTTCAGGTGGTTCACCTGGAAGAAGTCCATCAGCTCGTCCACAACGGTCACTCCCGCGACGATGATGTCGGAGCGCTCCGGGTTGAGCCCCGGGACGGCGCGTCTCTCCTTGTCGCTCTTTCTGGCGAGCATGGCCAGCAGATGAACGATTTCCGAGCGCAGCAGCTCGTAGCCGTGCAGCGAGTCGAACTTCTCCTTACGCGCTGCCGCGACCATGGCGGCGATCGCGGTGACGGTGCCCCCGGAGCCGACGAGGCATTGCATCCCCGTCCGCTCGCCGGTGTAGGCTGTTTTCAGCGACTTGCGGATGTGCTTGCGCAGTTTCTGGTGCTCCGTGCCCAGTACCGGGTCGCTTTTTAAAAAGCTCTCGGTGAGGAATACGGCACCAAGCTCAAGGGAGAGCATCTCCTCGGTATGCGTGCCGAGGGCGGATATGAGCTCCAGGCTGCCGCCGCCGATGTCGAAGATCAGGTGCCGCACCCCCTCAAGCTCGAAGTTGTGCTGGGCCGAGAGAGCGGCAAGTTCCGCTTCCTCTTCGCCGCTGACCACCTCGATCTCGAGACCGGTGCTTTTCTTTATCGCCCGCACCAGTTCGGCACCATTGGACGCCTTGCGCACGGCGCTGGTGGCGACCGCATCGATGGCGCTCACCTTGTAACCGTCGATGATTTTTTTCTGGCGGGTGAGGGCCTCGATGGCGCGCTCCCACGCCGCGGGCGCGATGGCCCCGGTCTGGTGCAGTCCTTCGCCCAGGCGTGCCAGGACCTTCTCGTCGTCCAGGATCCTGTACTTGCCGTTTCCCGAGGTCTCTATGACGATGCTGCGGATGGAGTTGGTGCCGATGTCTATTGCGGCGAGCCTGGTCTGTTTCAACTGCTGCTCCTTGGACTGCGGTAGGAGGGGAGGGGGGATCGCTAGGCGAGAGCCCTCAGCACAACCTTTCTCGCTTTCTTGAAACCCTTGCGCACTTTCTTGAGGCTTGCCTCTTCCAGGCCCGTCACCTTCTTGCCGGCCTTTTGAAGCGCCTTTGCAAGGCGCTTTGAGCGCTTCTTCCCTACGTCCTGCATCTGCGCCAGCGCGTTTTCGATTCGCTCCAGGTCCGAGCCGAGCTTTCTGCCGCATTTCTCCGACATCTGCTCGGCAAACCTGTCGCGCGTGGTCTGTGCCAGGTTTTCCACCTTCTCGCGCACCTCGCTCACGCGCGCGAGCATCTGCTGTGCCGAGGCATTTTGATGCTCTTCAGCCATCCCGGCCAGCTCTGTCGCCTGTTGCAATATGGACTGGATGTGGCGCGTATTGATGCCGCGCACCTTGCGCAGCCCTTCCTCTCCGGCCTGGGCGATCTTGGCGAAGCTGTCATAACCTGCATCGTACAGCCGTTTGCCGAGGATCTCGCCGACCCCTTTCAACTGTCTGAAGTCTGCTGCCGACTGAACCATCGTAAGTGCTCCTTCTTTGTGTACTGTTATCCGCCTTGGCGCAGGCGGTCCATCGCCTTGCCGCGCGTGGTGACGATGCGTCCCCCGCCGGTCACCATTTGCAGAAAATGTGCGTCGCCCGTTCCGTCCGCGGCCCGCTTGAAGGAGACGGTGCTCCCCTTGGGAAGGGTGAGGGTGTCGGTCTCGCCAAAGAGCGCCTGCGTGACGAGGCCCAGGTCCGGCTCATGCCCTACCAGCGCTACTTCACCGGCCTGCGGGTAGAGCCCCAAAAGCTCATCCAGCGCTTCGGGGCGGAAACCGGGGGCGAGCTGCGTGGCGACGATCAGTTCTCGCTTGTAGGAGAGTTTCTCTGCGAGTATGTCCGCCGTCTGCACGGCGCGGATGAGTGGGCTGGTGAGGATGAGGTCAGGGGATATACCCAGGGTGGCCAGGCTTTTTGCCGCTTTCCTGAAACGTCGTCTGCCGCGGCGGGTGAGGTAGCGATGCTCTTCCTGTATCTCAGCTGTTCTCTCAACTGCTTCTGCGTGGCGCACGATATGGATGATCATGGCTTTCTCCATAGATTAGGCAACGCTAAAGACTTTAACCAATCTCTCTGGTTTTGCAACCGGTACTTTTATTTTAGTGCAGTAAGCGCACCGGGAAGGGATGGTGTGGCAGAGAGGGGCTTGCATGGTCCCTCCCCGTCGGGGGAGGGACTGATTGAGGGAGGTGGCTAGCGCTTTTCAACCAGAAGCTGTGCCAGGCTCTGCCTGACAGAGTCGGTGATGGCTTCGGAAGGAAGGGAGCCGCCTACGCCTCTGAGCCAGAAACGGTCTACCGCGGTATCGCCCAGTGTGTCGATGGTCATCTTGACCGGGAACAGGCAACGCATGCTGAAGTGATCCAACAGGTCGCCCAGGAAACCGAGCCGGTCGATTCCCTTGATCTCGATGAACACGCTTCCTTCATGGCGTGCGGCCGGTTCCATCCTGAATTCGAGAAGCTCGATCCGTGCCGCCTTGTGGTCCGGCTCGGTGGCGGCGAGGGCGAGGAAGTCGATGCCCTCCGGGCTCTTGACGAAGGGGGCACTCTTCAGTTCGAAGCGCGAGCGCCAGTGGCTGGCGTTCACCTTTTCGGCGGATCCGTTTATGATGCTGACGCGGTGATCGGCAAGGCCCGCTGCAAGCCTGCCGGTCCAGCCGGGGGCTAGAAAGCCGGAGAGTTCCAGCAGGTAGCCGTTCGGCCTAGCCGTCATCGGTACGATGGTGAAGCCGGCCGGCGCGAAGTCGGTAAGTGTTCTGTCGGTCATTGACTCTCTTTTCATGGCTAAGCTGTTCATTGCCGCTCCTTTATTTTCAGTGACGCGAGATATCTGCGAGTCCCCGCCCCCGTAGGGGGGAGGGCCAGGGAGGGGGCTCCACTGTCCGTTGTTTGTGCGCCGTCAGGGCGCTCATGGTCGGTGCTGCAGCATCTCCCTGCCGCATCCTGCGAGAAAGGCGAAGACCTCGCCGCGGCTCTCCAGAAAACGCGGCAGGTCGCGGTTCATAAGGTCCTCGAGAAAGTGCATGGTGTCTGCGTCATCGCACTGTAACTCGTCCATGACTGCGGTCAGCATTGGAACGATGTCGTAGAGGTCGTCGCGGTTGAAGGGTGAGGGATCGCCGGGGCCTGCGAATTTGGCCTCGTACTTCTGCTCCGTCACTTTCGGATACCGGTACTTAAGGTCTGAGGGGTGAACGGTGATACCCATGGCGCCTCCTAGCGGCATCCGCAGGTTGAACTGCTGCAGCTCGTCCTGCAGCTGAGCTGTGCTTGCGGGTTTCCGGCGTCTTGGTCGAAGGAGTCCAAGGACTCCCTGGTAATGAACCACCCTTGTTCTGAGAGGGTCCCCTGCAGGGCCTTTTGCTTCAGCAGCATGAGGATCTTCGTCTCGGTGGTTGAGAGCTCCGCCGCGGCTTCGGCGGCTGTGACGTGTTCCTTCCCGTCGATCATCTCGGTCATGGCAGTCCCTCCTTGAATTTGGGACTTTACACGGAGCATGCCAGTCAAGCTTCTTTGGGTGCAGGGAATGGTATTTCAGGGTGTTAGCTGTTAAGCGCTCTGTATGGCTTTAAGTCTGTTGCTGATTTAATAGCCATGGTGCTCTGCATGGGGCACTGGATTCAGCAGAGAGCGCGAAGGTTCGGGGCATTTTCTGGTAAGGCAAATCCCCTCTGTCCCCCCTTCGCGGAGGCGCTACGGGGGGCAGGCTCCCCCTTCGCACAGGGGACAGGCACCTGCGGAGCCAGTCCCCTGTGTTGCTGCTGCGGCGGGTGCAGTTGGCGGTTGATAACGTCGGCGGAACATAGTAACCTGCGGCGGTATTTTCATCGCCACGTCCGAGAGACTTTATGCTGACAAAATCGCTACGCGACTCCCTGGAGACGCTGGTCGAGGCCGAACTCCCTTCGCTGGTCGAGTCGTACAAGAAACTGCACGCCCATCCCGAGCTCTCGGGTCAGGAGCGGGAAACCGCCGCTTTCCTGGCGGGTGAGTTCCGCACGCTCGGCTTCGCGGTCAGTGAGGGAATCGGCAGGTACCAGCGCTTCGACTGGCCCGGCTACGGCATCGTGGCGGTGCTGGAGAACGGGGACGGGCCGACGGTCCTTCTCCGCGCCGACATGGACGCGCTTCCGGTGGAGGAAAAGACGGGGCTTCCCTATGCGAGCATGGCAAGGGGGACCTATCGCGACGGTAGCGAAGGGGCGGTCATGCATGCCTGCGGGCATGACGTGCACATGTCCTGCCTGCTGGGGGCGGCGCGCGTGCTTTCCCGCTGCCGCGCGAACTGGTCCGGTACGCTTGTGCTGGCGGCTCAGCCGGGAGAAGAGGGGGGCGACGGGGCACAGGCTATGATCGACGACGGTGCGTATCGGCTCTGCCCGAGACCCGATTTCGCCCTTGCGCTGCACAGCACGCTGTTTCTGAAGGCGGGGACCGCAGGCTGGGCGCCGGGGAATTTCCTTGCCAGTTTCACCGAGGTCGAGGTGGTGGTGCGCGGGGTAGGGGCGCACGGTTCGGCACCCGAATGCGGCAAGGACCCGGTGGTGCTTGCCGCGCAGCTTGTACTTGCCTTCCAGACCATCGTGAGTCGAGAGATATCGCCGCACGAACCTGCGGTACTCACCGTGGGGGCGATTCACGGCGGAGCCGCCTGCAACGTCATCCCTGAAGAGGTGGTGCTGCAACTTTCTATACGGAGCTTCGACGATCGGGTGCGCGACCGCATCATCGAGTCGGTGCGGCGTATCTGCGAGGGGACTGCGCTTGCCGCCGGGGTGCCGCAGGAGCTTTCGCCCGTGGTGCGGGTGCTTGCCGCGCATCCGGCGACCTGCAACGACCCGGTGCTCGCTGAGCGTCTGGCCGGTGCCTTGCGCTTGGCGCTTGGGGAGGCAAACGTGGTCCGGTCGGCGGCGCGCATGGTGAGCGAGGATTTCGGTTCCTGGGGGCTCGGAGGTGAGATTCCCATCTGCATGTTCTGGCTGGGTGCTGCGGACCCGAGCCGTTTCGAGGAGTGCGCGGCTTCTGGAGGGTCTCTTCCATCGCAGCATTCGCCGCTCTACGCTCCGGCTCCGGAGCCGACTTTGAGGGGCGGGGTGATGGCGTTAGCTACGGCGGTGTGCGAACTGCTGCAGGTGGGAAGTAGGTAGAGGTTCTATAAAAGGCAAATCCCCCCTGTCCCCCCTTCGCGGAGGCCGCTACGGGCGGCAGGCTCCCCCTTCGTAAAGTGGGGAACGCGAGGGCTCGAGCAGCGCCGTTGTGATACACACAGGCTGCTTCGTGGAACATTTCGGGTAGAACCAAAAGAGAAGGGGCGCACCGTGCGGTGCGCCCCTTCTTTATTGCCTTCGGCCGTCTTATTTCCTGTTCTGCGCTCTTGACGGCGTTTTGTGTCTTGTTCTTCGCTGCTATGTTGCGTCAGCGATCTTCCCTTTGCCGGGCGGGTGCATCTTCACGGCCGCGTCCACGGGAAGGCTCGGCCTCACGTGCTGGGGGCTCTGCGCGTTTTGGTGCCGGTTCCACGCCCTGCGGCTGAGGCGGTTTGACGCCCTGCGGCTGTGGCGGTTTGACGACGGGTGCGGGTCGTGTTGCGGCCGGATGGGGCGCCACGGGACGCGTCTGGGGCGCTGGGACAACGGCTGGTTCTTTTACCGCAGGCTCGGCAGCGGGGGGATGCCTTACCCCGCGTGGCGCGGTACCGCGCTCGGCCGGTTTTACCGGCGTAGGCGCGGGGACTGCCGGCGGCGCGGGTGTATGGGGCGCTGACGCGGGAGCTTGAGGTGTCGCAGCTGGTGCTTGCGGTTGCGGCTTGACGGCAGGACCCGGGCTCCTGCGCCTTTGTTCTCCCTTGCCTCGCTCGGCACCACGCTCGCCGGTGGTGGCGGAAGGCTGCGGCTTCCCGGTGGAGGGCGTTGCAGACGGCGGTGACGGCTTGCCGGGAGCGGCAGGCTGTACGCGGGTCGGTTGACCTTGCTGCGGAACCACCTGTCCTTTCGGCGCCTGAGGGGCGCGCGGCTGCGTGGCCCCAGGCTCGCGTTGTTTCGTGGCCGGCGGGGTGACACCGGGTTTCGTTGCGGGTGCCGTTGGTGTCGTCACGCCCGGGCGTAACGGCTCTCTACCGGTCCAGGGCTCACTGCGTCTTTCGGTTCTCGGGCGCGGCGCTTGTACGCCGCCGGGGCGAGGCGCCGAAGGTCTCGGCTGACGCGACACGCCCGCCGGCAGCGGCGGCATCCTTCTCTCGTCACGATGCCTTTTGGTCTCAACGCGAAGCTGCTCGCGGTACATGCGCGTGTCACGCTGGACCACCCGCTCGTTCACGCTGATCACGGCGGCCCTGCGGTTTATGTAGATGTTGCGCCGGTCATGCACGTAGGGACGTGAGCGCCGGACCCACCCGGAACCCCTCCAGCCGTGGTAGTACACGCGATGTCCGCGCCAGTCGCAGTCACGGTTGAGCCACGGACCAAGGGTAAAGGCGACACCGAAGGAGATGGCCGGGGTGGCTGGATAGAAACGCTCCACGTAGACCACGTAAGGGTCGTAAACCGGGACGTAGACGTACTGCGGTCTAGCCGGGACGATCCTTATCATGTCACCGTCGAAGAACACCTCCTGCTGGCGTGTCGAATAGAGGTTCCCCTGGTCGTACGCCCATCGGCGCAGCCGCTGGATCGAATCCATCACGTCCTGGGGCTGCTCAATGTAGGCCTGCCCGAGCGAAGCGGTCCACTGGTACTCCCGGTCCATCATGTAGAGGATCTGAGGGTAGTGGGCGACGGCACGCACGCTTATGTCCCAGGACTGGTAGTCGATGTCCGGCGTGTTGCCGTAGAACCTCACGTAGCGGGCTGCATCGTGGATCTGGTCCACGAAGGTCGCGGCAGGTAGGATCTGGGCGATGAGCGGGTCCGCGTAGAGTGCGATGGGAGCGAGCAGGTCGTCAAGTTCTTCCGGGTAGAGAAGATCTCCCTCGTACTGGTATTGATCGGAAGCGGTGTAATACCCGGGTTCTGATTGAGCTCTGAGCGGGGTGACTGCAAAGGAAAGGGAAAACAGCAGGGCCAGCATCAACGGTATATAGGATCTTTTCATGGTTTCTCCCGGTGGGATCTACTGTTAAGGCTTACCGTCCCAGTCTATCAAAGTCGGGCGACGATGGCAAAACTGGGTTGGAACTGGTCAGCAGCCGGACTGCACGGCCATGATCTTCTCGTGCAGCCCTTCCATGTTGAAGGGCTTCTGTATGTAATGCAGCTCTTTCTCAGGTTGAATGCCGCGCCTTGCGATCATCTCATCGGAGTAGCCGGTCATGAAAAGTACCTTGGTCTCCGGGCGCATGGTCGCTATGCCACGGGCCATATCGAAGCCGTTCATCTCCGGCATGATCACGTCGGATAGCACCATGTCGATCTTCTTGCTGATGTCGCCGCAGATGGCGAGGGCGAGATGGGGGCTGGCTGCCTGGATCACCTGGTAGCCTATCTTCTCTAGCATCTGCGTCGCCATGAGGCGCAGCATGTCGTCATCCTCGACAACGAGCACGGTGCCCGATCCGATCATCGCTGTCGGCTTGCTCTCCTGCTGGACTACGGCGTCGCCGGTTAGTTTCGGGAGGTAGATCTTGAAACAGGTGCCCCGTCCCGGTTCGCTTTCCACGTCGATGAAGCCGCCGTTTTGGGTGACGATGCCGTAGACCGTGGCAAGGCCTAGGCCGGTGCCGCGTCCCACCTCCTTGGTGGTGAAAAATGGCTCGAAGATGCGCCGCACCACCTCGCGCTCCATCCCGGTGCCGGTGTCGATGACACTCAGGCACGCATAGGGGCCGGGCTTCGCATCGAGGCGGAAGTCGCAGAACTCGGTATCGACGGTGATGTTACCGGTCGCAACGGTAAGCGTGCCTCCTTCGGGCATGGCGTCGCGGGCGTTTACCGCCAGGTTCATGAGGATCTGGTCTACCTGGGAGGGGTCGATGCGTACCGGCCAGAGCTCGTCGTCCGGTACGAAATCGAAACAGATCTCCTCACCGATCAGGCGGCTTAACGTCTTCTTCATCTCCAGGCAGTGATCGTTTAGGTTCACGCGTCTCGGGGAGATGATTTCCTTGCGGGAGAAAGCGAGGAGCTTGCGTACCATGTCGCGGGAGCGCTCCCCGGCCTTGATGACCTCATCGAGGTAAAGGGAGAGGGGGGACGCGCCGGCCGCTTCGAGCTGGCAGAGTTGGGCGTAACCGAGCATGACGCTCAGCATGTTGTTGAAGTCGTGCGCCACCCCGCCGGCCAACTGGCCGATCGACTCCATTTTCTGCGAGTGCCTTAACTGCGCCTCTACCTTCCTGTGCTCGGTTATGTCGATGCCGAAGCAGAGGGTGCCGACGACGGTCCCCTTTTCCACGATGGCGCTGTTGCGCCAGGAAATGGTGCGCATGGCCGCCGCTTTGGTCACGATTTGCCCCTCGCAGGCGCAACCTCCGGTGCCGGCCCCCGCCTCCTGCGGGATGCAGCACATCTTGTGGAAGGCCTCGGCACCCATCACGGTTTCGAACCAGCTCTTCCCCAGGAGCTCCTCCTGCCGATAGCCGGTCATCTCCTCGCCGGCACGGTTGATGAGGGTTACCTCCCCTTTCAGGTTAAGCCCCAGGATCATCACGCAGGCTGCCTGGATCAGGTTCTCGGTGTACTCCTTTGCAGCGGTGAGCGCCTCCACCGACTGCCTGCGCTCGGTGATGTTTTCGATGGAGAGCACGGTGCAGGCGATGCGCCCCTCCTGGTAGACCGGCGTGGCGCCGCAGGCGATCGATACCGTGCCGCCGTCTTTGGTGAGAAATTCCGCTTCGAACTTCACTATCTCGGCGGTGCCGGACGTGACGAGATGCAGCTGTCGCCGCACCATGTCGATGCAGTAGGGACAGACGAACGTGCCGATGTCGTGCCCGATAAATTCCGGGGGCTGAAATCCAGAGAGCTCGGTACAGCGCGCGTTGGCCATGTCCACGGTGCCGTCGAGGTTGAGGACGATGAGCGCGTTAGCGCTGCTTTCCATGACTTTTTTCAGGAAGGTGTAGGAGTCCTGCAGTTGTCGGTTGGCCTGGTTGATGACGCGGAAGGGGAGTAGTACGAAGACGATGAGGGAGACGCTGAAACCTGCGACCGCTACCAGGGCGGCCCTTTTGATGATGGGGCGCAGCGACCGGCTGATTTCGACGCTTCCGATGACCTTGTCGCCGTAGAGGATGGGGTGGGTACGCTGGATAACCGGTGCTGCGAGCTGCCCCCCGCTTGCGGCCAGTTCCCTTCCCCCTGCGTCCAGGATGCGGTGCCTCTCTGAGGTGGTGGGGGTGCCGTGGCTGGAGAGGATGGCATCCAGTCGGTGCGCTTCCTCATGCCAGGAGTCTGGGCGGATATTGCCAAGGGAGGTGATGATGCGGGCGTTGATCTCGGTCTCGGTCTCGAGGCTGCCCAGCGCATGCTGGTAGCTGACCGCAAAATAGCCGAACGGGAAAAAGAGGGTTACGAGAAGGGCGAGAACAACCGTGCAGTTGATGGTGAAATGGCCTGTCTGCTTCTCGGAACCGTTCATTGGGAGCGCTCCTTGCGCATCAACCAGGTGCGGGACTTCGTTGTCCGGTATCGTTGCCCGGCCCATCTGCACCTCGGCGCGCAGATTAGCATTGTATTAATAAAAAGAGAAGCGATTTGTAGGAAAAAAACCTCACGGAAGAGGGTTGGTGAAACGTATACGCGATCGTTGCCGTGACGGCCGCGTTCCCGGGGGATATGCGTTGACAGGGTAGAGGGCATCCTGTATAAAAAACCGTGTCACTGAATTGAAATTCGTGCTACGCGGTTTTGACCGGGAAGCACGCGGAGGAAACTGATGCATATGGCGGACGCTCTGCTATCCCCGTCGGTCGGGGGGACCATGTGGGCCGTCTCCGCAGGCGCCATCGCCTGGGGATCGGCGCGCCTTGGCCGCGAGAGCGACGATCGCATCGCCCCGCTTATGGGTGTGCTGGGCGGCTTTCTCTTCGCCGCCCAGATGATCAACTTCTCCATCCCCGGCACCGGCTCGAGCGGGCATCTAACCGGCGGTCTGCTCCTCGCCATTCTATTAGGCCCGAGCGCCGCCTTTCTCACCGTGGCGTCGGTGCTCGTCGTGCAGGCGCTCTTCTTCGCCGACGGCGGCCTCTTGGCCCTCGGGTGCAACATCTTCAACCTCGGGGTGATCCCCGCCTTCATCATCTATCCGCTTTTGTACAAAAGGCTGATCGGCACAGCACCGGGGCCCCGCCGCGAGGCGGCGGTGACGCTTTTCGCAGCGCTCTGCGCCATGCAACTGGGCGCTCTCTGCGTGGTGCTGGAGACGGCGCTCTCCGGGGTATCCGAGCTGCCGCTTGTGAAGTTCCTCGCGCTCATGCTCCCCATCCACTTGGCCATCGGCGCGGTCGAGGGGGCGGTTACCCTCGCCGTGGTCTCCTTCCTGCGCAAGGCCCGTCCGGAGTTGCTCGCCCGCCGGGCTCACGAAGAGGCCGCACCTTCGCTCAAGCCGTTTCTCGCCGCTGCCCTTGTCTGCGCCTTGCTGGTTGCAGGCGGGATCTCCCGTTTCGCCTCCGATAAGCCTGACGGGCTTGAATGGTCCGTCGCCGGTGCGTCCGGTAGCGCTGCGCCGGTTGCCCTGCATGGCGTGACCGCTTACCTGCACGCGCTGCAGGGAAGGTTCGCGTGGTTCGCCGAGTATCGCGTGCCGGCTGGGGACGGGGTGGCCGCTCAACAGGCGGGGCCGGGTGCCGCCGGTGTGGTCGGCACGCTCATCACCCTCGTTATCGTGGTCGCGGTGGCGGCGCTTCTGCGCC
The DNA here is from genome assembly GCF_004791675.1 of Geomonas terrae. Lineage (NCBI taxonomy): Bacteria > Pseudomonadati > Thermodesulfobacteriota > Desulfuromonadia > Geobacterales > Geobacteraceae > Geomonas > Geomonas terrae. The sequence continues at coordinate 154,536 of NZ_SRSC01000002.1, forward strand.
GGGCGAAAAGGGGAGGGGCCGCTCCCGAGGCGTAGGCGCGCTCGGCTGTGGTTTCGGCGAGGAAAAGGGCATGGCATCGGTACATGGGGCACTGCTTGATTTGAAGCGGCTGGATCGGCTCGCGGGGGGAGATACCGTGCTGCACCGACTGGATCCCCGCGCCAAGGTGCTCGCCACCTTAATCTTCATCCTCTGCGTCGTCTCCTTCGGGAGGTACGAGCTCTCCGCTTTGGTTCCCTTCCTGATTTACCCTGCCGTGCTCATCGCCGTCGGGCGGCTTCCCGCCGGGTACCTCGCATCGCGTGTTCTCCTGGTCTTCCCCTTCGTCGTCGCGGTCGGCATCTTCAACCCGTTTCTCGATAGGGAGGTACTCTTCCGTCTCGGTGACATCGGGGTGACCGGCGGCTGGATCTCCTTCGCCTCCATCATGCTGAGGACCGCGCTCACCGTGGCCGCCGCACTCACCTTGACCGCGCTTACCGGCTTCGTCCCCATCTGCCGCGCCCTTGTCGGGCTAGGCATGCCCAAGGTGTTCGCCATGCAGCTCCTTTTTCTCTACCGCTACCTCTTCGTGCTGGCCGATGAGGGGGGACGTGCGGCGCGGGCAAGGGAGATGCGCTCCTTTGGCGGCAAGGGGAGGGGGCTTGCGAGCTACGCTCCCCTGCTCGGGCACCTGCTCCTGCGCACCTGGCAGCGCGCGGAGCGCACCCACATGGCGATGCTGGCCCGCGGTTACAACGGCATGCTTCCCGCTGCCGAATCCAGGCGCCCGGGGCTTTCGGACTTTCTTTTCGTACTTTTCTGGGGCGGCCTCCTCGTCACCCTTAGGCTGTGCAACCTTCCCCGTCTCCTCGGGGCGCTGGTAACGGGAACCCTGTCATGAGCCATCACATCATCGAGATCGAACACCTGCGCCACGTTTACCCGGACGGCACCGAGGCGCTGCACGACGTAACCTTCAGCGTCACCCACGGCGAGTCCGTCGCCGTCATCGGCGCGAACGGGGCGGGAAAGTCGACGCTCCTAGCCCACCTGAACGGGCACCTGCTTTCCGAGTCGGGAGAGGTGCGCATAGGCCACGTACCGGTCAGCGGCGCGACCCTCGAACAGGTGCGGCGCACCGTCGGGATGGTGTTCCAGGACCCCGATGATCAGCTTTTCATGCCCACGGTCCGCGAGGATGTCGCCTTTGGTCCCATGAACCTGGGGATCACCGGCGAGGAGCTGAAGCGATGCGTGGCCGATGCGCTGTGCCGGGTGGACGCGGAGCATCTTGCAGAGAAGGCGCCGTATCATCTCTCCGCAGGCGAGAAGCGCAGGGTGGCCATCGCGACGGTGCTTTCCATGTCCCCAAACGTGCTGGTGATGGATGAGCCGACAAACGGCCTGGACCCTTACGCCCGCAGGCAGCTGATCGGGCTTTTGAAGGATTTCAGGCACAGCAAGATCATCACGAGCCACGATCTCGACATGGTGCTTGAGGTGTGCGAGCGGACCATCGTCCTCTCAGGGGGGGCGGTGCGCGCGGACGGTCCGACGAGGGAGATATTCAGGGACGAGCGGCTTTTGAGGGAGTGCCGTCTTGAGAAGCCGCTATCCATGCAGGGATGCCCGGTCTGCGGCGGGTGAGGGGAAACGAAAAAAGCCCCGAATCGCTCCGGGGCTTTTGATAAAGTTCTACGCTATATGTCGGACTTAGACCCTGGAAACGTTGGCCGCCTGAAGACCTTTCGGTCCCTTGACGATCTCGAAGGTCACGGAGTCACCCTCGGTGAGGGATTTGAAGCCGTCGCTGTTGATGGCGGAGAAGTGAACGAAGACATCCTCGCCGTTCTCCTGCTCAAGAAAACCAAACCCCTTGCTGTCGTTGAACCATTTTACCGTGCCGTTTACCATTTACTTACTTCTCCCTGTACTTCCGTTTTGTTATAACCTGCGGGAATTCGCGGGTGCGTAACCATACCAGTCTGCATACTCCGTGTCAATCATTTTTTAAGATCGGTTTAAAGTGTTCTGCTTAGTATACAGGGTCTGCCTGTACTGGCCTTGGCTTTGCCGTGCTGTCGGCTTTGTCAGGAGAGCCACGTCGCTTCGGGTACTTATGCCGATGATACGGTACGTCTGTGTCGTGTCGCTGGTGCATTTACTCTCACTGCATGAGGATGCCAAAATCTCATGTCTCGACGTATACGTCTCTGTCGGCGGCGCATCCTGTCGGTGCTGGTGCCCATGACAGTGGTTTACTTCCCTCAGACAATTTCCCTTTCATCTGATAAAATCCTTTTGTGTCAGAGCGCCTGCTCGTGTTAAGGTGCTATGATAAAGATCCGTTTTTAAAACAATCCTGAACTGCGTGACAATCCATGACCGCCCGTTACCAACAGAGATCACCTGAGGAAATAGAACTCGAGCAGAGGCGCGCCGAACTCGCTTCGCTGCGCGCACGCCATGCCGAGGCGAGCGCCGTGCTGCACCAGTTGCGCCAGGAGATCGCGGGCTTCGAGCGGAACTACCAGGAGACGCTGGGCAAACGGATGGCCGAGCTGGAAGGGATCGAAGCCGAGATCGACCGGCTCACCGGCGCCGGTAGCGTCGCGGAAGATGACTTCTGCGAGGGGACCGCTTCCGCACCGGACGACCAGGATGACTACCTGGACGGCCGCACCTACCAAAGCGGCAAGGCCTTCCGGGGCGGCGACGCGCACGGAAGCCGCGGTCGGGTCTGGAAGGCGGATGAGCAGGACATCAAGGCCCTGTACCGCGAGGTCGCCAAGGCGATCCATCCCGATCTCGCCGGTGACGGTCCCAATTCGGTGCGGCACGAACTGATGCTGAAGGCGAACCGCGCTTACGCCGAGGAGGATCACCGCACCCTCAGGGAGATCCTGAGGAACTGGCGGCGGCACTTCCCCGAGCAGGCCGAGCAGAGCGACATCCGGGCGGAGCTTGTCCGGGTGAAGCGGCAGATCGCTGTGGAGATGGAGGCGATCCGTGAGGTGAACGAGCAGATCGAGGAACTCCGTGCCAGTTACGTGCACCGCTTCAAGCTGCGGGTCGACGAGAGCATGGCGGCGGGGAGCGATCTCTTCGCGGAGATGGTGGCGGCGGCCGAGATCAACATCGCCCGTGCGCTGAGGCGTCTGGCCGCGCTCAAAGGGGAGAAGGCACGCAGCTCCGTGCGCGGTGCGACGAGGCAGGCGCGCATCGTCTCCTTCCCGGCCGATGCCGCGTGCGGCGACCTTTACCTGCGCGACCTGCGTTCTGCGAACTTCAGCGACTGGAAAAAGGGCGGGCCGGCCATCGGTTCGGTGCGGGTGTATCTCGATCAGGCGCTGCGCCTGGACGTGAAGGACGGGGTAGGGGAGAAGTTGAAGCTTTTGCAGGGGCTGAACCCGGAAGATCTGCAGGCGCTCTTTCTTTACGACGCGCTCGACGCCGATTTAGACCACATCGTGCATCTGACCGGCCTGGAGGAACTCTACCTCTGTGGGACCGCCCTGACCGACGCCGCGCTCCTCGGGATCTCGACGCTAACCGCGTTGAAGAGGATCTACCTGTACCAGACCAGCATCTCCGACCGCGGCCTCGTCTACCTGCAGGGGATGCAGGGACTGCAGGGGCTTACCAGCAGCGGCAACAGCATCACGGACGAGGGTCTGGCCGGGTTCCAGAGGGCATTCCCTGGGGTGAAGACGGTGAGTTTCAAGTGGAGGCGCTGAGGTATCAGGCGCTGCCAGCTCTTTTGAAAGAAGAAAGCCCGGGAGACGATTCTCCCGGGCTTTCTTGCGTTGGGGCTTGGCGGGGGAAATTAGATGTCCAGGAAACGCGCCATGTCGGCGATCAGGTCGTCCGGGTCCTCGAGACCTACGGAGAGACGCACCAGGGTGTCCTTGATGCCGCGTGCTTCCCTCTCTGCGGGGGGCATCGCGGCGTGGGACATCTTCGCCGGGTAGGAGAGGATGCTCTCCACGCCACCGAGGCTGACGGCAAAGGCGGCGAGTTTCACTCCCTCGAGCAGGCGCGTGGTGAGCTCGAAGCTCGAAAGCTCGAAGGAGAGCACGGCGCCCGGGCCGCTCGACTGGCGCTTGTGCACCTCGTAGCCCGGATGGTCGGGTAGCCCCGGGTAGTACACCCGCTCCACCTGCTTCTGCTCCTTCAGCCATAGCGCTATTTTTTGCGCACTTGCCTGGTGTTCCTCCATGCGAACCTTAAGTGTTTTCAGGCCGCGCAGCACGAGCCAGCAGTCCTGGGGGCCAAGCACCGCGCCGAAGGCGTTCTGGATGAAGCGGAGCCTCTTGCCGAGCTCGGGCTCGCGGGCGACGGCGAAACCGCAGATCACGTCGGAGTGACCGTTAAGAAACTTGGTGCCGCTGTGCAGCACGATGTCGCAGCCAAGCTCGAGCGGCCGCTGCAGGTACGGGGTCATGAAGGTGTTGTCCACGATGGTCAGGATGCCGTGCTCCGCCGCCAGCGCGACCGCCGCGGCAAGGTCGGTGATCTTTATGAGCGGGTTCGACGGGGTCTCCAGGTAGAGCGCCTTGGTCTCCGGGCGGATCGCGGCGGCAAGGGCCGCCGTGTCGGTGGCGTCCACGAAGGTGGCCTCGAGTCCCCACCCCTTGAACAGGGTGGACAGGAGCCTGAAGGTCCCGCCGTAGACGTCCTCGCACACGACGAGGTGGTCCCCCGGGGCGAAGAGGAGGATGGTGGATGCGATGGCCGCCATTCCCGAGGCGAAGGCAAGCCCGGTGGCACCCTTCTCGAGTCCCGCGACCGCTTCTTCCAGCGCCTCCCTGGTCGGGTTGCCGGATCGTGCGTAGTCGTAGCGGCCGAAATGATCCATCGACTGCTGGGCGAAGGTGGAGGTGTGGTAGATGGGGTGGCTCACCGAGCCGTGCTGGGGATCGATGGGGTCGCCGCCGTGGATCAGTTCGGTTGCGAATTTCATGCGTGCTCTCCTTATGCGAATGCCTGCGCCAGGTCGGCGATCAGGTCGTCCTTGTCTTCTATGCCTACCGAAAGCCGCAGCAGCAGGTCGTTGATGCCGAGGCGCTGCAGCGTCTCCGGCTCGATATCCGCGTGGGTCTGCACCTTCGGGAAGGTGATCAGGCTCTCGACGCCGCCGAGGCTTTCCGCGAAGGAGATGAGCCGTGTCTTCATAAGCAGCCGCTCGACGAGTTCTGGACGGGCCACCTCGAAGGCGATCATCGCACCGAAACCGGTGCACTGGCGCTGCATGAGGTCGTGGCCGGGATGTTCCGGCAGCCCCGGGTAATAGACCCGCCCGACGCCTGGGTGCTCCTTCAGCCACAAGGCGAGGGCGAGCGCGTTCTCCTGCTGGCGCTCCATCCGGATGGTGAGCGTCTTGATGCCGCGTATGGTGAGCCAGGAATCCTGGGGGCCGAGCACCGCGCCCGCGCCGTTTTGGTGGAAGTACACCTTTTCGGCGAGGGCGGCGTCCTTCACGGCGACGAGGCCGCACACCGTGTCGTTGTGGCCGGAGAGGTACTTGCTACCCGAGTAGACCGTGATGTCGGCGCCGAGATCGAGACAACGCACAAGGTACGGCGTCAGGAAGGTGTTGTCGACGATGCAGAGCATCCCCTTTTCCTTGCAGAGCGCCGCGAGCGCCGCCACGTCGGCCACCTTTAGAAGCGGGTTGGTGAGCGACTCGACGAAGAGGGCACGCGTGTTGGGGCGGATCGCCTGCCTGACCAGCTCGACGTCGCTCGTGTCGACGTAGCTGAAGCTCAGGCCGAACTGCTGGAACAGTTTTTCGAAGAGCCGGTAGCTCCCGCCGTAGAGGTCCTCGGTGACCACAAGGTGATCGCCGCGCTCGAAAAGGAACATGAGGCTCGTGATGGCCGCCATGCCGGAGGCGTAGGCAAAACCGCGGCTGCCCCCTTCCAGGCGCGCCATTCCCTCTTCGAGGGCCTGGCGGGTGGGGTTACCCGAGCGGCTGTAGTCGTAGCCGGTGCTCTGTCCAAGGCCTGGATGGCGGAAGGTCGCCGTCTGGTAAATCGGAACCGTTACCGCGCCGGTTCTCGTCTCGCGCTCCAGGCCGATCTGTGCTGCAGTTGTCGCGATGTTCATGTCTGCCTCCAATGCAAAAAGTCCCCTTCCGGGGGTGGAAGGGGACTTCGTTGGTATCGGTCCGCACTTCCTTATCTTCCGGAACGTTTCGTTCCGCAGGATTTGGCACCTTCCCCCCTGAGGGGAGGTTGCCGCGATGTCATAGGGCCAGTCCCTCGATCGCTCTGGATAAGTCATGCTATTCGGTTGTAAGGGGTCAATCCTTGAATACTAGTGAGATACTAATACAAGAGTGGTGCAGTTCTGTCAACGCTAAAAGTCTACTTCTTGACTAAAGTAAAAGTTATTTGCGGCCAATGTTTCCCTCGCACGCGACTGGGATGGCTGTGCATGTGCGTTGCGAAGTCATAGCGTTACCGGTGTGATGCCTTGTGGTGGCTTCCAGTCCTGTTTCATGGGCATCTTGCGGATGCACGCCAGTCTTTGTGGCAGCAATGTTTTGAGTTTGTGAATTCCTCTTTGGTCACAGCACTGGCAGATAAAACAAACCGCTGTCATTGGGCATCAAGTGCTGCTTCAGTCTCTTAGCTAAAGACGCTCTGTAATATAATTGAAAATACCAATTTGACAATGCAAAGAAACCTGCCACTATAATGCCAGCAAGTAATGATCAATGGAGGGAAAATAAATGGCCACTTTGGTAGAGATCGCGGCACAGATCGTAGCTTCGCATGCGTCGAGTACTCCCATGACCTCGGATCAGCTTATATTCGAAATCAGCAAAGTGCACAACGCGCTCAAAAACCTTGAAGCGGGTGAACCAGTCGAGGGATTAGAGGAAGCGAAGCCTTCCGTTTCTGTGAAGGATGCATTCAAGAAGGGCGAAGTCGTTTGCATGCTGTGTGGCAAGGGCGGTTTCAAGACGCTGGCGCGACATCTCAATACCGCCCACGGCATGAAACCGGGAGAGTACAAGAAGCAGTTCGGCATCCCGGGCAAGCAGCCGCTCGCCGCCAAGAACTATTCCGAGGCGCGCCGCAAGATGGCCCTCGATCGCGGTCTTGCCGACAACCTCGCCAAGGCCCGCGGTGTACGCATGGCCAACATCGAGGCAAAGAAATCGACCCCGGTGAAGCCCAGGGCAGCCAAGGCGTCCAAGGCCCCGAAAGAGACGGCCAAAGCGAAGACCGCCTGAGGTTCGTCACAGGTTCATGTGAAAATGGCCGCCCCGTTACGGGCGGCCATTTTTTTTGTCCTGAAGTATGGGTCGCAAACGCCTTTGTGGTTAATGCACCGCCCCCGGCGGCAGGTGTTTCACGGGTTTCTTCAGAAGCAGCAATAGCGGGATGATCACCACGAAGGCGATGCCTACGATGAAGAAGATCCTGTTGTAGGAGAGCATGTAGGCTTGCCGCGAGATCTTGCCGTAGATGATGGCAAGCGCGCCCTGTTCGGCGGCGACCGGTCCCAGGCCGCGCCCCATCATGGCCTGTTTGAGTACCGCGATCTGGGACTGCGCGAGCGGGTTGTACGGGGTCACGTGGGCTACCAGGCTGGTCTGGTAGAACTGGCCGTAACGCGCGAGGAGCGTGGCGGCGATGGCGATCCCGACGCTGCCGCCGATGTTGCGCAACAGGCTGAAGATGCCGGTCGCGTTTCCCATCTCCTCCCTCGTTATGGTGGCGAGGGTGACCGTGGTCAGCGGGACGAAGATCATGGCAAGCCCCACGCCCAGCACGACGCGCGGCCATACGAAGTCGCGGTAGGCTGCCTCCAGCGTGAAACCCTGCATCATGTGCATCGAGTAGGCGGCGATGATGAGGCCGACAAAGACGACCTTCCTGCCGTCGTAGCGCTGGATGATCGCACCGACGAAGGGCATGCAGATGAGCGTCGCGACACCCCCCGGGGCGAGCACCATGCCGGCCATGGTCGCGTTGTACCCCATGAGGGTCTGCAGGAACATCGGTATGAGCATGATCGAGCTGTAAAGGCAGAAACCCACCGCGAACATGATCAGGTTCCCCGCCGAGAAGGAGACGTTCTTGAACAGGCGCAGATTGACGACCGGGTGCGGGTGATTGAGCTCCACGTAGATCAGCGCGCTGAGCGCGACGGCGGTGACGACCGAACAGGCGACGATGAAGCCGGAGTTGAACCAGTCGTCCTGTTGTCCCTTGTCGAGTACGATCTGCAGTGCGCCGAGTCCCACCGTCAGGAGCATGAGTCCCCAGTAGTCGATCGATGTTCGGGCCCGCTTGATGTAGCTCGGGTCGTAGATGAAGAAGGTCGCCATGACCACGGCCACAATGCCGATCGGGATGTTGATGTAGAAGATCCAACGCCAGTTCAGGTTGTCGGTGATCCATCCCCCGAGGGCCGGGCCGATGATCGGGCCGAACATGGCCCCGACGCCGAAGATGGCCATCGCCATACCCTGCTGGTACGGCGGGAAGGTCTCCATCATGATCGCCTGGCTCATCGGTATGAGCGCGCCCCCGGCGGCCCCCTGCAGCACCCGGAAGAAGATGAGGAGACCTAGGTTGGGTGCCGCGCCGCACATGAGCGAGGCGAGGGTGAAGAGGGTGATGCAGGTGATGAGGAAGCGCTTGCGACCGAAGATCCCCGCGAGCCAGCCGGTCATGGGGAGGACGACGGCGTTACTCACGAGATACGAGGTGAGCACCCAGGTGACCTCGTCGGTACCTGCGTTAAGGCTCCCCTGCATGTGCGGCAGCGCCACGTTGGCGACCGAGGTGTCGACGATCTCCATGATCGCCGGCAGCATCACCGTTATCGTGATCAGCCACTTGTTGATGTTCTTTTCTTCAGCGCTTTTCATCGAACCGCCGCAGGTTATTGGTTAAGGGCGCGCAGGTGACCTCGCGCTCCCCCCTTTGCGAAGGGGGGACGGGGGGGATTTGCCTTTGCTCCCGGTTTCAAGCACCCGAGTTGCAGGCATCCCTTCGCAAAGGGATGGGATGTCCGCAATTTATCGGTTATGGTCCAGCCCGACGACCTGCCCGAAGCTCTGCCCGGTCAGGATGGTCGGCACCACGCTCATGCCTACGCGCAGGACGTGTTCCGGATCGCTCGTCTTGTCGATGGCGATGCGGACCGGGATCCTTTGTGTCACCTTCACGTAGTTGCCTGTGGCGTTCTCCGGCGGCAGCAGGGAAAAGGCGGCACCGGTGCCCGCCATGATGCTTTCCACCTTGCCGGAGAAGTGGCGCCCGGGGTAGCCGTCCACGGTGAACTCGACGGACTGCCCGGGGCGTACGGCGTTCAGCTGGCTTTCCTTGTAGTTCGCGGTGATCCAGGCGTCCTCGAGCGGGACGATAGCCATGAGCGCCTGTCCGGGCTGGACGAAGTTGCCGACCTCCACGCCTTTGCGGGTCACATACCCGTCGCTCGGCGCGACGACGTGGGTGTAGGAGAGGTTCAGCCGTGCCGCTTCGAGCTCGCCCTGCTTCTGCGCCACGCGTGCGTCTTTGGAACCGGTGCCTGAAACACCGATCATCGCCTTGGCGCGGTTCTCCGCTTCGCGTGCTTCCCTTACCTGCGCCTCCGCCACCTTGTGCGCGGTGCGCGTGCGGTCAAGCTGCTCCCTCGGGATTACTTCCTTCGCGTACAGCGCCTCGGCGCGCTTGAGGTCGAGGCTCGCCTGCTCCAGGCGGGCGGCGGCAAGGTTCACGTTGGCGCGTGCGCTCTCGACGCTTGCGTAATCGCCGGAGGTCTCGTTCTTGGCCATCTCGAGGGACGCCGCAGCGCTCGTCACCCGTGCCTGGTAGTCCGCCGGGTCGAGTTCCACCAGCAAGTCCCCTTTGTGCACGAACTGGTTGTCGACCACGGCAACCCGCTGCACCATAGCGGGCACCCGGCTCGCTACGGAGTGGACGTGCGCCTCGATGAAGGCGTTGTCGGTCTCGATATGGGTCTTGCTGCGTACCCACTGGCGCATGCCGAAGAGCCCGCCGGCCACGATGATGATCAAGAGGATGATGCCGCCGCGCTGTTTCTTGCTCAATCCGCCTTTGGCCTGGGGCTGCGGTTTTTCGATAGTTTGGTCTGCCATGGTATTTGCTCCGGTCGGGCCGTCGTCCGGTAAAACGGAAGGCCCTGGATGGTTAGAGATGGATCAAAGCTCGCCGGTTGCCCTCTTCACCCGGGCGGCGGAGACCTGCAGGTCGAAGATGCTGCGGTAGTAGTCGGTTCTCGTTCTGGTGAGAAGGGTCTGCGCGTCGATCACCTCGGTCGCCGTTCCCACGTGCTCCTGGTAGCGGTCCTTGGTGATGCGGAGGTTTTCCACCCCCTGGGTGATCGCCTTTTCAGCCACCGAGATCCTGTCCCTGGCCACCAGCATGTCGCTCACCGCCAGCGCGTATTCAAGCCTCGTGCGCTCCTCCATGTCCCTCAGCCGTTCTTCGTCGCGCGATCTTGCCTGTACCGCCTGCCTGACGCGTGCCGTCGAGGCCTGGCCGTCGAAGAGGTTCACCTTGAGCCCCACCGTGGCTGCCACGATGGCCTGCTCGCGTACCTTGCTGTTGGAAAGGTAGTCGATGCCGAACTTGGCGAACAACTCGGGGTAATGGATGGTCTTCGCTTCCTTGACCGCGTACTCGTCGGCGCCTACCACGGCCTTCAGCGCGGAAAGCTCGCCCCTTTTCGACATGTCGGGGGCCTCGGAGAGGGAAGGGGTAGAGGGGAGCTGCGAGTCGTCTTTCAGTTCCGCACGGCGCTCGGGGGGCGCACCGGTCAGGTAGTTCAGTAGCAGCCACCCCTTTTGCACCTCGTTCCTGGCGCTCAGGAGGCTCTGACGGCTGGACGCCACCCGGACCTCGGCCTGCAAGAGATCGTTTCTGGTGACGACCCCCTCGTCGAAGAGCGCCTGCGCCGTCTTCTGGTGCGAGAGCATCTGGGTGACCTCGTCCTCGGCCGCGTTGACGAGCTTTACTGCGGTCAGGATGCCGTAGTAGGCCTGCACCACCTGCATGAAGACGTCCTGCTCGTTTCCGGTGTAGGAGTAGCGGGCGGCCTCGCTCTGCATGCGCGCCATCCCCTCGGCTGCGCCGGTACGACCGAAGTCGTACAGGGTCTGGTAGACGCTGAAGTTGGCGAAGGGGTAGCGCGGGTCCTGGGTCTCCTGGGACTGTGACCCGAACTTGAACGCCTGGGCCTTGGCTTGTGCCACGTAACCCGCCTGCAGATCGACGCGCGGCAGACGTGTCGACCGGGCGACGCCTACCTGCTCCCGCGCTATCTCGACGTCGTGCGAGGCGGACTTCAGCCCGCGGCTCGTGGCGACCGCACCGTCGAGGCATTCCTTCAGCGTGAGCGTTTCCGCGTGCGCGGAACTGCAGATGGCGCAGAGTAGAAGCGCCAGTAGAACTACAACTTTGTGCATGAAAGCTCCGGGATTAGCTGCGTAGTTTTTGCAGCAGCGACGTCAGTGTTTCGACCTCGTTCGGTTCCAGTCTCGCGATGAACTCTGCCTGAGCCCTGAGCGCCACGGGCACGAGCTCGGGCTCAAGCGCCTTTCCCCTTTCGGTAAGGCAGATGCGGTAGGCCCGGCGATCGGCAGGGTCTGGGCGACGCATCACCAGCCCTTCCTTTTCAAGCCGGTCGATGAGTCCCCCCATCGTGGTCCGATCGATCTGGCTTTTTGCGGAAAGAAGCGACTGGCTGATGCCGTCCTCCTGCCACAGAAAGCCAAGCAGTCCGAACTGCTGCGGGGTCAGTTCGTACTGGTCGAACTGTTCCTTGAAGATGAGGCAGGCGCGCTGGTAAGCCTTAGCCAGCAGGAAGCCCACTGTTTTTTCGATGTCCATGTTGGGGGTCTGTTGTGCTTCCATAGCTTCTCCCGTGGAAGGGCAACGGTTTGATATCACGACCGAAAAGCTGCCCCGGCAAAGGAGAGCATTATGCACATAATCAGTATGCTGTCAATCAGCTTATTGAGGGGGTGAGAGCGGGGTTTTTCAGGAGGTGACAGGGTGGGGGAGTTTGGTGGTGAGGGACCGTGTCGACCTCCCCCCTCGGGGGGAGGTCGGCTTTACGATGCTGACTATTGCTGGGACGGGGAGGGCTGAGCGGCCACGTCTTGAGCGACCTTGCTTTCCTCCACCGCCTGCTGCGGGAGGACCGGTTTCGGTGCACCCGGCTCCTGGTAGGGAGGGAGGCGGTACAGCCGCTGGTACATCTGCATGCTGGTTACCACTTTTTTGACGTACTCGCGGGTCTCCCGGAAGGGGATGCTCTCGACGAACTCGTCCTGCGGCAGGTCGCCGTACGCCTTCTGCCAACGCTTCACGTTGCCCGAGCCCGCGTTGTAGGCGGCGACCGTGAGGGTGAGGTTCTTGTCGTACAGCTGCAGCAAGTCCTTCAGATGGCGTGCGCCTAGCTTGATGTTGAGGGCCGGGGTGGTCAAACGATTCGAGTCACCCTTGGAAATCGACTCGGCGGTGGCGGGCATGATCTGCATGAGACCGACGGCGCCCACCGGCGAAAGTGCGGCGGGGAAATAGTTGCTCTCGGTGCGCATAACAGCGTAAACCAGGCTCTCGGGGACCGCGGCCGCGGCGGCGTGTTTGGCGACATCTTCGCGGAAGGCGAGCGGGAAAGCGGCGCCGAGCACGGTGGCATTGTCGCCGCGCTTGGGCTTGTCGTTCCCGAGTGCGTGATAGGCGCCGTTGTAGTTCCCCATCTCGAGGTACAGGCGTGCGATACCCGATGGGTTCTTCCCTTTCTTGGAAAGTGAGAGTTCCCGCGCCGCTTCCTCGAAGAGTCCGAGCGCGATAAGCGCCTTCTCCCGTTCGAAGCCGGACGGCATCGGAAGGGCGTCGGCCAGGTTCTGGGGGGGCTGGGGGAGCGAGGCGGCGCTCTGGTTCTGGTTGCTGATCAGCGTGTAGTATCCGAGCGGGTATTCCGCGACCAGCGCGGCGAACATCACCTGTGCGCTCTTCTCATCGCCGGTGAGGGCAAGGGTTCTGCCTAGCCAGTAAAGCGCCTTGTCACGCAGGTCGTCGCGCTCGGCAAGTTTCCTGAACTGTGCCGCGGCATCGGCGTAGTCGCGTGACTGGTAGCTGCACCAAGCGGCTTCCCAGAGGACGTTGACGTTCTTCTGGTTCGGCGCCGCGGCAAGGTATTGCCTGAACAACGAAGCCGCTTCACTCCATTTCCTCTGGAAACGTTTCAGGTAGGCGGCCTCGAGCATCGCTTCCTGGGCCACCGTTCCACGCTTCGCGTCCTGGGAAAGCTTTTGATAAAGCTGGAAAGCCTCATCTCCCTTGCCTTCCTTGTCCAGGGTGCGGGCAAACCACAGATCCGCATCGCCGTATCCGGAAAGGGCCGCGAAGGTGCTCTGTGCCTGCTGGTAGCGTCTCGCCTTGAACAGCGCTTGTCCCTTCTTGAAAGTCACCTTGCGGATGAAGTCGTCGTTTTCACCGTTCAACTGGATCGCGGCAAAGGCCTCGGCGGCCTTCAGATGGCGCCCGAGATCGTAGAGGGTGCTGGCGCGTTTGTAGAGTTCGGCGCTGCTGTAAGGCTCAGCCTTGATGCCGGTCGCCGCTAGATTCTGCAGCTCGGCGGCCGCTTTGTCGGCATAGGGGGAGGCGGGGTAGCTGAGGTAGATGGTGCGTAAAACGGTCACGGCGGTCGCGGTATCTCCAAGCTTTTCGCGGGAGAGGGCGGAACCGTAAAGGGCCGAGATGGAATCGCTGCCGGAGGGGTAGCGCTCGACGAAGGTGGCGTAGCTTTGCTGCGCTTCCTTCGGGTAGCCGGCGGCGGCAAGGGAATCGGCGTAGAGGATGAGCGTCTGGCGCGCGAGCCGGCTCGCCGGGAAGTCCTTGAGAAGCTTGTACAGCGGCGGGAGTGCCTGGGCGTGGCGCTGCAGCTTGGAAAGGGCGAGCCCCTGGTAGTAGAGGGCGTAGTCGGCTAAGAGCGGGTAACCTTCAGCGGCGGCGGGGAGCTGTGCCGCGGCCTCTTCCCACTGCTCCATCTTGGCGGCGGCGATCCCCGCCATGAAGGAGCGGATTGCCGGGTCGTTGATGTTAAGGGCTGCGTCACGGGCGGCGCGGTAGTCCTTGGCCTGCATGCGCTTGGCGGAGGTGGTGAGAGCCTCGTCGGCCGGTTTGCTAAGGTTTGCTGCGGAGGCGGGAAGGACGGCGCAAAGCATCAGTGCTGCTGCTGCGATGGTACGGCAAAACATGGAGACTCCCTTACGTTGCAAAACTAACCTCGTATTTGTACCGAAGCGCGGCGCAAAAGGCAATTGTTAATGTATTGACCAATTACAACGAATCCCAACTTCTCATCGGTTAGCTCCGAATTTTGTTCCTACGGGGTCCACCGGCACGTGACCTCCATCGAGTGGCCTATCGCGCCGATCCAGTCCTTCATCGCACCGGACGAGTCGTTGATCGCATCCGACGAGTCGTTGATCGCACCTGACGAGTCGTTGATCGCACCCGACGAGTCGTTGATCGCACCTGACGAGTCGTTGATCCCACCCGATGAGTCGTTGATCGCACCTGACGAGTCGTTGGTCCCACCCGATGAGTCATTGATCGCACCTGATGAGTCGTCGATCGCACCTGATGAGTCGTTGATCGCACCTGACGAGTCGTTGATCGCACCCGACGAGTCGATGATCGCACCTGACGAGTCGTTGACCGCACGTGACGAGTCGTCGATCGCACCTGACGAGTCGTTGATCGCACCCGATGAGTCGTTGCTCGCACCCGATGAGTCGTTGATCGCACCTGACGAGTCGTTGATCGCACCTGACGAGTCGTCGATCGCATCTGATGAGTCGTCGATCGCACGTGACGAGTCGTTGATCCCTCTCGACGAGTCGTCTGCCGCGGCATTCGTGCCGCATCGCCTTTCTTGACTTTCCGTCGCCCCTTCTGCATTATCCAACGGTGCTGATTTTATTGTTTTTCCCGGAGGTTTATATATGCGCAAAGGCAAGGACGCGATCATGAGGCTGCTGGGCAAAGGGGAGCCGGTGCCGTACCGGCAGATGCTCAAGGCCCTCAACGTCTCCCGTCACGAGCGGGAACACCTGGACGATCAACTCGACTACCTGGTCGAAACAGGGGAGATCGCCAAGCTTCCGGGGCGTATTTATACCATGGCGGGAGCGGGTGGCTCGGTGCGCGGCAAACTCTCCATGCACCGCGACGGCTACGGTTTCGTGATGCCGGAGGACGGGGGCGAGGACCTCTTCGTCCCGGCTCGATACCTCACGGAATATATGAACGGCGACATCGTGGACGCCCAGGTTGTTTCCACCCGTCGTGACGGGAAAAGGGAAGGGCGTGTCACCGGCATCGTGAAGCGTGGCGTCACCGAGATCGTCGGCCGCTTCGAGGCGGCAGGGAAGGGGGGGCGCGTGATACCGGACGATCCTAAGCTCGGCCGCGACCTCTTCCTGACCCCCGGGGCCTCCGGTGGGGCCGCCAAGGCACGCACGGGGCAGATCGTGCTCGCCCAGATCACCTCGTACCCTTCCGGGGTGCGCCCGCTTGAGGGGCGCATCGTGGAGGTGCTTGGGGAGGCGAACGACCCCGAAGTGGAAGTCCTCTCCGTCATCAAGAAGTACGAGCTCCCGCATGTCTTCGATGCGAAGGTGATGGAGGAGGCCGAGCGCGAGCCGCAGGAGGTAAGCGAGGAGGCGCGGCAGGGGCGGGTCGATCTGCGCGAGCGGCTCATCGTCACCATAGACGGCGAGACCGCGCGCGACTTCGACGACGCGGTCTCCGTCTCTCGCGAGGGGGACAAGATCCGCCTCTGGGTTTCCATCGCGGACGTCGCGCACTACGTCACCGAAGGATCGCGCCTGGACACCGAGGCGTACCTGCGCGGGACCTCGGTCTACTTCCCGGACCGCTGCATTCCTATGCTCCCGGAAGAGCTCTCCAACGGCATCTGCTCGCTAAACCCGCAGGTGGACCGCCTGACCATGACCGCCGAGATGCTCTTCGACGAGTCCGGCGCCCGCGTGGACCAGAAGTTCTACGCGAGCGTCATCAAGAGCTCCGCCCGTCTCACCTATACCACGGTGAAGAAAGTTCTCGTGGACTTGGACGAGGAGACCATCGCGGCGAACCGGCACCTGGTCGAGGATCTCAAGGTGATGGAAGACCTGGCGCTCAGGCTCAATAAGGTGCGCGCGGGTCGTGGGAGCATCGATTTCGACCTGCCGGAGCCCCAGATCATCCTCGACACGCAGGGAGAAACCACGGCGATCGTGCGCGCCGAGAGAAACCTTGCGCACCGCATCATCGAGGAGTTCATGCTCGCCGCCAACGAGGCGGTGTCCCACTTTCTCGAAACGACACCGGTCCCTTCGCTCTACCGCATCCACGAGAATCCCGACCCGGTCAAGCTCCAGGACCTGTCCGAGTTCGTCTTCGGCTTCGGCTACATACTTAAAGTGGTGGACGAGAAGGTGAGCCCCAACGCGCTGCAAAAGCTACTGGAAGAGGTGGCGGGAAAGCCGGAGGAGCGGCTCATCAACGAGGTGCTGCTGCGCTGCATGAAGCAGGCGCGCTACAGCGCCGAGAACCTGGGCCACTTCGGCCTCGCCGCCGCGAGTTACACCCACTTCACCTCGCCGATTCGGCGCTATCCCGACCTCGTGGTGCACCGCATCCTTAAGCGCGTGCTCGCCGGGAAGATGAATAAGGCGGATAAGGACCGGCTCGAGGCGCGGCTCCCCGAGACCGCGCAGCACACGAGCAAGCGCGAACGGGTCGCCATGGAGGCGGAACGCGAGATGGTGGATCTCAAGAAAATGCAGTTCATGCGTGACAAGATAGGCGAGGAGTACGACGGGTACATCACCGGGGTCGCCCCGTTTGGTTTCTTCGTGGAGCTCGTCGACCTCTTTGTGGAGGGGATGGTGCCGGTCGCCACCCTACCGCAGGACTACTACGTGCACCTTGAGAAGAGCCACGCCCTGGTGGGTGAGCGAAGCCGCGCCATGTACCGCATCGCGGACAAGATCCGGGTGAAGGTGGCCGGGGTGAACGAGCCGGCGCGGCAGGTGGAATTCGCGCTCGTCGGGACCCTGGAGAAGCGTCCCGTCGAGCCGATCGCCGATGTCCGGAACGCCTACCAGCGCATCCCGATAAAGGGGAAGCGTCCCAAGCCGAAGCGGCGCTGAAAGCTGTTGCGCTGGATTTAAGCGCTGTGATATAAAAGCTGTTTGAGCTCTGCACGGCATTAATTAGGAGAAGAGAGGTATATGGAAGAAAAGGTATTGCCGTTCATGGAGCACCTGGTTGAACTCAGAAAACGGCTCATCGTCAGCGTAATTGCCATCGTCATCGGCATGGGGATCGCCTGGAACTTCTCCACCGACCTCTTGAAGTTCGTGGAACAGCCGCTCACCGGTCACACCTACCTGACCGACATGAAGAAATCCTTCTACGAGAAAGTCAAGCAGCGCTACCCCGAGGCGTACCAGCAGATGAAGCTCGGGGAGGAGCACCAGGTGGCCGAGAAGCCGCGCATGCTGAACTACAGCGCGCCGCTCGAGCCGTTCTTCGTGCAGTGCAAGATCTCCATGCTGGCCGGTTTCGTCATCGTGCTGCCGGTGCTCTTTCACCAGTTCTGGCTCTTCGTGGCGCCCGGGCTCACCCGCAAGGAGCGGCGCCTGGTGGTTCCCTTCGTCACCACGGCCACCGTCGCCTTCTGCGTCGGGGCGATGTTCTTCCTGCTCATCATCTGGCCCGTCATCATAAACTTCTCCCTCTCCTACGAGGCGACCGGGTTGCAGAGCTGGTACAACATCTCGGCCTACATAAATTTCTGTCTGCGCCTGATCCTGATGTTCGGCCTCATCTTCGAGCTCCCGATCCTTGCGCTCCTTTTGGCCCGTTTCGGCATCGTCAACTACCGGATGCTCGCCACGCGCAGGAAGTACGCGCTCCTGGCCAGCGCCATCGTTGCCGCCTTCCATGCCGACCTGGTCACCATGTTCGTCATCATGATCCCGCTCTACCTCATGTACGAGATCAGCATCTGGGTGGCCCTGGTCTTCGGGAAGAAGAAGGCGCCCCAGGTGGAGACCGAGGCGGCGGAAGCCTGAGGACCCCCATAGTCCATGGAAATTTTTAGAAGCATCCCTGAGATCAGGGAAAAACTGCGCCATCCGGTCGTCACCATCGGCAACTTCGACGGCGTGCACCTGGGGCACCGCGAGATCTTCAAGAGGGTGCGGCAAATCGCCCGCGAGATCGGCGGTGTTTCCGTGGTGATCACCTTCGTGCCGCACCCGCTCAAGGTCGTCGCGGCCCACAAGGAAGTGCGGCTCATCACCACAAGCCGCGAGAAGGAAGCCCTCATCGAGGGGTCCGGCATCGACTACCTCCTCGAGATCCCCTTCGACAAGGAATTCGCCTCGGTGCCGGCCGCCGTCTTCGTGGAAAAGGTGCTGGTCGACGCCATCGGTGTCGAGCGCCTGGTGATCGGCTACGACTACGCTTTCGGCCGCGGCAGGGAAGGGGACGTCGCCCTTTTGCGCCGGCTCGGCGAGCGTCACGGCTATACCGTGGAAGAGCTGGAGCCGATCTCGGACGGCTCCACCGTCTACAGCTCCACTGCCGTGCGCAGGATGGTGAGCGCAGGAAACGTCTCCTGCGCCGCGAGCCTTTTGGGACGGCACTTCTCCATCTCAGGCAAGGTGGTGCACGGCCACGAGCGCGGCCGCAACCTCGGCTTTCCCACTGCCAACATCGAAACGGAAAAGGACCTCATCCCATCGGTCGGGGTCTACGCGGTGAAGGTGTGCATGGGAGATCGGCTCTTCGACGGTGCCTGTAATATCGGCGCCAACCCGACCTTCGGCAACCAGCACCTCTCCATCGAGGTGTTCCTCCTCGACTTCGAAGGCGACCTTTACGGACGCGAGCTGACCCTTTTCTTCATCGAGAGGCTCAGGGGGGAGAAACGCTTCTCCGGACTCGACGAACTGAAAGAGGCCATTGCCGCGGACGTCGCGCGTTGCCGTGAGATCCTCAGTGACGCACGCCCGGTTCTGTCCGAGAGCGGCGGTGACTGGGATTGCGCAAGCCCCGGCACGGGCCGCCCAGATTGACAACGCAACCGATGACAGGAGCCCGATTGACCACGCAAAAACCAGATAAGAAGCTCTTGATCGGCATTGCAATCAGCGCTCTCTGCCTCTTTCTCCTCTTCAGGAAGATCGACTTCAGAAAGATGGCGGACGCCTTTGCCGCGATGGATTACCGCTACCTGGTGCCCGCGCTGGTGCTCACCTTTGTGAGCTACTACCTGCGTGCGGTACGCTGGAAGTTCCTGCTCGCCCCGATAAAAAGCACGCGCCTTGGGAATCTCTTCCCCTCGACCCTCATCGGATACATGGCGAACAACCTCCTCCCGGCGCGCCTGGGGGAGCTGGTGCGGGCCCACTCGCTCGGACAGAAGGAGGGGATCGGCACCAGCGCGGTCTTTGCCTCCCTGGTGCTTGACCGGCTCTGTGACGGCTTCACCGTCCTCCTCGTGCTCCTGATCACCTTCTTCACCATAAAGCTGCCAAGCGGGATGGAACGCGTACAGCACGGGCTCGTCACCGGCGGGTACGTCACCTTCGCCCTCTACCTTTTTGTCCTTGCCTTTCTTTTCCTGCTCAGGTGGCGCACCGAGTTCACCGTCAAGGTGGTGACCCGCGTGCTGCATCCTTTCTCCGCGCGGTTGGCTGAGCATGCCGGCGCTCTGCTGGTCTCCTTCATCTCGGGTATCCGCATTCCGACCAGTATCTCCGGCATTTCCGGTGTCGCGGTCAGCTCGCTTCTCGTGTGGGCCACCGCGATCTGGCCGGTCGACCTGATGCTGCGCTCCTTCGGTCTCTTTCTGCCTCCCTCGGCGTCCATGTTCATCATGGTCTTCCTGGTCTTCGCCGTGATGGTGCCGGCATCTCCGGGTTTTATCGGCACGTATCACATCGCCTGCGTCACCGCCCTTTCCGCATTCCAGATTGGCAGCGAAAAGGCGCTCAGCATCGCCATCGTCATTCACGCCATGGGCTTTTTCCCGGTCACCGTCGTCGGGCTGTACTGCCTCTGGCGGGACAAGGTCTCCATCCGGAGCATCGGCGTCACTAACACCGAGGAGCAGTTGCGTGAACCATAACGGAATCCTGCGCAGGCTCGACCCGTGCGCCATCGCGGCCTTCGTCATCCCGCTGTTCGTGTATCTCCTTACCCTGGCGCCCACGGTCACCTTCTTCGACAGCGGCGAGTTCCTGACCGCCATCTCTTCTCTCGGTACGGCGCACTCGCCGGGGTACCCGCTCTTCATCAACTACGCGAAGCCTTTCACCTTTCTCCCGCTCGGCAACATCGCCTTCCGGGTCAACTTCGCGACCGCGGTCTCCGCGGGGCTTGCCTGTTTCGGCGTCTATCTGCTCACCATCCAGCTGCTCAAGGGTGAGGAGACCCCCTGGCAGGGGCGGTTCGGTGCGCTTGTCCCCAGGCTCGCCGGTGTCGCGGCGGCGCTCACCTTCGCATTCACGCCGAGGCTTTGGCTGCAGTCAAACCACGACAAGCCTTACCCGCTGCTCGCCTTCATCTGCGCCATAATCTTCTACCTGATGCTTCTTTGGCGGGAGAGCTACCTCGAGGGACGGGAGCGCCCCGCGTACGTCTACCTGGGCGCCTTTCTCTGCGGGCTTGGGACCGGCGCGCACCAGATCATGGTGCTGATGATTCCGACCTACGCCTTCCTGATCTGGTCCGCGGACCGGCGTGTCATCTTCCGGGTGCGCGAGTTCTTCATCGCCTTCGCCTTCGGCCTGTTGGGCTTCGGCATCCACCTGCACCTCGTGGTCCGGGCGCTTAGGAAACCGATTCTGAACTGGGGCGACTCGAAGAACCTCACCCAGTTCCTCTGGAACATCCTGCGCAAGGGATACCCGGTCGACAAGCCGCACCGCGACCTCGATCTCCTCTGGGCGCAGATGAACGCCTTTAACATCCCCCACGAGTTCACCGTCGTTGGCCTTGTCCTTTTGCTGTTCGGTCTGTGGGCCCTGATGCGGACAAAGCGCGACCTGGTACTTGGCTACCTGATCGCACTCGGCTCGTTCCTGCTCGTCATCGTCGGCTACTTCAACACGCCAGGCGAGATGATCTTCCTGACCGAGGAGTTCTTCACCCCGCTTTACCTCCTCTCCGCGGTCTTCATCGGGGTCGGGCTCATCACCCTCATCAATGAGGCGGTGCAGCATCTTCCCGACGCACCTGCCGCACGCCTTTTTTTACCCGCGCTCCTCTTCGTGCTGCCGCTCGCCGTCTGTCTTTTGAACTACCGGGAGAACGACCAGCATAAAAACTACATCGCATTCGACTACGCCTCCAACACGCTCAGGTCCCTGCCGCAGGACGCCGTGCTCTTCACGTGGGGGGATTCGGGAGCCTTTCCGCTTTGGTATTTGCAGGGGGTGGAAAGGATGCGCGAGGATGTGGACCTGCCGCACACCCCGCACCTCGTCTTCGACTGGTACCTGGACAGCATGCCGCGCCTGTTCAAGAACTCGCGGTTGTACGAGCTACCCATGGATCAGCGCACCTCGGACGGGACGCTCATGATTGCGGTCGGGGAGCAGTACGGCAAACGGCCGGTTTACGTGGACTTCTCCACCAAGTACTCCATCGAGTTCAAGGATTTCGTCGTGCACCAGCGCGGCATCCTTTTCGCGCTCCAGGCGGCCGGCACCCCCGCGGCCCCACCGGACCTCGACGTATGGCCTCTTTTCTCCCTGCGCGGCGTGCTAGGTGACCGCGACATGTTCTTCCGCGACCTCGACACGGGGAAGGCGATCCTCATCTACGCAGCTTCCCTCATGGAGTCGGGGGAGACGCGCCTTCGTATGGGGCAGCGCGAGGCGGGGGCACGCGACCTGGAAGTGGCTGCAAGCATAGCGCCTGAGATCAGGCCGCGCGTCGCAGCACTTTTGAGTGCGAACGGGGTGGCCCAATGACCATTACCGGAAAGACCACGGTCACCGGTATCATCGGTGCCCCGGTTGCCCACTCGCTTTCGCCGGTGATGCACAACGCTGCCTTCGGGGCTCTCGGGCTTGACTGGGTCTACGTCCCTTTCCCCGTCCCCCCGGCTCGTCTTGAGGCTGCGGTGGCCGGGCTTGCCGCAGCGGGAGTCGCCGGCTTCAACGTCACCATTCCGCACAAGGTCGCCATCATGCCGTTTCTCGACGCAATCGACCCGGACGCGGAACTGATCGGCGCGGTGAACACGGTGCTGGTACGGGAAGGAAGGCTCACCGGATACAACACCGACGGCCTCGGCCTCGTGGCTGCACTCGCCGGAAAGCTTACCTTTGACCCGCGCGGCAAGAGCGTCCTCGTGCTCGGGGCTGGCGGGGCCGCCAGGAGCGCCGTCGTGTCGCTCGCACGTGCCGGTGCGGTGCGGGTGCATGTCGCGAACCGCACCACGGATGCGGCAGTTACCCTCGTCGACCTCGTCGCAGGACGGCTGGAGGGAACCGCCTTTGCCGCCGGCTCCCTCGACGCTCTTGCCGACCCGGCCTTCATAGGCTCCTTCGACCTCGTCGTCAACACCACCTCGGTCGGCATGTCCGGTGACTCTTTCTCAGGACTCGATCCGGCCCTGCTAAAGTCCGGCGCCTGTATTTACGATATGGTCTATGCACCGCCGGTTACGCCGCTTTTGGCGCAATGCGGTGCCCATGGCATCCCGTGCGCCAACGGTCTCGGCATGCTCGTGGCGCAGGGTGAAGCGGCCTTTCGCATCTGGACCGGGGTCGCGCCGCCCGAAGGGTGCATGGAAAGGGCTCTGGCGGCGTTTCTGCCGGAACCATGTAAGCCTTGACATTAACGCAATTACAAAATACCATTCACAGGATTCTCCACCCCCCTGAGGTAGTATATGCACGTAAGCAGACTCGGTGAGCTGCTGGTCACGAACAATCTGATCAACAAGGAACAGCTGAAGCAGGCCCTCGCTGAGCAGAAGGCGGCGGGGGGGCAACTGCGCCTTGGGTCCATCCTGGTCAGGGACGGGCTGATCAACGAGGCTGACCTCACCTCATTTCTTTCCAAGCAGTACGGTGTTCCCACCATAAACCTTGCCGACTATGAGGTCGATGCCGCGGTGGTGAAGATCATACCCGCGGAGATCGCCCATAAATACCAGATCGTTCCGGTGAACCGGGCCGGCTCCACGCTCATCATAGCGATGAGCGATCCTTCCAACATCTTCGCCATCGACGACATCAAGTTCATGACCGGCTACAACGTCGAGGTCGTCGTGGTTGCCGAGAGCGCGATAAAGTCCGCCATCGACAAGCTCTACGACCAGAGCGCGTCTTTGGCCGACGTCATGAGCGACCTGGAGATGGAGGACCTCGAGGTCATCGGGGAGGAAGAGGATATCGATGTCGGCTCGCTGGAGCGCGCCACCGAGGACGCCCCGGTCGTCAAGCTGGTCAACCTGATCCTCACCGACGCCATCAAGAAGAAGGC
Source organism: Geomonas terrae (assembly GCF_004791675.1). Lineage (NCBI taxonomy): Bacteria > Pseudomonadati > Thermodesulfobacteriota > Desulfuromonadia > Geobacterales > Geobacteraceae > Geomonas > Geomonas terrae. The sequence continues at coordinate 178,097 of NZ_SRSC01000002.1, forward strand.
CTCCGATATCCATATCGAGCCGTACGAGAAGTTCTTCCGGGTGCGCTACCGCATCGACGGCGTGCTCTACGAGGTGATGAAACCGCCTCTGAAGCTGAAAAACGCCATCACCTCCCGCATCAAGATCATGAGCGAGCTCGACATCGCCGAGCGCCGCCTGCCGCAGGACGGCCGCATCAAGATCAAGCTTGGCGGCGGCAAGGACATGGACTACCGCGTCTCGGTGCTCCCGACCCTCTTCGGCGAGAAGATCGTTCTGCGTCTTCTGGACAAGAGCAACCTGCAACTGGACATGTCCAAGCTGGGGTACGAGCCGGAAGCGCTCGTCCACTTCAAGCGCGAGATCCACAAGCCGTTCGGCATGGTGCTCGTCACGGGGCCTACCGGTAGCGGTAAGACCGTTTCGCTCTACTCCGCGCTCTCCGAACTGAACAAGGTAACCGAGAACATCTCCACCGCCGAGGACCCGGTCGAGTTCAACTTCGCCGGGATCAACCAGGTGCAGATGCACGAGGACATCGGCCTCAACTTCGCGGCGGCGCTCAGGGCCTTCCTGCGCCAGGACCCGGACGTGATCATGATCGGTGAGATCCGTGACTTCGAGACCGCCGAGATCGGCGTGAAGGCGGCGCTCACCGGCCACCTGGTCCTCTCGACGCTGCATACGAACGACGCCCCATCGACCATCAACCGTCTCCTCAACATGGGGATCGAGCCGTTCCTGGTCGCCTCCGCCGTCAACCTCATTTCCGCCCAGCGCCTCGCGCGCCGCGTCTGCGGCGAGTGCAAGGTGGTCGAGGAGGTGCCGGTTCAAGCGCTCGTCGAAGCAGGCATCGCAGCCGAACAGGCTCCTTCCGTGGTATGCTATCGCGGCACCGGCTGTCCCAAATGCAACGGCACCGGTTACAAGGGGAGGGTGGGCTTCTACCAGGTCATGCCGATGCTCGAGCCGATCAAGGAGATGATCCTGAACGGCGCCAACACCGCGGAGATCAAGAGGGAGTCCATGCGCCTGGGTATCAAGACCATGCGCCAGTCCGGGCTCACCAAGCTGATCGAAGGGGTCACCTCCTTCGAGGAAGTGCTCCGGGTGACCGTGGCCGATGACTGACGCTTTTAAGCAGACAAACTGAGACGAGGGTTTTCATGATCAACTTTCACCAAATGCTCAAGGAACTTGTGGAGAGGGGCGGCTCCGACCTGCACATCACCACGAACACCTCGCCGCAGATCCGCATCGACGGCCAGCTGACCCCGATGGACGTTCCGCCGCTCACCGCCATCGAGACCAAGCAGCTTTGCTACAGCATCCTCACCGACGCCCAAAAGCACCGCTTCGAGGAGGACAACGAACTCGACCTCTCCTTCGGCGTCAAGGGGCTCTCCCGCTTCAGGGGGAACATCTTCGTGCAGCGCGGTGCCGTGGCAGGCGTTTTCAGGGTGATCCCCTACAAGATCCTCACCTTCGAGGAACTGGGGCTTCCGCCCGTGGCGCGCGCTCTTTGCGACAAGCCGCGCGGCCTGATCCTCGTCACCGGGCCTACCGGTAGCGGCAAGTCGACCACGCTCGCCTCGATGATCGACCACATAAACATCAACCGCCACGACCACATCGTCACCGTCGAGGACCCGATCGAGTACCTGCACCCGCACAAGGGGTGCATCGTGAACCAGCGCGAGGTGGGGGCCGACACGAAGAGCTTCAAGCATGCCCTTAAGTACGTGCTGCGCCAGGACCCAGACGTCGTCCTGATCGGCGAGTTGCGCGACCTGGAGACCATCGAGGCGGCGCTCACACTGGCCGAGACCGGCCACCTCTGCTTCGCCACGCTCCACACGAACTCCTGCGCCCAGACGATCAACAGGGTCATCGACGTCTTCCCCCCTTACCAGCAGACCCAGGTGAGGACCCAGCTCTCCTTCGTGCTCGAAGGGGTCATGTCCCAGACCCTGATACCGAGGGCCAACGGTCCCGGGCGCGCCCTCGCCCTCGAGGTTATGGTCCCGAACCCCGCGATCAGGAACCTGATCCGCGAGGACAAGGTGCACCAGATCTACTCCCAGATGCAGGTCGGTCAGGAGAAATTCGGCATGCAGACCATGAACCAGTGCCTGATGAGCCTGCTCTCCAGGCGCATCATAACCGTGGACGACGCGCTGGGGCGCTCCTCCGAGCCTGACGAGCTGAAGCAGATGCTGGCTCCCGGCGCGGCGGGGCAGATCAGAAGGCCGCCGCAAAGATAGCAACAGCCAGTCCCGGCGCAGCCGGGAAAGGAGTCACCGATGGCAAAATTCGATTGGGAAGCAAGAAGCAAGGCGGGAAGCGTCCAGAAGGGCGTCATGGAAGCCGCCAGCGCATCCATGGTCGAGGCGCAGCTTAAAAGATACGGTTTCACCGGCATCACAGTGAAGGAGGCGGGCAAGGGACTCTCCATGGAGCTCAAGATCCCGGGGCTCGGCGGTCCGAAGAAGATCGAGACCAAGGACCTCGTGGTCTTCACCAGGCAGTTCGCCACCATGATCGACTCCGGCCTGCCACTCGTGCAGTGTCTCGACATCCTCTCCAGCCAGCAGGAAAACAAGACCTTCAAGGATATCCTCGTCAAGGTGAAGGAAAGCGTGGAGAGCGGCTCCACCTTCGCCGATGCGCTCGCCAGACACCCCAAGGCCTTCGATCAGCTCTACGTGAACCTGGTCGCCGCAGGTGAGGTTGGCGGTATCCTCGACACCATCCTCGCCCGTCTGGCCGCCTACATCGAAAAGGCGATGAAACTCAAGAAGCAGGTGAAGGGGGCCATGGTGTATCCGATCACCATCCTCTCCATCGCCGTCATCGTCGTTGGCGTCATCCTCATCTTCGTCATCCCGACCTTCGCGAAGATGTTCGCCGACTTCGGTGGGGATCTGCCGGCGCCGACCAAGTTCGTCATCGCGCTTTCAAACTTCCTGGTCAAGTACATCGTGGTGATCATCGCCATCATGTTCGGCATCAAGTACGCCATCGGCAAGTACTACGACACCCCCAACGGCCGCAAGGTGCTGGACGCCTTCGCCCTCAAGGCCCCCATTGCCGGGCCGCTCATCCGCAAGGTGTCCGTTGCCAAGTTCACCCGTACCCTGGGGACCATGATCAGCTCCGGCGTGCCCATCATGGACGGCCTCGAGATCGTCGCGAAGACCGCGGGGAACAAGGTCGTGGAAGAGGCAATCTACAAGGTGCGCCAGTCCATTTCCGAAGGTAAGACCATCGCCGAGCCTCTCGCCGAGTGCGGCGTCTTTCCCCCCATGGTCGTGCAGATGATCTCGGTGGGTGAGGCGACCGGCGCCATGGACGCCATGCTGAACAAGATCGCCGACTTCTACGACGACGAGGTGGACGACGCCGTCGGGGCCCTCACCTCCATGATGGAACCTCTGCTGATGGTCTTCCTCGGCACCACGGTCGGCGGCCTGGTCGTCGCCATGTACCTGCCGATTTTCAAACTCGCCGGCGCCGTCAGCGGTTAGTTGGATGATCGAAAAAAAGAAGGTTTTCTGGTTCATACTGCTCAGACTGCTGGTGGTGACCGTATTCCTGGTCACCACCATTTATCTTGACGTACACACCTACGACGTGGGCGGTAAAGTGGCCGGGAAGGTGCTATTGCGCCTGATCGGCGCCACCTACCTCTTCTCCCTTTTATCGCTCGTCGCGCTCCGTCCCGCGACTCCGCGCCATGTGCGCACCCTGGCATACCTCCAGATCGTCTGGGACCTGATCCTCGTCACCGTGCTGATCCTCGTCTCGGGCGGGGTTACTTCGCACTACGCTTTTCTCTATTTCCTTTCCATCATCAGCGCGAGCGCTCTTTTGGCGCGCTCGCAGGCGTACTACACTGCGTCGCTTTGCGTGATCCTCTACGGCGCCATTCTCGACTTTCAGTACTACGACAAACTTGCCCCACTCGGGCTCGATTCGGCTCCCGCGCAGCAGTGGGGGGCGGGGTACCTCTTCTACCTCATCTTTCTGCACGGGGCTTCCTTTTTTCTGACCGCCGTACTAGCCGGGCACATGGCGGAACGGGCCCGTGTCTCCGAGAGCGCGCTGAAGGAAAAGGCGATCGATTACGAGGAGCTGGAGCGGCTTAATACCTCCATAGTTTCCACGATCGACAGCGGGCTGCTGACCATCAACACCGCAGGCCGGATCCGCGTGTTCAACCGCTTCGCCGAACTGCTCACCGGCGTCTCTCAAACCGACGCCTACGACCGGCCGCTGGCGGAAGTGCTCCCAGGGATTGCCGGCTTCGAGTCCTCCTTTTTCGAACCGGGGCAGGGCGAGTTCCGCCACGGTGCGACCGACGGCAGGGAACTGCTTTTGTCGTTCAAGTCGGTGCCCCTGCTCGACAAGGAAGGGGGGACGGTCGGGGCCCTGTTCGACCTGCACGACCTGACCGAGATGAAACGTATGGCTTCCGAGCTGAAAAGGGCGGACCGACTGGCCGCACTGGGCGAGCTCTCCGCGCGCATGGCGCACGAGATCCGCAACCCGCTCGCCGCCATCAGCGGCTCCGTGCAACTGGTTTCATTGAGGCCCTGGGTCGACGAAAAGGACCAGCGGCTTTTCTCCATCATCGTAAGGGAGACCGACCGGCTTGACGGCCTTTTGCGGGATTTCCTCTTCTACGCGAAGCCGAACCAGCCCACCAAGGTGAAGCTGCAACTGCGCAGGGTGATCGTCGATCTCTGTGCGCTGCTGGCCACCGATCCGCGTCTGGAGCGTGTAGAAATCGACAACCAGGTCCCTGATGATCTCGTGGTGCAGTTCGACAAGGACCAATGCTCCCAGGTTTTCTGGAACCTCCTCGTGAACAGCGCTGAGGCGATGAGCGGGGAGGGGCAGATCTGGATCTCAGGCGGCGTAACCAGGGAGAACGGCGGTCGCAGCGAGGTTTGCATCAGGGTTCGGGACAACGGGACGGGGATGAACCCAGAAGACGTGAAACGCGTCTTCGAACCCTTCTTCACCACGAAGAAGGGGGGGACCGGACTGGGGCTCGCCACGGTCTACCGCATCGTGGAGACCAACGGCGGGAGGATGACCGTCAACAGCACGCAGGGGAAGGGAACCACGGTCACCCTGCACTTCCCTTCGTAAGGCAGGGTGATTTGAGGCGGCGCTGCCGTCGGAACGTTCCGGATGGAAAGCAAGTGAGGTTTTGTGGAAATGCGCGCCAGGGTTTTGGTTGTTGATGATGAACTGAGCATGCGGGAATTTCTCGCCATACTGCTCGATGGCGAAGGGTACCTGGTGGACCAGGCGGAGAGCGCAGAGGACGCGCTTTCCCGCATGGCCCAGGAATACTACGACCTGGTGATCTCCGATGTCAGCATGCCCGGACTCGGCGGGATCGAGCTTCTCGGGCGGATCAAAACGGACTCTCCCGACACCGCGGTCCTGATGATCACCGCGTTCACCACGGCCGAGCAGGCGGTGGAGGCGATGAAGCTTGGCGCCTATGACTACATTGGAAAGCCTTTCAAGGTAGAAGAGGTGAAGGTGCTTGTGCGCAAGGCCCTGGAGAAACGGAGCCTCGTGCAGGAGAACAAGCGTCTGAAGGCCGAGGTGCAGGAACGCTTCGGTTTTAGCGGCTTGATCGGCAAGAGCAAGCTCATGCGCGAGGTCTACGACCTGATCGCCAAGGTGTCACACTCGACCGCGAACGTGCTGATCTCGGGGGAGAGCGGAACCGGCAAGGAGCTCGCGGCCAAGGCGATCCATTACAACAGCCCGCGCAAAAATGCTCCCTTTGTAGCGGTCAACTGTGGTGCCATACCCGACACCCTCATCGAGAGCGAACTCTTCGGACATGCCAAGGGGGCTTTCACCGGCGCCTTTGCGGACCGCCCCGGTCTGTTCGAGCAGGCCGAGGGGGGGACCCTTTTTCTCGACGAGATAGGAGAGCTCCCGCTGCTGCTCCAGGCGAAATTGCTGCGCGTGCTTCAGGAACGTGAATTCCGGCGCGTGGGGGGGGGCGTCTCGCTGAAGGCAGATGTCCGCATCGTGGCCGCCTCGAACCGTAACCTCGAGGAACAGGTTCGTGAAGGTACCTTCCGTGAGGACCTCTTCTACCGCCTCAACGTGGTGCAGATTCGGATGCCCTCGCTCAAGGAGAGGGGGGAGGACATCCCCGCCCTGGTGGAGCATTTCTATAAGAAATACGCGATCTGGTCCGGCTCCGGGGAGATCATCACGCCGGAGGCGCTGCACGCGCTCTTCAATTACCAGTTCCCGGGCAACGTGAGGGAGCTTGAGAACCTTGTGGAGCGCTGCGTGGTGCTCGGGAGCCGCGTCATCAACCTCGATTGTCTCCCTCAAAGCGTGCGCGAACAACGCATTGCCGCGCGTCCCTGCAGCGAAATGGAAATTCCCGATGAGGGTATGGACCTTCAGGCCTTTCTCGACACACTGGAACGGAAGCTTTTGGTGCAGGCCCTGGAGAAAAGCGGCGGGGTCAAAAAGAGGGCCGCGGTGCTTCTTGGCATGACCTTCAGGTCTTTCCGGTACAGACTTGCGAAGTTCGGCATGGAAGATGAAGACCAAGATGCAACTTAACCCGGGGGGGATTGTCATGGTTCAGGTTCGGATAGATCGCAGAGGCTTCACCCTGATCGAGCTCCTCATCGTGGTCGCGGTTATCGGCATCCTTGCTGCCATAGCGATTCCCAGCTTCAGTGCTTACCGTGTCAAAGCTTACAACAGCAGCGCCGTCGCTGATGTCACTTCCCTTAAGGTGCACCTGGAATCCTATTATCAGGACAACGTCAGGTATCCGTAGTGACAAAAATAGTCACTTTTGTCGTCCAAAATTGTCGCTGTGACGTTTTGCGGCAGTTCTGATAGGCAGGGAGGTTATGCTTGAAACAAGGATATTCGCAGTTTTGCAGTGATCCCGGTCCTGGCCCGTAATTTGCTAACCGTTATACGGCTAACGTCCTAGCAATACCAAGATCATTAGTCGGCAATCCACCACGAAAAGGAGAAACAGATGTTAAGAACACTCAGGAGCAAAAAGGGCTTCACCCTGATCGAGCTGTTGATCGTCGTTGCGATCATCGGCATCCTGGCCGCGATCGCCATTCCGCAGTTCTCGACCTACCGCGTCAAGTCGTACAACACGGCGGCCGCCAGCGACCTTAAAAACGTCAAGACGGCGCTCGAGGCGTACTACGCCGACAACCAGAAGTATCCCTGATTGGTGGCTGAACCCGCAACGACAAGCGCAGCTTAATCTAAAAGGAGAGATTTTATGTTGAAAAAAATAGCTTTAACTGTCTCCGCCATCGCCGCGACGGCGGCGGTTTCCTTCGCTGGCCCTGGCACTTCTTCCTTCCAGGACATCAGCACCATTGACGGCATCAACTTCAAGACTTCCGCCAAGGTTGTGGTCGGTTACAAAAACGACGGCATCACCGGTCCGCAGAAGTACGTAATCGCCGCCAAGCACGAATCCGGCGACATCATCTACGCGACCTCGAACCTGTCCACCGCGATCTACAAGCTGATCAACAGCGATTACATGGGTCACAGCCTCACGACCTACTTTACCGCTACCGAGGTCAGCAGTCTGAACGCAGGCGAGACCGTGTTCACCAACGCAGCCGCCGGCTACGCCCCGATGTAACCTCCGCTTCAATTGCAGACACGAAATGGGGCATGCTGGCGTGCCCCATTTTTTTTATTCCCCCTCTTCAAAACGGAGCGCCTGCATCATGCAGCAAAGATTTCCCATCGCGGCTGCCACCTTCAAAGGGGGCATGCGCGACAAGTTTCTGCTAGGGCTCGGCATCGTCTCGCTGCTTCTCGTCTGCACCATGCCTGTCTTCGGCTCGTTTTCCATGCGCGATGTGACCGGTGCGGCCACCACTTACGGGCTGTCGCTTGTCTCGGCTTTCGGCGTGCTGCTGGTCATCTTCATCGGCGGCACCCTGATCCCGCGCGACATCCAAAGCCGTTCGATATATTCCGCAGTCACCCTTCCTGTCTCGCGGACGCGCTACCTGCTCGAAAAATACCTTGGACTGGCTCAACTGCTCGGTTACTCCATGGCCGCTCTTGGCGTCGTGAACCTCGGGGCCCTTGCGCTCATGGCGTCCATGTATCCGCCTGACAAACCGCTCGCCTGGGGAAACTACCTCGTCTACCTTTTCTTCGATCTGGAGAAACTGCTCGTGCTCGCCGCGGTGCTCATCTTCTTCGCCTCGATCGCCACTTCCGCCTTTCTTCCCCAGGTGTTGACCGTTGCCGTCTACGCCATCGGTCTTACTACCGAGAAGGTGAAACTGTACGTGGAGTCGGCTGAAGGAGCCAAGCATATTTCGCCGGCGCTCAAGGTGGTGGTTCAGTGGCTTTATTACATCTGCCCGAACCTCTCTCCCTTCGATTTCAAGGTGCAGATGATTTACGCGCTGCCCGTTGACCCGAAGATCATGCTTTTGGCTTTGCTTTACGGGACCGGCTACATTGTCGTCATGCTCGTGCTTGCGTCCTTCGCTTTCAGCCGCAGAGATTTCGTATGAAACGCCTGCTCTGCCTGTGTGCCGGTCTGCTGTTGATGTCGACCCTGCCGTGGCTCACCGCTGCGCGCAACGACGCACCCTCCCCGGAGAAGCTGGGCTACAACCCCTCCTTCGAAGTCACCTACTTCTCGTCCCTCGAATACCGATACCTGTTGTCCGAGCTGCTCTTTTACGACGCAGCGTTCTATTACGGGACCATCATCGAGACGCCGGGGCAGCGCCCAGACTACATCATGATGGGGAGGTACATCGACTACGCGACGCGCCTCAACGCCTTCAACATCGACGCCTACTACCTCGGGCAGGCAATCCTGGTCTGGGAGGGGGGGCTTGTCAAGGACATGAACGTGATGCTGGAGAGGGGATTCAAGCGACGGAACTGGGATTTCTACCTTCCCTTTTTCCTCGGTTTCAATCATGCTTATTTCCTCAACGACCCCCAGGGGGCCGCGCAGTACATGTCGCAGGCGGCGAAGCTGAACCCTCGCATGACCTTCCTCCCCACCTATGTCGGCCGCCTGTACTACGAGGCTGACAAGACCGAGCAAGCCATCCAATATCTCAAGGTGGTCTACGAGGGAACCTTCGACCAGAAACTGCGCAAGTCGATCCTTGTGCGCATCTCCACCTTGGAAAGCATCCAGTTCCTGGAGGGTGCGGTCCGTAAGTTCGAACAGAAGACCGGACGCAGACCCGCCGAACTGGATGAACTGGTAACCGCGGGGATCCTCAAAGGGATTCCGCCTGATCCGTACGGGGGGCGCTTCTACTACGACCGCAGCGACGGTCGTGTCAAGACCTCGAGTAAAATGGCCTTACAGGGAGCAAAGAATGACCGCCATTGATGTACGTTCCATCGGCAAGACTTTTACCAAGAAACTCACCAAGAAGGTTTGCGCCCTGAACGACGTCTCCTTCTCCGTTGCTGAGGGGAGTGCTTTCGGGTTCATCGGTCCGAACGGTGCAGGCAAAAGCACCACGATAAAGATCCTCATGGGGCTGCTGCGCCCGGACTCGGGGAACACCTTTTTTTACGGCCAGAACTCGTTCGAGCCTGCCGCCCGCAAACGGGTCGGCTATCTCGCCGAGAACCCCGCCTACTACGATTACCTGACGCCGCGGGAGCTCCTCGAGTTCGTGGCATGCCACTACGATACCCCTGCGGCGGCGCGTGCCGACCGCGTCGACGAGGTGCTGGAGCAGGTGGGTCTCACCGCCGCCGCCGATCGCCCCATCCGCAGCCTTTCGAAGGGGATGGTGCAGCGTATCGGCCTTGGGCAGACGCTGGTGCATGACCCCGACCTGTACATCCTCGACGAGCCGATGTCCGGGCTCGACCCGCTCGGCAGGGTTCTGGTAGCCGACATCATCCAGCAACTGAAGCGGCGCGGGAAGACCGTTTTTTTCAGCACCCACATCATCAACGACGTGGAGCGCATCTGCGATGATGTGCTCTTGCTCGTTGGGGGAAGCGTCCGTTACCACGGCTCCGTAAAGACCGTCGTCGACCAGAGCTACAACACCTACGAGGTGGTGGTGCGAAACGATGCCGCGGCAGCTGCCATGGAGCCCGGCTTAGTCCTCAGCGAAGCGCGGGAAGGAGAGACCGTCCGACTCTCCGTGCCGAAGCAAAACCTCGAGGCGGTCATCGCAAAGGTTTCGCATCACGGCGAACTGCTCTCCGTAGAGCCGGAAAGAAGGACCCTCGAACAGATCTTCGTCGAGCTGATCAAGTCCAGTGGCGGCTCAAAGGGCGGTGAATGAGACCGCATCTTCTTGAAATCTGCATACTGGTTCTTGTCGGCGCCCTGACCTATCTCTGCGCCACCCAGGCAGGTTTTCTCGCGATCGACGACGTGGGGATGGTGCAAAACATAACCAGCAACAGCTACACGCTTGGCGGGCTCTTTTTTTCCGGAGCCAGCGAGTACTACCGGCCGCTTGCCGTCATCTCCTACTACGCCAACGCCTCGTTTGCCGGGACCGATCCTTTCTACTTTCACCTGGTGAACGTCGTCATCCACATCGCGAACGCCCTGCTCGTTTACTGGCTTGCGCTCGTGCTGTTCGCGAGGCGCGACGACGTGAACTTGGTCGCCTTTCTGGCAGCGCTCTTCTTTCTGGTTTCCCCGCTGAACAGCGAGGCCGCCTCCTGGGTATCGGCGCGTCCCGACCTTCTTTGCACCTTTTTCTTTCTTCTCGCTGTGGTTTTGCTGGTGAAGGTGCGGGAACAGGCGACGGTGCGGTCCATGTTCCTGGTGGGGGTTGCCTACCTGGCTTCCCTATGCGCCAAGGAGGCTTCCATCTCCATGGCGGCGATTGCCCCTTTGTACCTGGTTTTGCAGGCCAAGCGCGAACGCTTGAAGGATGCGGTGCTGCTTGCGGTGCCGGTTATCGCCACTACCGGCATCTACCTTTTCTTGCGGTTCGGCAGGACCCTTTCCGTCGACAAGGGGGTGAAGAGCGTGGTGACGGGCGCCGTCGCCAACGGTAGCGCTACCACGCCGCCGCTTTTGGACGGTGTCGGCGCTTTCGGCTTTTACCTGCAAAAGCTCGTCTTTCCTTTTCCGCTTAATTTCACCATCCTGCGCTACGACCGCCCTGTGGCGTACATGGCTCTCGTCGCCGGGTGTCTTGCGGCCGCGTATCTGTTGTACCGTCACCGCCGGGACACCCTGCTGCCGCTGCTTATCGTCTTCATCGGGATAGTTCCTGCCGTGCTCGCCTACCTTGGAAGGATCCCGTGGACCCCTTTCGGCGAGCGTTACCTTTACCTGCCGATGGTCGGGTTCTCGCTCCTTGTTGCACTGGCACTTTCAAGGCTGAAGCGCCTGCCGCGCATCGTTCCGGTTGCTTGCGTGATGCTGCTTGCCATACCTACCATGGCCCGGGTGGCGCTTTGGTGCGATCCGGATGCGTTTTGGAAGGACGCGCTGAAAAAGGGACCGGGACTTGCGAAGAGTCACTCCGCCCTTGGCGCCTATGCCTACGAGCAGCAGCGTTACGACGATGCCGAGCGGTACATGAAAAAGTCGCTCTCCCTGAGCGAGGAGCCCCTGGTCTGGCAAAACCTGGCCCGCGTGTACCTGGCCAAGAAGGATATGAAGAAATACGAGGAGGCCATGCTGCGCGCCGCCTCGCTGTCGCCGCATCCGACCGGCATCTACCAGGATCTGATCCTTAACCTCATGTCCAACCCCGGCCAAGAGGGTGTAGCCGGCATGTATCGGAAGGCGGTCCGGTATCATCTCCTTGCCTTCTCGAAGGATCCGGGCTATGTCGACGCCTACTACTACGCCGGCAAACTCTGCCTTGCCAACAAGGAGGCTGGGACGGCCAGGAAATATTTCGGCATCTACCTCGAAAAGGCTCCCAGTGGGTACTATCGCCCCTTCGCCCAGAAGATGTTCGACAGGCTGTCGGCCGGGGCCACCTGATATGAGACGGTCCCGTCCTTTACTCGAAAAGGCGCCCGCTATTAAAGCGGGTGCGACACGTAAGGTGCGTGCTTGAAAGTTTCCGACCTGACCAAAATAATCAGACCCGCACAGTGGCTGAAAAACCTGATGCTGTTTTTCCCCCCGTTTCTGGGCGGGTACCTTTTCGACCCGGAGCTTTTGCTGCGCGGCGTGGCGCCTTTCGTCGCCTTTTGTCTTGCCGCGAGTTCCGCCTATGTGCTAAACGACCTGTGCGACCGCGAGAACGACAGCCACCATCCCAAAAAGAAGCTGCGCCCGATCGCCTCGGGGCGGGTGCCGGTCGTCGTTGCAGCCGTTCTCTGCCTTTCGCTGCTGGTGCCCGCGCTTTGGATCGCGTTTGGCATCTCCGCCAGATTCGCCGTATTGCTTGTCGCCTATCTCGCCATATCTGGCCTGTATTCGCTGAAACTCAAGGATATTCCGGTCGTCGACCTCTTTTGCATCTCCTCCGGCTTTTTGCTCCGGCTGCAGGCGGGGGGCGAGGTATTCGGCGTGGTCATATCGGACTGGCTCTTCCTGTCGGTATTCCTTCTTTCCCTTTTCCTGAGCACCGGTAAAAGGCTTGGGGAATCCAGCTCGCTTGGGAGCATGGCCGGGTCGCACCGCAGGTCGCTGAAACTTTACCCCGCAGGCTTTCTGGACGGGATTCTCGTGCTTTCCGGAGCGGCCGTCCTCGTCACCTACACCATGTACGTCATCACGCGCCATGCCCTTGTGTACACCGTCATCCTCTGTTGTTTCGGGCTGCTGCGCTTCATCTTCCGCGTGAAGTCCGGCATGGGCGGGGACCCCACCGAATCGCTTCTAAAGGATCGGCAGCTTCTCGCCGTGAGCGTCGCGTGGGCGCTGATGGTTTCCTGGATCGTCTACCGATGAAGGCATTACGGATGCTAGCCTGGTCGTTGAGACTGGATTGCCGGCTGCTGTTCAGCGTGCGCGGTCTTCCCATCCTCGCAAAGCTCGCGCTGATACTGCGAAAGTACTGCCATTACCTGATCGCACGCAGCACCGGCCCCGCACAGAGATGCACTACGGTCTTCGGGGCGACGTTTTGCTGCGAGGATGCTTTGGGGCTTGCCTCGCTGCAGCGGGTGTACTGCGACAGCTACCGGCTGAAGGAATACCTCCCTGCGCGGCCGGTCGTGATCGACGTCGGCGCCAACATCGGCCAGTTCGCCTTTTTCGCCAGGCAGTACCTGGAAGCGGCCCGCGTGGTCAGCGTGGAACCGCTCCCGGAAAGCAACCGGATGCTTCTTAGAAACGCGCCCGAGCCCGGCGACTGCCTCTGCTGTGCGGTGAGCGACCGGGAAGGAAGCGTTGTGTTTCATGTCGCTCAGGAGACGACGCAACTGAGTTCCTACGTCCCGGAGCCTGACGACGTCTACAGCGCAAGCCATACCGTTGCCGCGAGGACTCTCGACGCCATCGCGGCGGAACTCGGGGTAGGGGAGGTGGACCTCTTAAAGATCGATACCGAAGGAAGCGAGTACGACGTCCTCAGATCGGGGCGGGAACTCCTTGGCCGCTGCAGGTTCGTGCTGGTGGAGATGAGCGTCTTCCGGAACTGCTCCGGCAACCTCTTCAGTATCGGCGCCTTTCTCAAGGAGCAGGGGTTCGAGCTCGTGGCGCTTTCGCCCTGCGGGCAGGAGCATCCCCGCGACCTGGACGGTCTGTTTAAAAGGGTATGAGGATCGTCTACTTCGCACATAGTGTCCTGAACCGGGGAGGCGACAAGATGGTGCTCGCCCACCTGTGCCACCTGGCGGAGGCCGGGCACGAGGTCACCATCCGCTCCAATGTAGTCGCCACCAAGTTCCCGCTGCACCACGCGTTCCGGCTTGAGAAACCGATGTTCCCCGGGAAGCTCGGGACACTGGCCAGTGCGCTTTTTGAGCGGCGGCGGGGGGACGTGGCCGTGGCGTCCATCGTCCCTACCGCGGTCATGCTCGGGCTTAGAAACCCGGGGCGCGTGTTCCATTTCGCCCAGGACGACAACGAGACCTCCTGCGGGTTCCCCGGCAACCTGGTCATGAGATGGCTGTACCGGTTCGCGTTCGGTGCGCTCTCCATCCCATGCATCTGCGTATCGCGCAGTTTGGCGGAGCATTTCCGGGCACGCTACGGGGCGGAGTGCACCCTGGTCGAGAACGGCGTCGACACCACCGCCTTCTTCCCCGCACCTTCTGCGGAGCTGGTGCAGGGTAAGCAGGGGCGTCGCGCCATTTTGCTTCTCTCCCGCTCGGACCGTCGCAAAGGGTTCGATGTGGCGCAGGACGTCGTGGAGCGCCTGGCGAAAAGCCTTCCCGGCGGGGTCGAGGTCTGGATGGTCGGAGAACCGACCGCCTGGCAGCCGCACGACGTACCGTGCCGGCACTTCGGCGTGGTCGGCGAAAAGCAGTTGCGGGAGATCATGAGCAGCGCCGATGTCTTTTTGAGTCCCAGCCGCTCGGAAGGGTTTCCCCTCATGGTGCTGGAGGCGTTTGCCTGCGGCTGCCCGGTGGTCACCACCGATGCGGTCGGCTTCGTGCGCGACGAAGAGGACGCCCTCGTCGCCCCCGTAGGCGACGTCCCCGCGCTGGTCGCAAGGCTCGAGCGCCTTCTGGCCGACGCGAGGCTCGCCGCGCGGCTTCGCGGCGCCGGGCTTCGTTTCGCCGGCGAGCACTCCCTCGCCGCCTCCAGCGGGATGTTTGCCCAAAGTCTGTCGAAATTTTTCCCCGGTGTCTGACCGGTGGCAGGGATTATGGAAAAGGACCGCAACCAAGACATCGTCATCGAGGCCGGCAGAAACACGGCCAGGTACTGGCGCGACCTTTGGGCCTACAGGGAGCTCTTCTTCTTCCTCGCCTGGAGGGACGTGCTCGTCCGCTACAAGCAGACCGTGGTCGGGGTACTCTGGTGCGTTCTTAAACCGGTGATGACCATGATCGTTTTCACCGTCGTATTCGGCAAGCTTGCCAAGCTCCCCTCGGACGGCGCGCCTTACCCGGTCCTGGTCTTCGCGGCACTGCTGCCGTGGCAATTTTTCGCCGGCGCCATCACCGAATGCTCGAACTCGCTGGTAAGTAACGGGAACCTCCTCGCCAAGACCTACTTCCCGAGGCTGATCGTTCCGGCAAGCTCGGTGATCGTCGGACTCGTCGATTTTTTCGTCTCCTTCCTGATCCTTCTGGGGCTCATGGCCTTCTACCAGTTCTGGCCGGGATGGCGCATCGTCGCGCTGCCACTTTTTCTAGGGCTTGCCTTTGGCTGCGCCCTTGGTGGGGGACTGCTTTTCGCCGCACTGAACGTCACCTACCGGGATTTCCGCGTGATCGTCCCTTTCCTGGTCCAGTTCGGGCTCTTCGTCTCGCCGGTCGGGTTCTCGAGCAGCGTCGTGCCGCAGGCCTGGCGCCCCCTTTACGCAGCGAACCCGATGGTTGCGGTTATCGACGGTTTCCGCTGGTCGGTTACCGGAACCGCTCCGCCGCCGGAGCCTGTGAGCCTCGCGCTTTGCTGCGTGGTGACCGTCGTCCTGCTTTGCACCGGGGTCTGGTATTTCCGCCGCACCGAGCGGTGCTTCGCCGACGTCATCTGAGGGAGCTATGTCCGTAGCGATCGGCATCGAAAATCTCGGCAAGAAGTACCTCTTAAGCCACGACGAGCAGCTGCGCTTCCCGACGCTTCGGGACACGCTGACCGACCTAGTCCGGCGGGCCACCTTCGCCACGTCCAGGCCGCCCAAGCGTCCCCGTGAGGAGTTCTGGGCGCTGCGCGACCTGAACCTTGATATCAGGCGTGGGGAGCGGGTCGCCATCATCGGCCGCAACGGCGCCGGGAAATCGACCCTGCTGAAGATCTTAAGCCGGATCACCGAACCGACCACCGGGCGCGCGACGGTACGCGGCAGGCTGGCGAGCCTGCTCGAAGTGGGCACCGGATTTCACCCGGAGCTCACCGGGCGTGAAAACATCTTCTTAAACGGCGCCATCCTCGGCATGAGCCGCAGCGAGATCGCGCGCAAGTTCGACGAGATCGTAGATTTTGCCGAGGTGGAGCGTTTCCTCGACACGCCGGTGAAGCGGTACTCCTCTGGGATGTACGTAAGGCTCGCCTTTGCCGTGGCGGCGCACCTGGAACCGGAGATCCTCATCGTCGACGAGGTGCTGGCGGTGGGGGACGCGCAGTTTCAGAAAAAGTGCCTCGGCAAGATGGAGAGCGTCTCCAGGGACGACCGCACCGTGCTGTTCGTCAGCCACAACATGGGTGCGGTAACCGCCCTGTGCAACAGAGGGGTCCTTCTCGAAGCGGGGCAGGCGGTCTGTGTGGGGCCCATCGATGAGGTCGTTGCGCGGTACACCATGGGGCTTTCCGGCAGGGAGGTGTCCGTGGACAACTGCAACCGCAGGGGGGGCTCCGGCGGCATCCGGGTGCGCCGGGTGTGGCTTTGCGATGCAAAGGGAGAGATCACCAACCGGGTGACCTCAGGCGCGGCGGTGAGCTTCCATCTCGAGGCGTCCGTAGAGGAAGGGTACCGAAATGGCAAGGCGGTCGTGGTCGGCTTCGCTATCGACACGCTGCACGGACAGCGTCTCCTCACCTGCGTCTCCTCCTGGGCCGACAACGAGATCGTGACCGCCGGGGGGCTTTTGACGGTCGCCTGCAGCGTTCCATCGCTGCCGCTGGTACAGGACAAGTACCTGATCACCGTCTCGGTCAGCTTCCAAAACGACACGCTCGATTACGTCGAGCACTGCGAGTACGTTGAGGTCGAGGCATCGGATCTCTCCCTCTCCCTTGGGCGTGAACCGGCGCACGGCCGGATCGCGCTTCCCTGCCGGTTCGAGCAGCAGTGAGCGGGGCGAGCATGGCACCCAAGGTTTCCATCTGCATCCCGGCGTATCTCCAGAAGGACCTCCTGCTGCGTACCCTTGATTCCGTTTTCGCACAGGACTACACCGACTTCGAGGTGATCGTCACCGACGATTCTCCCGACCGGTCCATCGAGGAGGCGCTGCGCACGCACCCAAATGGCGAAAAGGTAATTTACGTCAGAAACCGGGAGAGGATGGGGTCGCCCGCCAACTGGAACGAGGCCGTGCGTCTTGCCAAAGGCGAGTACGTAAAGATCCTGCACCACGACGACTGGTTCAATTCGGCGACGAGCCTTGGGGCGTATGTGGCGGCGCTGGACGGTGATCACGGCGCCGATTTCGCCTTCAGCTCGGCCGAGGTGCACGACGTTTCTGTGGGGAACGTCTACCTGCACATGGCCAACGCTCGTCAGTTGCGGGAGCTGCGTCGCCATCCCGGCGCGCTCTTCCAGGGCAACTTCATCGGCGCACCCAGCGCGACCATCTTCAGAAGAAAGAGCTTCGTACCCTTCGATACGAACCTGAAATGGGTCGTCGACGTCGACTTTTACCTGCAGATGCTGTTTCGAAACCCGGGGTTTTGTCATCTGCCTGAGCCCCTTGTCTGCACCACGGCCGGCTCGCCCCACCAGGTCACCACGGAGTGCGCCGGGGATAAGGGGGTCGTGCTCTTCGAGTGGCTGTACCTTTACTGCAAGAGCGCAGAGAAGCACCGCGTCTGCAGCACCATGTTCAGGGCCATCCGCGAGCTGATCGCACGTTACGACGTCAGATCCGTGGACGAATTCCGTTTCCATGCCGCCCCTTACCAGGTACCGATGTCCGTGCGGGCGATGGTGTGGCTGCGCAGCCTGAGGAGCTCCGCCATTGTTCGATAACCTGATTGAGCGTCTACGCAAACGCCGCCGCCTTATGAGGGATAAGCGGACCTACAAGGAGCAATTCCGCGCCTTCCAGTCTCAATCCGGCCCTGAGGGGCGTTTTGCACTGGACTGGCAGGAGAGGCTCCCGTGCCTTAACGACAAGACCGTCACCACCGCGTTCGACAGGCACTACGTGTACCACCTCGCCTGGGCGGCGCGCATCCTGAGTCAGACGAGGCCCGAGTCGCACGTAGACATATCTTCCAGTCTTTTCTTCAGCGCTACCGTGTCCGCCTTTCTCCCGGTCCGGTTTTACGATTACCGACCGGCCCCTCTCGGGCTCGATGGACTTTCATGCGATGCCGCAGACCTTTTGGGGCTTCCCTTTGCCGATGAGAGCGTTTCTTCCATTTCGTGCATGCACGTGGTGGAACATGTCGGCCTGGGGCGTTACGGAGACCCGCTCGATCCGGATGGGGACCTCAAGGCCATCGCGGAGCTTAAAAGGGTGCTTGCCCCCGGTGGCGACCTGCTTTACGTGGTGCCGACCGGCGGCACTGCGCTCATCATGTTCAACGCGCACCGCATCTACACCTATGAGCAGACCCTGCAGTATTTCGAAGGGCTCGAACTGACGGAGTTCGCCCTCATACCGGAAAACCCGGAAGACGGCGGTTTGGTTCGGGGTGCCTCGAAGGAACTTGCCGACCGCCAGAAGTACGGTTGCGGCTGTTTTTGGTTCAGGAAACTATAGGAAGCCCAGGCAACCTAACGAGGAGTCAGCATGTGTACCACCCCTGCGATCAGCGTACTGCTGCCGGTTTACAACGGTAGCCGTTATCTGAGGGAGGCCCTGAACAGCATCCTGCAGCAGACCTGCGCGGATTTCGAACTGATCATAATCAACGACGGTTCCAAGGACGATTCTGCCGACATCATCGCTTCCTTTACGGATCCGCGTATCAGGTATTTCGAGCAGGAGAACATCGGCCTTGCCGCAACGCTCAACAGGGCGATTTCGCTGTCGCGCGGAGCGTACCTTGCCCGGCAGGACCAGGACGACATCTCGTATCCCGAGCGCTTCAAAAAGCAGCTGCGCTTTCTCGAGGAGCACCCGGCCTGCGGCATGGTCGGCACCTGGGCCGAGATATGGCAGGAAGAACAAAAGACCGGGAAGCAGCACCTGCACCCCGCGGACAACGCCACGCTCCAGTTCGAGCTGCTCTTCAACAACCCTTTCGTGCACAGCTCGCTTATGATTCGGCGCGAGGTCTTCGACCGGGTCGGCCTCTACTGCACCGACACCTCGCGGCAGCCGCCGGAGGATTACGAGATGTGGTCCCGGATCGCCAGAAGCTATGAGGTGGCCAACATCCCCGAAGTGCTGCACGTCTACCGCGGTACCGGCTCGGGGATGTCGCAGCAGAACTGGCAGAAGATCATGGACAAGGTGGTGCTCATCAGCGCGGAAAACATCGCCTTTGCTGCCGGCGCGGACCCCTTTGACCCCGATGTCGTCAATACCGCCGCGCTGGTGAACTGCGTCTTCAGAAATCTGAGCGGCCGCCCCAGTCTCATGGGGATCAAGAAGGTCTTCGACCGCGCGGCGCAATCGGTTGCCGGCTCATGCCGGGACGAAACCGGTTCGCTTGCCTTAGCGGTCAAGACCCGCTGGCGCAACCTCTGCCTCAACTATTACCAGTGCAGCATCAGACCGGCGCTCCACAAGGTGCTGGATGTTTTCAGGAAAAAGAGATGAAAAACTGCTACCTGATCGGCGGTTCCGGCTTCATCGGCCGACACCTCGCTCAACTGCTCTCCGGGACCCAAAGGCGCCTCACCGTTGTCGGCAGAAAGCCCGTGTGCGATCCCCCCTTGCCTGAAGGGGTCAACTACCTTAGCGGCAATTACGGAGACGATGAGATCCTCGACGCGATCTGCGGCGATGCCGACGAGATCGTGCTGCTCGCCTATTCGACGGTGCCGAAGACGAGTTTTGACGACCCGGTGCTCGATATCATGACCAACCTTCCCGCCGCGGTGAAGCTGTTCGAGAAGGCGTCGCACAGCAGGGTGGGGAAGTTGGTCTTCGTCTCCTCCGGGGGGACCGTCTACGGCAATCCGTCCGCCCTCCCGATTGCCGAAGATCATCACACCACTCCCATCTCGCCGTACGGGATAACCAAGCTCGCCATCGAAAAGTACGCCGCCATGTTTCACCAGACCGCGGGGCTTCCCGTCATCTGCGTGCGCCCGGGCAATGCCTACGGCGAAGGGCAGCGCCCATTTTCCGGCCAAGGGTTCATCGCCACTGCGATGGCCTCCATCGTCCAGGGGAAGGAGGTCGTCCTCTTTGGTGCGACGGGTACCGTCCGCGACTACCTGCACGTCTCAGAACTGGCCGAGGGGGTGCTGGCCGTCCTGGATCACGGTCGCGTCGGCGAGGCGTACAACATCGGCAGCGGTCGCGGCTATTCGAACCGGGACATCCTCGACTGCATCGCGCCGATGGCCGCCGCAGCAGGCCTCGACATGGTCGTGAACGTGCTGCCGCCTCGTCTTTTCGACGTGCAGGTAAACATCCTTGATTGCGCCAAGATGGAACGCGAAACCGGCTGGCGGGCGGTCGGTGACCTGAAGGAAGGATTGCAGAAGACCTGGGACTGGTTCTTGTCCGCGAGGGGCGGCAACACCCCTTGAAGTGCGCAGGATGCCTGGCCCCGGAACGGTTATGCTCCGGCGTCACGTGTAGACCGCGCCCGTCGGGTATTTACAGAGGAGAAAACATGCGGGACCTGCTTGATTACAAGAAGGACGTCTTCACCCAAAACGGCGAGGACGGCATTATTGAAGCGATATTGGGCGCCGTCGGCACCCCATCGAGGACCTGCTGCGAGTTCGGTGCCTGGGACGGCATTCACTTCAGTAACTGCCGCAGGCTGATCCTCGACGGGTGGCGTGCGCTGATGATAGAGGGGGATGCCGGCCGGTACCAGGACCTGGTACGCAATTACCAGGGAAACGACTCGGTCTTCTGCGTGAACCGTTTCGTGGATACCGGCGTGAACTCGCTCGGCTCGATACTGAAAGAGTACGGCATTGAGGAGCTCGATTTCCTCAGCATCGACATAGACGGCTATGACTACGACGTATTGAAGACCCTGGACGTGCGTCCCCGCGTCATCTGCATAGAAGTGAACGCAGGCCACAGCCCCGAGAGCGATACGTTGATCGATCGGGAGATAGCGAAGGACAACGTGGGGCAGCCGATGCCGTTGTTCGTCTTGCTTGCGGCGGAGATGGGGTATCAACTCGTTTGCTACTCCGGAAACGCTTTCCTCGTTCGTGACGACCTGATGGCCGGCTCCTCGCTCACTACCTTGACCAGCGTCGAGGCCTATGCCGGCTTCATCGACCATCTCCCCGTCGCCGCCAGGGAATGGCTGTACCTTGTGAACCTCGGGCTCGTCCCACCTTATTACCGTTACGGCAACCCGTATCTGGCCCACGACCGCCTGGGGATCGGCGCATCCAGGGCCTTCAAATTGAAGTCGAGGGCCGCGTTGCGAAACATGGTCCGGCAGGTTCGTAACATCGCAGGGAGATAGCGTCAGCTGATGCTGACCGCGCCCATACCTTAACCGAGGTCACATGCGCCCTTTGAGAATCCTACATACCGTTGAGTCCTACCACCCGTCGGTGGGAGGCATGCAGGAGGTCGTGCGCCAGCTTTCCGAGCGTCTGGCGAAGCTTGGCCACAGCGTTACGGTGGCGACTTCGAAGTCGCCGCAGCGTAGCTTCCAGGAACTGAACGGGGTAAGGATCGCCGAATTCGACGTTTCCGGCAACGACGTGCGCGGCTACCTCGGGGATCCCGACAGCTACCGTCGCTTTCTTCTGGCTGGGGAGTTCGACGTGGTCATCAATTTCGCCGCCCAGCAGTGGGCCACCGATCTCGCGTTTCCTCTGCTGGACCAGATCCGTGGAAAGAAGGTGTTCGTCCCTACCGGTTTTTCGGGGCTTTTCTGGCCCCAGTACCAGGAGTACTTCACCAAAATGCCCGGCTGGATGAAGCGCTACGACATGAACGTCTTTCTCTCCGACGACTACCGCGACATAAATTTCGCGCGGCAACACGGGGTGGAACGGACCATGCTGATCCCAAACGGAGCCGGCGCAGACGAGTTCCTCTCCACGCCGGGGGCGGATGTGCGCGAACTGCACGAAATACCTTCCGATCACCTGCTGGTGATCATGGTCGGCTCGCACACCGGCGTGAAGGGGCATGCGGAGGCGATGCGGATCTTCTCGCGCGCGCGGCTTGACGGTGCGACGCTGTTGATTATCGCCAACGATCTCGGGGGAGGGTGCACCGAACTCTGCCGCCTGCGGGAGCGTTGGTTGAACAGGTGGCACCGGTTCACCGGAAAAAGGAAACGGATACTGGTGCGGAGCCTGTCACGGGAGGAAACCGTCGCGGCCTATCAGCAGGCGGACCTTTTCCTGTTCCCCTCGAACATAGAGTGTTCCCCGATCGTGCTATTCGAATGCATGGCGTCGCGCACGCCGTTTCTGTCCACGGACGTCGGCAACGCCGTCGAGATCGCGAGGTGGTCCGATGGCGGGCGCATCCTGCCGACGCGAAAGACCCGCAAGGGGTTCAGCAAGGCGAGGATAGGCCCCTCGGCGCGCATGCTGGAGGACCTGGCAGGGGACACGGCTTTGCGGGCGTCGCTTGCGGACGCCGGGCACCGCGCGTGGCGTGAGCGCTTCACGTGGGAGCGCATCGCCGGCAGTTACGAACGGCTTTATCTCGACCTGGTCGGAGGGGGGACCGCTTTCGCTCCCGAAAGGCAGCCATGAAGCATGAAAACGCCGGCACCCTAGCCGCTGCCAATCCCTCCATCGCCGAACCGGCCGATTACCGCTCGTACATCGACGGCTGGCGCGGCATCGCGATCCTGCTCGTCATGATGGTGCACACGAGCCAGTATTGCGGCAACCAGGGGCATGGGACCTTTCTCCTGCCTTGGAGCGAGAGGTTTTTCAACAGCGGCGCGAGGGGCGTTCAGCTCTTCTTCATCCTGAGCGCTTTCACCCTTTTCAACTCGTCCTACCGGCGTTTCAAAATCGATGAGAATCCCCGGCGGGATTTCTACCTGCGCAGGGCGTTTCGCATCCTCCCCATGTGGCTGATCGTCGTGGCGATATATCGGCACCTGGGGGATAAGCCTTTCTCTGTCGCACTTTTGAACGCCGGTTTTCTCTTCGGGTTCGTGAGGTTCGATAAAGGTCTCGAACTCGTGCCCGGCGGATGGTCCCTGTTCGTCGAGGAGACCTTTTACCTCATGCTGCCGATCATCTTCGGCAGGCTTACCTCGCTGCGCCGTGCTTCGAACTTCACCGTCGCCTTGATGTTCCTGGCGATGGCGTGGTGCGCGCTTCCCTATTTTCACTTTCCGATCCCCAACGGAAACGACTTCACCTTTCTCGCGCCGGTAAACCACTGGTACTTCTTCGGTTTCGGCATCATCCTGCACTACATCGTGAGCAGTGGTTCGCTGTCGGTAGGGAAGGGGAGCGCCGCCTGGCGCTGGGACGTAGCCGCGCTATGCCTCATGCCCGTTTTCCTTACCACCTACCTGTCGGCGATCGCGGCCATGTTCGTTTTCTGCATCCTCGTATCTTCCCAAGAGGGTACGGCGATGAACCGCTTGATGAACAACGCGCTGCTGCGCAGGTTCGGCGTCTACTGCTACTCCATCTACCTTTTTCACTTCCTGGTGCTCAGGTTCATGGAACCTTTCATGACCGCCTGGTCGGCCCGCCTCGGCATCGCGCAGGCCGCCGTCGAGATCCGGTTCCTGGCGACGTTTCCACTGGTTGCCGCGGCGTGTCTTTTAACCGGGTTCCTCTTTTTCAACCTGGTCGAGAAACCCTCGGTGCGGCTTGGCAAACGGGTGATAGCAAGGCTTGGTGCACGGGAGCGTGCCGCTGATCTTCTGGGAGGGGCGGCGCAAGAGACGGAGGCGGGTGAAACTCGATGAACACGCCGCGATCTCTTGCGCCGTCTCTGTTTGACGCGAGGGGCTTTGTGCCGGTGAACCGGACGAAGGAGTAGCAGGTTTGCCGCTTAGATCCGCAGCCAGGAACCCGGCACGAGGTCGGAGGTATCGATCTTCGGATCGTTGAACCAGCGCAGGGGGGCGATGACCCGTTTCTCAGGATGCGAGCAGAGCCAGGCGGCCCACCAGGCGAAACTGCTGTTGGGGATGATGAAGTGCCTGCACGACGTCATCAGAAACAAGTAGTCCATGAAGTCGGGCCCCGCGTATTCGTGCCCGACCACCGTGGTGTCGGGTGAGCCGGAAAACTGTTCCCTGCACCATGCGACGTCATCGGAAAAGACGTAGTACCTGGTGTTTTTTAACGACGCATCGAGGAGTTTTCGCCCCTCGCCGAAGTAGTCCATCCCAAGGCAGCCGTGAAAGCTGTTGTTCAGAAAGTCCCCTCTCCGCACGTTGATGCAGACCGAGTTGCTTCCCTTTATCTCTTCGCAGAGCCTTGCCACATGATCGTCGCCTGAACCTAGCGGCTGTAACTCGGTGCGGATGGTCCCTTCGATCTCCTCGAAGTACTTTGTGGACTGCCAGTAACCGTCGAGATAGATGTCACCGGTGGCCTTTTTAAAGCGTGGGTTGAACTTGATATCCGGATCGGTCAGGTAGCAGGGCTGCACGCAGCCTAGTAACTGCTTTACCCGGGTCAGCAGCCGCTTGGGCGACCCGTGACGGCCGAAGCGCTGCAGTTCCTCGTCCGTGGCGAACTCTGGCTTTATGTTGAAGTTGTAGAGCTCGTATTTTCTCGGGACACACCCAGGCGGAGGGTTGCTGTAATGGCTCAGGTCGAGTTTGAGCACGTCCTTGTTCGCGTGAGCGAGGGCGCGCCCGGCGGCGTATTGAAACATCTGGTTTCCAAGTCCGCCCATCAGCTTGACTACGATCACGATTGCTTACCTCCCTGCAGCACAGTTACGACAACCTGTCGCGCCACGACTGGACGATCTCCTCGATCGTCGCGGTGAGGGTTCTGGTGATGTCCCACGACGGGTAGTGCGATCTCATCTTGCTGAGATCGCTGTAGTAGCAGATATGATCACCTATACGGTTCTCTTCCACATAGCTGTAGAGCTGCTTCTTGCCGCTGAAGCCTTCAACCAGTTCGAAGGCCTCAAGTATCGAGCAGGAGTTGTTCTTGCCGCCGCCCAGGTTGTAGACCTCGCCGCAGCGAGGGGCGCTGTAAAAGGCGTGGATGAAGCGCGCCACGTCCTCGGAATGGATGTTGTCGCGGACCTGTTTTCCCTTGTAGCCGAAGATGCGGTACTCGATTCCCTCGAGGTTGCACCTGACAAGGTAGCTTAAAAAGCCGTGCAACTGGACCCCGGAATGGTTGGGGCCGGTCAGGCAGCCTCCGCGCAGGCAGCAGGTGGGCATGTTGAAGTACCGGCCGTACTCCTGGACCATGACGTCCCCTGCGACTTTTGATGCGCCGAAGAGCGAATGCTTGGACTGGTCGATGGAAAAGGTTTCCGGGATCCCGTTCGCGTACGCCGGGTCATCGTACTCCCAGCGCGTCGGCAGTTCCTTGAGAGCGATGGTGTTGGGGAGGTCGCCGTACACCTTGTTGGTCGACATGTGGATGAAGGGAGCCTCGGGGCAGGCCCTGCGAGCCGCTTCCAGGAGGTTCAGCGTTCCGACCGCGTTGGTGTCGAAGTCGTCAAAGGGGATATCCGCGGCACGGTCGTGGGACGGCTGTGCCGCCGCGTGCACGATGACGTCGGGCTTAAGATCCTTGACCAGGTTGAGAATCGCTTCGCGGTTTCTTATGTCGACGGCATGGTGGCGATAGTTCTGCAACGCGGTTTGCAGTCGCTTTAGACTCCACTGGGTGTCACCTTGGGGGCCGAAAAAGACGGCCCGCTGGTTGTTATCGATGCCGTGTACGGTAAAGCCCTGGCCATGGAAAAAAGTCGCTACTTCCGAACCTATGAGTCCTGCTGAGCCGGTTACCAAAACGGATTTCATGTTTCACCTCTCTATGACAGAGTCATCAGAATTATTTGCAGCCTGAAAAATGCGCTGATTTCAGAAGCCTCAGCTATGTCGACAATGGATTTCCGTGAGGAGCGTCAGATGTCGGCGGGGAAGGGGATATGATGGTTTGAAGGGTGTCTTTCATAGTACCTGCTTCGGTCAAATATCTCGGGCATATTATCATGAAGCGACCCCTTTTGGCCATAGTGCAAAAGAAGCTTTTTGTGGAACTGGTCGAAAACCACTTTACCTTCAGGTCCGGCAACGAATTTGTGTTTGAAGTTGTCGGTTTTTGTCGGTAAGATCCGACGCTGCCGGATCATCAGGCTCGCCTGACAGGTCTTTGTGGCTGCGTAATAACAGACTGGAGAAAGATGTGACTATTGCGGCGTTGGCCCACCCGGCGGTGACGGTGCTGATGGCGGTCTACAACGGAGAGGCGTTCCTGCGCGAGGCGGTGGAGAGCATCCTCACCCAGACCTTCAAGGATTTCGAGCTCCTGGTGATCGACGATGGATCGACCGACGGTTCCGCAGACATCGTCGCAAGCTTTGTCGATCCGCGTGTACTGCTCGTCCGCAACGGGAAAAACCTCGGCCTCATCGCGACCCTGAACCGCGGCATCGAACTTGCCCGCGGCGCCTATATCGTGCGCATGGACTGCGACGACGTGAGCCTCCCGGAGCGGCTGCAACGGCAGGTCGATTTCATGGAGGCCCATCCCGAGGTCGGCGTCTGCGGTGTGTGGTACCTCGAGTTCGGCGAGCGCGTGCGCAGGACGACGCGCTGCGCTTGCGACCACGACAGCATAAGGTGCGGCACCCTCTTCAACCCGGTGGTGGGGCACCCGACGGTGATTCTGCGCAAAAGGCTTCTCGAGGAGCACGGCCTGCGCTACGATGCCGACTTCGGCCATGCCGAGGATTTCAGGTTGTGGGCCGAGGCGCTCAGGTACTGCCGCTTCGCCAACATCCCCGAGGTACTGTTGCACTACCGGCTTCATCCCGGCCAGGTCACCAGCGTGCATGCGCAGCAGCAGATGGAATCCTCGGGCCGGGTGCGCCGCGACCTGCTGCGTGAACTCGGCATAGATCCGACGCCGGAGGAGTTCGAGGTCCACCAGCTGCTGAGTGCCCTGACCCGCCCCGTCCATTTTCCCATCCAGAACCTTCCCGTCCCAGAACAGCTCGCCAGGATCGACGCCTGGCTTTGCAAGCTGAAAAGGGCGAACGATGCCCGCGGCATCTACCCCGAACCTCAGTTCTCCCGGATGCTGGTGGAGCGCTGGGTGGGCGTCTGCGTGGTCAACTTCCTCGCCAGGGGGATCCTCTCTCCCGGGCTCTTCACGGCGCCGGAACTTTTCCGGCATACCGGTTCCGCATGGCGTTACGCCTTTGCCTTCATCTCCCACCGCATCCGCACAGCCCTCCGCGATTCCTTAATTTCTTGACCTGCATCAAGCCGCAGCGCTCCGGCCTGGCCTATACTCCGATCATACAAAGCAAACGTTCTGATCTAGTTGCAGGACAAAGACGGCATCAAGGAGAGGTGGCTCATGGCAAGGTTGATCGACGAGTTGAAGAGGGACCACGTGGAAATCGAGGCGATGCTCAATCGCGTGAAGGATACCACCATCACCAACAAGGAAGCGCACAGGATCCTCGTTGCGGCGCAAAACACGCTGCTCGCCCACCTGAGGAAGGAAGACACCCAGCTTTACCCGGTGCTGAACCGTGCCGCGCAGACGGACCAGGCGCTCAAGCGCACCGTCGATTTCTACGCGAAGGACATGGAGGAGATCTCAGGCAACGCCATCGCCTTCTTCAAGAAGTACGCGGCGGACGACGCTCCCATCGACATCGAGTTCGCCAGGGCGCTCGGGCGACTCTTCGCGACCATATCGAGGAGGCTGCGCAGCGAGGAGAACACCCTGTACGCCTCTTACGAAAAGCTCAGCGCTTGAGGTCGTTTCACAAAGGGTTCGGCCGCTTGTTCTAAAGGAATCGGCTTATAGCTTCTTGTACGTCGTCGCTATTGCCTTCAAGTGAAAATACTGGGCGTACGACACGTTTTTCCAGTCATCCTTTTTCGTTGTTATGTCGGCTGAGAAGATCGTGCCCGGATTTTCGGACAGTACCGGTACCTTTAGTTCAGCGGCCTGTCCGCGATGCAGTTCGATCTTTTGGTAGCGTTCGTTCAACTGCTTCGAGTAATCGGGTGCGATGGCCAGATCCTTCAGCGCCCTGGCGCCGTTGCCGGTTGTGAAGAGGCATATGGCGAAGATTACGGCGATGAAGCGAAGGAAGCTTTTAGAAAAAATGGAACTCTTTATGGAGAGCAGGGATGTGCCGAGGCTGACCATGAGGAACCATCCGATCAGAAACAACATGTAGTTGATGCTGAGCGTCCTGTTCGGCGGAGCGTACCCCATGCTCCAAAACGCCGGGAAGAACAGGGCGGTCAAAGTCGACAGCCACAAAAGCGCCGCAAAAGCGCCGCTCTTGAAGTTCAAGCGAGATGCAGCGTTCGGTGCGTGTGCAGCTGTTGCGGCGACCCAAAGCAGAGTTGCCAGCCACATGATCGGCAATTTCCCCCAGGAAACGAACCTGATTGCGGACCAGCGTATCGACTCTTTGATGGAAAAGGCTATGTCATGCGCTGCGGGATAGTAACTGGAACGAACCGCGTTCCCCGGTGCGGCGGCGACGATTGCCGCCCCGACGAGGCTAGTCAGGGTAAACATCAGGAGGCGGTAGCGCTGGGGTGTTTTTCTTGCGAAGGCATAGGTCGCCATGACTGCGAGGGACATCGACTGCAGCAGCATGATGGTCTCATTCAGTCCTGCGATGGCTAGTATCAGAAAACTGGTGGCCACGACGAGCCTGGTGGTTCCCTCGCCGCGGTGCAGTTTGATCAGGGCCGCCAGCAGTAGTACGTACAGGGAGTTGCCCAACTGGTAGCTGATTCCTCCGGCCAACCAGTAGATGGTTTCGGATGTTGAGGGAAGGCCGGATAAGTAGAGCGCGGTAAGCGCAAGGCCATAGCACCAAATAGAAAGCGCCGGCTTGCTCCACTTCCAGATGGAGTGCGCCAGCGCGACGAACGATGCGCCCGTTGTCACGATCAGAAACAGCGGTAATAGCCAAAAGCCCCGTAACAGATCGAACCCGGCGATGAAACCGCTGATGATCGCCGTACTGGTGTAGCGTCCGCTCCAGGTCAGGTATGTGGAGTATTGGCTTTTGAGGAAGCCTTCCTCGATCAGTTTGTTGGCGAAATTGAAATCGTCAGCGGCAGGGTGGGCATAGAAACTAAGGCATGTATAGATGCCGATATATGCCAGTGTTGAAATGAGAATGATCCAGGTGGCGGTCCTGTCGCTTTCCAACGCCGATACTCCATCTTTGCCTATCACAGTTCCCAAGCCTCATTTCATTTAAGGTTTAAAACAACTCTGGGGCCGCGCTATACGGAAGCGCTTCAAACCTCGGCATCCTAGCATGCCACGCCTGTTTTTCAAAAAACAATAATCACATGATATTGGCCCCAGTGGGCTTTTCCTTAAACTGATCCGGTCTGAGTCACGGGCACCTTTACAAGGCGAAGATGATGGGGTATGTTACCTCGCTTTGATTACCAGCGACTGCGCCGGCAGTACGAGGAGTGTTTTCCGTGGGGATTTTTGACGCGATCATACTTGGCATCGTGGAAGGGCTTAGCGAGTTTCTTCCCATTTCATCAACCGGGCACCTCATCCTGGCATCCGCACTTTTGAAACTGCCGCAAACCGATGCTCACAAGGTATTCGAGGTGGTCATCCAACTCGGGGCGATGCTTGCCGTCGTCGAGGTGTACCGAAAACAGCTCTTCGCGCGCCCGGAACTGCTCAAGAAGCTCTGCTGGGCATTCCTGCCCACCGGCACTATCGGGTTTCTCCTTTACAAACTGGTCAAGTCCTTCTTCCAGCCCTCCCTGGTGAGTTACATGCTCATCGCTGGTGGCGTCGCTTTCATCGTCATAGAGCTCTGGATGAAGGACCGCCCAGCCACGACCCATACTCTTGACGAAGTCAGCTACCGGCAGGCCTTCATCATCGGCCTCGTGCAGTGCATCTCCATGGTCCCCGGCGTCTCGCGTTCAGGCGCCACCATCATCGGCGGGCTTGTCTGCGGGCTCGACCGCAAGGACGCCGCCGAATTTTCCTTTCTCCTCGCGCTTCCCACCATGTTCGCCGCCACCTGCTACGACATTTACAAGAACCACTCCGTGTTTCATATGGGGGACTGGCAGAACATCGCCGTAGGTTTCGTCGTTTCGTTCATCTTCGGCGTGATCGGCATCAAGGCCCTCCTCAAGTTCGTCACCAGCCACACCTTCATCCCCTTTGGCATCTACCGC
Source organism: Geomonas terrae (assembly GCF_004791675.1). Taxonomy (NCBI): domain Bacteria; kingdom Pseudomonadati; phylum Thermodesulfobacteriota; class Desulfuromonadia; order Geobacterales; family Geobacteraceae; genus Geomonas; species Geomonas terrae. The sequence continues at coordinate 208,339 of NZ_SRSC01000002.1, forward strand.
ATCGCCGCCGGTATCATCTTCCTGGTTTTCATGTTCTAGTTTGGAGGCTAAACCAGCAAAAGCTTGAAGCCGGCGATGGTGAGTACGAGCGATAACACCCGCATGATGGTGGGGACGGGGAGATGACGGCTACCCAGCAGCGAACCGATGGCGCCGCCCAGAAGGGCGCTTCCGGCCATGAGCGGCGCGTAGCTCGGTATCGCCTGAACGCCGCTCAGATGCCCGAGTAACCCGGCGCAGGAGTTCACCAGGATGAACAGGGCGGCGACCGCCGAGACCTCGCGCAGCTCGCCCCATTTGCAGAGCAGCAGAAGTGGACTCAGGAAAATACCGCCGCCGACTCCGGTCAGGCCTGAGAGAAGCCCTAGCGCGGCTCCTATGACGAGAGCGACCGGCAGGGACGGGGGAGTGGTGCGGACAGGGGCTGCGTTTTTCTGCAGCAAAAGACGCGATGCCGACAGGAGCAGCACCACTCCGACCAGCGGCCGGTAGATATGGGCGGGGAGGGTGAGGTATCCGCCGAGGAAACTGAACGGAATCGAGGTCGCGGCGAAGGGCCAGAAAAGCCGCCACGAGAAATGCCCGGCGCGGAAAAACGACCACGTGGTGATTCCGGCGACCAGCAGGTTCAGGGTGAGCGCGGTCGGCTTGAAGACCTCGGGCGACACGCTGAACAGGGCGAGTACCGCGATGTATCCGGATGCGCCGCCGTGGCCGACGCAGGAGTACAAAAGTGCCACCAGCAGCGTGCAGAAAAGCATCGGTATGAGAAGTTGCAGGATCATGTAACCCTCCGGCGGGCGGCGGGGGACGGCGCCATTGCCGTCGCCCCGCCTCAACTCTGCTGGAGACACCGGGGGAAGACAACACGCTTCCCCGTTCCCTTCACAGCGCTTACCTTAACAAGGCATGTCGGCATTTTTCCGCGAATAACAGTACCAGGTCAGGGCCAGGCAGCTCAGGTAGAAGGCCAGAAAGCCGTACAGGGCCAGATGCGGGGCTCCGGTGTGGGTGATCGAGCTGCCGAAGGCCTTGGGTATGAAGAAGGCCCCGTAGGCCGCGAACGCCGAGCAGAAGCCGAGAACTGCCGCCGCTTCTTTGCCCGCCTCGGCCGTCGCCTGGGCCTGTGCTTTCGGGCCGCCATCCTGCGCGGCGCGCTGGCGCTCGGTCAAGAAGATAACCGGTATCATCCTGAATGTGGAACCGTTGCCGATCCCGGTGGTGATGAACATAAGGATGAACATGGCGAGGAAGCCCCAGAAGTTGCCCGGGTTTTCCTGGCTCGGGAGGTAGTACAGCACGCCGACGGCGGTCGCCGCCATGGCGATGAAGTTCCAGAAGGTGACCCGCGCGCCGCCCAGTTTGTCGGCGATCCAGCCGCCGACCGGACGGAACAGGGCGCCCAGCAGGGGGCCGATGAAGGCGTACTGGGTCGGGCTGACCGCGGGGAACTGGGACTTGATCAAGAGCGGCAGACCGGCCGAGTAGCCGATGAAGGAGCCGAAGGTGCCGAGGTAGAGCCAGCACATGATCCAGTTGTGCTTGCGCTTGAAGATGACCGACTGCTCCTTGAAGGACGCCTTCGCATCGGCGATGTCGTTCATGCCGAACCAGGCGGCGAGGGTGGCGAGCACGATGAAGGGTACCCAGATGAAGCCGGCGTTCTGCATCCATACCGATTCAGCCGTCCCCTTGATAACGCAAAGCTGGGGATCACCGCAGAGCGCACGGAAGGAACTGGTGGTGATGACGATCGGCACCAGGAACTGCATGGCGCTGACGCCCAGGTTGCCGAGCCCCGCGTTCAAGCCAAGGGCGGTCCCTTTCAGCGATTTCGGGAAGAAAAAGCTGATGTTGGACATGCTAGACGCGAAGTTACCCCCTCCCAGGCCGCAGAGAAAGGCGAGCAGCAGCATGGTCGTGTAACTCGTGCTCGGGTCGCGCACGGCGAAGCCGATGCCGACCGCGGGGATGAGAAGCGAAGCTGTGCTGATCGTGGTCCAGGTCCTGCCGCCGAAGATGGGGACCATGAAAGAGTAGAAGATCCTCAGGGTGGCGCCGGAAAGTCCCGGAAGCGCCGCCAGCCAGAAAAGTTTGTCCGCGTCGAAGGCGAAGCCGATCGACTGCAGGTTAACCACCACCACGCTCCAGACCATCCATACCGCGAATGAGATGAACAGGGCCGGGATCGAGATCCACAGGTTTCGATAGGCGACCGCCTTGCCCTGATCCTCCCAGAATGTTGCATCCTCCGGGCTCCATACTGCCAATACTCGTGACGACATCGACCCTCCTGTAAAGTATTAAATAGCTATTTCGAACGCCAGCGGTACAGAAGCGGCGGGTCCTTCAGGAAATCTACGGGGAGGTAGAGCATGTGCACGAGTTTCGTGAACGGGAGCACCGCGACGATCAGGAAGGCGCAGGCGGCGTGCAGCTTGAACACGAGCGGCAGGTCGGCAACGTACTCGATCTGCGGCCGGAACGAGACGATCGACCAGAGGTAGGGAACCGCGGTGTGCAGGTACCACTGTGAGCCCCAGCGCATGAAGTAGCCGATGTAGATCCCGGTACCCGCCTGGAAGGCGAGGAGATAAAGCACGAGCCAGTCCGAACTGAAGGTGACCCGCTTCAGCATTCCCGAGTTCACGCGCCGCAGCAAAAGGAGCAGCACGCCGAAAAAGGCGAAGGCGCCGAGCCCGAAGAGTACGCTTTCCGTCGCGAAAAGGGTCTGCTGGTTCCCGAGGAACCCCTTGAAGAAACCGGGGAAGGCGAAGCCCAGGACATGGGCCAGGAGGATGGGAAGGATGCCGTAGTGCCACGGGTTGATCCCCCAGTAGAGGACCTTTCGCTCGAGAAACTGCGTCGAGTAGGCCGACCAGGTGAGCCGATTGCTCAAAAAGCGGTACGGCGTGACCAGGAGCACCAGCGCGAGCGCTGCGTAAGGGAGCGCTATGAAGATCAGATCGTTCAGCATGAGGGAACCTCCCGGCAGTCCGCGCTGCAAAGTAGCTCGGCCGCCTCGACCAGGGTGAACCATGGGGACGTGTCGCGCGGGGCCTGGGCCCCGATCAGCTTGTTGATGCCGGGCAGCACCAGTTTCCCGATGAACTCGCGGCGCGCCTCGTCCTCGCCATGCCGCGCCAGGTGTGCGAGGAAGGAGAGAAGCACCGCCAGGTGGTCCGGGAGTTCCTCGTCGGGCGCGACGAAGCCGTGCCTCGAGTACTCCTGTTTCACCTGGATCATGTATCCCCCTTTTTTCTGGTTGTCGCCGTACAGGTGGTGACCCAGGTACGGCGCCCCGGCCGGGTTGAAGTCGAAGCGGGCGACGTACTCTTCCTGCAGTTTTTCCAGCGTCGATCCGGTCACCAGCTCGCCGAAAAGGTTCAGCCGTGACTGGATCTCGTTTTGCCGCAGGTAGCCAGCGACACTGGCGAAGGATGCCTGCAGCTCCTCCCTTTGCCTTGGATACTCGAACAGTCTCGCCAGGGCGTCATAGCTCTGCTGAATGCTCATTTGCCGCCCCTCCTGGTCTTTTTAAGGATGCCGAAGCCTCCCTCCTGCCTGCGTTTCTCCGGATCGTTCTCCTCGCGCTGCTGCGGCGGGATCACGTTGCGCTCGTTGTAGCCCGCGATGGTGAAGAGCCGGTACAGCCTCTTTGCCGCCGCTTCGTCGAGCCCCGCGTCCGCAAGGAGCTCCGGGTCGGCCGGGAGTCCGAGGTTTTCGGCCCGCATCCGCACCCTGATCGCGATCAGCTTTTTAAGCGCCTCCTCGATCACCGCGTGGTTCCCGCCGGAGAGAAGGCTCGCCAGGTAACCGATGGGAACGCGCAGAGTCTCCAGCGCCGGGATCATGCCGTGCTCGAGGAGCTTGTGGGTATCGCCCCAGGTAGAGAGGACCGGGGAGAGGGAAGGGATGTAGTACGCCATCGGGAGCGTCCTGAATTCCGGGTGCAGCGGGAGAGCAACGCGGAACTCCTTCACCAGCGCGTAGACCGGGGACGCAGCAGCGGCATCCAGCCACTGGTCGGAGATGCCGTTCTCCTTGGCCTGTCTGCAGACCTCCGGGTCGCGCGGATCGAGGATCACGTCGCGGTGCGCCTCGACGAGTTCGGCGTCCCCTTTCAGTGCTGCCGCCTCGACGGCGTCCGCGTCGTAAAGGAGCACGCCCACGTAGCGGATGCGCCCGACGCAGCTGTGGGCGCAGGCGTTGCACTGCCCACCCTCGACGCGGGGGTAGCAGAAGATGCACTTCTCCGCCTTGCCGGTACTCCAGTTGAAGTAGACCTTCTTGTACGGGCAGGCACTGGTGCAGAAGCGCCACCCCTTGCACACCTCCTGGTCGACGAGGACGATGCCGTCTTCGCCGCGCTTGTAGAGGGCGCGCGACGGGCAGGAGGCGACGCAGGCCGGGTTCAGGCAGTGGTTGCAGATGCGCGGCAGGTACTGCATGAACATCGAGTCGTAGGACTCGATCACCTTCTTGTCTTTGAGGTTCAGGTCCTTGGCCGCGTAGACCTGGGAGCCGGAGAGGTCGTCGTCCCAGTTGGGGCCTCCCTGGATCTCCTCAATCTTTTTCCCGGAGATCTGGGAGAAGGCCTCGGCTACCGGCTGGTCCTTCGACTCCTTGGCGCCGGCCAAGTTCCCGTAATCGAAGTCGAAGGGCTCGTAGTAGTCCTCGATCTTCGGCATGTTGGGCTGGAAGAACATGTTGGCGAGGGTGGGGCCTTTGCCCATGGCCTTGAGCTTCAGTTTCTTGCCGTCGACCACCCAGCCCCCCTTGAAGCGCTCCTGGTCCTCCCACTGCCGCGGGTAGCCGACGCCGGGCTTGGTCTCGACGTTGTTCCACCACATGTATTCGGCGCCCTTCCTGTCGGTCCAGATGTTCTTGCAGGAAATGGAACAGGTGTGGCAGCCGATGCACTTGTCCAGGTTGAACACCATGACTATTTGGGCTCTAACATCCATTTATGGCTCCTTGATCCTATTTCAGTTTCCTGACCACCACGTAACTGTCGCGGTTCACGCCGGTTGGGCCCCAGTAGTTGAAGTAGTAGCTGAACTGCGCGTACCCACCGAGCATCAGGGTCGGCTTCAAGCGGATACGCGAGAGGCTGTTGTGAACGCCACCCCTTTTCCCGCTTTTCTTCGACTTCTTGATGTTCAGGGTTCGCTCCGGTGCGTGATACATGATCGCAGCGCCGCGCGGTATGCGGGACGAGACGATGGAGCGGCAGACGACCGCGCCGTTTGAGTTGTACACCTCGATGGTCTCGTTGTCTTCGATACCGGCACCGGCCGCGTCCAGATGGTTCAGCCATATCGCCTGCCCGCCGCGGGAGAGGGTGAGCATCCTCAGGTTGTCGCTGTAGGTGGAGTGGATGCCCCATTTCCCGTGCGGGGTGAGGAAGTTCAGCACGAGCCCCTGTTCCCCCTCGGTCTCGTCCAGAAGCGCTGGGTTCAGTTTCCCCTTGAAGGTGGGGAGCCCCTCGTGGAACTCACGGTAGTACGGGTGATCCAGGTAGAGCGATTGACGCCCGGTCAGGGTGCGCCAGGGGACCTCGTGCTCGACGTTCAGCGTGAACGGCGCGTACGGGCGACCGCCGTTCACGAGCCCGCTCCAGATCGGGGAGTTCAGCACCCGGCGCGGTTTCTGGGTCACGTCCTCCCATTTGATCCGCACATCGCGCGACCCTTCGGCTAGCTGCGCGAGCGGCTTGCCGACCCTCTTCTCCAGGTTGCGGTAGGCGCGGTGCGCAAGTTCGCCGTTGGTCTCGGGGGCAAGCGACAGAATTACGTCCGCCACCACCTTCTCGTCGGCGATGTCGATGAAGCTCTTGCCGTTCCAGCTACGGTTGGGAAGGGTTTCCCGCAGTTTCTCGTGCTCGTCATCCGCGTCGTAGTAGTTTCCGTGTGAACCGAGGTGCCCGATCTCGGGGCCGACCGATAGGTAGCGGTTGTAGAGGTTCACGTAGTCGCGCTCGACGATTGCGAGGTTGGGCATGGTCTTGCCCGGCACCGGCTCGCACTCGCCGAGTTTCCAGTCCTTTACCGTGCGCTGTGCAATCTCGCCCGGGGTGTCGTGCAAAAGCGGCGCGGCAATAACGTCGCGTACCGGCTCGGGGAGGTGCGTTACCGCGAGCTCACTCACCTTCTTGGCGATCATGGTGAAGATCTTCCAGTCCGATTTGGATTCCCAGGAAGGGGGGACCGCCGCGTCCATGCAGTTAACGAAGGAGTGCATGTCGGTGGTGTTCAGGTCGCTCTTCTCGTACCAGGTTGCCGCCGGAAGGACGATGTCCGAGTACATGGTCGAGGTGTCCATCCTGAAGTTGAGATCGATGACGAGGTCGACCTTCCCCTCGGGGGCTTTTTCGTGCCAGACGATGTCTTGCACCTCGCCCTTGGCAGCCTCGCGTGCGGTGCAGCTTGCGTTCGGGGCGCCGAGCACATGCTTCAGGAAGAACTCGTGCCCCTTGGCGCTTGCCGAGATCGCGTTGCCGCGCCAGATGAACCACACCTTCGGGCAGTTCCCCTCCCTGTCCGGATCCTCGATGGCAAAGCGGGTCGTGCCGCTTTTCAGGCGTTGTACAAGCCACGCGCGCGTCGCCGCGTCGTCCTCGCACCCCGCCTCCTTCGCCTGTTTCATCAGCGAAAGGGGGTTCTCGTTGAAATGCGGGGCGAAGGGGAGCCAGCCAAGCCGAACCGCTTTCGCGTTGAAGTCCGCGGCGTGCACCGGCATTTTCTCGCCGGTCTCCGGCTTGAAGTAATCCACGAAGCTGCGGTCGTAGCGCCACTGGTCCGAGTGCATGTACCAAAAGCTCGGGGTGTTCTGCAGACGGGACCCCTTGATCCAGTCGTGCGCCATGGCGATGGAGGTCCAGGGCGAGAGCGGCTGGACCTTCTCCTGCCCGACGTAATGGGCGAGGCCTGCGCCGTTTCTCCCGACACTCCCGGTCAGGATGAGGGCGGTTATCGCGGCGCGGTAGATGAGGTCTTGGTGGTACCAGTGGTTCACACCGGCCCCGATGATGACCATGTTGCGCCCGTTACTTTTCTCGCCGTTCTCACCCCATTCGCGTGCGATCTTCAGGACGGTCTCGGCGTCGATGCCGGTGTGCTTCTCCTGCCACTTCGGGGTGAAGGGAAGCTCGGAATGGTACCCGGCCGGGTAGTCGCCGGAAAGGCCGCGGGAGACGCCGAACTGTGCCATCAAGAGATCGAAGACCGTGGTGACCACGATCTCGCCCTTGTCGGTGGTGACGCGCTGCACCGGGACCTCGCGGACCGCGTCGGTTTCACCCTCGAAACGGAAGCGCACCCTGCGGGTCTCTCCCCCCAGGAAGGTGAGGGCGGGGTCGATCGCGCCGCCGTCCACCACGTCCTTCATCTCGAGGTTCCAGTTCCCCTCCTGTTTGCTCCAGCGCGTGCCGAGGCTCCCGTTGGGGACGCGTACCGAGCCGTCCTGGTCGGCAACGCACAGGCACCATTCCGCATGTTCGAGGTTTGCCGAGCGCTCGAACTGGGCGGCGCGCACCAATTCACCCTGGCGCCAGACGCCGTCTTGTTCCGTTAGCTCAACGAGGAAAGGGAAATCGGTGTACTTGGTGACGTAATCCTTGAAGAAGGGGACTTCGCGCTCGGCGTAGAACTCCTTGAGGAGCACGTGGTTCACCGCCATCCAGAAGGCGCCGTCGTGCCCCTGTTCCACCGGGAGCCAAGCGTCGGCGAACTTGGTCGCTATGGAGAAGTCCGGCGACATCACCACCACCTTGGTGCCGCGGTAGCGCGCCTCGGTCAGGTAGTGGGCGTCCGGGGTGCGGGTCATCGGGACGTTGGAACCGCAAAGGACGATGTAGGAGGCGTTGTACCAGTCCGCCGACTCGTTCACGTCGGTCTGCTCGCCCCAGACCTGCGGGGAGGCGGGGGGAAGGTCGCAGTACCAGTCGTAGAAGCTCATGGCGACGCCGCCGAAGAGCTGCAGGAAGCGCGTTCCCGCCGCATAGCTGATCATAGACATGGCGGGAATGGGGGAAAATCCGACGACGCGGTCCGGGCCGTGCTTCTTCGCTGTGTAGATGTTGGAGGCGGCGATGATCTCGGTCACGGTATCCCAGTCGCCGCGCCTAAAGCCCCCCATGCCGCGCTGGCCGGTGTAGGAGGCGCGTTTCTCCTTGTCCTCTACGATGCTCGCCCAGGCGTCCACCGGGTCGGCGTGAAGCTTTCTCGCCTCGGTCCAGCGGTCGAGCAGCGCGCCGCGCAGGTAGGGGTGCTTGACCCTCAGGGGGCTGTAGAGGTACCAGGAGAAGGTGATGCCGCGCGTGCAGCCGCGGGGCTCGTGGTTCGGGATGGTGCCGTCGAACTGCGGGTAGTCGTTCGCCTGCAGTTCCCAGCCGACGATGCCGTCCTTCACGTGCACCATCCAGCTACAGCCGCCGGTACAGTTGACGCCGTGGGTGCTGCGCACCACCTTGTCGTACTGGTGGCGGTTGCGGTAGAACTCCTCCCATTGCCGGTTTTGCGGCGAACGTTCGTCCTTGATCCTGTCGTGTGACATTATTTGTATCTCCTCTTGAAGGCGAGCGCGGCGATAAGGCAGAAGGCGAAGAAGCCAAGGCCGGCAATGGGGTAGGGATCACTTTGGGCCTGCTTTCGGGCGGAGGCATCCTTGAAAAGCGCGGTGAGCGCGGTCGCCTCATCGTCGGTCAGCGGGCGGTCCGCGTAGATCTTTTTCATCACCGGGAAGTTGAGGCTTTTCAGCACGCCGCGCACGCCGTTCTCGCCCATCTTGCCGTAGAGACCGGTAAGGTCGGCGGCAAGGGCTCCGCTGTGGATCCCGGGGTAGTCGAAGTGATGGCAGGAGACGCAAGGGGCGCCACCTTTGGCGAAGCGCTGTTTCCCGGTGAAGAGGTCCCGTCCCGTCGCGAGGAGCTCCTTGGTGACCACGACCTCCGCAGGCGGGGCGGCATTGGTCTCAGCAGGTGCTGGCGCACTACCTGACGCAGCGGAACCCGCAGCGGCGCCCGGCGCGGGAGCGCCACCACCCAGGAAGGCGACGATCTTCTCGGCATCCGGGCGGCTCACCCCGAGGCTCGGCATCTCCATGCCGTACTTTTTAACCAACTCGGCCTGAGCCGGGTCCTTCGACGCGGTGAGCTTCGCCGGGTCGGTGATGATCTGCACCAGCCACTCGGAAGAACGCTTGGTACCGACCCCTTTAAGGTCGGGGCCGGCCCCGTCACCGCCGCCGATGGTGTGACAGGAGGAACACATCTTGTCGAAAAGGTCCTTGCCCGCATCGGCGCGAACGGTTCCCGAGGCGAACAGCACCAATGTCATCGACAAAATCAAACGGCCGAGTTTTGAAAGGGCAGGCTGCATGGATTTTCTCCTTGTGCTTCCATGTTGGTTGTACGGGGAGGGGCTCTTGAGGAAGCCTTCGGCCCGGTAGTGTAAACGTTTTGGAGCAAGACGACTCTAGAACACTATTCTGTGGATAATTTTGACCTAGATCAAAAAAAGCGATAAGGCTGTCTTCCCCTTTTGCGGACTGAGGCGATACCGCGAGCTGGACCGATCCTGGGAAAAAAGGTAGCAGGGAAAATTTTGTTAATTAGGCTTGGACGGGTCGGGACCTAATTATAACAAGGCAAAGAGGATTTGCAGGTTGAAGCGGAAAAATGGCGGCGGCCGTCGTTTATGCAGCAACGGCCGCCTCGAAAAGGGGAGGGGGCTGGGTGGGAGAGACGGAACGGTTCGGGTTACTCCTGCAAAAGGCCCATCTCGAAATTGCGGTCGAGCAGCATGACCTCCACCTCGTTGCCGGACTCGATCCTGGATTCCGGTGCGAGCTTCATGAGACCGTTGCCCAGGGTGAGGGAGGAGAGCCGCCCCGAGCTCTGGTTGCCGGTGGTGGAGACAAGGTAACGCCCGTCGCACTGCGAGACGATGCCGCGCACGAGGTGGGGGCGGTTCCCCTTGTTGACCGCAGGCTCCTGCAGCACGGCCCGGACCGTCGGCCGGAACACGCGCCGGTGCCCCATCGCCTTCAAAAGGGAAGGGCGCACGAAAAGCTCGAACGAAACCATGGCAGCGACCGGGTTGCCGGGAAGAGCGAAGACGGGTTTCCCCTGCAGCGTGGCGTAGGCGAGCGGCTTGCCCGGTTTCATGTTCACCTTCCAGAAGTTCACGCTGCCGCCCAGCTCCTCGATGGCCGCCTTCACGAAGTCGCGGTCGCCGACCGAGACCCCGCCGGTTATCACGAGTAAATCCGCGTTGAGCCCAGCTCTTATCTTTTCGCAGGTGGCCTCGAGGTCGTCGGTGGCGATGCCGAGCAGCACCGGGTCGCCGCCTGCGTCGAGCACCTGTGCGGCAAGGCTGTAGCTGTTGCTGTTGATGAGCTTGCCAGGTTCGGGCGTGGCCCCTGGCTCGAGGAGTTCGTCGCCGGTTGCGAGGATGGCGACGCGGGTGCGCCGGTAGACGGCGAGCGAGGTGTTCCCCATGGCGGATAGCATGCCGATTTCCTGCGGGCGCAAGAGCGAGCCCGTCGGGATGACGACATCGCCGCGGGATATGTCCTCGCCGCGCCGGCGCACATGGTCGCCCGCTTTCACCTTGCCTCGGATGACAATGGCGTCGCCGTCCGTTTCGACATCCTCGATGGGCACCACGGTGTCGCACCCCGGCGGGATCGGGGCCCCGGTCATGATGCGCACCGCGCTACCCGGCGGCACCGTCTCACGGCGCACCTCACCGGCAGGGAGAAAGCCGCAGACGCTGAGGCGATTATCCTGGACCGACGAGTGGAGAAAGGCGAAGCCGTCCATCGCCGAGTTGTCCGCGGCGGGGATGTCCCACGGTGCTACGTGATCCTCAGGCGTGATGCGGTTCAGTCCGTGGAAGACGGTTACTTTCTCGATCTCGAGCGGAACGATCTGTTCCAGGATGATCCGCTGTGCTTCTTCGATACTCACCATGGCGACGCTGCCTCCTGAACGTGAATAGATATCTCTTTATCGGCTTGACACTGCTGCCGGTCACTGTACATTTTGTCGGGATATTCTACCGCTTTCCATGGAGAGTCAAAGTCAAAGTGAAAAAGATTCGTGTTTGTGTCAATGACATGATGCAGAGAGACTACGTCTATTACCGTACCGAGCCGGTCGGTGAGAACTTCCATCCGGAGTTCAAACCCGATCTGACGCCTAAAGAGATGCTGGAGATGGGAGTTTTTGGCGGCAAGTACATGACCGATTGCCGGGATGAGTTTCCCGAGGACTGGTTTGAGAACGCGAGGCTCTGTCACGAACGGCATGTGGCTGAGTACAACTTCTTCGGGGTCAACGCATCGAAGCCGCTTGCGTATTGGCGTGAGAAAGGGTGGATCTACAGCGACGACCCGCGCGGCTGGTTCCAGTGGTACTGCCGCTACTACATGGGGCGCAGGTGCCCGGATGACGCGCGGCAGATCAAGCGCTGGAAGGCGATGACGAGGCACATCGCCCAGATCAGGAACAACTGTCCGGAAGGAGTGCTCACCTGCCGCCGCAGGCAGCGCCAGGCGCTCCTGCACTGGGCGTACGACAGCAGAAGGTTTTAAAAGCGAGGTTCTACGTTCTATGTTCTACGTTCTACGTTAAAGGCCAGGCTTCTAAACATAGAACTTAGAACATAGAACGTAGAACGTAGAACGTAGAACGGCTTCATACGACCTTTCCTTCCTTCACGTATTCCCTCAATATCGCCCCTTCCAGCCTTTTGAGATCCAGGCGGCGCGACTGGTCGGCCAACACCTCCAGGGCGCAGTACTGCATGACGTTCATGATCCCGGCGCCGGAGAGCTCGTACTTCGCCGCAATCTGCCGCCAGTCGATCTCGGCTGCGATCTCGATCTGCGGCGGAAAGGCGCCGCTCCAGATCAGGTAACGTTCCTCCGGCCGCGGGATGGGGAAGTGGATGATGGCCTGAAAGCGCCGCACGAAGGCCTCGTCGAGTTGGTTGCGCTTGTTGCTGGCGAGGATCACGAGCCCCCGGTACTGCTCGATGCGCTGCAACAGGTAGGAGATCTCCTGGTTCGCGAAACGGTCGTGGGCGTCGCGAACGTCGGTCCTCTTGCCGAAGAGGGCGTCGGCCTCGTCGAAGAAGAGGATCCACTCCTTGTACTCGGCTTTCTCGAACAAGAGGGCGAGGTTCTTCTCGGTCTCCCCGATGTACTTGGAAACCACCCGCGACAGGTCGATGCGGAACACGTCCCGACCGGTGTACTTCCCCAGCAGCGTCGCGGTCAGGGTCTTGCCGGTGCCGGGGGGGCCGTGGAAGAAGGCGCGGTAGCCGTGCGCCAGCTTCTTCTTCATCCCCCATTCTTCCATGAGGACGTCCTTGTGCCGGACCCAGCTCTCGATCTCGCGGATCTGGCGCAGCGTGTCCGGGTGCAGCACCAGGTCCTCCCATCCCATCTCCGTCTCGATCGCCTGGGCCGGGAACTCGATGCCGAAGCGCGGCTTTCCCACCGTGCCGAGGGTCACCCATTCCACGAGCTCGGGGTCGATGCAAAGGCGCCCGCTCATCATCGGCTCGCCGGGACGCACCGTGTCGAGCCAGACGACCTTTTTCTTGGCGAACCAGTGCTCGGCGCCGAACATGCGCTGCACCTCGATCCTTTTGCGCACGTCGTTCCCGGCCAGGATGAACTGGGCGGTCTCCCCGGTGGGGAGGATGGCCCGGTGATCGGAGCCGTGCACACCGCCGAACTCGTGCACCTCGCCCCCCTCTGGAAGAAACTGTGCGAGTATCTTGTTGTAGAAGCCGGGACGCAGGTGGGGCGCCAGCGCCATCATCACGACGGCGAATTCCTCCATGCCCGGGTCCTGGCTCTTTATGAAGAGCTCCAGCGGCGAATCCTCGCTGCAAAACTCGAGCGGCGGCGGCTCGAAGCTCTCGGCCCGCTCAAAACGAAGGGCGAGATAGCCGGTTACCAGCTGCTCGATCCAGTCCAGGGCGAGGCCCAGGTTCGTCGCTTCCGCGCTTGGGTGCTGAGTATTCCTATCCCCGGACATGGGTCACCGCCCCGGCCGCTTCGAGAAAAGAGAGCGTGAGCTCGGGGTACTCTCCCTGGAAGAAGGAGGCGTCGCCGGAACCTAGCGCCGCGCGCAGGTGGAAAGCCTTTTCATCGACGCGGACCACCTGTATGACCGGGTCCGGGGCCGCCGCCACCTTCCTTGCCGCTACCAATTCCTTATCGTTAGCGAGACGGCGCGCCGTTTCCCGCGCCTTTTCTTCCGAGTCAAAGCTTCCGGCCACCAGGCAAGAGAAGGGCTCGAACTTGTAGCTCTCCACGAGCGGCGAGTAGTCGTCGATGTCGTCTATCCCGAGATAGCCGAGCTTCAGCGGTCGTATCGCCACCTGCGCCTTGAAATGGACTGTCACACGCCAGATGAAGTCCCACCTCGATTCCCATCCCCCTTCGGACCAGTACTCGCTGTAAAAGTTGCAGCGGTACGGCTTTATCGACCACTTAAGCGGGATGGTGCCGATCTCAAGCGTGGAGGCCAGCGCGCTCACGAAGCGCTCCGAGCCGCCTCCAATTTGGTCCGAATCCCCACGCGTCAGGATGCAGTCGAGAACCTTGCCGTCCCCGCTTACCGACGGATGCCACAGATACAACATGCTCATGTCCCATCTCCCGGACCTCTGAATTTTATGGTGACTCGCTTTGAATAACTGTCGGGAAGCTTTGCCCCCATGGAACTGTTCTCGCTGTAGGGAACGACCTCCATCCCTTTTATGTCATTGAAGTAATCGAGGCGTTTTTTGTGATAGGTCGTTCTCCCTGTTTCATTCCAGTGCTGGACCACAGCCTGCTTCTTGTGGTCGATGGTGGGGGACTCCTTGTACTTGAGCGTCTTGTCCCACCACTTGTTGTTCCACTTGTACAGATTGGGCTTGGTCGGGTGCCTCAGCTTTTTGGGATCGTTCACCTGGTCGTCGCGCCATTCGTACACGTCGGTGCGGTAGCCCTTGGCGTAGAAACTGTCGCGGATGTACTCCTTGGTGCTGAACTCCGGCTTGAGTACGTACTGATGCCCCTTGCGCGTGACGTACAGCGACTTGTGCTTTCTGAGACGTTTCTTCTTCGTACCGCTCTTTGTCGGGTTGACGGTGGCGCGTATGCTGTCGTAGACCTCGTCCTCGTCCGCATCAGCTTCGACCAGTTCGATCAGGATCAGGTGGTACTTCGTCTTGATTGCCGGGAGCGCCTGCTTGATTTCAGCGGCGTCCTTGTTTTCGTCCTCCAGGAGGGCGGTGGCATCGGCGAGGGCCGCGTCGAGATCCGCCTGCTTCTGCGCCTCGCTCCGTGCGTCCTTTTTCCCGTCCTTGGCGTCCTTGTCGATTCCTTTTCCCTTCAACTGGACCGGTTTCGCGCTCTTCCCCCCCGCCTTCGGGGTAACCACCCAGTTCTCCCCCTTGGCCTGCACGTCGAAAGTGATCCCCTTCACCGATCCCTTGATCTTTCCAAGTTCCGCGTCCAGCATGGCGCGGGTGAAAGGGCCGCCCGACCGGAGTGCGCCCAGGGGCTTCGCCGCAGCCTGGAAGATCTTCGCCGTTTCCTGGTCCTTCACCCCCTTCGGGTCCGGTTTGGCCGATTTGGTCCCGGCAGGTGGTGTCTTCCCTTTCTTGGTCGGTTTCGGCTCCGGCTTCTTCGGTGCCGGTTTCTTCGGGGGGATGGTCGGTGGCGGGATGCTCCCGTCGTTTTTGAAGGTGCCGCTGCCGCTCCCCTTGGCGCCGGACTTCTCGGGCAGCTTGTCGTCCACCATGCTGGTCATGAACTTGGACGGGTCGAACTCCGGCTTCTTCAGTTCGATCTCCGGGACGGTGCCCGAGCCGAGCACGTACTCCTTTACCACCGCGCTGACGCCGACCGGGTCGGAGAGGGGCCACTGCTTGGAGAATAGTGGCCAGGTCCATCGGTGGTCGGAGATCGGCGACCACCATGGCGCTTCCAGGGCGATGAAGAAATCGCCGCCTAGGTCGAGCATGGGCTGGGCCACGATGTCCAGCGTTCCGCCGACGTAGAAAACGCCGGGGTCGCGATAGCCGATGGTGGGGCGGGCGTCGGCGTACGCCATGAGCCCCACGTCCACCTGGATCCCTACGCCGAACTTCAGGTCATGCGACGCGATCTCGATCCCGGCGCCCCCCTCGGCGCGCAGTCTCAGGCCGGCATAGGCAGAGATGTTGAAAGAGGCCGAGATCTGGATGAACTTCTGGACCTCGGGGTCTGTCGAGTAGGTCCCCAGAATCTCGATGTTGTAGATCTTGGCCGGGCCGAGCCGCGCCAGCGCCCAAAGGCTTATGTTGGCGAATAGGTTCAGGTTGCCGACCACGGGGATGCCGTAATATGCCTTCGCCTCTAACTTGACGATCTCCCGGTCGAAGTTCTTCTGCGGGAAGAGCGGGATTTCGCCGGGCGGCGCGATCTTGCTCACCACGGTCAACAGGCCGCGTCCGTCGACCACGACCCATACGGTACCGGCAAACCACTGGGTCAGGTGGAACTGCAACTGCCCCGTGGCCGCGATGGCGCGGCTCTTCTTCTCCGGCTTTGGTGCAGGTATCGGCGGGGGAGGACCGGTCGCCTCGATGTTCTCCTTGCCTCCTGCCGCGGCGATCGCGTCCTTGGCGAACTTATTGGCCGAATCGAGATCGGTGGCGATGAAAGAGACCTCGCCGGAGAGTTTGTCCGCGTTGTAGGCCGCCTTGCCGCCTATATCAACGCTGCCGTCCGGCTTGTAGATGACCGTCGCGGAACCGGAGAAGGACTTGTGGTTGACCGCCAGGGTGAGCTGACCGGTGAGGGGGCCCTTGGTGTTGTCCACCTTGAGGTCCCCCTTCACCATCCCCTTCACGTCGACGGTGGCGCTCGCGTCGATCTTCGGCTTCGCGACGTTTTCTACCAGGATGTTGAAGTCGGCGTCCAGGAACCCGCCGATTTCGACCTTCAGGTTTTCGACGCCCAGGGTGAGCTTGCCGGATTCGAAAGTGTTCTTGGGTTTCGGGAGCCTCTCGACCTTGAGGCCCAGTCCTCCCAGCAGTTCCGCGTTTTTCTGCAGCGCCCGCAGCCAATCGTTGGTGTCGCCGCCCTTGGGTTTCAGCGATGCGTAGCCGCCGGTCACCTCGTTGTTCTTGATGGTGAAGTTGATGTGCATCCCGCCGATCTGGTCGGTCCACGGGTTTTGCAGGGGCATGGTTCCCTTGCCGATCGAGTCGAGGTTCTTCTTGCTGTCCATGTGGACCTTGACCCGTCCCTCGGCGGTCAGTCCCTTCACGATCACGCGTACTTCAAGGCCTTTGTCCTTGGAGGCCTCGATCTCGTCTTTAACCTTTTGCGAGGGGGCGAAGACGGAGGAGGAGAGATCCACCACTTGGGAACTCACCGGACCGGCATCGACTGCAGGCGCGGCTTTGGGGGGAGCGGGGGCGGGTGCCCGCATGATTCGCGACTCGTCGCGCTTTTCCTTGTGCGGGTTCCCCTGGCGGGCGACCCCCTCGCCCTGTTGTACGGTGTGGGCCAGTTCGTGGGCTAAGAGCCGCTTCCCCTCGCTAGTTCCGGGCTGGTAGGCGTCGCGGGAGAAGAAGACGTGGTTCCCATAGGTGAAGGCGCGGGCGGAAAGGTCATTCGAGAGCCGGGCGGAACGCTCGTCGTCGTGGACACGGACCGCGCCGAAGTCGCTGCCGAAGCGGGGCTCCATGTAATCCCGCACCTCGCTTGCCAACGGGCGCCCACCTGAGGCGCCGCTTTTCACGGCGGACTGGGTCGCCTCGCCGACCACAGGGGGGGCACCGGCCTCGGAGCGCAGGACGTTGTCCTTCTCCGCCCCCTCCTTGCTGAGCTTTTCGTCCTCCTTGCGTCTTAGCTTCTCTTCGTTTCCCTGCCGGGAAAGACGACCCTGTTCACGCTGCGGCTTCTCGTCCTTCTGCTTCTGCAGGCGCTCCTCATTCCCCTGTTTCTGAACGCGCTCCTCCTGCCGCTGCATACGCTCGTCGGGCAGACGGCTGACCTTCTCCTCGTTTCCTTGCTTTCCGAGGCGTTCTTCCTGGCGCTGGAGCGGCTCCTGTTGCCGGGAGATTTCTTCCTTCGGGCCTTCCGGGGCGCTCATGCGCATGACCCGGTCCGCGGTCCGGTCCGCTTGCTGCTCGAGCTTGTCGCCCGGCTTGCTGACCGTCATCTTCCTCTGCACGGCAGGGGAGAGAAACGGCTCTCTGGCGACTTGAGCCGCTGCGGTCGAAGCAGAAGAAGATTTTTCCGCGCACGATTTCATCGCCGCACTCCTAGTTCCACTGCACCCACAAGAGCTTCTCCATCCAGGGGAGTTTCACCATCGAAATGCTGTACGGGAGCTGGTCCAGCAGAATGTCGCAGCTGTTCTTCTCGACCTGCAAAAGCCACTCGTCGTTATCCCGCACGGTCAGCTTCGCCGGCCGCATCAGGAAGGCGCCGCGCAAGCCGTTCAATGAGCTGTTACGCAGAGCACCCCAGTGCTGGAGCAGGGCTTTAAGCAGGCTGTCGCACATTTCGATGTCCAGTTCGGTCAGTTCCATGTTTCGTGCGATCGGGATATGCAGTGGGATGCTGCACAGGATCTTTTGCAGCGCCAGCAGATATTCCGGCGGCTCGGTTGACCCCGAGGCAAGGTAGTGCAGGACGGCGACGCCGCGCTCGGGTGCGAGTATGTGGTTTCCGTTGCTGATCTCAAGCGCCTCGAAGAGCCGGGTAAGGTACGGATGCAGCAGCACCACGCCGCCGTTTTCGATGTAGATACCTTCCTGCACCGCCTCAGGCTTGTCCGCTCCTTCGATCTTCTCCGCATGCCCGGCTGACGGCTCCTCATTCTGTTTATGGGTGGCGCTTTTTGACTCTTCGACCGTTGCCTCTGGCTTGCTCGAACCGACGGCTCCGGGCCAGTGCCGCTCCAGGGCGACTGAGACCTCGGGATGCCTTCGTAACCATTCCGGGAGCCCGAGCCACGCGCGGGAGATGAGTTCGTGCTCGGTTGCGCTGACGTGGTTTGCCGCGGCAGCCAGGCCGTTGTCCCACACCTTTTCTCGGATCGGGGCTACCGCTGTCGAAGGAAGCGCAACACCGGAAAGCCGCTCCAGTACCGCCGCAACCCTAATGCCGACTTGCGGTGCGATGATCGGCAACAGCAGCGAGCGGAAGCGCTCCGTGAACTGCAGGATCAGCCGCCTGCGCGCCGATTCCTTCTGTAGCGGGATGAGGACCTCTTCCAGGGTGATGACGGCGGCGCCGTAGGGGAGGCTTTCGTCCAACCAGCACTCAAGCAGTACCTGTTCAAGCTCCTTTCCCGCCTGGAGCTGAAACCACCATGGTAGAGAACCCTGTTCCAGGAAATGCATGAACACCTCGGTCATCGCCTGGAGTTTGTTCCTGCGTCTGGAGTTGATGCGCGGACTTTGCAGCTCCTCGCCCAAAGCCTGCTGCATTCCTTCCTGCACGGCTTGAGAAAGGTCGGCCTCCATCTGGTCCAGCGGGATGATCCCCGCGTCGATGACGACTTCTTCCAGCAGGATGTGTTCATCTTCCGCCGCGTGTTCGTTCAGGACGACCTCCATTACAGGTAGTAGGGAGTCGTAGCAGAAGCGCTCCAGTCGGCGCTGCAGCGCCGCGACCTCCGACTCCGGCCCGTGAAACTCGATATGGAGGCGCTTTTTGCGGATTACGTGGGGCATTATCGGGGCTCCAGTTTGTCGGACAGTCGGACCGGTAAAGCGGTGACGGCAGCCGTGACTCCCTCCCCCGGAGGGGGAGGGGCGGGGAGGGGGCGCAGCGTCCGTTCAGACATCCCCCCTCCCGACCTCCCCCCTCCGGGGGGAGGCGTTGCGTGTCTCAAGCGGGCGGGGTCGGTCTACAGCTCCTTCTTCGTTGCTCCGAAGCACCCTTTGCGGATGATAGCGGCTAATTGCACCGGGCCATTGGGGCGCTGCACCTGCGCATCTACCTGCTCCCCTTCGTAGAAGGGCTCGCTGCTGTTCGCAAGCGGCAGGTCCCACACCCAGGCGGCTACTTCCTCTCTCGGCAGGTTCCCCACCTTTCCTTCCAGCCGCACACCGTTCTCCGTGGCGCGCTCCACATTCATGTCCAGTTCCGGCTGCGGCCCTTCGCAGAGCTTTTGGTAGTCGGTGTGCGTGCACTGGTTGCGCTCGCTGCAGTCGAAGGCGGGAACCCTGGTCTCCTTGTTGTTCAGGCGTTGGTTGATGAAGACTGCGCCGTCGAAGGGCGCGCCGGTCGCCGCCGGCTCGTTCGTGTAGCGGATCACCATCGAGAAGGCCGGGTTCGGTCTGGCGAAGCTGTAACGGAACTCGAGGTTGAAGTTGTCGCAGACAAAGTACTCGATGAAGAGCACGGCGAAGGGAAGGGCGTCGTCGGGCTGGAAGCTGAAGACCAGACGTCCCGGCGCGGCGCCCGCCTGCTCGACCAGGGCCTGGTTGACCACCTCGTTCAATGCCTTCACGTAGCTCCCGACGGCATCGTTGAAGTTCTCGTTCAAATGGCCCGCATCGGGTATGGGGAGCCCGTCGGCGCGCAGCGTTATGTCCCGGCCGTTGAAACGCAGCCGCACCTCGCGCTCCTGTCGATAGCTCTCGTAGCGCACGTCCTGGAAGGGGGGCTGAATCCAGAGCCGGTAGGCACAGCGGCGCGACTGGCCGCCGCAAGGAAGGTCGCAGGCCTGTTCGCAGTTGTGCTGCACCTGGAGCGAGGCGGTGCAGTTGTTGTGGTCGGCAACGGTAACAGAGAAACTGTTTCCGCTTGGGATGGGATCGGTGTTGAAGAAATTCCCGGTGACCGGCTTGTCGTTCGCCGTGAAGGGGGGCGTTCCTCCTTCGATGCGGATGAAGGAGCGATAGCTCGCGGTCCCCTCGCAACTGAAATCGGTCTCCCGCAGCACGAGGGGCGGCGGCACCACTATGGTTTGCGGCGCGGTCGCGGTCCCGGCTGCGTCGTGCACGATGATGCTGTGCCCGCCGACGTTCAGCTTCAACGCCTGGTTTGCCGGAGCGGGCTGAGCGGTGTCGATCTGTACGTTGTATGGAGCGGTGCCGCCGGTCACCTTTATCTCGACCGGGGCCTGGTTGTCCGGGGCGGTGCATCCGACCGTGGCACTGAAGGCGAGCGGCTGGGTGCAGGTGTGCCTGAGGGTGGCCGAGGCGCTGCAGTTGCGCGCGTCGGTGATGACGATCTCGACGTCGGTGTCACCGGGGAGGTTGCCGCTGGAATAAGCGGTCCCGTTGACCGAGCCGCGGTTAGGCGTGTACGGGGGGGTGCCGCCCTCTATGTCCATGACGGCGACGTAAGTTCCGGTGTCGCCGATGCAGTCGAAGCGCGGCTCCCCGAGGACGAGTTGCGCCGGGATCGATACCGTTTGCGGCGCGGAGACGGTTGCCTCCTGGTCGCGTATAGAGATGACGTGGGTTCCGGCGGAGAGGGCCAGCACACCGGCCAGCGGCGTGAAGTCCTGCTGGTCCACCTTCACGCTGTAGGGCGCCGTCCCCCCCTCGGGGGTGATGGTCACCTCCGCCTGGTTGTTGGCGTTAGTGCAGCCGGTCTGCACGGTGAAGCTGAGCGGCGGCGTGGGAAGTACGAACTGCACGGGTGCGCAGTCCGAGCAGCAGAGATAAGGGAGGTAGAAGTCGGCGATGACGGCGCCGTCCTCCAGCTCCCGTACCGTCTGTTCGATGATGTCTTCGGCACCGGTCCGTGGCGGTCGCGTCACGCCAAGGTCCGGCACCCGTCCCGTGAAGGCCCCCAGTACGAGCCGTACGTCAGGGTCCGCCGCGAGTTCGGGCTTGCTCGCCATCCTGGTGAAGGCGTCCATCATGGCGGCGGGCTCCACGTCGGCGCAGAGTGTGGCCGTTCCCGAAGGTGCCGCCGGTCCCGTCCTGGCGGTAACGCCCTCTGGTGCCACGGGCCTGTCGAAGCGGAAGCGGTCCCTGAGCCCGCCGAGATCGATCCCGCCTCTGGGCTGGAGCACCCTGGCCGGTTCTTCGTGATAGACGACGATGAAGGTGCCACCTAACGGAACCCCGGCCTTGTGTTGGATGCCGGGGTGATCGCGCAGGAAGGTCCCGAGGTAGAGCCTCTGCTTCACCTCCCTCAACCGGTCCTCGAACTCTCCCTCCAGCGCCTTCACTACGTCCAGGCGGCAGTGGTACAGGATCGCCTCGAGCCGGTCGTCGAGCTCCTCCCAGCGGAGCAGGTTGATGGTTCCTTCGATGGCTCCGGCCGCATCCTCCCGTTCCTTCTCCACCGCCTCGGTCACCCGCAAAAGATCCTGGTAACGCTTTTCGAAGGCGGTGTAGTCAAGCTCGGCGAGCGACGCCGCGTACTGCTCGAAAAGCTTCGCCACGCACGCGATCACGTAGAAGATGATCAGGTTTGATTGCCCCGCGTTCTGGCTGTTCAGGAAGTTGATGATGACGTTCGGATCGATCTCGGGGACGGCCCCGCCGGGCTGGTTCGCCAGGAAGTCCTCGAAGAGCCGTCCCAGCGTCTGGGGCTGTACCAGGAAATCGGGCGCGCAGTTGGCGAGCACGGCGAGTTGCGGCTTGACCGGGGTGGTGACCGGCGAGCGGGTCTCGAAGGGTAGCGCGTAAAAGTAGCGCAGCTCCGCGCAAAGAAAGCAGGTAGATTCCGCCTTCACGCTCTCGTAGAGCGTCTCGAGGTCCTGGAATCGACATCCCTTTTTGGAGAGATCGACGGTCACCTTTTCGTCGAAGGCGCCGGTGCGCAGCGCGATTACCTCGATGGGGAGGCGGTAGCGTGACTTGAGCGTCAGGAGCGTCGTCATCACGCGTTGGTAGTTCTTGCCGAGGTGCCCCTCGACGCGCAGGAAGTTGTACGGCTCCAGGTCGTAACGCAGCGTCTGCGTCACGAAGTTCGGGGCAGGTGGCTGGTAGGAGTCGGAACGGTAGCCGAGGTTCTGGTTGGCGCGGTTACGCCGCGTCTTCTCGGGGTCCCAGAGCCGGTAAAGCGGCGGGGTCCCGGTGAAGAGGTAGTAATAGGGGATCGCCTTCCCGGAAAGAGGGGCTTCCCCGAGCCTGCTCGGGGTGATCCTGATCGTGCTGTCGGTCGAGGGGAGGAGCGAAAAGCCGGCAAGCGGCAGCGGCGGAGCATCTGTGAAGCGCGTCGTCATCTCCACGAGGCGCTCGAAGAGCCGCTCTAGCTCGACGATACGATCCTCGCCGCCGGAGAGCGCCGGGGACGGCCAGAACGGGGTCCGGTACAGCTCCGGTGTGCTCACCTTGTTCGGGAAGAGAACCCCAAGCATCAGGTGGCGCGGGAAGAGCCCTTCCGGTGGGCAGCAGACCGCGAAAAGTTCGGCGCCCGCATGGGAGAGGTCGCGCAGCCCCTTCGAGATGTCGTCGAAGAAATCGTAGTAGTACTGAAGGAACCTGACCTGTGCCGTGGAGCCTGGCGTGTGGTCCAGGGACCCGAAGCGGCCGGTGAAATCGGCGAAGGGGTTGTCCGGGTACTTCTGCTGCACCAGCGGCTTGAACGCGTCGTAAGCGGCGGTGAGCGCCGTCGCCGTCTGCTGCACGAGTTTTTCTCCTGTGAATGCGGCCTGGAAGGCGGCGTACACGTCCTGCGAGGTGGCGGGGGCCGTGTTCGGCACGTCGATCCTTGGCAGGAGCACTTCTGGGATGTTCAGCCGCTCCAAGAGCGTTTGGGCGAGATCGGTGACGGTGCCGTTCCCCTCCAGGGCGTTCGCCCGCGCGATGATCTCCTTCAAGTCGTTCACGCCGATAAGGAGGCGGCGCACCGTTACCGTGATCTCGCTTCCCCTGTCGTCGCAGTTGTTCATGCTGCAGTTACGCAACCCCTCCTTTTTCAGCTCCAGGAAAAGGAGCACCGCCTTGTCGTTAAGAAAGCCCTCCGGGGTGGTGATGGAGACCGTTTCCGGCTCACCGGCTGGAAAGAGCTCCCATATGGGATAGGGGGCGTCCCCCTTCATGAAGAGAGGGTAGGGGATATCGGTGGGAGGGAGGTACTGCCGGTAGCTGACGAGGAACGCGTCCTCTGGCTCCACGATCAGGTACCCCTGCGAGGTGACGCCGCACCCCCTGGTGAGCGTTATGGCGAGGCCTCCGTCGACGTTCTGGGAGAGGCCGATCTCCAGCCCGCAGACGATGCCGATGCCGATCAGGTTGGCGCGGGTGAGCCGCTCCTGCTCGTCCAGGTAGTCAAAAACCTGGTTCAGGTGTGAGAAGGAGAGCACCTGGTTCGCCTCGAAGACGGGGAAGTTATCTTGTGAAGGTTTCATCGCGGAGCACCTCGATCAGTTTCCTAGAGCCGTTGTACCCAGACGTACCGGGTTTTTGTCGTTGCCCTCGTCGCAGTCGTGCAGCGTCGCGGGGGGATAGCTGTTGCTCAATGCGCCCAGCAGGTCGAGCACCACGCGCAGAAGGTAGGAGACCTCGCGGTAGGCGTGGTACCTCTCCTCGAGCAGTGCGCGTATCCTTTCCGTCGTCCCCGCCTGGAACGAAACGCCCGGGCACGCCTGCCCGAGATCGATGGGGAAGGTTGGGAGCTGTGCATCGGGCGTGAAACTCCCGGAGCGGAAGAGGCCGTCCATCCATTGGTAGAACTCCATCCCGAAGCCGGTCAGGATGCCCCGGGCGCAGTGGCAAAGGTTGGCGCCGCTTCGATTCACCGTCTCGCCCGGCGACAGGAGGTTCCGCGTGAGGACAGCCTCCACCCTTTCTTCCAGGCGCTCCTCGGTCCAGTCGAAGCCGGCGTTGGCCGCGAGCCAGTCGCACCAGGCCGCCTGGAAACGCTCGTACTGCAGCCCGTAAAGGGCGATTTGCCCGAAGTGTTCAACCTCCACTGCCAAAACCTGGGTCCAGAGTTCGAAGGGGAGCGCCACGCCGCAGGCGATCTCCTCCGGCTTGACCTGGTCGCCGAACGTGAGTTCCAGTTCCATCTTCAGGGCGTCCGCGTGGAAGTGCTTCTTCGCGTTCTCCTGGTACCAGAGCAGGAACACCTGCGCGAACTCCTTGTGAATGGCGATGGCGCAGGCACAGGCCTCGTCCTCGCCGGGAGGAAGACCGTCCTGCTTGCGCCCCTCGCGCTCCAGAAGTGCCGCGAGCCGACCGAGCACCGGATCGCACGGGTCCTCGACGTAGCCGTCGTTTCCCACCCAGCAGATCTTGGCGACGAGGTGCGATGGGACCTCCTCGCGGATCACCCGGTCCGCGTAGCCGCGCATCTCCAGATCGGCATGGAAGGGATCGAGCCAGCCGGGCATGACGAAGGTGAGCCGGAAGGAGTAGGGATCTTCGGCGCCGCAGGTGTTGCAGTGACCGTCGGTGCAGGCGGGATAGAGGGCGTCTCCCGGGAACTTCGGGCGGAGCAGCAGGTGCTCCACCACGATCATCCGCTTGTCGAGTTCCGGGTAGCCTAGAAGCAGAGCGATGCGACGCCTGATGCCCGGCTGGTTCTCCGCGCCGCACGGGTCGTGCCGGTAATCGAAGGCCCTGGCGCGGTCGTGGCTGATCCGCGGGTAGTCCGAAAGGAAGGCGATCTTGTCTTTTATCAACTGGTCCAGGGCGATGTCCTGCCCGAGCACCTTTGCGAGCAGTAGGCCGTATGCGCTGAAGTCTTCGCCGAAGCGGGCGAGCAGGTGGTCCAGGAACCGGTTGCGCCGCTCCCTGAATTCCTCCGGCGTCTCCAGCATGGCCTCCAGCAGCGTTTTGCTGAGGCCGGTAACGAGCTCTGAGTAACCCTGGATCACCGAATCCGAGAGCTCGGCGGCGAAGTAGGTCCGGTTCACCGCGGTGTCGAGTGAGAAGAGATCGGCGGTGTGCGCGAGTTGTGCGAAGGCGTCGGCGAGGATCTGCTCGAACACCATCAGGTAGGCCTTCATCTGGCGCGCCTGCGCCCTGCGCCGGGCCGAGGCCGTGGTGGGGAGCTGGTCTGGACCGACGCCGTAGGTGAGCGGGAAGCTGTACTGCACCGGGAAGTACCGATCCGGTGTCCGGTATTTTCCGGCAGGGATCGGGAGGTCGTTCATCGCGCCGCGGATTGCTGAGCGCTCGGCCTCGCCGCGCAGGCGGGTGAGCGTGTCCAGCGCCTCGTCCATCCTCGGGAGGAAGGGAAGCCCGTTCTTGTAAAAGAGAAAGCGGGAAGCGTTTCGGTACAGCCTCGGCTGGTGCTGCGGCAACAGGTAGAGGAGCCAGGAGGCGCTCGCCTTGTTCGGGTCGAAGATCGGTTTGCCGTCGCTGCCGAAGATCGGGTCGTAGGCGCCACGGACCGGGTTCCCCTCTGCGTCGTACTTGGTGAGCTGTAACTGGTTCACGGCGACTACCCCATCGATGTCCATGAGCCGGTTGATGAGGTCGGAGACGCAGAGCGCGCTCTTAAGTGAAGCCGCCTCTAGGTCCTCGTCGCTCAGGATACCGCTCGCGAGCTCGGGGCCGTTGAAGATATCTTCCACCGGCACCCCCCGGTCCAGGAGTTCCTGCAGTGTGTAGAAGGGGACGGGCGGGTTGAAGTAGCGCTCGATCTCGAACCAGATGCGTGCCTGGATCAGTTCGATGTCGGCGTCCGGCGCCACCTCGACGTCGGCGCAGGCCGCCACCTCCTCGATGCCGATCACACCTACCCGGCAGAAGTCCTCGTCCAGGTTGCGGTGCGCGACCAGTTCCTTCCGGGCGAGAGCGATGGCGGAGGCCTTAAGCCTTTCCTTTCTCCGATAACGCTGGATCATACCGTTAGAGGTCTTGTCCTCAAGTATCGCTTTCAGTGCCTCCACCGTGGCGGCGTCCCGCGCGGCGCTCGTCCCGAGCAGGCGGAGCGCCGCATCCTGCAGCACGATCTTCGCCCCGGAAAGGAGGATCTCTATTTCGAAGGTCGCATAAAAGATGGTGCGCCAGTGGCGCCTCAGGTACTCGTCGCGTCCCTGCTCGTCGAGATGCGGGTCGTTCAGCAGATCGTAGTTCTTGGTCGCCCCGAAACGGAGCAGCTTGAGGTTGACGGATGCGCCGTTTTTCCCGTCGAAGGCGTCGTCGCTTTTCAGGAACAGCTCCCACTGCTCCCAGTCGGCAAGCGACACCTCCGGGAAACGGAGCTCGAGTATGACGGGGGCGCTTGCCGCCGTGTCGCTTAACACCGCTGCCGCCTCGATCTTCCTGTCGTTCAGATCCCCGGCGTCAGGATCCTCCTCCAGTTCCAGTAGCGCCTCGTACAGCCCGAGCGGCCAGACCTGAACCATGCCGCGCCTCCCGGACTCAGGCGGGCGGTAGGAGAGGGCAAGCCCATCCTCCTCTTCGCACCAGGCCCAGTAACTCGTGTCGCACGCGCACTCCTTGCAGATGATCCAGGCGTTGCGCACCGGTTCGAGGTCGATCAACAGTCGGCGGAAGTCCTTCTCCGTCCACGGGTTGACGGTGAGGATGGTGCGCGCCGTGAAGAATGGCTGGTTCGGGAAGGGGTGCGCCGGATCGCCTGACGGGGTTGCGGGGGCGAGGATCTCCTTGATGTCCCAACCGGTGCGGTAGCCGAGATCGGTGATGGCGTAGCAGAGGGCCTCGTGGATGGCGATGCCGGAATCGCTCTCGTTGTAATCGGTCCAAAGGGCGCTCGCCATCTGCTCAATGAAGGCGATCCCCTCCCGGCGCAGGCGGTAGAAATCCTGGGCCGGGGGAAGCGGCGGCTGTTTCGCTATGGTTGCGGAGAGTTGGCTCATACCGCGCACCTGCACACCTCGGCGGGAGCGGATACCCCGGCAGGGTCGATGAAGGCGATGGTGTGCTTCCTGGCCGAGACGAGGACCGATACCGCCTTGGAGCCGACCGCCTCGTTCACCTCCACCGTCCTTTGCAGGTCGTGTTCGTCGCGGTAGGTGTGGAAGAGGCGGAAATCGGTGACGCAGTCGACGTACGGGAGATCCTCCATGAAGTTGATCAGGACCGACTTGCGCACCACACCTCCGAAGGTGGGGCTCCCGCCGCCGGGGAACGCCCACGGGGAAAGAAACCGGGTGATCGCCTCCGAGATCTTCTGTCCGTAAAAAGATTGGTCGAGGCCTGGGTGCAGGCGCACCTTGCAGTCGACGCGCACCTCCTCGAACTGCGGGTTCTTTACGTGCAGCTTTACGAAACAGGAGGTGCGCGCTTCAACAAAACGGGTGATCTCTTCCAAGAGCCCAAGGCTCGTGTAGGGACGCAGGGGATCGCGCAGGTGCGTGAAGCGCTGGTTAGGTATGGCGACCACGGTGACGTGTCCCGGCGCCAGTTCCCGGTAGATCCCGGTGCCGCTTGCGTCCGGCTCGTACTGGGTGTGGTTCAGGCATTTGACCCGGTAGACCTGAGGGAACGCTTCAAGGATCAGGTGCTCGTAGTCCCACTGCGCGATGGCGCGGTCCTTGTGCCTGAGCCTCTCAGAAATGCGCGTGTAGAAGTCCCCGGGGGACTCCTTGCCGCGTCCTCCGAAACCTGGGAAGGGCTGGGTGATCCCCTTCACGGCGGCGTCCGGCTGGTCTAGCTTCGAGATGGTCCCGGCTGGAAGGGGCGTCGCCGGGAAGGCCGGGTCGTTGCCGCGGTCTGCGAAGGTCGCCCTGAGCGCCTGCGCCGCAACCATGATCAGGCGGCAGACCGAGTCCGCGTTTTCCGCCACCGCCGCGCGCAGCCAGTGCATCCCGGCGGGGAGCACGCTGTTTTCTGCCGACGCCTCGCGCGGTACGGCAAAGGTGACGATGCCCGAGTCGATCAGTTCGGCTGTGCGGTCGTCCACCCCGTCCTTTGCGAAAGGCACCCACTCGTTTTGCTTAAGGTAACTCCACTCGATGTGCGGCTTGGGTTTCACCGAGAGCGGATCGGCGCTGCCGTCCACCACCTGGAAGAGGAGGGCGAGATTGCGTGGGGGCACCAGATCGCTGATGCCGATGTAGAACTCCGCCTCGTGCTTCACCTTTTGCCCCTGCGGGAGCATCAGGTCGTCCCGGTTTTGATGCTTGAACTGGGGCAAAAGGTAAACGGAGGCGTCCGCCGTGGGGATGGTCGCCTTGAGGTAAGGGTGCTGCTCGGCGGTGCCGAAAGGGGCCAGGCTGAAGAAGCGTGCCTGGCGCCCGGCGAACAGGTCCGCGTCCGCCTTGTCGAGGAGGATGGTCTGGGTCGCCGCGTAATCGAGGGTGAGTTCGGTGACGAACGGTCCCGTCGGCGGCGTGGGCCTCGTACCGTCGTTGTTCGGATCGGCGTCGGTCACCCGCTTGATATAGTCGATGAGCGCCTGTTCGTAGCTCGACTGACCGAAATCGTCATCGAGCCTCAGGCGGACGAAGCCGTTTCGGGAAACAGTCGTGAACTGCTCGTCCTCAGTCGGGTCGGGCGCGTCCAGGTAAGGGAGAGCTTCGGAGGTTTGCGGGTCGCCGAGCAGGGTGAAGCTCGAGTCCGTCACCGAGGTCTGCACCGTGGTCAGATACGGGTGCCAGCGCCCACCCTGGAGGTATTCGGTCACCGCGTTGACCGTCTTGCCGCCGTAGGGGGCGGGCGTCCCCTGCCAGGTGAGGTGCAGCGTGGCGCTGGTCAGCTTCTTCTGGAAAAGCTCCTTCGAGCCGATGATAAAGGCGCTGTTCGCCAACGGCGAAGGTCCGAAGGGCTGGAAGGGCTTCGAGGCGTCCACCGGGCCGAAGTCGTTTGCGAGCGCTGCTCCCTTCAGATCCTGCACCTCGACGGTCAGCTCCAAGCCGGTGATGGTCACGTCCTCGAGGCTTTCGTACCGGAACTTCGCGTCGTCGCGGTGCCTGAGTCTGACCATGAGAACGGGTAGGGATGTGTCGAAGTTGTAGCCGTGCGTCTCGGAGAGGTACGGGGTGACCGCGGGATCGGCGCCGGTGAGCGCGACCACCACCCTGAGCCCCCCAGTCACCTGGCTGAAGGAGAGGGGGGACTTGTCGAGCCATCCCTTTTTCGTGGTGAAGGAGCAGATGACGTCGGCCGTGAAATCACCGGAGACAGGCGCCGGCTGCTGGAAAGTCACCGTGACGGTGCGGCTTCCCTGGGCCAGGAAGAGGTAGTGCGAGGCGACGGCGAAACCTGTTTCGGCGCGGGGCATGTCGATAGCGGCAAGCGAGCCATCCTGGTAGCGCTTGTTGTGGAATGGGTGCCAGGACTTGTCCTCGCTGGTCAGCTCCGCTCCCTTGCCGTCGGCAGAGTTTGCGACCGGTGAGGCAAAGAGACGCCCCTGATCCACGCCGCTGGGGCTCAGGAGTCCCACCTTTTCAGAGCCGTGACGGTACACGGTCTTAAGCTCGGTCACCTTGGCCTGGTTCGCCACGAAATCGGCATCGCCCGCGTAGAAGGCGTCCTTTCCCTGAGCATCCTTCCCCGCCTTGAATAGTTCACCCTCCGGGAAAAGCCGATCTTCCACCTGGCGTGCAAGCTCAGCCAGGAGGTGCACCTGTCCCGGGCGGGCCGGCTTCTCCTTCAGGCACAGGATTTCCCGGTAATAGAAGTCGAGATGGCGTGCGGTGAGCGTATTTGCCGCATCGCGTGCGTAGGCGAAGAGGCGCAGAAAGGCGAGAAACAGCGCGTAATGGGGCTGGTGGTCGTCACGGTCGGTCAGGGTTTTCTCCAGCGCCTGTTTACCCTCGTTCGCCACCCTCGCGTAACTTTTCAGGAATTGATCGAGGACCGAGGTGAACATGTTGTGCGTCGCGATGTGGTTGATCCTTTGGAACGGCTCGATGCCGCTCCCGTACACCGAGGCGTCCGCGGCGATGGCACCGGTGTAGCTCGCCCAGTCGGGGGAGGCGTCGGTGATCCATTCCTGTCCCAGACCCGAAGCGAAGACAGCGCTGAAGGGGACGGTTTGGGCGCCGAACAGCTCCAGTCCCGGCTGCAGGTCCGCGATCAGGCGATCCGAGTCGGGCGTCACGGCGAGATCCGCCTTGTAATAGGAGATGAGCCGGTGCAGCGCCGGGGCGAGCTGGTTCACGATGAGGCCCCGCAGCATCCCCTTCAGGGTGAGATCCTGTGGAAGCGCGTCCTTCAGCCGGTCTAACTGTCGCGCGAGGCTCCCCACACTACTGAAGAGGTAGCCGAGGTAATCCTTCGCCTTGGTTTCGTCCGAGCCGAAGCCCAGATCCTTCAGAAAGTCGAGGAACTCCTTGATCCTGCCGCGGTAGAATTCCACGTCCTGCACCGCTGTGAGTGCCAGCTGCACCGAGACGTCGGTGCCGTAAAAAGGGGTCCAGTCGCCGTCTTTCACGTTGTTGGCGTTGAAGTAGTTGAGGAAGGAGGCGTAGGCCTGCGCGAAGACCATACCGTGCGCCACGTCGCGCTGGTCCACCGGTGCGAAGTTCGGATCGAGGGGTAGGGCGAGGCGCTGATCCTGGCTCGTTCCTTCCCGGAGCGGCTTCAGTGCATCCCTGTTCTGTTTGCAGTCGGCGGATTTAGGCATATCGACCTAGTCGTTTTCCGGCAGGAGGTTCACCGTCACCCCGAGATCGAGGTCGGTTCCTTCCAGCCTGTAGTAGGGGAAGACGAAATTGAAGCGCGAGTTGGTCGTCTTGACCCGGTAGACCACCTCGATGAGGACGACCCCCTCGAGTTCCCGGGTGTCGTCCAGGTTGATGCTCTCGAGCTCTATGCGCGGCTCGTGGTAGAGGATCGCCGTCTCGATCTTGTCCGCCATGAGCGCCTTGGTGCCGGTGTCGAGGTTTTCGAAGACCAGGTCGTCCAGATTGCAGCCGTACTGCGGGAGCATGGCGCGCTCCCCCTGGGAGGTGCTGAGCAAGGTCTGCAGGCTTGCGACGATGTCCGCCTCGTGTTCCAGCATGGCGACGCCGGGGAGAGACTTGTCGAAATCGGGAGGAAAGGACCAGCCGCGGCCCAGGAAGTCGAGGTTCATGGTTAGCCTCCGATCAGCACGGTGAGGGCGCAGGGGGGGAGGATGAGTCCGCCGCCTGCGGTTGAGTCGGACATGCGTGCCGCAGGCTGTCCGCCGATCATTACCGTGGCCGAGCCTTTGATGATCGCGTCCGCGCCGCAGGAGTCACCCAAGCGCGCCGCGGGAAGTCCGCCGATGAGCAAGGTCGGCGCCCCCGGCGGTATGATCGGCGTCGGCACCCCCTGTGTGGCCGTGCTGACGATAAGATCCGTGATGCGTGCGGCAGGAAGCATGTTTTGGGCTCCTTACACCTGACGAAGGCAAATCCCCCCTGTCCCCCCTTCGCAAAGGGGGGAACGTAATGCCTCATCTTTTGGTCTCCGAGTGAGCACATCACTGGGTCCCAGGAATTATTCTGTGAACTTTTGCCAAGGGGGAATGCCACCTAAGAAGCGCTGCACATGCCCCAGCGTCCCCCCCTTTGCGAAGGGGGGACAGGGGGGATTTGCTCTTTGGTCGCAAGTGGTAGGGCAGATATCCCTTAATTGATCTGCACGATCCCCCCCTGAATCACGGTCTTCGCGCTTCCTTTTATCGTCGTGCTCGCGCCGGACACCTCGGCGCTCGAGGCGCCGGCTGCCTTCAGCGCGGCCTGGGCACTTAAATCAAGGTTGGAGCCGCACTCGATCTTCAGGTTCTTGGCCGCCTTCAAGGTGAGGTCCTTGGCAATTTCAATCCGCACACCCTGGTCGTCCATGGTGATCTTGTTGCCGTTCTGGTCCTGTATCACCACGCCCTTTTTGTCCTCGGAGAGCGTCAGCCGGTTCCCCTTGGGAGTCTCCACCTGCACCGACTTCTTCTCGTCGTCGAAGGTGAACTTCATCTTGGAGCGACTCACGTACCCCTTGCGGTGGTTCTTGTCCTTGGCTGCTTCGGGCGCGGGCTTCGCCGAGCTGTGGCACATCCCCAGAACCACCGGGTGGCGCGGGTCGTCCCAGAGAAAGCCGACCACGACCTCGTCGCCGATCTCGGGCCTGAAGAAGGTGCCGCGCTCCTTCCCCGCGTCGAGGGTGGCGAGCCGCGCCCAGAGCCCTTCTTCGGCCTTACTGACGAGCGGCAGTCGCACCTTGATGCGGTCTTCTCCCTGCGGGTCCTTCTCCAAAACGGTGACCACACCCATCTGCAGCCCGGTCACCCCCGGTATGAGCCCCGCGGCGGGAACGGGCCTCACTTCAAAGCTTTCGGCGAAGGTCTCGGTGCACAGGCCGAATTGCACGTCGGTTTCCCAGTTGCCGTTGTCCACCTGATGGCGCACGCCGGAGACGTACACTTTTCCCTGGAATCGCTCCCCTACGCCGGTGATCTCGATTACCTTGCCCGGGGCGACGGCGGCGAAGCCCTGAAACCTCGCCCGGCCCCGCACCTGCGCGAGTCGCTCGGTCCGTAGTCTCCCGTCCGCCCAGGCCTGCAACTCAGGCTGTCCCAATTTGCCGCCGTGTCGCAGTTCGTGCGGATCGCTCCCCAGGATGGCGGCGAGATCGGCGGGTTTCAGGTTCCCACTGGAAGAAGCGGCGGGTTCCCTGGCTTCCGCCTCCAGGACCTTCTGCTTCGATGCATCCCAGCTTTTCGCCACAATCCCCTTGCTCTGCCTGCGCGCGTCTATGTCGGCGTCGAGTTCCAAGAGCGTGGAACCGAAGCCGACGGTCAGGACCGGGGCGGCACCGGTGCCGGGAGCCGTTACGGTCACCTTGCCGTCGCTCGCAATGACCACGAGCCCGTTCGCCTCGGCCCGAAGCAACAGGAAATCCCAGTCGGTCGAGTTGTACTGCATGACCTCCTTGAGGTCCGGCTTGGTGGCATCGACCTCTTTTCCGAGCTTGTAGGTGTCGATGATCTGCTCGATGACGTCGCTGTCCTTCATGTCCACGAAGTAGCGGCTCTTAAGCCCCGCGCTCATCTTCACCGCCTCGTCCCGGCACTCGACGGTGAGGAGGCTGCCGCTTTTGCGCACGCTGATGCCGTGCCTGATCACGACCCCCTTGAAGACGGTGTCGTTCTGTGAACGGTAACCCAGCTTGATCTCTATCTTCTTCCCCGGGAGGAATAGGTCTGCGTTGCTGGCGTTGAAAGTCGCCTTGGCCGCCTCGCCGTCGCGGATCCGGATCGTCGCGGTCGGGATGCGGTTTACCTCTTTGCGGACCGCCACCGACATCACGTGGTATTCCCCCGGCACCGCCGCCCCGTCCATGAGCAGTTCGACCGTGCAGACGTCCGGCGTGGCGGGAGTGGGTATGGTCGATTCTGTGCTCACGTGTCGGCGCCTTTCTTGCTGATGGGGGGGAAGAGGATGCTCGTGTTAGGCGTAAGCTTCCTGAAGTTGTCGAGCCCGTTCACCTGTGCCACCTGCAGGTAGTACCTCGTGTCGCCGTAGGCCCGGTAGCAGAGAAGGGGCAGGGTGTCGCCCGCCTTCACGGTGCGCTTGTAGGTCAGGTCCGGAGATGACTTGTCTTCCTTCCTGGCGCGTTTCTTCTCCTCGATGCTCTTCTTGAACTTAACCTTGGCGACGGAGCGTATCGGCTGTCCGTCGGTGTTGAACATCTTGTGCGTCAGGGAAAGTTCCGTGGTGCGACCGGTGAAGACGAGGCTTCCCCAGACCAGCTTCAGATGGTACGGCTCGTGGGATTTTCCCTGGTAGCCGGTCAGCATCTTGCGCAGCCGGTCGACGTCCTGCTGCACCCCTTCCTTCTTAGGCTTGCCGTCAATGATGCCTGAGTTGTCGAAAAGGAACTCGAAGGTGAGTTCCTCGGGTAGGGTGAATTCATATTTCGCCTGGGCGCCACTGGTTCCCTGCCCCTGGCCGTCCGAGGTCTTCACCTTGTAGTCGAGCGTGTAGCTTTCCGGGTTGATGAGCGCCTCGAAGCTCTCCTTCGCCTCGGCCTTGCTGCCGCGCTCGGCGTCCTCCGAGGTGTCGAAGGCGAGGATCAGGACTTTTTCCAGTTTGCCGTTGTCCGCCATCAGCGTTCCGCCTTGTTTTCCAGGATCTGCAGCACCTGTTCGATGCACTCGCTCACGATCGCGTCCCGTTCCGCGCCGCCTCCTGCTGAAGGAGGCGGGGCAGGGGAGGTGGTCAGCGCGACCCGTATGTGCAGTTCCTTGATCTCGATGGGCATGAATTGCTCCGGCACTTAGTCCCTGCAATGTCTTTCCGAATCAGGTGAACGTACAGTAACAGTGTCCACAACGCGCTGAATCTGCCCTAGCGTTCCCCCCTTTGCGAAGGGGGGCAGGGGGGATTTGCCTTGGTTTGTTCATGCAACCGGAACTATCACGCATGCACAAGCCGATAACAGATGCTGAGCGACTGCTGTTGGAGGTGCCAACAAAAAGCAATCCCCCCCCCGTCCCCCCTTCGCAAAGGGGGGAGCTTAAAGGCCTCCCTTTTAACATGGGACACAGCTGGACGGACTTTCCGCTACGCCACGGTGAAATACCGATAGGTAAGCTCAAGCGTCTCGATCACCAGGGCATTCTCGCCGGAGTTCAGGTCGCTTACCTGCCACTTCCTCGGTATGGCGTGCGATACCTGCCACGTCTTTAACGGCTCACCTTTTTCATTCATCAGGATGACGTTCAGGTCGGTGGGCTCGAACTGCCGGTCCCGGAAGGCCCGCAAGAACCACTTGATCACCTCGGAATCGGTCAGCATGCCACGTTTCAACACGAGGTCGGCGTACTTCGTGCGCACGGGGAGCTTGTGGGTGAAGCGGTTTTCGCCCCCCTCCTTGTACTCCTCCGTGTCGTACTCGACCGACAGCCCGGAGACCATCTGGAATCGGACGTCGTCCTTGTTCTTGCTGATGCCGAACTCGACCCGGAAGTAGAAGGCCCAGGGGGGATAGTAGTCCACCATGGCGGCACCCCTAGACCTTCATCAGCTTCAGCCCCTCGTGGGCGACCTCGAGGGTCTCTATGGCAGCCTCGTTCGCGTCCGACTTCAGATCCGGGGCGGTGACCTTGACCGGGAAGCAGCGGGTCGCGGTCCAGGCCGCCACCGGTTCGTGCTTCTCGTTCAAAAGCCTGATGATGATGTCGCGCCGCCCTTCGACCCGCTCGTTGGCAACCGCCTCGAGCCATGTGTTGTAGTCGAAGTCCTTCTCGAACTTGCCGCGCTTCAGGGTGAGGTTGTTGTTTTTAACCAGGCCCGGCATGGCGATCTTGTTGAAATCCCTGCTGTCGCTGTGGCGGTACTCGATCTTTTCCCGCTCCATGACGAGCCCGGTGACCTCGGTGAAGCTGATCTTCGCCCCGCCCCAGTCGACCTGGAAATGAAACCGCGGTAGTGGGTACTCTTGCGCCATGTCTTTCTCCTTTCTATGTTGAACTCATGTTCCCGCCCCCGGAGGGGGAGGGCAGGGAGGGGGCGCGCAGCGTCGGCACCCGGCTTCCTTCCCCCCTCCCGACCTCCCCCCTCCGAGGGGAGGAGGATCAAGATTCCGCCATCTTGTGCGAGAACCGGAAGATGATGAATTCGGCGGGACGCACGGCGGCGAGCCCCACCTCGACGATCATGCGCCCCTCCAGGATGTCGATCGCGGTCATGGTCTTGCCGAGCCCCACAGCCACAAAAAAGGCATGCTCCGGTTTAATCCCCTGCAGCGCCCCTTGGCGCCAGATCACGGTGAGGAAGTTCTCCACCATTCCCTGCACACGGACCCATGTGTTGGCGTCGTTCGCCTCGAAAACGAAAGGCTCGGTGGCGCGCTTGACCGACTCCTCAACGAAGTTGAAGAGCCGGCGCACGTTCACGTAGCGCCACTCGTTGTCGTTACCGGCGAGGGTTCGCGCGCCCCAGACCAGCGTCCCCTTGCCGGTGAAGGCGCGGATCGCGTTGACCGATTTCCCCGCCACCGGGTCGACGTTCATCTGGTCCTGCTCGACGTTGGAGAACTCGATGGATGGCTGGATCACCGAATTCACGCTCACGTTGGCGGGCGCCTTCCAGACGCCGCGGCTGTTGTCCACCGCCGCGTAGATCCCGGCCATGGTCGTGGAAGGGGGGAGCCTGCAGGCCATGTCGGTGATTGCCGCCTTAGCCTGCTCGTAGACCCTGTTGTTACCACCCTTCAGGGTGTCCAGTTTCACCGGCGCAGCCGCCGTACCGTTCGTGGTGATGGTTACGTCCACCGCGGTATCGTCGTAAGCGAAATCGAGGATGGTGTCGATGTTCG
Organism: Geomonas terrae; assembly: GCF_004791675.1. Taxonomy (NCBI): domain Bacteria; kingdom Pseudomonadati; phylum Thermodesulfobacteriota; class Desulfuromonadia; order Geobacterales; family Geobacteraceae; genus Geomonas; species Geomonas terrae. Next base: position 244,467 of record NZ_SRSC01000002.1, read on the forward strand.
GCGCGTACACCGCTCCGTACTTTAGGTTGTTCACGCCGATGCCGCTGGAGCGGAAGTTGTTCACCGCGGTCAAAAGGTTCCCACCGGGGTCCGAGAGCGAGATGGAATCGCCGTGCAGGTCCATGATCACGAAGCGGTCCTTGAGGTCGGCGCATTGCGCCAGGGCCGCGTCGTGCAGCGCCTTGAAGTCGGCGATGGAAAGACTCTGGGCCTCGGGGAAGATGATGAGGGTCGGTTCGTCCTTCTTCGCCAGGGTGTCCAGCCCCGCCTTCAGTTCGGTCTCGACCAGCGCCCCGCCGAAAGTCGCCTTGTAGGCGCCCACCGAGACGATGTAGCAGGGGCCTCCGCCGTTGGCGAAGAACATCTGCATCGCGTAGTACATGATGTGCTTGGAGCGCGCGTTCTCCGCCACGGTTGCGGTTGACTTCAAGTCGACCGTGACGCTGTTTACCTGTGTTTCCTGCACGTCGACGTTGATGTCCTGCTCCTTCTGAGGTCCGCCGAAGTACTTGTCGTACTCGACCAGCGAGGAGATGCGCGTCGGCTTCAGGGTCAGGTCCCCGGGGGTCACGTCCTCCGCCTTTTCCGTGTAGCCGATGAAAGCGGGAATCGCAGTTTCTACCGGGGCCACGGAAGGAGGAAACTTGGGTATCTCTTCGATGTAAACTCCCGGTGTCTTGTACAGTGTGGCCATGGGTGCTTCCTCCTTTTTACGTGAGAGGCTTTGTGCTTCAAGCGCCAGCCGTTATACCGTTACCGCCGGTTTGTGATATATGTTGCGTGCGATCTCAAGGATCAGGCTCTCTTCCTTTTCCACGAAAGCGAACTTCAGGTCCAGCATGCGCATGATGTAGAGGACGAACGGGTACTGTTTCCCTCCGAGCGTCCCCCATAGATGGTTCACCTCTTCCAGTGTCGGCGAGTATATGTCGAGGATCAGCTTGAAGCTCTGTAACTGGTCGAGCGGGTTGATCGGCACGCTGGAAGTTGTGATGGAGGATGGATCGACGCTCGTCTCAGTGAAAACGTTTCTGAATTGGAAGTACCGGATTACGCGTGAGAGTATCGAAAGGGCGTTCACGTAGTCGCTGTGCGTTGCCGTCATCAGGAGCAGGAAGTTCAGGAATACCGGCGGGTTCTCGTAGGTTGCCTTTAGCGTCGCCTCGTTGCGCACATAGTTGGGAACGTTCTTGAGCGTCTTCTCCTCTTTCACGTTCACCGCCGAGATGTAGAGCTTGTCGCGCGAGACGCTGCCGCTTCCACCGCCTGAGGCAAAGATGTCGGAAACGTTGCCAAGGTTCACGCCGTCGCTCATGTTGTACACATCATGAAGATGTTTGTTCAGCTCGTTCATTATGATGGTGAGGGCGTGGGATATCATGGCTTCTCTCGCTGCGCCGGGCGCTGTCGGGGTAAAAAATGCTATAAATCCTGCTTCTTGTGTCGCCGCATGGACTAAACGGCGCCCGTCGCGCGAGGTATGGGTGTCGGCGGCGACGTGGTAACGAGAAGTAAAATTTGAACAAAATAATTAGGATTGGTTAAAAATAACGCGACTCGAGAAGATGTCAACTACACCGACAAAAAATGGAGGCAGCTCTTGCCTGTTGTGGTTCTTCAGAGGATTCGGGTGAGGCAGAATGCAGCTGCTAACGAAACGTTGCATGAGCCTAGCGTTCCCCCCTTTGCGAAGGGGGGGATAGGGGGGGGTGCCTTCTGCGAGGATTTCAGATGGACTCGGAGTCGAGGTCTGCGTACAGGGAGAGCCCGCAGTGCAGGCAGTGTCGCTTGTGGTAGGTGGGGAAGAAGGACTTGATGTGGAAATAGTTGTCGCAGCTCGGGCACCTGGCAAAGGCGACCAGCATCACGCAGTTCCAGAGCATGATGAACCAAACGGTGAAGACGATGGCGAGGGCAGTGTTGGAACCGCTGCACTCGATGGTCAGCCAGACCTGCGGGAAGTAGATCGCGATGACGATCCAAAGCATCTTGCGGCGGCGCCGTATGCTTCTAAGCCCGATGCCGACGCGATAACGCTCCGTCGGCATTTGCGGTTCGAGCCTGACGCCGCCTAGCTGTCCCCTCTGACGAAGTAGTTGGCGCATGCCATGTCGATGTTCTCCCGGGTGAGCCTCGCCGGGACGCTGTTGTATCGCGATTCCACCACGATCTGTTCGATGAGGTCACGCGGGTGGCAGGCATTTGGAACCGCCCCGTACCTCGGGTAGCAATCGTTCATCAGATAATCGAACACCGCCTGGTCGTACGGGACGTCGGCGCCCTGGCATACCATCTTGAATATTAGCTGAAACTGCTCCTTGGTGGGGCGGTCGATGGCGACCTTGTACCTGATCCTGCGCAGGAACGCCTCGTCCAGCAGGCTGTTCGGGTCGAGGTTCGTGGCGAAGAGGACCAGCATGTCGAAGGGGACGACGAACTTCATACCCGTGTGCAGCGTCATGAAGTCGATGTTGCGATCGAGGGGGACGATCCAGCGGTTCAGGATCTGCCTCGGCTCAACCTGTTGGCGCCCGAAGTCGTCGAGGATGAAGATGCCGTTGTTCGCTTTCAACTGCAGCGATGCCTCGTAGTACTTCGAGATGACGTTGAAGTCCAGGTCGAGCATCCTCATGGTGAGCTCGCCCCCAACCATGACCACCGGCCGGCGCACGAGTACCCAGCGCTGGTCGACGCTTTCCTGCGGCAGGACCGGCACCACCGGCATGTGGTTCACCGGGTCGTACACGGTGATGATCTGCCCGCCGATGTCGATGGCGTAAGGGACGTACACGAGGTCCTCCGGCACATGGCCGATCGCCTCTGCGATGGCGGTCTTGCCGTTGCCTGGAGGTCCGTAGATGAAGACCGTCTTCCCCGAGGTGACGGCGGGCCCCAGGCGTTTGAAGAGGTCCTCGCTGCACACGAGATGCGAGAAGCCTTGCCGCAGGCTGGCGTCGTTTATCGCCACCGACCTTATCGTCTGCAGTTCCACCATGTTCCGGTAATCCTCGATGGATACCGGCGCCGGCCCCGCGTACCGGCAGAGCTCCATGAGCTCGGAACTCCTCTTCTGCCCGAGCTCGGTTATCTTGAAGGTGTAGGACGCGGAGGCGTAGCTTGTGGCCCCCTTGATCTCTACCAGGCGCTCCCGCTTAAGCACTTCCAGTACCGCCCCGACCACGGAGAGGGGGAGCTTCACCCGTTCGACCACGTCGGCCATCCGGAACTCCCCCATGAAGAGGATGTGCTTCGTGATCAGGTCGGCGATGAAGGAGAGGTCGAGTCCGGTGTCTTCCACGGTGCGCGGGGGAGGGGGGTCCTTTTGGTACAGCTTCTTGATGTCTCTCTCGGTCACAAAGCCGAGCGCGATGAGGTTCTGCCCCAGTCTCCCGCCGTAGTGGCGCTGTCTCTCCACCCCCGCATCAAGCTGAGCCTTCGTTATCACGTTTTCCTTAAGCAATTTTTCGCCGAGTACTAGCATTGGTGTCCTCAAATGTAGGAATAATTCCGCGTCGACGGGTAGAATTCTAGATCAAATCCGCTATATGTAAAGGGTGTGAGACAGTTGCGGCTGATTCCTGTCTTAACGTGGTACACAAAAGCCGAGTGATATGTTGACATATTTTAACGCTTGCGTCCACCTGATACAGTGAGACCGTGCGGGGACCATATGGGCAGACTCGACGTGAGAGTCCGGACTAACCTGGACTCTGTCGTCCAATACATCTCGAGGGATGAGCGCCACTGCGAAACGGTGACCATCAAGGAGCTGAGCCTCAGCGGGGCTTTGGTGTCCGGTCTCACCACCCAGCTCCCCGAGCTCTTCGCCATCCGGCCGGTACTGCCGGGAGCTGGGGAGGTGGAACTGCGGGCCAGGTTGGTGCGACGGAGCGAAAACGGCGCCGCCATCCGTATTTTCTATTCCGACAAGAAAACCATGCAGGCGCTTTGGGGACACATCAAGGGAAGGCTCGCACCGAGTGATGATTGCCCGTATTGCGGCCACCCTGACGATTCCCGTGAAGGTTCCTGCGACAGATGCAACCTGTACCTCAATTTCGGTAAGGACAGCTACCTGGAACGGCACATCGAGAACACCTTCGCGCAGCGCCTCAACATCCGCCTGAATCGGCTTAACCTCGAGCACATCGACAAGATCATCGACTTCGTGGATTCCAAGCTGCTGAAGATCAAACATCGCTCTCCCGACAGCGAATTCATAGGCACTTCGGAGGGGATGCTCGCCGTCTTCGCGATGATCCGCAAGGTTGCCCCGACCGAGATGAGCGTCCTTCTTCTTGGCGAAAGCGGCACCGGGAAGGAATTGACGGCAAAGGCCCTGCACGAACTGAGCGCGCGCAGGGAAGGGCCGTTCGTCGCGGTCAACTGCGCCGCCATCCCTGAAACCCTGCTTGAGGCGGAGCTCTTCGGTTACGAGAAGGGTGCGTTCACGGGAGCCTACGCCACGAAAAAGGGGCGCTTCGAGGCCGCCGATGGCGGCACGCTCTTCCTCGACGAGATCGGCGACATCCCCGCGACGCTACAGGCGAAGCTCCTGCGCTTTCTCGAAGACAGGCTCATCGAACGGGTCGGCGGCTCCGGCTCCCGAAAGATCGACATCAGGATCGTCGCCGCAACCAACCGCAACCTGCAGAAGGCGATGGTCGAAGGGGGCTTCAGGGCCGACCTCTACTACCGCCTGAACTCCTTTACCATCAAGCTCCCCCCGCTTAGGGAGAGAGGCGAGGATAAGGTCCGTCTGGCCAGGCATTTCCTGGAGAGATTTGCCGCTGCCGAAAACCGGCGCATCGATTTCTCCGCCGCTTCCGTAGAGGCTATACGTCAACACCGATGGCCGGGTAACGTGAGGGAACTTGAAAACAAGGTGCGCAGGGGGTTCCTGATGGCCAGCGACGGGCTCATCGAGCCTGCGTGCATGGAGCTGGAAGAGGATTTTCACTCTGCCGCTGCGCACCCTTCACCTGATCCGCAGCCGGGGCCTCCCCGTGCCGAGTCCAGGCGTGAGAGCGTCGTTCGTGCGCTTGAGCAAAATGACTATGTCGTCGCAAGGGCCGCGCGCCAACTCCAGATCAGCAGGCCGAGCATGTACGCCCTTATAAAGAAATACGGCATAAAGAAGGATGACGCGAAGTAACGACGCCGTCTTGCCTGTTTACAACTGCTTTACACTCTCTTTACACTTTCCCGTTACAGTTCGCTTACACCCGCCTGGTCATTCTTTAGAGCTGGAAATCCAACTACCCTGTAAAACTTCGTGATAACCGCCGTTTGCAGTGGACTGGTCCGTTGCGCTGCATTGGCGGCACACAATGTGCTCAGGGTATACTGAACCTAATAATTGCAGAACTGTCTTAGGTGTATTTAATAAAATATCAATCGTATACAAAGAAATTATAAAAAAATAATTTTATTATTTTAGCATACTAAGTTGACTTAATTTAATAACTGATTTACAAGTTAACCGAAGCTGCAGCCGCGCACGACCCCGGAGATTTATGCCAGCAGTCAACCTCAAAGAGTTTGCCAGAACGCGCATTCGGTTTGACAGTAGTGGGCAGGGACTTGTTGAGTATGCGCTGATACTCTTACTCGTAGCCGTAGCTGTTTTTCTCGCTGTCCAGGGGTTCGGCAGCCGGGTTAATGACACATACGAGGTCATCAATTCCAGCGTGGCCAACACTATAAAGTGAATGGGATTCGCCTGCATCTCAACTTTTGAGTGCGGAATATATCAAGCCGAAAAGGAGATGTGCCATGACTGAATGGATCAAAGCTCTGTACGTTCGCCTGCTTGCCGGTTTCACAGCCCTTAAAAGTCAGAAAGGTCAGGGTCTGGTCGAGTACGCTCTCATCCTTGTGCTCATCGCGGTGGTGGTTATTGCCATCATGACTTCTCTTGGGAACAAGACCAGCCAAGTCTTCAGCAAGGTCGACAACTCGATGGTAGTCAAACCATAAGTTGCAGCGGCCGACTGTCTAAGAGAAATAGAATCTCACTTAAAAGGAGAATCAGTGTTCTGGTGAAAGGGCATTAATCTTTCATTGGCTTTGATTCTCTTTTTTTTGCGTTAGAGTTCTTGACAACTGTCTTTGTTTGTATAAAAAGATACCAATACTATGTCTGAGCCGTACTTGTTGTTCTTAGGAAAATACAATGAATAAACAAAAAGGTCAGGCGATCGTTGAGACTGCGATAATACTTCCCGTGCTGATTTTATTGATCATGGGACTCTTCGAGTTCGGCAGATACATGTATCTGAAGAACACGCTCAACAATGCCGCGCGTGCCGCGGCAAGAACCGCGGTCGTGACCCCTAAGTACGACGCGACAACACATAAGGATGGCATGGCGGCCACTGCCACCACCCACACCCTGTCCTGCACCGATGCCGAGTTTGTCGCATCCCCCGGCAACGGCGCTGTGTACAAGACCATTTGCGAATCGATCTACAACGGCATTCCCAAAAACGAAGTGGTCGTCAATATCGCGTATGCCGAACTGGCGACTCCTGCGGGGCTTAGCGCCGGCGACAGCGTCAGCGTAGCAGTAACTTGGGATAAATACGAGGCGATCCTACCCAAACTGATCCCCATCACCAACATCGTCACCGGTGAGGCCTCGATGCGTTATGAATAATCTGCCTACCCTCAGGAGGTGCTATGACTCGACCGAAGGCGGTAATCGTTGTAGCGGTTCTTGCGCTTGTTTTCGCGGGAATCGCGGCCTGGCTCACCTTCCACTATCTGCAAACGGAGATGAATAAGACCAAGGCGGTCCAGCCACAGAGCATCGTGGTGGCCGCAGGTGACATCCCCATTGGCGGCACGATTTCCGAGCCGCAGTTGAAGGTGACCACCTGGCCAAAGGACAGCATTCCCACCGGCAGCAGCTCCGAGGCAAAGTCCCTGGTCGGGCGCGTGGCCATCCGCCCCATATCAAGCGGTGACGCGGTAACCGAGCAGAAGCTGAAACCAAGGGCCGGAGTCCCCGGGTCCGGCTTCATGACCTACATCATCCCCCTCGGGCACCGGGCCGTTACCGTCGCTGTGAACGAGGTCGCCGGGGTCGCCGGTTTCATCACGCCCAATGACCGCGTCGACGTAGTCCTCACCACCCCCCTGCCAGGATCCCAGAACGAAAACATCAGCAAGATCATCCTCCAGAACATCCCGGTGCTCGCCACCGGACAAATCACCGACCAGAAAGAGGGTAAGCCCGTGGTCGTCCCGACGGTCACCCTCGACCTCGTGCCGGACGATGCTGAGAAACTCGTAGTCGGTGGCAGCAAGGGCTCCCTGCAGCTTCTGTTGAGAAACATCGCCGACACCGGCCCCATCTACGCCAAGGGGGCCACCATAGCGAAGGTTCTTGCCGGCTCCTCGGTGCCCCCCGTCCAGGCGGAGACGCCCCCGGCCGCACCACAGCCTGTCAAGGCAGTTGCCAAGCGCCAGGTGCGCAAGGCACCGCGCCCGGTATCGGCGCCGAAGGCCAAGGCCCAGGTGCAGGTCCAGCCGCAGCGGTCAGGACACACCGTCACCTTGATCGACGGCGGCGTCCGCACGACCAAGGAGTTCGTCCTTCAATAGGTGCTAACCACATAAGCTCAAATGAGGTGCATTGATGATAACCGTCCTGAAAAAACAACTGCGGCTTTTGATCTGGGCGTTGTTGGTGACCTGCGCATATGTGACCGTGGCGCGTGCCGGCGTTCCCCTTGAGGTCGGACTGTACAAGAGCATCCTGGTGGACTTTAAAAGCCAGAACAAGAGAATCGTGCTCGTGACGCTTGCCAATACCAGGAAGGAGGCGACTGAAAAGGATGCCGACGTGACCGTCGCCGTCGCACGGCCGGGGACGGCTGACGCCTCCAACGTGGTCCCGGCCGGAATCTCAAGGAAGCGGACCTCGGAAGCCGACGCGGGGAATACCAACAAGTTCGTGGTACCCGAGATCCTGTCGGAGTACGTGCTGAAGCTGGACGGCATCACCATAGGCAACACCAGTATGATCATCTGGACCAAGGGGGATGGCGACGAGCGCCCTGTGCCGACCTTCTTCGATCTGAGGGTGGTCGGCGACCGCGAGGCGATCCAGAGCCAGCTGAAGGAAATGGCTCCCAACGACTCCGTCGAGGTGCAGTTCGCCAACGACACTGTGGTCCTCTCCGGCAACGTCGGCAACGACCAGACCAGGGCAAAAGCGTTCGAACTCGCCAAGGCCTACTCGGCGAAGGTGATCAACAACATCACGGTGAACGAGCCCCAGCAGGTACTTTTGCAGGTGAAGGTCGCCCAGGTGGATAAAACCTCCCTCAAAAAGCTCGGCATCAGCTTCTTCGTGAAGGGGAGCTCGGCCGAGGGGTACTCGAACCTCGTCGGTGCGCCCGGTGGCTCCCTGAGCGGCGTCGCCCCCACCTTGGGGAGCCTCAGCTCGCTGGACTCCTTCCAGGCCGGGGTCTCCTATTTCCCGGCCGGAATCAGTTCCGTGCTGCAGGCGCTCAGTTCCAAGGGGCTCGCCAAGGTGCTCGCCGAGCCGAACCTTTTAGTCAAGAGCTCCCAGGAAGGGAACTTCCTCGCCGGCACAAAGATCCCGCTCAGCGTCATCGAAAGTGCCAACGGCCAAGCCACCACGACCATCAGGTACGAGACGGTCGGCATCAAACTCAAGTTCAAGCCCGAGGTGCTGGAAAACGGCATGATCTCGCTGAAGATCAACCCGGCCGAGGTGAGCAGCATCCAGGGGTATCTCCCGGTGAACGGTTACCCCATCATCGATACGAGAAACGTGGACACGAGTGTCGAGCTAAAAGACGGTCAGAGCCTGGTCCTTGCCGGGTTGCTTCAGGAGGAGGAGATCAGGAACATGTCCAAGATCCCGCTTCTGGGTGACATCCCGGTTCTCGGTGCGCTCTTTCGCTCCAGCAGCACCGACATAAAGGAGAAGGAACTTGTCTTCTTCATAACGCCCGTCATCGTGAAACCCGCACCGGTGGCGAAGGCAGAGCTCCCCACCGACAAGAAGCTTACTCCTGAACAGGAGAGGGAATTGTCATGGATGCCAACAGGCGAATAAGGAAAAGCGATCATAGGGGATTTGCCGTTGTTTACCTTGCGCTCATGATCGTGGTGCTGGTCGGCTTCGTCAGTCTCGCCGTCGACCTGGGCTACATGTACGTGACAAGAGGGCAGCTGCAAAATGCCGCCGATGCCGCGGCTCTAGCCGGCGCCGCCATGAACCTTGGCGACAGCGCGTCGGTTAAGCAGAAGGCGATCGAGTTCGCGGCGAAGAACAAGGCGGCGGGAGACGACGTGGCGGTCACCGAAGGGGACGTGACCATCGGGAACTGGACCCCCACCGCTACACCGCGCTTCTCCACGGCCAGGTTTCCGATTAACTCGGTCCGGGTGGTAGCGCGCAGGACGGTAGCCGGCGCGAGCGCCGCCGAACAGGGGAAGGTGCAGCTCTTCTTCGGCAAGATCTTCGCCCTCCTGCCGGGCGGAGGGGAGGGGTGGCCCGAGATGTCCGCTTCCGCTGAGGCGATAGCCCTGCGGCCGCCGAGGCCGACCATTCCGATCGCCTTGTGTGAAACGCCGTGCACCATGGCGACGCCGCCGAGCGTTGCGGCCCCGGTCAAGTTCTACTTCAAGCAGTCCGGCGCCACCGCACCTCCGCCTGAGTTCACCGTCGGGTGGACCGATTTTTCCTTTTCTTCCCAGGCGACCGATCTCGGACCGAAAAGCGACATCGCGAAGTACATCCACGATGAAATGCATCCCCCCGACGTCTGCAACAAGGGGATCTACACCAACAACGGCGTGGGCGAGGCGGTCCAGGAACTCAAACAGGAATACGAGTCCCAACGTGACGCGGACGGCAAGTGGGAGGTCATAGTGCCGGTTTTGGCGGCGGGTGTGGACAAATACGGAGCCCCGGTTGCTTCCTGTCCGCCGGGCGACCAGCCCATCCCTTACCCGCTGACCATGTACGCCATCGCCTGGATCACCAATGTCGAGAAGGGGGCCTCTCCTGGGGTAACCTTCAGCAGGCTCGATTGTCTTCCCTGCGGAGATCCCTCCCTCATGGGGAAATCTCCGGTACTCGTGAAATAACGCCGCACCCAAAAGGACCGTTGCATGCAGCCACTCATCTCACTGGTCATCATAGATAGCGATCACTCCGCCCGGACCGCGATAGAAGCCACCCTGCGCCCTTTTTCGGAAACGATAGGGATCGTAGGCTCGGCGAGCGACTTCTCCGAGGGGCTGGGGATGATCGAGAAGTCGTCCCCGAACGTCGTCATGCTCGAGGTGGGCGACATACAAAAGGGTATGCAGGAGGTGCAGCTCATCTGCGCCAAGTTCCCGAGGACCTCGGTGATCGTGAGCGCCACCGAGAAGAGCTCGGACTGGATCCTGTCGCTCATGCGCGCCGGTGCCGTGGAGTACATGCTGCGCCCCATCACCCAGGAGGAACTTAAACAGGCGCTGCAGAAGGTGGGGCGCTTCCTCTTCACCAAAGGCGCCGACGACACCCCCAGGGGGCGGATCTTCTCGATCTACTACCCGACCGGAGGGGTCGGTACCACGACGGTAGCGGTTAACCTCGCCGCGAGCCTCGCCTCAGAAGGGACCAGGGTCGCCCTTGTCGACCTGAACCTCTACTCCGGCGACATCAGCACCTTCCTCGATGTCAGCCCGACCTACACGCTTAGCAGCGTGACGAGCAACATCGAACGACTCGACGCGAACTTTCTGATGACGGTGATGACCAGGCACAGTTCCGGTCCCTTCGTCCTCACCGAGCCAAACGAGGTGGACGACGCCATACTGATCACCCCGGACCAGGTGCGCCGCATCCTCGAGTTCCTGCGCGGGGTGTTCACCTACGTCGTCGTGGATTGCGGCGGCCCGCTCGCCGGATGCAACTTGGCGATCTTCGAATCCTCAGACCTGATCCTCTTCACCACTACGCTCAGCCTTCCGGCGCTTAAAAACAGCAAGCGTTACCTCTCGGCGATGGAAAGAAAGGGGCTGAGAAAGGACCGGGTGAAGCTCGTGGTGAACCGCTACCTGCCGAAGGCGGACATCCAGGTGAAGGACGCGGAAAAGGTCCTCGGGCACACCGTTTACCAGACCATACCCAACGACTACATCGATGTGGTGGGGTCGATCAACAAGGGGATGCCCGTGGTCAGGATCTCCCCCGGCTCCCCCGTGAGTAAGGCGATCCTCCACCTGGCCGAGATGATGACGAAATAGTAACGCCCGCGGCTTCGCCGGAGGTGAGGCTCACCCGCGGCTGCCTGAAAACGAGAGGTTCTTCTATGGTTCCCAACAACCCATTTCAAATGCCGGGCAGCATCAAGGACCAGGAATTCTTCCAGGACCTTAAAAGCCGCATCCACCGGCGCCTGATCGAGCGGCTCGACCTCGCCAAACTGGACCTTCTGGGCGCCAACGAACTGAACCGTGAGATCGGCTTCGTCATCGAAAACCTGATCATCGAGGAAGGGGTCCCCCTCAACCAGTTCGAGAGGGACCGCCTGGTCATCGAGATCCAGCACGAGACCTTCGGTCTGGGCCCCCTGGAACCCCTGCTCGCCGACCCGCACGTCTCCGATATCCTCGTGAACAAGAGTTCGCAGGTCTACGTCGAGCGCTTCGGCAAGCTGGTCCGCTCCGAGGTCTGTTTCAAGGACAACGCCCATCTGCTCCAGATCATCGAGCGCATCGTCTCTAAGGTGGGAAGGCGCATCGACGAGTCCTCCCCCTACGTCGACGCGAGGCTCCCCGACGGCTCGCGCGTGAACGCCATCATCCCGCCGCTGGCCCTGGACGGCCCCGTCCTCTCCATCCGCCGCTTCGGGCAGGACCCGCTCAAGATGAGCGACCTTTTGAACCTGGGAACGCTTGACGCCCGCATGGAGAAGATGCTCGAAGGGGCGGTGAAGACGAGGCTCAACATCCTGGTCTCCGGGGGTACCGGCACCGGTAAGACCACCATGCTGAACGTACTCTCCGAATACATCCCCCAGGACGAGCGCGTCATCACCATCGAGGACTCAGCCGAGCTTCACCTGAAACAGGATCACGTGGTGCGGCTCGAGACGCGCCCGTCGAACATCGAGGGGAGGGGGGAGGTCACTCAGCGCGATCTCGTGCGCAACGCCCTGAGGATGCGGCCGGACCGCATCATACTCGGCGAGATCCGCGGCGGCGAGGCGCTCGACATGCTCCAGGCGATGAACACCGGTCACGACGGCTCGATCTCCACGGTCCACGCGAACACCACGCGGGACGCACTCGCACGTATCGAGACCATGGTGCTCATGGCCGGCATGGACCTGCCGGAGCGCGCCATCCGGGAGCAGGTGGCCTCGGCACTGAACATAGTCGTTCAGCTCGTGCGTTTCTCGGACGGGACGAGGAAGGTGGTCAAGCTCTCCGAGATCACCGGCATGGAAGGAAACACCATCGTCATGCACGACATCTTCGTCTTCGACCAGCGCGGCATCGACAAGGAGGGGAGGGTGGTCGGCGTGTATCGCGCGACCGGGGTACGCCCCATGTTCGCCGAACGCTTCAGGGTCTACGGCTTCGAACTCCCCCCGGGGATCTTCGAGAATTAGGAGGAGGGAGCCTTGCTGCTACCGATCGTGATCGTGACCTTCCTGGCGGTCTTCTGCCTCTGCCTCACCGTCTATCTCGGCGTCGCAGCGGTCAGAACCTCGCCCAAGTACGAGTTGAAAAGGCGCCTGCAGCGTCTCGCCCGCGACACCGGCGCCCAGGGGATACCCGAGGATCTGCGCGCCGAGATCATCAGGGAGACCCCGCCCCTCGACCGTATCCTCGCCTCCTTGCCCCTCACCCGGGACCTCGACAAGAAACTCGACCACGCAGGGCTTGAGATCACCTCGTCGCGCTTTGTCATGCTGACCGCGGGGCTTACCCTGTTCGGCATCGTCATCACGCTCATTATGACCAAGTCCATCCTCATTTCCCTGCTTTGTGCGGTAGGGTTCTCGCTTTCTCCGTTCTTCTTCCTGAACTTCAAGATCAGACAGCGCTTTGAGAAGTTCACCGAGATTTTTCCTGATGCCCTCACCATGATCTCGCGTTCGCTGCGCGCGGGGCACTCCTTTACCAGCGCCATCCAGCTCGTGGGTGAGGAGATCCAGAACCCCGTGGGTGAGCTTTTCAAAACCGCATATGATCAGCAGCTTTTGGGCTTGAGGATTACCGAGAGCCTGAACAACCTGAACGAGAGGATCGAGAGCCTGGACCTCAGGTTCTTCACCACCGCGATCGCCATCAACAACGACGTCGGCGGCAACCTCTCTGAGATTCTGGAAAACCTGGCCAAGACGATCCGGGAGCGGCTGAAGATAAGGCGGCAGGTCAGGGTCTACACCGCCCAGGGGCGCATGACCGGCTACGTGCTCGGCGTGCTGCCGGTATTCACCTTCTTCATGTTCAACATCCTGAACCCGCATTACGAGTCGGTCCTCTACAAGGAGACCCAGGGGCTTTACGTCCTGGGGCTCGCCGTCTGCCTGCAGGTTATAGGTCTGTTCGTCATCAGAAAGATCATCAGGATAAGGATCTAGGAGGGGATTGATGGTCTACGCAATTACCGCAACGGTTTTTATCGCCATCCTGCTCCTGACCGCGGCCCTGGCCTACCCGTACATGTCGCGGCGCAGCATCGTACAGGACAGGCTCGATAAGTTCGAGGTGAAGCCTGTGAGCAAGGTCGAACTGGTCGAGGAAGCTCCCAAATGGTACGACCAAATTGGAGAGCTTGGGAAGATGCTGAGCCTCACCACGAAGGAGCAGGGAAAGTACTCGAAGATGCTCGTCGCCGCCGGTTACCGCAAGGAGAGCGTCTATGTCTTCTTCGGCGCGAAGCTGCTGCTCACCTGCCTTTTGCCCGGCGCTTTCTTCATGCTCTACATCGCCGCCAAGGGGTTTGCGCTCGATTTGCAACTGCTGCTGGTTCTCATCATCCTTGCCATCGTCGGGTACCTGGCACCCAGTTACTGGCTTTACCACCAGTACAACGAGCGTCAGCTGAAGATCTTCCATACCCTCCCGGACATCCTCGATCTTCTGACGGTCTGCGTCGACGCAGGGCTCAGCATGGACGCAGCCCTCATCAAGACGACGGAAACCCCGCAGTTCGCCGACGACCCGCTGGCGAAAGAGATCAAGGTGGCGACCATGGAGACGCGGGCGGGTAAGCCGCGCATAGAGTCGCTTAAGGACATGGCGGAGCGGACCATGGTCGACGACGTGAAGTCCTTCGTCACCATGCTGGCCCAGACGGAGCGCTTCGGCACGAGCCTCAGCCAGGCGCTTGCCGTCCATGCAGACACCTTGCGCACCAAGAGGAGGCAGATCGCCGAGGAGGCCGCCGCAAAGACCACCATCAAGATGATTTTCCCGCTGATCCTGTTCGTCTTCCCCGCTCTTCTGGTCGTCATCCTCGGGCCGGCTTACGTACAGATCAGCAGGACTCTGCTTAAATGACGGCACTGCAACTGGAAAGGAGGCGCATGCTATGCACATCGATTTCGACAGCGTAATTCTACTTGTTATCGCCGTGGAACTGGCTCTCATCTATTCGCGGCTTTGCAGGAAGTGACTTTTTGCAGGTTCAACTGCATTACGAGGAGGGGACATGCGATACATAGTGAGGGCGGCACTGCTACTGTTGCCGGTTCTGATGCTGACTTTGGCGGGGTGTGGCAGTAGTTCCAGCGGAAATGCCGATCCGTTCAACCCTGGCGGGACCATCGGCGGGACCGACACGGGAGCCGCCCCTTATACTCTGACCGTTATTCCGGCCAAGACCGCGGCATTGGTCAACGAGGAGATGATCGTGACGGCGACCCTGAGGGACGCCAACAGTCGTCCCGTTGCCGATCAGACGGTCAACTTCTCCATAGCGGCGGGACCCGCGACGGCGGTCATCGCATCCGCCAAGACCGATTCCAACGGTGTCGCCCTGGCCTTCATAAGGGCCGGTGCAACCGCCGTCACGACCAACGTCATAGTTCAAGGAGCGTCCACCGTTTCCGGCAAGAGCGTTGTCGGTTACGGAAGCTTCCAGGTCTCGCCGGCGGACGTCAACCTCAACAGCGCTCGGTTGTCCCTGGCCACCAGCTCCAGCGCGGTCAGTCCCAACCAGGAACTCCTTATCACCGCGACCGCTCGCGACGGTTCGAACAACCCGGTCTCCAATCTCCCCGTGAGCTTCAGAATAGCTGCCGGACCTGCCACGATGCTCACTGCAAGTTCCGTCACCGATTCCAACGGTCAGGCGACGGCGATAGTGAAAGCCGGTAACCCGTCAGCCGTGGCGAACGTTATCGTCGAAGCGACGACCACGGTAAATACCGATCAGATCGTTGCCAACGTACCATTCCAGGTGGTACCCACGGCGAACTCGACGGTGAGTTACCGGTTGACCATGACTCCGAGCAAGCAGGTTGTAGACAACAACGAGGAGTTTTACGTCACCGCCTTTTTGAAAGATAGCGGGGGAACCCCTGTTCCCGGCAAAACGGTCAACTTCAGCGTCGCTACCGGCGAAGCCTCCGTCATAACCGCCGCCGCCACCACTGGTTCGTCAGGCGAGTGCTTCGCACGCATTCGCGCATTGAATCCCGCCTCTACCTCTGCCGTCATCTTGCAGGCATCCGCCACCATAGATACCACCACGGTCACGGCGTTGGCGCCGGTGCAGATAACAACGCAGCCTTTGTCCGCGTCCATCATCAAGATGACGCTGGTCAGCGACAAGGCTTCGGTGGGTGTCAACAGCGACGTCATTTTAACCGCCTCCGTCACCGACTTGCAGTCTCCTCCGAAGCCGGTGCAAAACAAGGAGGTTTCCTTCAAAGTCCTGGCAGGCCCGGGCAACATGGTGGACTTCTCAGGCAACGTTTTGGCGCAGGGTGTCGCCACCCTCGCAAGCACCGATTCCATCGGCAATGCCGTTTGCCGCCTGAGGTCGGGAACCGTTAATTCCAGCTCCAGTATCATCGTTCAGGCCACCACAACGGTCAATGACTCCCTCGTGACCGCTTACACCACCATTGAAGTCGTGCGTCAGAACAGCTATGTGATAAATTTCCTCACCTCCAAATCGCCTACCGATCCGGACGGCACCCTGAACACGCTTACAGCGACCCTGCCCGCCGATGCCGCCGGACTTTTCACCTTCAAACAACTCGTGCCTTTCCAGGCGCTCGACAACAACGGTGTTCCTTTGCCGAATCTCGACGTCTCCATAGAGATAAACAACACGGGACGGAACCTGGATACCCAGATACAACTGATACCGCCGCTGCCCGGCTTGCCAGTCACGTACCCGGGAGCGAACCCCTTAATCGTCACGGTCAGGACCGACGATCACGGTATGGGGATATTCACCTGCAATGTGTCGCTGGAAGCGCCAGGACCCGGAGGGTTCAACGCTGAGTCCATCATTTACCAGGCAACGGCCACCGTCGATGGAATAACGTTGAGGTCTTATGGAGGATTCATAGCATCGCTCACCCAGGAGAAGGCGGCTGCGACTACGCCGTAAGTTTCCCTCTGAACCTACAGCTACAGGAGGCATGATGCGTAAATTCATTTTCTTGGTATTTTTTATCTTTTCCCTTACGGCGGGGACTGTCATGGCAGCAGACATTAACGGCAGGTTGGGTATCACCGGAAAGGTCGGTTTCGCCGTTCCTCTGCAGGACGATTTCATCACCGGGGCCACCGATTCAAAAACCGGACTGGCTGCAGGAGGAGGTCTCATCTACGGCTTAAGCAAAAACCTCGCGGCCGAGCTGGATATTACCCAGGTGCCGACCATAGATCTCGAGGTGGACGGATTGAAAGTCGGAGAGGCCGCTTTCACCGATGTCTCTCTCGGGCTTCAGTACCGGTTCACCCCGGATAACAGCCTGGTCCCTTACCTCGGGGCGGGAGTCGATTTCATCACGGGCGATTTCCAGTACCAGTCCGGCCAGAAGTTCGATTTCGAGTGGACCACGGGCGGGCACATAAATGCGGGTGTGGATTATTTCGTCACCAAGGGGGTCGCACTCACCGCTGAGATCAAGGGGGTCTTCGCACCGAAGGCTGACGTCAAGGGCACCGCCAGTGAGTACGATCCGACCAGCTTCCTCGGCACGGTAGGTGTCAGGCTTTTCCTCCCCGAGAACATGTTCCGGTGACATGAGGGCGATTGACGCGACTTCAGGGAGAGAGATCGCCAGCCGCGTCGCGGTCGCCGACACTTTTTTCTCCAGGCTAAAGGGGCTCCTCGGCAGGGAGGAGCTCCCGCCCGGAGAAGCGATGTGGATCAGGCCCTGCCGCAGCGTCCACAGCTTCGGAATGAAATTCCCCATCGATGTGGTGTTCCTGGATCGAGACATGCGGGTGGTGGCGATGACGAAGGGGCTTCGACCCGGCCGGGTATCGGCTCCCCCGGTCAAGTCTCAGAGCGTCCTCGAACTCCCCGTCGGCGTCCTTGACGCCGCCGCCACCGTCATCGGCAACCGGATTGAAATTACCTAGGCTCCTCGAGGCAGGTACCATTCTTCATGCGCTGTGACCTCACAAATCCATCACGAGACGGTTACGGCGCGGCCGGGCAACGCCGAACCGTCCTCTTTCTCGCCTGTTTAGGTGCCGTGTGCGCTGCTGCCGCGTATGTGGGGGCCGTTCCCACACGTAAGTTCGGGCACGACCTCTTTTTCCTGCTCGATAACGGGTGGCGCGTGTTCAACGGCCAGCGCCCGCACATAGACTTCACCAGCCCATGGGGGGCGCTGTCCTTCCTGGTTGTGGGCGCCGGGATGGCCCTTTCCCACGGTTCGGTGAACGCTATCGGGTACGCTAACGCGCTCTTCGCGTTTGTCCTGTCACTTTGGGGGTATCGCCTGAGCCGCCATGCCGTTTCGTTTGTTCCCCGATTGTTCATCTGTCTTTACCTCGCCTTGCTGCTGGTTTCTCCCTATTCTCTCGGGTGGGGGGCACTCAATTCCAGCCACGCGATGTATTACAACCGATACGGGTATGTACTGCTGGGGCTTCTCATGATCGAGGCGTTCCGGCGGACCGCGGTTACTGAATGGGAGGAAAGATTCGGCGGTGCATCGACGGGGGTAGTCGCCGCACTGCTGCTGTTTCTCAAGGCGAATTACTTCGGGGTGGCGCTGCTGATGATCGCGGCCTCCTTTTTGCTCGGTCGGCGTTCGCAAGCTCGTCTGACCGGCATGACCCTCGGGTTCTTCCTGACGTCTCTGGCTTTTCTGACGTACCTTGATTTCGACGCAGCCGCCTTTTATCACGATCTTCAGCTTGCGGCAGGGGCCAGGGCGATGAGCTTCAGCTATAAGGAGTTGCTGATCAAATTGTCAGGCAATGCGGTCTATCTGCTTTTCATCGTCCTGTTATCCTGGCAAAGCTCGCTGACGGTTGGCCGCCAAGACAATGATGCTCCCGGCTTTACCTATGTGTTGCTTGGCTTTTTCTTTTTTGCCCTGGACATGGTGCTTCTTTGCAGCAACCAGCAGTTCACCGAACTGCCGCTCACCGTTCTTTACTCCTTGTTGCTGGTCGTCGAGGTGCACCGGCGCAGCGGCAGCAAGTTTCGAGCGCGGAAGAAGGCCCCGTTCCGTGTGGAAAGGCTCGCGCTGGTCGCCGGCGCAACGTTCTTTTTCGTTTCGTTCTTCACCCAGTTCTACGGGCTTGCCTACGGCCTCGTACAGAAAACCTGGCCCTCGGACAGCTCTTCGCTCGTGAGGTTCACCGAACCGCGCCTGAGTCCCCTGCTTATGTATGACGACAGCTCGGAGCCCAACAGCAACGGGAAAAGATACGTGAATTACATCAACAGCGGCATACGTATCTTGCTTGAGCATTCCCGCCCGTCCGACAAGGTCCTGACCATGGACATGATGAACCCGTTCCCGTACTCGATGGGTAGAAGCGCTCCGAGGGGGGGAATGGCTGCTGCGACCTACAATTACACCTTCAGCGACGGGCATCGCCCATCCGAGGCTTGGTACTTCGGCGATGCCGACATCGTCATGGTTCCGAAGCGGCCGGCGTCCCCCATTGACGGGTTACTCAAGAACTACCGGTCCGGACTTGACCGCAGGTTTTTCCTCGCGGCCGAATCAGACATGTGGTTTCTGTACAAAAGACGATGAGAGAGCGCTCCCCGCTAAAGTCCGCCCTGCAGCAAATTGCGACATTTCCCGCTTTTCTGTACGGGATATTGCTCGCGCTGGCCGGGCTGTGCGTGTATCTGACCGGCGTTTTCATCGGTTTCCTGAGACTGCTGTGCCAAGGGGACGGGCTGTGGCTCTGGGTGGCCGATCGAATCGTCTGGTACAGCGGCATGCCCGTGGTCGCCGGGGGACTTCTCATCTGTTACGACCTCTTCGTGCTCTTCCCCTCCAAGCGCCGCACGATGCCGGTCCGCTGGGCGCCACCCTCCGACTGCGGCGTGACCGTCGTGCTTTCGGCCTACAACGACGAGCTCAGCATCGGTGCCGCCGTGGAGGACTTCAAAGCGCACCCGTTGGTCAGGCGCGTCATCGTGGTTGACAACAACAGCTCGGACAGAACCTCGCAATGCGCGCGAGCCGCCGGAGCGCTCGTCGTGAACGAACCGCTCCAGGGGTACGGCAACTGCGTCTATCGCGCCTTGAGCGAGGGGCTTAGCTTTACCGACACCGAGCTGAC
The DNA here is from genome assembly GCF_004791675.1 of Geomonas terrae. NCBI lineage: Bacteria > Pseudomonadati > Thermodesulfobacteriota > Desulfuromonadia > Geobacterales > Geobacteraceae > Geomonas > Geomonas terrae. The sequence continues at coordinate 264,243 of NZ_SRSC01000002.1, forward strand.
CCTTTTATGCGAAGGGGACATGACCTTCAGGGCTTACGACATCGAGAAGTTCCTGGCATACCTGCCGCACGCCGATATCGTGAACGGAACACGCATAAGCGAGCAACTGCGCGAGCGGCGCACACAGCTCTCCACCTTCATGTACTACGGCAATTTTTTCGCCGGAAAGCTGCTCGAGGTGAAGCATCTGGGACGCGGGACTTTCACGGATGTGGGAACCACCTACAAGCTCTGCAGGAACCAGGCGCTTGAGGTCCTCATGCCGTACTTGAACCCGGAGATCAACCTGGAATTCAACGCGCATTTTCTCGATACCGCGCTGGCACAAGGTCTCGCGGTCGTTGAGTGTCCGATCACCTTCCACAACCGGGTCGGCCTCAGCAAAGGCGGCAACTCCAGTAACCTGAAGGCCCTGGCGGTGGGGAGCAGGATGATATTCGGACTCGTCGCGGGATGGAGAAAACCGAGAATGCCGCGTCAATTGGCACAACGAGATCCTTTGCAAGGTTAACCTCTACCGTTGCCGCAATCTTTTGCAAAAGGTGATTCTATTGACCACTACAGAGACTACCAAACGCACTTCCTTGCTTCCGTCCATCGCGGACTTTCTCTTCATCGCCATTTTTTTGCTGGTCTCTGTGCATCTGGGAAAGAGCCTGCTGAACGACGGCGACACCGGGTACCACATCCGCGCCGGCGAGTACATCATGAAGACGATGAAGGTGCCGCAGTACGACATGTTCTCCTACCTTACACCTCCCTTGCCGTGGACCGCCCACGAGTGGCTCTCCGAGGTGATCATGGCCCTCGTTCACAGCGCCTTCGGTCTGACCGGAGTCGTCGTCTTCTTCAGCTTTTTCATCGCCCTTACCGCGATGCTGCTCTTTGAAACGATCCATGCAAGTGACAAGAACATCCTCATCTCGCTCGCGGTGGTGATACTGGCTACGGCCTCTTCCGGGCTGCACTGGCTCGCAAGGCCGCACATCTTTTCCTTCCCCCTCACCCTTGCGTGGTATCACATCCTTTGTCTTTACCAGTACAAAGACCGGAACCTGCTCTACGTACTTCCTCTGCTCATGCTGTTGTGGGTGAACCTCCACGGTGGTTTCATGGGTGGCTTCATTCTGCTTTCCGTCTTCCTCGCGGGTAACGCCTTCGAAGCGCTCTGCTCGGGCTGTGATCGGCAAAAGGCGCTTGCAAGGCTTAAGGCGCTTTCCGTCGCTACCGCACTCTGTTTGGCGGTTACCGTGGTAAACCCGTACGGCTACTACATACTGCTTTTTCCCTTCAAGCTCACTTCATCTGGTTACCTCATGGATTCCATATCGGAATTCATGTCTCCAAACTTTCACGAGAGGTACGCCAAGGGATTCGAGCTCTACCTGATACTCTTGATTGCCGCCTTCGCCTGGTCCAGGAAAAAGCTCGACGTATTCGACGTGCTGTTGATCGCTCTTTTTCTGCATATGTCACTTTACTCCGCACGATACATCCCGCTCTTTGCCATCGTAGCCGCACGTATCCTTTCGCGCATGCTAAACGATGGACTCCATGAAAAGGACACCGCCTTCTCCCGTTTCATGGAAAGGCGTTCCATGAACATTTCTCGACTCGATGCCACGGCCATGAGGTATCTCTGGCCTGCCGCCTCGGTGGTTCTCGTCGTGTATTTCGCGGTCACCGGGAGGATCTCCTACGGTTTCGAACCGAAGACCAAGCCGGTGGCCGCAACCGAGTTCATAAAGAGAGAGCGAATCGCCGGCAACATGTTCAACAGCGACGAGTTCGGGGACTACCTGATCTACGCCGCCGCGCCGTCATACAAGGTGTTTATCGACGGCAGGCTCGATATGTACGGTGCGGAGCGCCTGAAGGAGTTTCGTCAGGTGACGGCATTTCAGCAGGGATGGGAAAAGGTTTTCGAGAAATACGGCATCACCTGGGTCATCTACGAGGCGAATTCGCACCTGTCGCGCTACCTGTTGCTGAACAAGGACTGGAAGCTCATCTACGCGGACGAAGCTGCCAACATCTTTGTGAAGAACATCCCGCAGTACAGGGATCTGATCGACAGGTACCGCGCCGTGACGCCTGTCATCGTAGACGACAAGAAAGAACCTGCGTGAGGTGACACGCTAGGAGTTGGTGAAGGGAAACGGTAGCACCTTGGCTGTGGGGAACTATGGAAGACCGTGTCTGGCTCACAAGAAGAGTAGCGCGACGAGACGTGTGGTGGGCCATTTTGGGATCGGTTGCCGTGCACACGCTGCTTGTCGCCATGGTTTCGGTCAGTTCCATCTATTATCCCCAGACCGGCAACACCACCAGGTTCGATATCCTCTGGCTTTCCGCTTCGTCTATTCCATCCGAAGTACCACCCGCTCCCGATGCTACCCAGGCTTCACAAATGGCGGCCTCCTCTGATGCTGTCCTTGCGGCCGATTCGTCGGAAAAAACTGACGTGGCCCCTCCTCAAACCGCCACATCTGAAACGGCGCCTGCTCCGCCCGCATCCGATCCACCCTTGCAGCAGGCTACTCCTGAAGCTGAGCCGGCGATGGAGGTGATGACCACGCGGGTGGAGATGAAAAAAGCGCTGCTGCAGAAAGCGCCGCCTCCTGAGCCTAAGAAGGTCGCTGCACTGACCGGGAAGTCCACCGATGAAGAAGAGGACGAAGAGCAGTCTGCAGCGATGACCGAAGACGAGACGCCGGCGGCAGAGGCCGATGCGGAGCAGAAAGAAGCCGAACGCGCGGCGGCCGCGGCGAAGGCCCGGGCGATAGAGGAGCGAAAGGCAGCCGAAAGGCAGCGTAAGGAACAGCAGGCGCAGGAGAGGAAAAAGGCTGCCGAGGAGCGCAAGGCCGCGGAACGTGAACGGCGCCAGCGCCTTGCCCAGGAGAAGGAGCGGGTCGCTGCTGAAAAGGCGGAAAAGGAGCGCGCCACGGCGATACTGAAAAAGCGCGCCGAGCAGGAACTCCAAGATAAGAGGATGGCGGAGCGGGAACGAAAAGCTGCGGCATTGGCGGAGCAGGAACGTATTACCCGGGAACGCGAACGCATGGCGGAGGAAAAGGCTCAGCAGGAGCGTTTGGCCGCTTTAGATCGATCCAAAAAGGCTGAACTGGCGCGACGCGAGAGGACCAGATCGGAGCAGGAACAACGGATCGCGGAACGCGCTCTTCAGGAAAAGCTCGCACGTGAGCGCGCTGAAGAAAAAGCAGCTCTGGAACGCTTAGCGGCGGCGGAGAGAAAACGGCAGGAAGAGCAGGATTTGCAAAAACGTCTGGCTGAACAGGAGCGGAGGGCTTCGGAGCGAGAGGAAAAAGAGAGGCTGTCCCGGATGCGCAAGCGGGCTGCGGCCGAACAGGCCGAGCAGGAGCGCATCGCCGCAGCACAGAAAAAGAAGATCGAAGAGCTGGCTTCGCAAGAACGGTTGAGGGCGGAACAGGAGAAGAAGGCTGCACAGAAGGCGGAAGCGGAGCGTCTTGCCCGCGAGCGCGAGCGGATTGCCGCAGAGAAGATGGAGCGGGAGCGGGTTGCCGCTCTCGAGAAGAAGACGGCCGCCGAACAGGCGTTGCAGGAAAGAAAGAAGGCGGAACAAGAGAAAAAAGCTGCACAGAAGGCGGAAGCGGAGCGTCGCGCCCGTGAACGTGAGCGGCTCGCCGCCGAGAAGATGGAGCGGGAGCGGGTTGCCGCTCTCGAGAAGAAGACGGCCGCCGAACAGGTATTGCAGGAAAGAAAGAGGGCGGAACAAGAGAGAAAAGCTGCACAGAAGGCGGAAGCGGAGCGTCTCGCCCGTGAACGCGAACGGCTTGCCGCCGAGAAGATGGAGCGGGAGCGGGTTGCCGCCGTCGAGAAGAAGAGACAGGCCGAGCAGTCACTGCAGGAACGATTGAGGGCGGAGCAGGAGAGAAAAGCTGCACAGAAGGCGGAAGCGGAGCGTCTCGCCCGGGAACGGGAGCGGATAGCCGCCGAGAAAGCTGAACGGGAACGTGTTGCCGCACTGGAGCGCAATGCACGTATCGCCCAGGCCAGGACGGCTGCCGTTTCCGGCTCGGCCTCCGGCCCGGCGCAAAAACAGGCGTCGCAGCCTCCCAAGCCGATCTCAAAACCGGCGGAAACCGTTGCCCAAAAACCGAAACCCGCAGAGGAGAAAGGGCTCGTATTGCCGATCATCTATGGCGACTTGAAAGTCATCGTGCAGAGTGCCGGCGATCTCAAACTCACGGTCCTTTTCAGGGAGTACCCGAAGTCGAAACGAAGCAGACCGCTTTCCCGTAACGAGTCGCGGCGCGAGCAGAAGCTGTCCCCCATCGTCGTCAAGACCCCCGATCATGCCGAGGAGGCCATCGTCGAAAAGACCGCGGAAGGTATCTACACCTTTGTCGCAGAAGGTGAAGGAGGGACCCCTGCCAAGGCGAACTGCATCGTGAAGGTCTACGAAAAGAGCAAGGTCGGTAAGACAAGACGGCTTGGCTCCAAGGCAATTTCCGGCAAGACCGTGGTGGCGAGGGTACTCATGCCGGAGGGAATCGTCTGGGAAGACGATGGCGCCTTTACCGGCAGCATGCAGGACTCCGACGGCATAACGAAGTTCAACTCGGAGGCAGGGGTTTTCTGGAAAGAATATACACCGTGAAGTCGGACTACGCGGCATCGCCCGTCATGGCACGCGCCTTAAGTATGAAGGCGCTGACGTTGTCTGGGATGAGGACCGGTATATGTTGGAGCGGGAAAAACAGGCTGCGGAAGAAAGCTTGCTGTCGCAGGCCGCACCATGGAGAAGCGCTTCCTTGGCGCAAGCATGTTCGCGCGACCAAGCCAACCAATATACGACAGGAATCGTATATCTTTTCTGCCAGGTCATCCTCTCCTTGTCCGTCGCGAGGCTTGTTTTCGGTTTCCTCGCCCGGGATTTTGAGTGGTTACCGGCCAACCTGGGGTCGGGCATGGCTTTCATATTTTTCTATTTTCACGCCACTATCGGCCCGCTCTTCCATCTGTTTTCAGACCTGTTAGCGGAGACGAAACACCTTCTTTTCAATGAGCCGCGTCGCCATGCCGTCCGGGTGTTGAGGGATTTCTTTTCCGGCTATCTGAGGAACTACCTTTTCAACGGTGCGATGGCCTACATGGCTGTTTATGGGGTACTTGTAAGCTACACGAATCTCAAACCATCCATTCCGCTTTTAAACGACAGGCTTTACGATGACATCTTGTTCAGATGCGACAGTTGGATCCTGAAGCTGGTGACTCTCGGTGGTCACTTCATCATCCCCAAAAATCCCTCCATAACCCACTGCTTCGACACGATGTATTTCTTCCTCTGGCCGCTCGCCTGTCTTACCCTTCTTTTAGCGTCGCGCGAAGAGGTAGTATTCTGGCGTTACACTTCGGCATGGTGCATTGCCTTTGTCCTTTCACTGCCTTTTTCCATACTTTTCCCGACTATGGGACCTGCGTTCTTCAAACCGGAGCTTTACCAACACATAAGCGGTACATGTTCGGCAGGGGCAATGGAACGTCTTTGGTCACATTACCAATCCTTCAAGTCATACCCGTTGCAGACACCGATCGTCACTGCGAACGGAATCGTCGGGATGCCGAGTCTGCACATAGCACTATGCTATCTCTCCAGCTTGGCGATAGGGACCCTGTACCCAAGGCTTAGATTCTTCATGGCCGGGGTCGTTTTCCTCTTTGTAGTGGCCACGGTTTACCTCGGGTGGCACTATCTCCTGGACGGCCTGGGTGGCATCGGGGTTGGTTGGATCGCGCACAAGATCAGTTGCAGGTGGTTTTACCGGAAGACCGTATAACAATTTCCCCTCACCATGTCGGTAAGGCCTTTTATTGATTGCTTGATGCGCTCTAGGCATGAGGGGAGGGGGAGGCGCGGTTTTCTTCTCCTGCAGGAACTTCCGTGCAAAAGCCGGCCAGAAAACGGCAGTTCTCCTCCCAGACCGCGACACGTTCCCTGTATATTCGCTCCGCTCCGGCAAGGTACTCGTCGTACTGCTCGATGAGGTGGAGCACCCCGGCCCGGATCGCATCCGGTTCGTTGGCTACGAAGACCGCGCCGCTTGGATAGCTCTCCCGCAGTACGCGCCAGTCCGAGAGCAACATGGGCTTTTGCACCGATACCGCCTCGTAGGCTCCCTGCTGCATGGTGTCCTCCGTGTCCACAAGGACCATCACCGCCTGGCAGGCATGCAGGAGGGCGAAATATTCGTCATCGGGCAGGAACCCGGTGAAGGTGACGTTCGGTGTACTGCTGCCAATCAGTTCCGGGGCGAGGCGCCCGAAGTTTCCTGTCACCAGGAACGAGACCTCGGGGAGCCCCGCCGCGGCTGCGAGTATCTCGGCGACCGGCTCGTCGGGATCGAAGGAGCAGATGACCATGACATGGAAGCCGTCGCGGAGCGCGGTGGGTTTGCCGCACGGTATGTTCATCACGATATCGGAGATGATGCGCGTCTGTGCGCCCCATCCGCGGTACACGGCCTGGAAGGTCTCGTTCGTGATCACCACGAGGGCCGCCCTGCGGGCGACAAGGCGGTGCAGTCCCTGGAAGAGGCGCCACCGCTCCGCCAGCGCGCCGGAATGGCTGTCCATGATGAAGCGCCCCCCGAAAATCGCGCAATGCAGGGCGACCGTCGCAGCCGCGAATACGGGAGGATTGGTGACAAGGATCGTCCCGGGGCGCTTGCGCCAAAGCAAAAGAAGCGTCTTAAAGGTCTGCAACAAGTAGCGAATCGGGGCGTTCCAGGGCGTTCTTTTTTTCAGCGAACAGATGAAATGGCACTCCGCTCCCAGTGCCGCCGCTATGGTCTCGTTTCTCTTGTCGTAGGGAAACCACTTGAGAAAGACAATCCCCCGCTCCGTGCCGTTAGCGTTCATGTGGCACCCCCGCCGAAATCCTGTCTGCGCCGAAAACGTACCTGTCGAAAAGTCTCAGCAGCGGCTCTATGGTGGTACGGTTGTCGAAATCCCGCTCGATCCTCCTGCGTCCGCCCGTCCCCAGGCTCTCCCGCAACTCGTCGTCGCGGCAAAGCGTGCAGATCGCGGTCGCCAACTCCTCCGGAGCGTGCGGCGGTACCAACAGCCCATGCCTGCCGTGTTCGATCAGCTCTTCTTGCGCCGTGCTTCTGGTGGTGATGACCGGCAGTCCCGTCGCCATCGCCTCCATGAGGACGTTGGGAAGGCCGTCGCGTCTGCCGTCATCGGCTATGACGCAGGGAAGGACGAAGATCCAGGCCTCGTGGTAAAACCCGATTAGGCCTTCCTGCGGCACGCTCCCTACGAGCCGGACCGTCCCGGAAAGCCCCAGGTCCGAGATGAGCCGTTCCAGTTCCTCCCGCATCGGTCCCTCGCCGACGATCACGCATTCGAAGTCAGTCAGCTTTTGCCGCAGCAGGGCACAGGCCCTGATCAGGTCCGGGAATCCTTTGGTCGGTCCCAGGCTCCCTACGCTGAGGATCCGGTTGCGAATCCTCGCTTTCTCACCGACCGGCGGGGTGAACTTCCTCACGTCAAGGCCGTGGTAGACGACGTGTATCTTTTCATCACAGGTCTTTTCCTCCCGCGCGATGAACTCTTTGGCGAAGGTGGAGCATGTCGCCACGAAGGCGGCTTCCCTTAGCTTCTCGGGAAGAAGCAGCCGGTCATGCCAGATGTCGTGGGCGTGGCCGGTGAAGCTGTAGGGGATGCCGGTCAGCAGGTGCACCACCCGAGCGACCGAGGTGGACTGCGAGGCGTAGTGCGCGTGGATGTGGGTGATCCCTTCGCGTACCATGCGGCGGGCCAGCACCGCACCCTCCCCGAAATGGGTGAGGCTGCGGACCCGGTCCCGGAAGTTGTTGTGCGTGCCGGTGAGCATCTTGAAAAGGGTGCCTAGGTAGGCGAGGGGGGTGCGGCCGAAGAACCACGCATGGCTCGCCAAAAGCTCGCCGGTCGGTACCGGCAGCAGGTAGGACGTTTCCCCCCGCAGCTTGAGCGCCTCGTCGGAGACCTCCGTTTCGCCCGGCTTGCGCAGTGAATACAGTGTCACCGCAACGTTGCGCCTCTTAAGCTCCATGACTTCGCGATAGATGAAGGTTTCCGTGAGGGAGGGAAAGTAGTTGGCCAGGTAGGCGAGCCTTTTCATGCGGTCTCCGTCGAGTCGTAGATGCGATTGCCGGCAGGACCGTCGCCGGTTGAAGTAGGTCACGGCGTTGGATAACTCTTGAGGAACCTCTGGTAAAAGGCCTGCAGCGGGGCGGTCCATGCGAAACACCCCTCGAGCTTGGCCCGGAATAGCCGCAGGTCGTCATCCCGGCCCACGGGTATCCTTCTCAGCGCGAACACGTCGTCCCTTGGCCTTATGTGCCCCCTCTGCATCGTGCAGCAGCAAACGTAGTCGTTGGCATTCAACGCTTCCCGCAGGCGGGCCCTGAAAGACGGCCAGCGCGGATGGCGCATCGGAAAAGAGTAGGGGAGCGCAAGCGAATGAACCGGGGCCCCGAGCTTGTCCTCGATCGTTCCTTTCGAACGTTCAAGTTCCAGGCACAGCTCGTTTTTTGTGAGGTTCGGGGTGAAGGGGTGCGAATAGGTATGGGAGGCGATCTCGATCCCAGCCTTTTGCAGCTTGCTGACCTGTTGCCAATCCATCGGTTTGCCGCCGTCGCTGCCAAGCCATGGAAAAGGCGTGGAGGCGCCGATATGCCCGGCCGCCAGGAAGACGGTGGCTGGCATTCTGAAGAAGTCGAGCTCTGGAAACGCATGGGTGTAGGTATCGAGATAGCCGTCGTCGAAGGTGACGACTACGCTTTTCTCGGGCGGTTCCTCGCCAGCCTCCACCAGCGCGGCCAGCTCCCTCGCGGTCATCGGCGCATACCCCTCTTCGGTTATGTACCTCATCTGCTCCTGAAATTCGGTAAGCGTTACCGAATCCGGCTGCAAGGGGGCGCTGCCGCCCTCGATGCGGTGGTAGACCAGCATGGTAGCGGCCGGGGCAAGGGGGATGTTAACCAAATTGAGAGCGTCGGACAGCAGGACGGATATTTCTTTTTCCGCTGTCATTTTCTAGGCCCTGTCGGCGCCAGGGGCGGCCGGGTCGATCAATTCTTTCACTATGTTCAGGTAGTTCAGCTGAATGCGGTCCCAGCTGTTGTCCTCGACGAATTTAAGAGATTGTCGAACCTGCCTCTGACGCATTTCCTTGTTCCTGTAGAGATCGGTCACCGCTGCGGCAAGATCCGCGCTATTGCACGGCTCGAAGAACTTCACCATCTCGTCGGTGTAGTAGAAGCTGTGCCCGGCGGTCCTGGAGATTACGATGGGGATGCCGGAAAAGATGTAGTCGAAGGATTTGCTGCTCACCGCCTCGTTGGAGAAGATGAGATTCTTGGTCGGTACTATTCCCAGGTCCGCATCCTTGAGTACCCCGGGAAGCTCGTAAAATGGGACCCCTTCGTGGAAGAACACGTAGCCCTCGAGCTGCAGGGCCTCGCTGCGTCCTTGCAGCGCTTCCAGTAGTCTGCCTCGTTTTGCCGGGTAGATATGAAGCTTTACATGAGGGATGTGCCGCTTGATGAGCGGCATGGCGTCAAGCAGTGTGTCCACTCCGAAGTGCTCCTCGACTGAGCCGTGGTAAAAGAGGTTAAACCGCCCCTCACGCGGTTCGCGCTCGACAAACTTGAAGATCTCGTTGTCCGGCACGTTGAGCATGACGGAGCATTTCTCCGGGGTCGTCGAGCGGGAGATGAGGGCATTGCGCCAGAGATGGGTCACCGTGATCACATGGTCCGCGAAGCGTGCGGCAGCTTTCTCCATGGTCTTCAGCATGCGTACCACCGGATGACTTTCCTTGACGCCAAGTTTGCGCATGAAGAGTTCAGGGCCAATGTCGTGGATATCGAGGATAACCTTCGCTCCGAGCAGCTTTCCGATCACGGTGGTGAATATGGCGGCGTCTGGCGGCGCAGTGAAGTGAATCAGATGGTATCTCTTGCTGAGACTCATGTAGGAAAGCAACAGGAAGGTCTTGTTGAAGAAGAAAAGTAGTCTGGCAAAGTAGGCGAAGGTGCTTTTTTCAGCGCCGTATCGCGGCACTATCTTGCGCACCCTCATGCCTTCATAGATGCTGTCGACCTCCTCACTCGGATGCGCCCTAAGGCATATGATGTCGACGTCGAACCCCCCTCTTTTGAGCGTGATCGCCTCTCGATAAAGCAACTGCGAGAAACACTGGTAGTAAACGAAGCAGGCACGCAGTTGTTTGTTTTCCGATCCTTGCATCATTCCTCCTCCGGCCCAACAACGTCAGCCTGCAAAGGGATCTTCCAGCGCAGTGACACGCAGCCCGCGCGCTGATCCAGAACCGTTTAAAGATTAAAATAATTTCACCGTGCCGAGTATATCTTCACCCCCGGCGGTGTCAAGGGAGTCCCGGAGCAGCGGGCGTCCGAACGGACGGTCGGCCCGACGGTACCGGGAGGGGGCAAAAAGCTGCCCTTAGTGTGACGTTCGTCACCATCAGAGTGGCGGAAGTTTACTAAGCTACACCTGCAACGAACACAAACGAATACGCCGATAACGATAAGACTAGACCACCCGCGAGGGTGGGACGGAAAGCCTATAGGGTCTCACCGAGACAGCCGGGATGCCGAACTATCGCCCACAGACGATTCACGTCTGCCGCCGCAGATCAGGTTCGGTCCATCTGGAGCTCGGGAACACCCCACGCGCCGTTACGGACAACTCTTTTACCTTCAATGACTGCGGCCGACGGCTCCGTCCCCGGCGATACGAGGTACCTCCCGGCCAAACCCAGCACCAGGGAGGTAGAAGTGCAAAAAAAGAAGTGTAAGCTGCCACTGTGGCAACGTTTTCCAGTTAACCCCGCAACATTCCTCACCATTGCCGCCATCTTCTTCGCGTGTATCTCACTCATCCCGGTTTCGAAGGCCTGCGCAGCCCAAACCACGCTGTCATGGTCCGCACCTGCCACGTACTCCGACGGCACATCGATGGCGGTGAGCGGGTACAAGGTCTACCAGGGCACTGCGAAGGGGGCCTACACGGGGAGCGTCGACGTCGGCAACCTGACCAGCTACACCCTCAGCAACCTCGTGAACGGGTCGACCTATTACTTCGCCATTACGGCTTATGACGGGGCCAAGACGGAAAGCGCCTACTCGAACGAAATGTCGAAATCCTTCGGCGCCACCTATTCCATCACGGCCACCTCCGGCCCGGGCGGGAGCATCAACTTCCCCTCTGGCACCAGCGTAAGTACCGCCACCAGCGGCAGTTCCGTAATCAAGACCGCTTCGGTACCACAAGGAGGCAGTCTTAGCCTCTCCATTGCTCCGGCGTCGGGGTACGCCATTTCCGGTGTCACCGTTGATGGTGCCTCGGTCGGTACGGTCTCCAGCTACACCTTCAGCAACGTCACCGCCAACCACACGGTATCGGCCACCTTCGCAGCGACCACCACAGCGACAGGGCACTGGGACGACATCACCACCGGCACCTCCGCCTACCAGGACGCCACGCCGAGCTACATGGAATTCAGCCCGGTGACGGCTGACGCCACCGGCAAGGTGAGCGCGCTGCGGGTTAAAATCTATCAGTATGGTTCCCCGACCGCGATCAGGCTGGCGCTTTACTCGGCTGGTGGCACGAAGCTCACCGAGGGTACCATGACCGTTTCCGCGGCAGGCTACGCAACCGTGTCGGTCCCCGCAGCATCTGTCACACAGGGCGCGACCTACTACATAGCGGCTCAGGCAGCATCGAGCATGCTGTACCGGTTCACCTGCGGGTCGACCACGGGCGGGTACGAGGCGCCCAATTCCTACAGCAGCGGTCTTCCCGCGGCACTTCCGTCGGGCAGATGGGGCGGCAAGCTCCTCAATGCGAGCATGTACATCCAGTAACCCGAAGCCTGTAAGATGAAGTAAAATACGCTAGACTTGACCGCGGTGAAAACCGCGGCAGAAGGAGAAAAGATGAAGAAGTCGTTGAGACTTTCCATGATGTTGCTCGGTTTCATGCTGTTCGGCTATCTGCAGCAGGCCCAGGCAACCACTTACTACGTCGATTTCGACTACGGCAGTGATGCCGCGAACGGCCTTGCCACCACCTCGAGCTGGAAGAACATTCCCGGGACCAAAACCGCCGGCAACGGCGGCTTTCTGAGCGCCGGCGGCTGGAAACGGCTGGTGGCGGGGGACGTGGTGATCGTGAAAGGGGGGAGCAAGCACACCTCGCAGGGCGGCGGCATGATCCAGGTGGACTCCACCTGGTACGACAACGGTACCGCCTCCAGCCCGGTCACCATCAAGGGTGACCCCACCTGGGGGTCCGGTCAGAGCGTGATCGACGGTTCCGGCATCACCGTCCCCAACTGGGCCGGCCTCGTGAACATCTCAAAAAGGGATTACATCGTCTTCGACGGCGGCGCCAACGGCATCAAGGTGCAGAACTCCGGCTACAACGGTTTCCAGACCACCGGCAATTACAACACCCTGCGTAACGTGGAGGTGTACAACTCGATCTGGGCGAACGTGATCTTCGTCTCCCCCAGCTACCCGACCACCTTCCTGCAGGGTGCAACCATCGACCGCGTCGTCGCCCACAAAACCGGCATCAACGACGACTGGGCCGCGAACATCTTCCTTACCTACGTCAACAACGCCGTGATCTCCAACTGCACCGCGTACGACTCCAACACAGGTTCCGACGGTATCCACCTGGGCTCCTGCACCAACAGCTGGGTGCTCAACTGCATCGTGCACAACAACGGCGAGCAGGGTGTCGACGTATCCAAGGACGGGGACAACAAGAACCGCGACGACTCATGGAACGTGACGGTGAGGGACTGCATCGGCTACAGCAACTACAAGCAGAACTTCGACTCCAACTCCTCCTCCCGCGACATCTACTTCATCAACAACACCGCCTGGGATACCGCCGAGAGCGAGAAGGGCGACGGCAACTTCCAGGTGTACGAAGGGGGCAGCAGGGTCTTCTTCATCAACAACACAAGCGCCGCGAGCAACGACTTCGGCTACGGCATCGCCTGGTGGGGGGCCTATTACAACCTCGCTTCCGGCACCTACAACATCTACCTGATCAACAACGTCTCGTCTGGCGACACGGGCAAGAGCGTGCAGGTGGAGAACGACTACTCCGGCAGAAGTTACTCGGTCAAATACTACAACAGCCTTTTCAACTCCACATATGGCGGCTACGTGGTCACCGACAAGTCTGCAAACTACACTTCATCCAACGTAGTCAACGCAAGCGGTGGATGGAACGGGGTGTCCTGCATGTCCTCCGACCCGCTCTACACCTTGCTCGGGTCGACCTGGGACACCACGAACCTGCAACTGCAATCGAGTTCTCCGGCGTTAAACAAAGGGGTCTTCCCTTTCACCACCTCGGCTTCGGGCTCCGGTACCACGCTCACCCTGAACAAGCTGGTAACCGACATCGACGCGCGCATGGTTTTCCGCCCCGGCGACACCATCCAGATCGAGGGGAGCGGCAGGTACCAGATCGCCTCGGTACCGAGCGCGAACCAGATCATCCTCACCACGGCGGCGACCTGGCAGAGCGGCAAAGGCGCATGGATGCCGTGGCCGAACCAAAAGCTCGACATCGGGGTGATCAAGACACCGACTACCACCGTTAAGATCCCCTCCGCTCCGGTGCTTCTCTCCGCATCCTAAGCACCGGTTGAAAGCCGATTGAGGCGGCGTGAGCCGCCGGCACAAACCAAAGAGGCCCCGGAATTTTCTCCGGGGCCTCTTTTTCGTTCACCGCCGCAGCCGAACTTCTTCATTTAAGGAGTGAGCGAGCCGGTTTTCTTTGCCGCATCACGGCGGCTACCCGTGCAACCTGCATGGCCTCTTCGTTTTTCAGGAGTGCCGCCAAGGTGAGGTAGGCGAGAAAGGTGAGTGGAACCGTGATGGCAAGCCTTGCCAGCGGGGCGAGGGGAGGGAGAAAAGCATTTTCCGCCTGGCGCAAAAGCGGCACCGCGACGGCCGCCGCGAGCCCCGAGGTAAGAAGAGAGCGTCCCATCTCACGCAAGGGGAGGGCTACGTACTTCCGGTTCAGGATCGCCAGGAAGGCCGATATGGTGGCCAGGCTCGAGAGGGAATAGGCCAGGGGGAGCCCAAGCTCCGACCAGATTCGCGAGAGAAAAAACGAGAAGGCTAATTGCAGGAGCGCTCCGGCGATGCCGACCTTGACCACCAGCATGGTGTCCTTGTAGGCGTAGAAGACCGGCGTGGTGATGGCACCGATGACGCCTCCGTACATGACCCCGGCGTAAAGGACGAGGCACTGCCAGGTGAGGTGCGAGGAGGCGGCGTCGAACTTGCCGCGCTGGAAAAGAACGGCGATCCCGTCCTCTCCGCTCACCACGGCCCAGCTTATCACCAGCATCATGAAAAAGGTAAGCCAGCGGAAGGTGCCGCCGAAGGTACCGCCGATCTCACCCTCCTCCTTTCGTGAGGCGAGCTCCGAGACGTGCTGCAGCAAAACGATGGATATGCCTGAGACCACCAGGCTGCTGCAGGTGGTCACCAGTTTGAAGGCGTAGGCCAGCGAGGAGATGCTTCCGGCGGTGAACGAGGAGGCTATGAAGCGCTGAATGAGGTCGTCCCCCCGATAGAAGAGCGCGCCGCATAAAAGGGGCATGATAAGCCTGATCACCCTGCGGGTGCCTTGGTCCAGCGGGAAGGGGGAGAGTCGAAAGCGCGGTATGTGCCGCAGCACCGGGACCAGCATGAAAAAGGTGAGGGCGCTGCCGGCAAGGCCTCCCCACGCGGCGGCCTTGATGCCGAACCCCTTTGCGAACAGCGAGACAACGAGCAGTATGGTCGCGCTGTTGGCGACCTGGGCGAAGGCGGGGTAGAGAAAGCGCTTCCGGGCGTAGTAGGTACTGCCAAGTAGTGCTGAGAGGCCGGAGAAGACGATAACCGGTGTCTGCACACGGAAGAAGGAGGCCGCCTCCCCCTTGGTGGCGTTGGCGAGTCCGGGAGCAGTCATCCCTATGACGTCGAGCGCCATGACGGGGCTCAACAAGGTGATCGGCAGGAGCACCATGAGGGAGATGCTGAACATGTCGTTCACTATGCGCCACGCCGCGGATTCCTCCCCGGAAGAGAGTTTCTCCACGAAGACGGGGATGAAGGTGTAGTTCAGGGACCCGCCGAACACCGCCACCACCATGGCTGGTATGGTCAGCGAAACGAGGTAGGCGTCCATCTGCTCGGTGGTGCCGAAGTGGGAAGCGAGGATCACCTGGGTGGCAAAACCGATGGCGGTCGAGAGAAGCGTGCAGAGGGTGATCCCCGCCGAGGAATGCACGAGGCGCCGCACGCCGCGCCTTTGTTGCCCATTCGTGTCATCCATGGTCACTCCTTGGCGGCCCCTTCTGCCGCATTCAGCAGGGCGTCACCCAGCCCGAGCATAAGGAAATAAAAGGAACAGATGATCGATGAGGCCCAGGTGAATTCGACCAGGTTGAGAAAAGCGATACCTACGATGGAGGTGACGATCCAGAGCGCGATGCGTCCCTCTTCGTCGGTGCTGCACCGGGCGAGAGGGTAAAGCTTGATCACCGGCGTCGCGAACAGGAGGATGACGGCGATGAACCCGATGATGCCGGTCTCGGCGAAGACCAGCAGGAATACGTTGTGCACCACGTAGACGAAAGACCATCCGTAGTCCGGGGGGATGTAGTGGTTCATGGCGAACCAGTAGTTATTTATGCCGACACCGGTCACGAAGTGGGCGCGAATCATCCGGGCGGCGATCAGCATCAGGTACCACCTGTCCTGGGCGGACCCCTGGTCGTCCGAGGATATGCGTGAGTCGACGATGCCGGACAACAGCACCACGGCGACGCCTATCGCCAGCAGCGTGTAGACGTAGGGAGGGGGACGCTTGATGCGGGCGCTGCGCACGAAAAGGGCAAGGGCGCTGAGCGCAAAGGTACACCAGCCGCTCCGGGAGAAGGTGAAGAGCAGGGCTGCCGAGCCAAGGCAGAGGATGAAAAAATAAGCGGGGCGATTTGCCTGCTCGTCATGGAGCAGCTTCACCACTATAAGCAGCAGAACCGGTATGATGAAGGCCGCGAGCGCGTTGGGCACCCCGACGGTGCCATGGCTGCGGATCAGATCGCCGAAGCGTGTGAGTGCGGCATGGGTACCGGTGCGCAGGAAGCTGTAGTAATCCTGGGTGAAGAACTGCACCGTTGCCAGGCAAGCTTGGAAGGATAGGGCTGCGATGAGTGCGGAGCAGGCGACCGGGATGTACCGGCGATCCTGGAGCACGATCCGGCTGATGCCGTACCAGCTTTCCGAGCTGGAACACGGCGATGTACCCGAAGACGGACCATATCGAACCGGGGACGGAGATCAGGCAGGCTGCGATGAAAAAGGCGATCGGGCGCCAGAAGATTACTCTCGCACGCGGGCGGGGGAGGTGCAGGGTTTCCAGCTTCCATGCCACGAGCAGGCTCAGAAAGATCAGGTCCGACAGGGTGAGCAGCATCCCCCCGGCCCATCCGCTGAACGCGTCCCTGGATGGCTCGAATAGTGTGTAGTCTATGGAGATCGGTATGGTGAAAATGGCGAGAAAAAGAATAGGCTTGATCATGATTATGCCCCGGTTGCCGTGCCGCTACGCCGGTCTGGCATCGACGGGCATCACTACCTGACGTACCACCGGGGCCAGGCTCTGCAGCGAATACCTTTCCTCGACGGTGCGGCGCGCCTGAGCCCCCATCGCCCGGCGCATCTCTTCGTTGGTTACCAACAGCAACAACTTCTCGCACCACTCCTCGTTGTCCTCCGCCAGGAAACCGTTCACCCCGTCGTTAACCGCCTCAGCATTGAAGCCCACCCGCGAGCAGACGACGGGAAGACCGCACCCCATGAACTGGAGGAGCTTGAAACTGCTCTTGCCGAGCGTGAAGGGGGTCTCCGGCAGCGGCACGATACCGATGTCGAAGGAGAGGAGATCGGACATCTCCCTGGCAGCCTCCCACCTCATGCGGGTATGGGGCACACGAGGCAGCGACACCTCGCCGTTGGTTACGATCCTTATTTCCACCCTCTCACCGAGCCTTTCGCCGACCCGCTCCAAGGCAACCTGCACCAACTCCAGAAACACCGATGTCTGCGGTGAGCCGATCCACCCGATGACCACCTTCGCAGCATGGCCATGTGTCTTTACCGGGTAACTCTCAAGGTCGAGCACCATGGGGACCACCATCACGTTCGCCCCGTGGGGGCGGGCGAAACCTGCGAGGTAATCGTTAGCGACCATGGTTACGTCGCTTAGGCGCACCATTTCTCTCACCGTCTCCCACCCGGGCCTGCGCTCCAGCGGCAGGTTGTAAACCTGACCGGGCTGCTCGGTGAAGACGGCATCGTCGAAATCGTATAGGACTCTTTTGCCGAGCCTTTTGAAGAAACTCCACAACGGAAGCCAGAAGATGTCTTTCTGAACGAAGATGGACCTGCTGCGTAGCCCCCAGAAGAAGGTGCGCCAAAACCACGGGATCCAGAGGTGGCAATGGATCTTCTTGCGCCTGGGTGGCTTCACCACGCGGTACGAGATGTCGTTTCGGTCGAAATCCTGGAGGTACTGGAAGACGCGATACCTGCTGCTTGGAGCGTCGAGGGGATCACCCCGCACCACGAAGAGCACCTGGATGGGCCATCGTGAGCTGACCGCCCGCTCGATCGGGGCGAAAAGCGCGGTCAGTGGAAGCTTCCATTGCATCGTTTCCTCCGGTAGGCCAACTTGAGCCATTCAATAAAGCCGCTTGTAGATGCACTCCGGGATGTGGAAGGTCCTTTTGTTGAAGACGACGCCGAGGATGGCGCCTCCATGCTCGGCGATCCTCATTTTCGCGGCATCAGCTAGACGCCAGCTCCCTTCCGCGGCGAATACCAGGATCACCCCGTCGCAGAACCGGCTGGTGGCGAGGGTGTCGGCAGAGAGTAGGGCGGGTGCCGAGTCGATCAGGACCAGATCGAAGCTCTCTTTGAGTCCGCGAAAGAGTGGAGCGAGTGTCGCGCCGTCCGCGCACCAATGAGGGAGTGAAGCGTTGGGGGCTATCGGTGCCAGATGAAGGGACTGCTCTTCCGCTTCAACCGGGTAGCAGGCCCTCGTCACCGGTTTCCCGTCTGCGATTGCCTCGATCCAGCCATATGGCTCTTCCAGGCCGAAGTGGGCGTGCTGTGAAGGGGCGTGGTGTGCCGCGTCCAGGATCAGAACCCGCTTCTTGAGCATGCGAGTCGCAGCAACCGCAAGCTCGCGAACCACGGTGGAAACCCCTTCCTTGCCCTTGATGCCGATGAACTGGATGACCCTCGGGGCGTGCGCCGGAACAAGGTTGTCGATGCTGCGGCAAAGTGCGAGCATCTCCGTATCCGTCGTGAACCGGCCCCAACCATCTGTGTTCTTCAGCGGGGCGGCGCCTTGCTCCTCGAAACTGCAGGCGTCCGGCTTTACATCGTTTTTGTCCTGCCATGGCCAATGGATCATTTTCAACGCTCGCTCCTTCCATCGCTTGGCGGCTAGAGCCGCTGCCTTATGCTCAGCAGAACCTTGAGTCCCAAACGCCTTTCCACCGCCTGAGGGGTGGCGAGACCGGGGGTGTAAAACTCCGAGACGATGGCAATCCCGACCCCTGAGGCGAGGCCGAGGCCCAGGCCCAGTAAAAGAACCTTAACGACCTTGGGCTCCACCGGCTCAACGGGAACACTGGCCTTCTGTATCACGCTGACATTGGCTAACTTAAGTCTGTCCATGGCGTTGGATATGCGGGCCTCCTCCGCACGGGCCACGAATGATTGGTAGTTCTTTTCATCGATTTCCTGCTGCCGTTTCAGCCTCTGGATTTCCTCCGAACTTTGTTCCAGCAGTTGAATCCGCTGGGACACACTTTTGCCTTCTTCTTGCAGCGCGACAAGCTTCGCCCTCTGCGCCTTGAGTTCGGTTTCCGCGTTGACCAGCTCCGCTTCTGCGCTCCGGTACGCGGGGTCCGCCTCTCCCGGCCTGCGGTTTCTTCTGGCTTCCAGCTCTTTAAGCGATGCCCTCACCGCTGCCAGCCGCTCCTTGGCGAGCGGTACCAGCGGGCTTGAGTCGGGATAGCTTGCCAGCAACTGCTCCTCTTCCAACTGCATGTTCAGCAGTCTTGCCTCCGCCTCGTCCATCGGCCTCTGGGTGCCGGGTTCCGAGGCGGTCGAACCCAACGCCAGCACCTTTTCCGCTCTGGATTTGAGGATCGGAACCCTGGCTGCCAGCGCGTTGATGCGGTTTTCCACCTCTATCTTTTCACTCTCGATGGAAGCCACCCTGGTGAGCAGTAGCCGCGCCTGCTCTTCCTGCGAGACGATGCCGTTTCTTTGTCTGAACTTTTGCAGCGAGTTGCCGGAATCGAGCAGTTTCGACTGGTAATGGGCCAGCTGGTTTTCGATGAAAGCAGTGTCGGCATCGCTGAAGACCTCTAGATGTTTCTCCTTGAATGCCTCCACCATAAGGTTCACCGCGAGCGCGGCGAGCTGGGGATTCTGGTGCTTGAAAGAGATCTCTATCACGTTGGAATTCTTGACCTCCTGGACCGTGAGGCTCCGGCTGAAGTTCAAGGCCGCCGCCTCAAGCCTGTCCTTCTGGTCTGGGAGGTCGAGCAGCTCCGGGTAGAGGTTTTCAAGCTTTATGGTATTGATCACCTTCTTCACGGAATCGAGGCTGGTCAGAACCTGAATCTCCGAATTGATGATTCCGTCCTGGCTGATCATCAACTGTCTGCCGCCGTACACCTCGGTGCGGTTGCGGAACTCCCTGCCGATTTTGATCAGCAGCGTGGACTTCGCTTCGTAGACGGGGGGCTTTGAAAGGGGTAGTGCGGTCAGAGCTAGAGTCGTCGCCGTGAACGCCATCAGCATCCTGTATCTGAACCGGAAAAGGATGACGAGCAGGTCTCTGGCGCTGAACGCCGCATCCTGTCTGATCTGGGTTTCCTCGGTTTTCATAATCATTCCCTGGTTTTGGGGCGATCCGATGTCACGCTGAGAGCGCCTGGCTTAAATGCTTATGGTTAATTTATCTTAAGGCAGCGAAGATGATAGCCGCTATGGTTACGGTGTCAACAGATGGGCCGCCGACGGGAGGCAGCTTTGGATTCCGCGAAGGGTAAAAGAGGCAAGCGCAGCTTGACAGACGAGAAGTGAGGCTTTACGCTGATGTCCGTTAGACGCGTCTAACCGGACCGGTGGGCAATAAAACTAGGCAAGGAGGAGGCGATGAAGATGCAACGAAGGATAAAGCGTGATTATCGGCGACTTTCCCCGACAAAGTTCCTCGCATTCATTCTGGCGGTGCGACATTCACTCACCAGTAACCCAAACTACCCGGATTCCTTTTGGGGGGCGAATCTGGCCCTTCTTCAGGTATTGTTCGAAAAGATCTCTGCATGTGAAGTGGCTTTCCGGGTGGCCCGCAACGGAGATCGGATTCTGATTCAAGCACGTGAAAAGTTGATGGACGAGATCGTGGCGCTCCTCGACGAGATCGCCTCGCTTTTGGAGGCTGCCTCGGTGCGGAATCCGGACGCTCTATCCACTACAGGCTTCGCCATCACCCAGGAGCACAAGAACCACAACAACAGAACGAAACAGCCCTTGACCGCTTCAGACGACTTCACCGTGGTCAACCTCGGTGAACCCGGCAAGGCGCTCGCCCGTGCCTCCACTGTACCTGGTGCTTACAACCACGAGATACATATCAACAGGGGAGATCCTGCGCGCGAGGGCGACTGGTTCCATGGCTCGATATTCCCGGATGCCACGAAAATGCTTTTGGAGAACTTGGTGCCAGGCAACACTTTTTTCCGCATGAGGCATCACGGTGCTGAGGGGCCAGGTCCCTGGTCACCCATAACCAGCGTCACGATTTCCTGATCGACCGGATTCTTAACCTGTCCTTTTTTGGGGGGCGCCAAAAATGGCGCTCCCATTTCATCTTCGCTTGACTGGTAGGACTCCCCGATCTTGATCACACCCTTACGCAGCTACATCCCACACGTACAATTTTTGCGGCTTGCGAAGCTTGTCCTTGCGACCACGAAGCCCGTGATCACGATGTCCCGGAGCGCGGTCGTGATGACGTGAAGCGCGGTCGCTATGACGCGGAGCGCGGTCGCTATGACGCGGAGCGCGGTCGCGATGACGCGGAGCGCGGTCGCTATGGCGCGGAGCGCGGTCGCTATGACGCGGAGCGCGGTCGCTATGACGCGGAGCGCGGTCGCCATGACGCGGAGCGCGGTCGCCATGACGCGGAGCGCGGTCGCCATGACGCGGAGCGCGGTCGCGACGACGGAACCGGGTCACTGTAGACTATTAGTGGGGGAGCAAGCGGTGGCGGGGAGTTGCTGGTTGTGCTGATTGTCCGGAGACAATTAAGTCCTTACAAAACCGGCCTCTAAGTGCCTGTCTTTATTGTCGTGGCATTTGCAGCTGATTTCGGAAAGTTCTTACATTTTCGGCGATTTGTTCATTAGAAGAATAATTTTGGAGACAATAGAGTCCTTACTATTTCACTTAAATTCCGCAGAATCAAGTCCTTACCCACATAACGCAAAGGGCTTGCCATGATCACTTTTGGGCTCCTGTCGCCCGATACTGTGGTTGCTGACGAACTGTCACTCTGTACGCCGCTTCCGTCTCTCCTGCGCACTATGCGAGGGACAATAGATTCTTGCTTCCCATGCTGTGACCCGAGTTTTACGGTAGCCTGAGCCATTTCCGGATCGGTTCCTCCGCAGTCCGAACGCTACCGCCTACGATGGAAAGTCCCCTCAACACCGTGGCCGCTGGGCAAAGTTTCCGGATATCCTTCTCGCTGCGCCCCATGCCACTGCCTTCGTGGGTGCAGAACGGGATGATGGTCTTCCCCGAGAAGTCGTACTCTTCCAGGAAGGTGAAGAGCGCCATGGGCATGGTCCCCCACCAGTTGGGGTACCCCAGATAGATGATGCCGTACTCCGAGATGTCCTCGAGATGCGCGGAGAGATCTGGCCGGGTATTCTGTCTCAGTTCCTTCTTGGAAATCTCCGTCGTCTCGCCGTAGTCAGCGGGATACTGCTTGATGGTGTCGATTTTGAACATTGCGGCACCGGTAAGTTGCTGAATGATTTCAGCAGCAACCTCGGTGTTTCCCACCGGTAGGTTCACAATGTTACCTCCGACATAGTTATTGCCGGCACGCGAGTAATAGGCGATCAAACTTTTTCCTTTGCTCATTTGGACCTTCCTTTCCGATTTCGGATAGCTGCGACCGGGAGAAAGCTAACGCGGACAATGCCGCGTTGCCTGCCTTGAAAGTCGCCGTTCTGATCACACCTTTGGGTGATGGCAAATACTACCTCAAGGAAACCACCGGACGTTATCCCGATTCTGCTGTATTTTTGCCTGATTCTCCTGGAGAGGTGAAAAAGGTTGAAAGCCAATTATGGGTAGAGTAGGATTGTGTTCATCTTAAGCGCATTAACTGTCTAAGTAAATTGGTGAAAGTGGAGGACGTTGTGGAAAAGGGGATGGAGTCTTTAAACGAGGCCATTGCTCGATGGACCGAACAGGGAGAGTTGCACACTACTGCGATTCCGGATCTTGCCCTTTTCAGACGACAGGAACCAACGGAGCCGATAAGCGGGTTATACGAGCCTAGCGTCTGCCTGGTCACCCAGGGGGCGAAAGTCGTGAAATTTGGTGATGAATCCCTAGTCTATGACGCGCAGCACTTCCTAATCACGGCCATTCATATGCCCACGCTGGTTCAGGTAACCGAGGCGAGCCGCGAGAAACCTTACCTGGGGCTCAGGCTGAAGCTCGACCTGCGCGAGGTTTCCCAACTGATGCTCGACTCGAACCTCCCAAAGCCGCGCACCCAGCATACCAGCCGGGGTATGGCAACCGGCGAGGTCACGCCGCAACTGGTCGACGCCTTCAGGCGGATGATTGCGCTGCTTGACGATCCAATGGATATACCCATTATGGCACCGGTCGTCCAGAGGGAGATCATCTACCGCCTCCTGACGGGGGACCAGGGAGAACGGCTGCGCCAGATAGCTTCTACAGGCAGCCAGGGCAGTCAGATCGCCCGTGCGATCGATTGGTTGAAGGGCAATTTAAGCCACCCCCTGCGGATCGAAGATTTGGCGACCAAAGTCAACATGAGCACCTCGACATTCCACCATCATTTTCGGACCCTGACCGCCATGAGCCCGCTGCAGTACCAGAAAATGCTGCGCCTGAACGAGGCTCGGCGCCTAATGCTGGCTGAGCGCGTCGATGCAACAACGGCAGCGTTTAACGTGGGTTATGAGAGCGCGTCGCAGTTTTGCCGGGAGTACGGCCGTTTGTTCGGTGCCCCTCCCTTGAGAGACATCAACAGACTGCGGCAGACTTCTGTCGCCGCCTAAACTTGACCAGATCATCAGAATCGCGAGAAGGGGCTGGACACCCGCAGGTGCCTAGCCCCTTTTTTTCGGCTTAGGAAATAACTTTCACGCTCCTGAGATGTTCCGGCCACCCAGTCCGCCGCGGCCCCTGCCTCTCGGGCCAATGGGCAAGCCTATACCTCGCGTATGAGATCCGACGCATATTCGAGCCCCATCGCTGTCTCTACCATTTATCCATCCTGTGCGCAACACCCCGCCCACCTTGCTTTCGCATCACGCTCCGCCTGTAGAATCTCTTTTTTGGGGGCTGCCGGACGATCAGGCAAAAATCAGACAGGATCAAACTACCTCCTTTGCCTGAACGGGTGTTACGATCTACCCATAACGACATCGCAGCAAAACCCGAACGGAGGACAGCATGAAAAAACGCAAATTGGGCAACAGCGGCCTTGAAGTTTCCGCCATCGGCATGGGTTGCATGAACCTTAGCT
Source organism: Geomonas terrae (assembly GCF_004791675.1). Classification (NCBI taxonomy): domain Bacteria; kingdom Pseudomonadati; phylum Thermodesulfobacteriota; class Desulfuromonadia; order Geobacterales; family Geobacteraceae; genus Geomonas; species Geomonas terrae. The sequence goes on from NZ_SRSC01000002.1 coordinate 288,207, forward strand.
TCGGTACCGGCAAAGCAGTCGACATCAGTGAAGGCGTCAAGGTCATCCGCGCCGGATACGAAAAAGGCATTACCTTCTTCGACACCGCAGAGGCGTACGGCCCTTTCACAAACGAGGAACTGGTCGGCCATGCGCTTGAGCCGTTCCGCAAGGAGGTAATCCTTGCCACGAAGTTCGGCATGATTTCCGAGGATGGCGGCCTCAACAGCCGTCCGGAACATATCAAAAAGGTCGCGGATGCTTCGCTGAAACGGCTGAAGACGGACTACATAGATCTGTTCTACCAACACCGGGTCGACCCGAACGTGCCGATCGAGGATGTGGCCGGGGCAGTAAAAGAGCTGATCCGCGAAGGGAAAGTCAGGCACTTCGGTCTTTCCGAGGCAGGAGCCGAGACCATTCGCCGCGCTCACGCTGTGCAGCCGGTGGCCGCAGTCCAGAATCAGTATTCCATCTGGACCCGCGAGCCGGAAGCCGAGGTCCTGCCGGTGTGCGAGGAGTTGGGGATTGGCTTCGTCCCCTGGGGCCCTCTCGGCACAGGCTTTCTGACCGGCGCCATAACCCCCGACACCGAGTTCGACAGTGCGACCGACCTGCGGGCCACCTTCCCCCGTTTCACACGGGAAGCGATGAAAGCCAACATGCCCCTGGTGGAAATGCTAAATGAAATTGCCCGCGGCAAAGGGGTCTCCACGGTGCAGATCGCCCTGGCGTGGCTGCTGGCCCAGAAACCGTTCATCGTACCCATTCCTGGTATGGATAAACTCGTATACATCGAGGACAACATGAAATCCGCCGACCTGGAGCTGACGCCGACCGACCTGCAGGAGATCGAAAGGCGGCTTGCGGGCATCACCGTCCAGGGAGACCGCCTCTCGAAGGAACTGCTGTCCCTTTCGGAGGAATAGCAGAGGCGTCCTGCCAAAGGACTGGATCAGGAAAGGAGCAACTTATGAAGAACGTAATCGTCGTCATCGGTGCCGGATCGATTGGCCAGGCGATAGCGCGGCGGGTCAGCGTCGGCAAGCACGTCCTGCTGGCCGATCTGCGCCAGGATAACGTCCAGGCGGCTGCGAAGGTCCTCGGCGATGCCGGATACGAGGTGAGCACCGCAATCGTCGACGTATCCTCGCGTCACTCAGTTCGCACCCTGGTCGAGACGGCCACCGCGATCGGCCCGATTTCAGGTGTCATTCACGCCGCTGGTGTTTCCCCCTCTCAGGCAGCACCGTCTACCATCCTCAAGGTCGACCTGTACGGTACGGCGCTGGTGCTCGAGGAATTCGGCAACGTGATCGTGCCTGGCGGGTCAGGGGTGGTAATCGCTTCCCAGTCTGGACACCGCCTCCCGGCTCTGACGCCCGAGCAGGACAAGGCGTTGGCGACAACCCCTACCGAGGAGCTGCTCGCTCTGCCGATGCTCCAACCGGACCAGGTGACTGACCCGCTCCACGCTTACCAGATCTCCAAACGTGGCAACTCGCTGCGGGTCATGGCTGAGGCCGTGCGGTGGGGCAAGCGTGGCGCACGGGTCAACACGATAAGCCCAGGCATCATTATCACTCCTCTTGCTAATGACGAACTCACCGGTCCGCGTGGCGAGGGCTACCGCAGGATGATCGAACTCTCTCCGGTCGGGCGTGCCGGAACCCCGGATGAGGTGGGGGCGGTCGGTGCGCTGCTGATGGGTCCGGATGGTACCTTCATCACCGGCAGCGATTTCCTGATGGACGGCGGGGTCACCGCCTCCTACTGGTACGGCGACCTCGCGCCGAAGTGAGCGCAGGGTGCGCTGTCGGACACAACCCGGGCAACATCTTCATTTCCGCATTTAAAGAAACTTTTTAGGAGAACGAACGTGAAAAATTTCATTTTCAGCATTCCCACCACCGCTTACTTTGGCAAAGGGCAGATCGAGATTCTCGGAGAGACCATTAAGGCCCATGGGGGCTCAAAGGTGCTGTTAGCGTATGGCGGCGGGAGTATCAAGCAAAACGGCATCTACAAGGTCATCCTCGAGCAGTTTCGCAAAGCCGGTCTCGCCCATGCGGAGCTGAGCGGGATTCAGCCGAACCCGCGGCTCGAAAGCGTGGAAGAAGGGATCGAAGTCTATCGAGCAAACGGCTGCGATTTCATCCTGGCCGTGGGAGGCGGATCGACCCTGGACGCCTGCAAGGCAATTGCCGCCGGCGTGAAATACGATGGTGCGGTGACGGATCTCTTTGTCGATGAATCAGGCATCTCGTCCAGGATCGTTGCCGTAGCTCCCTTGGCGACCATTCTGACGATGGCAGGAACCGGCTCGGAACTGGATATGGGTGGTGTCATCACCGTTGGCGACGATCACAAGAAAAAGGTCGTCCTGCACCCTCTTCTCAACCCCAAGTTCTCCATCCTCGACCCCGAGTACACCTACACCGTGCCGGAGTATCATTCCATGGCCGGCGTCGCGGACATCCTCTGTCACCTGATGGAACAGTACTTTACCCCGGAGTTCGGCGCCAATGTTCAGGACCGTATGAACGAGGGGGTCATGAAGGCGGTGCTGGAGGAGGCCCCGAAGATTCTGGCTAATCCCAACGACTACGACGCCCGTGCAAACATCATGTGGGCCAGTTCCATGGCCTTGGCCGGATTCCAGTTTGTGCTCGGCAAGCCGGGATTCCCCTTCCCGCTGCATGGCATGGGACACGAACTTTCCAGCATGTACGACATGACCCATGGCGTCACACTTGCGCTGCTGACACCTGCCTGGATGCGCCACACCATCGGTACCTCTACTGAGCACCTGCCGGTCTTCGCGAAATTCGCCCGCAATGTCATGGAGGTCCGTGAGGAGGACGATGCCAAAGCGGCAGAAGAAGGCATCAAAAAGTTGGAAGCTTTTTACTCGGCCATCAAGATGCCGGCGAACCTGCGTGAGGCAGGCGTCAAGGAAGACGACCTTGAAGCGATGGCAGAGAAGGCTGTGGAAAACGGAAAACTCGGCATCCTGAGCGCTATTGGTAAGAACGAGGCACTTAAGATCATGCGGATGGCATTTTGAACGACAAGTCAAAGGACAGCGAAATGAAAGCAATTGCAATAAACGGCAGCCCAAGACCGGGCGGCAATACGGAAATCCTGCTAAAGAAAACCCTCGAACCCCTGGAGGCTGCCGGCTGGGATACGGAGTACCTGCGGATTGGCGGGAAACCGCTGCGGGGTTGCGTAGCCTGCATGCAGTGCGTCGAACGGCAGAACGGCAAGTGTGCCATCGAGAACGACGCCATGAACCAGTACATCGAGAAAATGCTCGCCGCCGACGCGATCATCCTCGGCTCGCCGACCTACTTCGCAGATGTCACCTCCGAGCTGAAGGCTCTCATCGACCGGGCCGGCTTTGTTGCCCTGGCAAACGGCGGCGCCTTTAGCGGGAAGATCGGCGCTGCGGTGGTGGCGGTGCGCCGCGGCGGTGGGACACACGTTTTCGACACCATCAACCACATGTTCCTCACCTCCTCAATGATCGTCCCCGGTTCCCTTTACTGGAACCTGGGCGTGGGGTGTCTGCCGGAGGAGGTCAGAGGCGATGAGGAGGCTCTGCACAACATGGAGCATCTTGGCCAGACCATCGCCTGGCTCGGCAGGGCCTTGGCGTCGGCCGGCCCCTTTCCCAAGGTTGCAGTGGAACTGCATTAAACGGTTTCAGCTCAGGAGTTGTAAATGTCGGACGTGAATCAAATGGAGCTATGCGTAGATGCCGATGCTTCAGCCTTGGCGGATCCCAGGCCCGGATGGTATGTGCTCGGCGTACTCAGCCTCTTGATGGGCTTTGCATCGATTTCGACCGATCTGTATTTGCCCGCCATGCCCGAGATGAGCGGTTCATTACATGCAAATGCCGGGATGATCGAGTGGACGATCTCGGGCTATCTGATCGGCTTCAGTTCGGGGCAGTTGCTATGGGGGCCGATAAGTGACCGCTACGGTCGCCGGCTGGCAGTCGGCAGCGGGCTGATTCTGTTTGTGGTCGGCTCTGTCGGCTGCGCACTTTCGAACGATGCAATTACGTTAATCGGCTGGCGGATCGTCCAAGCCCTTGGCGCTTGCGCCAGTGTCGCCCTTTCGCGTGCCATGGTGCGTGATCTCTATGAGGGAAGCAGGGCCGCGCAGATGCTGTCCACCCTGATCACGGTGATGGCCGTCATGCCCTTGGTCGGGCCACTGCTCGGCGGGCAGATTGTGGCCCTGTCCGGTTGGCGGGCGATTTTCTGGTTCCTGGTCGCGGTCGGCCTGGTCACCCTGGGCGCCCTTTACACTATCCCCGAAACTCTGCCCGCGCAAAGCCGGAACACGGAACCGCTCGGAATGGCTCTGTTACGGTATTTCGAGTTACTGAAGAATCGTCGGTTGCTGGGATATCTCGGTACGGGCGGCTTTCTCTATGCCGGCATGTTCGCTTACGTTGCGGGCACCCCCTTTGTCTACATCAGCTATTACCATTTCCCCGCTCGGCTCTACGGCTTGCTGTTCGGCCTCGGGATCATCGGCATCATGCTGGCCAATACCCTGAACCGGTGGCTGGTCGGCCGCTTCGGTTATGACAGGGTCCTGCTGTCGGGAGCCATTGCTGCCTTTGGCACCGGCATTTGGGCCGGTTACGCCTCGCATAGCGGCCTGGGTGGACTTTGGGGGCTGGTGGTGCCGCTGTTCTTTTTTGCCTCAACCACAGGTTTCATTGTCGCCAACTCGATTACCGGCGCTTTGGCTGATTTTCCAAACCGGGCCGGTGCCGTCTCAGCCTTGACCGGGGCCGTTCAATACGGCAGCGGCATCTTCGGCTCCGGCCTGGTGGGCCTGTGGGCCGACGGAACTCCCTGGCCGTTGGGGCTGGTCGTTGCCCTGAGCGGCATCGGCTGTTTACTGTCGATGGTGCTGCTTATCCCTTCAAGAAGCGCGAAATAGAGACCTCTTTCGAAAGGAGAAACCATCATGGAAAATGTTGTTTTGAATAATGGCGTGAAGATGCCCATCCTTGGAATCGGTGTTTTTCAGGTGCTCGATCCGGAAGAGTGCGAACGGAGCGTCTCCGATGCCCTCCAGGTCGGCTATCGCCTGATCGATACCGCGGCGTCATATATGAACGAAGAGGCCGTCGGTAATGCACTCAGGAAAAGCGGTGTTGCGCGGGAAGAGCTCTTCATCACGACGAAGATGTGGATCCAGGACGCCGGCTACGACAACACCAAAAGCGCTTTTGAAAAATCGCTTAACAAGCTGCAACTCGATTACCTGGACCTCTACCTGATTCATCAGCCTTTCGGCGACATCTACGGGTCGTGGCGGGCAATGGAAGAGCTCTATCGAGCCGGAAGGATCAGAGCGATCGGGATCAGCAACTTCCAGCCTGATCGGGTGATGGACCTCATCGTCCACAACGAAGTGGTTCCTGCTGTCAATCAGATCGAAACCCATCCTTTCTGCCAGCAGGTGGAAACCCAGAAATTCCTTCAGGAGAACCATGTGCAGATGGAATCCTGGGGGCCCTTTGCTGAAGGGAAGAACGATATATTCACCAATCAGGTGTTGCTGGCCATCGGCAAGAAATACGACAAAACCATCGCCCAGGTCGTTCTGCGCTGGCTGACCCAGAGAAAAGTTGTTGCAATCCCCAAATCGGTTCGCCCGGAACGGATGAGGGAGAATTTCGATGTGCTCGATTTTGCGCTGAGTGCTGAAGATATGGCGGCCATAGCGACCCTGGATCGGAAACAGAGCAGCTTCTTCGACCATCGCGACCCGGCCATGGTCAAGTGGCTGGGCGAAAGAAAGCTCGATCTCTAAGCGACAGGGGGAAAGGCAAGACAGCAGGGAGCATTACTCTCCGGGGAAACCAGAGCGGTGAGTTCCTGGCGAGCACCTTAAAGGAGAACAAGTCATGGAGAAAAGAGTTCTAGGGAAGGTTCTGGAAGTCTCAGCAATCGGTTACGGCGCGATGGGACTCAGTCATGGGTACGGTCCGGCAACCGACAGGAAGGAGGCTATTGCGCTCATCCGAGCGGCAGCGGAGCGCGGCGTGACCTTCTTCGATACAGCGCAGATTTACGGTGCAGAGAACGAAGAGATCGTGGGCGAGGCTCTTGAGCCTATGCGCGGGCAGGTGGTCATCGCCACCAAATTCGGATTTGAGCTTGAGCGAACCGACAAGCAGCAGGTTCTCAATAGCAGGCCCGAGTACATCCGGCAGGTGACTGAGGGCTCGCTCAAGCGGCTTCGGGTCGAGGCAATCGACCTTTACTACCAGCACCGGGTCGACCCGAATGTCGCGATAGAAGAGGTCGCCGGCGCGGTCAAGGTTCTGATCGACGAGGGCAAGGTGAAACACTTCGGCATGTCGGAGGCAGGAGTTGAGACCATACGCCGCGCTCATGCGGTTCTGCCAGTTACGGCGATACAAAGCGAGTATTCGATGATGTGGCGACAGCCCGAAGAAGAGCTGCTACCGATGCTGGAAGAGCTCGGCATCGGCTTCGTCCCCTTCAGCCCGTTGGGAAAAGGGTTCCTGACTGGTCGTTTCGACAAGGATTCAACCTTCGGCAGCACAGATTTCCGCAGCGTTGTTCCCCGTTTCTCTCCGGAGAATCTTGATGCCAACCAGGCGCTAGTCAAATTGGTCAAGGATATCGCCGCCGACAAGCAGGCGACACCGGCCCAGATCGCCCTGGCCTGGGTGCTGGCCCAAAAGCCATGGATAGTGCCGATCCCCGGCACCACCAAGCTCCACCGCCTGGAGGAGAACCTCGGTGCAGCAACCGTGGAACTGACGCCCGATGATCTCCAGAACATCGCGAGCACCCTCGCGAAAATCGAGGTGCATGGAGATCGCTATCCCGCCCATCTACAGCAGCGGGTGGGGCGCTAGCTGGCGTAGCGAACGCTCTCCGGCGATGCGGAGTAACTACTGTGTGAGGGACCTATTTGCCATGAACCGACTACTCGTCATAGCATCTGCTGGCATCGTGTTGATCATGGCCGGCATATCGGAGGCGCACGCCATGCAAAACCATCTGAACGCGAAACAGCGGGCAATCATCCCGGTCGCTGCTTTCACTGCCAACAGTGATCTAGATAAATTGAAAGTGGCCCTAAGTGAGGGACTCGATGCCGGGCTTACCGTGAATGAGATAAAGGAAATCCTCGTTCAGCTTTATGCGTACGCCGGCTTTCCTCGAAGCCTCAACGGCATTAGCACTTTTATGACGGTCATTGGCGAACGAGAGAAAAAGGGGATCAGGGACGAGAAAGGGAGGGAAGCAAGCCCTTTGCCGTCGAACCAAACCAGCCTTGAATTCGGCACCCAGAACCAGACCAAGCTGGTTGGTCAACCGGTGGCCGGGCCTCTTTTCGATTTCGCCCCGACCGTCGACCGATTCCTGAAGGCCCACCTCTTTGGTGACATCTTTCAGCGTGACGTGCTGACCTGGCAAGATCGGGAATTGGCAACCGTGGCTGCTCTGGCCAATATCGAGGGTGTTAATCCCCAATTGCAGGGGCATCTTGCCATTGCTCTGCACAACGGCCTGACACCGGAGCAACTGCGCGAGGTTGTAAGCATTCTGCACGTAAAATGCGGCCCGCAGGTTGCGGAGAATGCCGGAGTCGTTGTTGAACAGGTTGTGGCCTCCAGGAAACCAGTGACCGTTGGTGTACCCCCGGTTGTAAACCAGCCGAAGAGTGCTGTGCACGGAGCAAAGGAGAAAAACATGAGCCAGCAACACGATGATTTGCGCGATGGCGGGGTTTTCCCTCGCGGAGAGAAGAACGAGGCGTACGCCAAGTATTTTACAGGCACCAGCTACCTCAACATGCTGTCCACGGAACGGGTTTTCATCGGCAATGTGACCTTCGAGCCCGGATGCCGGAACTTCTGGCACATCCACCACAAGGGGGGGCAGATTCTGCTCGTCACCGGCGGACGCGGCTGGTATCAGGAGTGGGGAAAGCCGGCCCGGGAACTCACCGCCGGCGACGTGGTGAATATCCCTCCGGAAACCAGGCACTGGCATGGAGCTACGAAGGACAGCTGGTTTTCCCATGTGGCAGTGGAAGTTCCTGCAGTGAGAGGCTCCACCGAATGGTTTGAGCCGGTGTCTGACGAGGCATACAACCGTTTACCCGACTGATTGGGGGTAGAACGATGATGACCGCCATAATCAAAGGGGTGTCAAGATGAACGCTAACGATGATAGTGGGAGCTACAGCCGCCGGCAGTTTCTGAAGGGGTGTGGGCTCGGTGCCGGTTCGCTTGTCTTGCTCGGCCAGTTTGGAGTTCATTCCGCTGCCTGGGCTCTTTCGGGAGAGCCCGTTCTTAAAATGGTTCTGGTAGATTACAGCAAGTGTACTGGTTGCCGCACCTGTGAAACTGCCTGCTCTGCGAGCAATCATCCGGTGCCGGTCGGCGGCAATGAGTTGCCGGGACTTGGCAATCCTGCTTATTCAAACATTAGGCTCCACAACTTCAATCCCGATGTGGACGTAGCCAATGTCTGCGCCATGTGTGCCGACACCCCTTGTGTCAATGCGTGCCGGGTTGAGCCTGACGGCAAAACTGGGCGACGCGCCCTTTATAGGGATGAAGGTACCCATACCATCCGCAACGATCCCGCTCGCTGCATCGGATGTCGCAGCTGTGCTTGGGCCTGCACCTCGCAAAGGACCGGCACGATCAGCCCCAACCATGTTACGGGAAAACCGGAAAGGATGTGCACGCTATGCGCTGGCAGCCCGCAATGCGTGAAAAGATGCCCGTTCTCGGCGCTGTCGTATGTGGAAGTCCGACGCGACAGGAAATTCTATGGGCAAGGTCCTGAAAAAATTGCAGCCCAACTGGCCAGGAACTGGTACGGAACGGCCGATTTCGGAGGTTTAAAATGAGCAGCAAGGCTGGGTACCACGGCGTTATCCTCAGCATCGACCTCTCCACGGGGAAGGCTCAAAAGGTAGCGATTCCATCGGAAGATCTAGATAACTTCGTCGGGGGGCAGGGGCTTGGTATCAAGATTCTTTATGACCGACTCAAGAAGCCGGGAGTCGACCCGCTATCGCCGGAAAACCCGCTAATCTTCATGCCCGGGCCTTTCTCGGGACTTCCGGTTCCTTCCTCCTCCAGAACCTGCGTTGTGACCAAGTCGCCAATTACGGCTCCCCGAAAAAGTGACTTTTCCCATGCCTCGACCGTTACCTATTCGAACATGGGCGGTTTTTTCGGACCGGAAGTCCGGTTCGCAGGCTACGACGGGATTGTCATAACCGGCAAGGCACCGGTGCTGTCTTACCTGGTCATCGACGACGCAAAGGTGGAGATCCGTGACGCTAGCAAGTTCAAAGGGATGCGGACGGATGCCTTTGACAAGGCTATTCTTGAAGAACTTGGCGATCGTAAGTACAAGACCGTCTATATCGGACCTGCCGGGGAGAATCTCGTTCCCTACTCCTGCATCCTTCATACCGCCGGGAGGGCTGCGGGCAGAGGGGGCGCCGGTTGCGTGATGGGTTCCAAGAACCTGAAGGCGATTGCGGTGCGGGGCACTGGGCAGCCCGGCGTTGCCGATCATGCCGGGTTTCTTTCGGCACTGGACAAGGCCAGGTCGGTCCTTAACGGTTCGGCGTATGCAAAGTCGTGGGCGGAACAGGGAACGGCGCGGGGCATTGTCGGCAACAGCAACGCCGGAACCGAGGCCGTCCGTAATTACCGGGAAGGGACCTTTACCGAAGCCGAGAAGATTGGCGCTGGAACAGCAAGGCGCGACGTCTGGGTGAGAGATATCGCCTGCTACTGTTGCCCGCTCGCTTGCAAAAAGAGCGGGATGACCAAAGGGAAGTACGGCGGGATTGTCCACGATGGCCCCGAGTACGAGACTGGAGTCATGCTGGGCTCCAACCTGCTGATATCCGACATGGCGGGCCTGCTTAAGGTAATTACCAGCATCGACGATCTCGGCCTTGACCAGATTTCGACCGGAAACGTCATCGGCTTTCTCATGGAAGCCTATGAGCGAGGGATGATCAATCGGGGCTTTCTCGACGGGATCGATCTCAAATGGGGAAGTGTCGATGCTACGCTTGCCATAATTGAAAAGATCGCCGCCAAGGATGGCGTAGGAGCCTTGGCGGCCGGGGGGGTGAGAGCCTTGGCGTGGCAGATTGGCCAGGGCAGCGAAAAATTTGCCATCCATGTGAAAGGGCTTGAGCTGGCCGCACACAACATTCAGGCCAACCTGCCCCGGGGGCTTTCCTACGCAACCGCTTCTAGGGGAGCTTGCCATATGAGCGGGGACAACGTCGCCATGCAGAACAGACGGGCCATACTTGATTCGACCGGCATGTGCTTTTTCCCCACCTTCGAGCCAGCCCTAGAAGAGCCTATGCTCTCTCTGCTGAGCGCAATAACCGGGCGGCAGTTCGATAAGGCAGAGTTTGAGAAAACTGGCGAGAGGATCTTCAATCTGGAGAAGATGTTCAACTACCGCGAGGGGTTTCGCCGTGAAGACGACCGGCTTCCCGACCGCTTTTTCGATGACGCCTTCACCCTTGGGCCGAAGAAGGGAGCGGTGCTGAACCGGGATGTCTTCGAGATGACCCTGACCGAGTATTACAAAGAACGCGGATGGGACCCGGAAACGACCAAGCCGGGAGCATCGAAACTCAAAGAACTTGGGCTGCATTATCTTTGAAAACACGTCAGGGGCAAATAGAAAGCCGTGCAGGTTGCACGACGCGAATAGCCCAAAAGGAGCCAGCTTGACGACTCAAACGTGTACTCAGTTACTGCCGGCGTGGCAGAGCTTCTACGTCATGGTCGGTTCTGCTGCAGCAGCAGTCATCGCTATTCAGTTCGTGGTGATCACCCTGATTGCCAACCTGCGCCGCTCCGTCCCCGCCGAAGCCCTCAGCGCCTTCGCTACGCCGACGGTGGTCCAGCTGGGGAGCGCCCTGCTGCTCTCAGCGATAATGAGCGCTCCATGGCCGTCTCTATGCTCGGTGGCGATCGCGCTTGCCCTGTTCGGTCTGGGCGGGCTCGTTTACAAGGCCACGGTCATCTATCGCGCGCGCCGCCAAACTTACTACCAGCCGGAGAGGGCGGATTGGATATGGTATGCGCTGCTTCCAGGTATTGCGTACGTGACCATAGCCATCGCCGCCATGTCTTTGTGGTCCTACCCCTGTCCCGCGCTCTTCGCCACCGCAACCGGCGCCCTCGCTCTGCTGCTGATCGGCATCCACAACGCGTGGGACACGGTCATACATATCGTTGTCGTACGGCTCCCCAGCGAGGAATAGGTCAGCAATGAAGCATACCGTTCGGATGGAAGATCTCAGCCTTGCTGACGATGACGTCCACCTGGATCTGCCCCATAGTAATGGGCCGAAGCTCAGGAGCAGGTGACACCCCCGTATTCGGCAACGTGATGGAGTGTCATGGTTGGCCTCGACATATAACCGCCGCCTTACCTGCGGGAGGGACCCGTGACACTGGCATGAAGGGACGGGGAGGGGGCGTAAGCCCTTGATTTTCTTGCAGAGTGAAGTGGGATTCGAATCTGCGATCTTCAGCTTGGGATCTAAGTCTAATGAAAACCAAAAAGTTCCCTGAACGCGGTACGAATTAAAGATTTCAGTCCTCTCGCTAAACCAGATGTAATCTAAGTCACTTACTAAAAAATGTAAGGACTTTATTGTCTCCGTTTTTCAGAATTCGATTAAAAAGGTAAGGACTCAATTGTTGATGTAAGGACTCTATTGTCGATGTAAGGACTTAATTGTCTCCGGACACTGATGTTAAACTAAAGCGGCATGCCGAGGCGACGCATCTTTTCGACGAGGGTGGTCCGGTTGATGCTCAGCATCACGGCCGCGCGCGCCTTTACGCCGCCGGAGAGCTGCAGCGCTTCGGTGATCATACGCTTCTCGATCTCGTTGATCGCCTGGACCATATCGATACCGGCCGGGGTGACACTGGTGGAGTGGGAGCCTTCGATGTAGTTCTTCGCTATGTTGGCGGGGAGGTCACGCAGGGTAATGACGTCACTTTCGGTAAGTGCTACGATGCGCTCCATGATGTTCTCAAGTTCGCGGACGTTCCCGTTCCACGGGTACGCTTCCAATGCCTCCAGCGCTTCCTTGTCGAGGTGCATGATGGGGCGCTGCATGGCGCGGCAGTTCTTCTCCAGGAAGTGCTTGGTGAGCGGAAGGATGTCCTCGACCCGCTCCCTGAGAGGCGGAATTTGAACCGGGATGACGTTCAGTCGATAGAAAAGGTCCTCGCGGAAGTTCCCGCGGGTGACTTCCTCCTCGAGGTTCACGTTGGTCGCTGAAACTACCCGCACGTCGAGCTTGATCTGCTTGTTGGAACCGACCCGTTCCACTTCCTGCTCCTGGAGGACGCGCAAAAGCTTCGTCTGCAGGTGCATCGGGAGCGTTCCGATTTCGTCCAGGAAGATGGTCCCGTAGTTGGCAGCTTCGAACTTCCCTACCTTTTCCTTTACCGCCCCTGTGAACGCTCCCTTAACGTGCCCGAATAGTTCGCTCTCAAGCAGGTTTTCCGGGATTGCGGAGCAGTTGACGGCGATGAACGGCTTGTCTTTGCGGCTGCCGTTGAAGTGGATAGCTTTGGCAACCAGTTCCTTGCCGGTGCCGGACTCACCGAGGATCAGCACCGTGGAGTCGGTCTTTATGATCCTCTGCATACGCGAGAAGAGCTGCTGCATCGCCTGCGAGTTGCCGATGATGTTGGCGAATTCGTACTTCTCACGCAGCTGTTTCCTTAGGTAGACGTTCTCACTGACCAACTGCCCCTTTTCGACCGCCTTGTCGATGATGATGCGGAGCTCGTCTATGTTAAGGGTTTCGTGATGTAGTCGTAGGCGCCTTTCTTCATCGCCTGCACCGCGGTTTCTGCAGAGCCGTGCCCGGTAACCAGGATTACCTCGGTACGCGGCGAGTCCTGTTTCACCCGGGACAGGATGTCGATCCCGTTCATGTCCGGCAAAAACAGGTCGCTGATGACGATGTCAAAAGGCTCACCTGCCAGGAAGTCGAGGCCGTCTTTCCCGCTGGAACACCCTTTTACGGCAAAGCCGCTCGCCTTAAGCAGGATGAGCAGCGCCTCCCGGCTCCCGTCATCGTCTTCGATTATCAGTATTTTTATACTCTGCTTCATAGAAAATTCCTGATTGTTAGAGGTTTCTTCAATAACATGGATAAGAGATTTTGGCAATATGGCAAATTGACGTGCAGGGCTGCTCCGATATACTTGGGCGGGCTTTCACTGTCTCTATGGTGACCCGAAACAGGAGGCAATCATGAACGTGGTGAACCTTTTCCCTGTGCTGTTTGTTCTGTTCCTTGTCGTGATCTTCCTTGCCAACGCCATCCGCATCCTCCCCGAGTACGAGCGTGGCGTACTATTTCGCCTGGGACGGGTCAAAAAGGTAAGGGGGCCCGGTCTGGTGCTGATCATCCCCGGGATCGACCGGCTGGTGCGGGTGTCCCTGCGCATCGTTGCGATGGACGTCCCCTCCCAGGACGTGATCACCCACGACAACGTGACGGTCAAGGTCTCCGCCGTCATCTATTTCCGTGTGGTCGACGCCGTGCGTGCGGTCGTGGAGATGGAAAACTACCTGTACGCTACGAGCCAGCTCGCCCAGACCACCTTGCGCAGCGTCCTGGGGCAGGTGGACCTGGATGAGCTCCTCGCCAATCGCGACAAGATCAACAAGGAGCTGCAGGAAATCCTTGACCGTCAGACGGAACCCTGGGGGGTGAAGGTATCTACGGTCGAGGTCAAAAACATCGACCTTCCGCAGGAGATGCAGCGCGCCATCGCGCGACAGGCCGAGGCCGAGAGGGAGCGCCGCGCCAAGGTGATCCACGCCGAAGGGGAGCTGCAGGCCTCCGAAAAACTGGCGCTTGCCGCTCAGGTGATGGCAGGAGAGCCCATGTCCCTGCAGTTGCGCTACCTGCAAACGCTCACCGAAATCGCCGCGGAAAAGAACTCAACGACCATCTTCCCCGTACCGATCGATCTCATCAATATTTTCCTCGACCGGAAAGAAACAGCAAAATGAGTTGTGTGTCCGGAAAGGTTGACTCCTGTTATTGCATATGCGAAATTCAACGCTCTCATACCTTTCCCGGATCTCAAAGGACCTCATGACAGCTGCATTGACGAAGACAAGGATCGTGGTCCCCTGCTACAACGAGGCGAAAAGGCTGAAGCCTGAGGCTTTTATTGTCGCGCTCGAGGACGATCCGGATCTTTCCTTTCTGTTTGTCAACGACGGCAGCACCGACGCCACTTTCGAGGTACTACGCGCGCTGCAGTCCGAAGCCCCGGCACGCATCGCGGTCATGGATCTGGAAAGGAACTGCGGCAAGGCGGAGGCGGTTCGTTTGGGCATGCTCGATGCCGCGCATGGAGCGTACGACCTTGTAGGTTACTGGGATGCCGACCTGGCAACACCATTATCCGCCATAGGTGATCTGTGCAGCGTGTTCGAAAACAAGGATGTGGATGCGGTCTTCGGTTCGAGGGTGCGTCTGCTCGGTAGAAATATCAGGCGCAGACCCGCGAGGCATTATCTCGGGAGGGTTTTTGCCACCTGCGCCTCACTGCTGCTTCGTCTTCACATCTATGACACCCAGTGCGGAGCCAAGCTTTTCAGGAACAGCTCAGCCCTGAGGGCCGTCCTCTCCGTCCCGTTCAAGGTGAGATGGATCTTCGACGTCGAGCTGCTTGCCCGGTTTCCGCTCGTCATGGAGGCGCCTGATAACATGGGCGCCGAAAGATGGGTCAAGTACCCTCTGCGCGAATGGGTGGACGTAAAGGGCTCCAAGGTCACGGTCTCCGATTACTTCAAAGCTTCACTGGAATTCGGCATTCTTCTGCTTTATCTTAGGTCCCCTGCGGGCAAGACTTACCGACGTTATCTCCAGGAAGCTCAAACGGAACCGCTCCCGTCCCGAACCTGACCTGACCCGGTCGCTTATTAAGAGGAAAGGGGACTGGCGCAAGTTGTTTACGGTTTGTGTAGTTGCAAAGGTCTATGTCTGGGGTAAGATCTTACCGTCATTGATAGTCTGTGCTGAATGTATGAAACAGTCATGCACCAGGCAATACAAGGGGGGATATTGATGTTGACCGAGAAGCTCTGCCAGGCCTTGAACAACCAGTTGAACAACGAACTCTATTCTGCCTATCTCTACCTGTCCATGTCTTCTTATGCGGGGTCAATCGGACTCAAGGGGAGCGCCAACTGGTTCATGGTGCAATACCAGGAAGAGATGGTCCATGCGATGAAGTTTTACAACTACATCAACAGCCGCGGCGAGCATGTCAAGCTGCAGGCTATCGCCGCGCCGCCCGCCGAGTTCAAGAGCCTGCTCGACATGTTCGAGCAGACCCTCAAGCACGAACTTTCCATCACCGCCTCCATTAACGACCTTACCGATCTCGCGCTCGCCGAGAAGGACCACGCCACCAACATCTTCCTTCAGTGGTTCGTCACCGAGCAGATCGAGGAGGAGGAGAACGACAGGGACATCATCGGCAAACTGAAGCTGATCGGGGACAACGGCCAGGGACTCCTCATGCTGGACAACGAGCTCGCCGCGCGCGTTTTCGTCCCGCCGCCGGCAACGGCGCCGTAGTCAGAACCTCGGGTAGTGCTTAGCCGGTTCCCCCTCTCCCTTGGGGCCTTTGCCCATCGCGGGACTTGGGTCCGCAGGCGGAAGAGGGAATATGGAAGTAAAAAAAGGGCCCCGAACTACGGGGCCCTTTCTGTTTATTGAGATGACTGGTGGATTTAAGCTAGTTCTTCTCGATCTTCGCGGTCTTCTTCAGCTCGTCGATGTAGCTCGAGAGTTCCTGCTGTACTTTCTGCTGCTTCAGGTAGTTCAGGATTTTCCCCTTCACCGCGTCGAACTTCTCGGTGCTCGGTTCCTGCTTCTCCACCACCTTGATGATGTGATAGCCGAATTCAGTCTCCACCACGCCGCTCACCTCGCCCGGTTTGAGGCCGAAGGCTGCACTCTCGAAGGCCGGGACGGTCTGGCCGCGGCCGAAGGCGCCCAGGTCGCCCCCCTGGCTGGCCGACGGGCAGGATGACTCCGCCTTGGCGATCGCCGCGAAATCCTCGCCTGCCTTCACCCGCTTGAGCAGCGCCTCTGCCTTTTCTTTAGCCTTTTTCCGCTCCTCCGGGCTCGCCTTTTGGTCGGCGCCGATCAGGATGTGGCTTGCCCTGACCGCTTCCTCCTTCTTGAAACGGTCGATGTTCTGATCGTAGAACTTCTTGGCCTCGTCATCGGTTGCGACTGCCTTGGCGACGAAGCGCTGTTCGATGAAATTGTTGATGAGGATGTCTTTGCGGGTGAAATCCTGCATGTCCTTCATGGACATGTCGATCCCTTTGAGGGCCTCGACGAAATCCTGCTCCGATTTGAACTTGGCGCGGTTCTGGGCCACTTTCTCGTCGACGAGTTTGTCCAGGTCGGCAACTTTCACCTTTGCCGCTTCCTGGTACAAAAGCTCAGCCGCGGTGAGCTGGTCGATGACCGCCGCTTCGGCCTGTTTCTGTGCCTCCGGGGCAAGGGGCTCCTGTACCTGGTTTTGTGCCAGCATGACCTTCATGGCGCGGTCCACCTCGTGCCTGGTGATGCCCTGGCCGTTCACCTTGACGACGACGGCCTGTCCCTTGGCGTCAGCCTCCTTGGCAACCGTCTTCTGGTCGGCCGGTTTCGCAGCAGCATCAGCCTTTTCGCCGGCAAAGACACCGGCGGAAAGCATCAAGGTCGCTGCGATTGCTGCAACGGCCGGTGTCACTGTTCTTTTGAAGGAAAACATATGTATCTCCTTTGGGAAAATTTAAGACGCGATGGTAGCATCTAATCAAAGCTAATTCAAATCAGAAAACATATGTACTGGAAAACTTCATTACTTAATCTTGGGGGTTTTATTGCGCGCCGGAATGTGATAAGAATGACTGCACTATTTTTCTGCCGGTCACTTCCAGAACCAAAAGGAGCATACGACATGTCGAAGAAAAGCGAACAGGCCGCTCTGCTGGCCTTCCTGGCCGGAGCCGCGGTAGCTGCGGGTGCCGCTCTCCTCTTTACCCCCAAAACCGGTCGCGAGGTTCGCGAGAAGCTGAGCGAAGCGAAGGATGATGCGCTCGACAAACTGAAGAGCTGCAGCACCAAGCTCCGTTCCAGAAGGGGCGCCTCCGATCCGCTCAACTACGACGGTGGAGACTGCTGGATATAAAGGGAAGGGGGCCGGAGTCCGAAAGGGCTCCGGCCTTTTTCGTCTACAGTCCGAGTTCGCGCTGCGTCGCCTCCAGAAAACTCCGGATCGACTGCGCGCTCTCCATGGCGAGCACACGCTCGGCGACCAGCTGCGCCTTTTCAAGGGTAATCCGGCGCACAGCCTCTTTCACCCTCGGGATACTGGGGGCCGAGAGGCTGAAGCTGCGCAGGCCGAGCCCCATAAGCAGCAGCGCATTGATCGGCTCACCCGCCATCTCGCCGCACAAGGAGGCCGGCTTTCCAGCAGCCGTCGCCGCATCGGCCACCTTCTTTATCGAGTGAAGGACCGCGGGGTGGTACGGATCGTACCATTTCCTTACCAACGGGTTGTTCCTGTCGCAGGCCAGCGTGTACTGGATAAGATCGTTGGTCCCGATGGAAAGGTAGTCCACCTCCTTCACCAGCATCTCTGCTCCTAGCACTGCAGCCGGGAGTTCCACCATCACGCCCAGGCCGATGTCCGGGGCGAACGCCTTCCCTTCGCGCAGCAAATCCTCCTTCACCTGTTCCAGGATCCCCTTGATGCGGCGTACTTCGTCCACCCCCGAGATCATGGGGAACATCAGGTTGCACCTTCCCCCCACCGAGGCGATGAGCACCGCGGCCAACTGCTCCCGAAGGATCTCCTCGCGGTCCAGGGACAGGCGCATGGAGCGCCATCCGAGAAACGGGTTGTCCTCTCTCGGGTGCGGAAAGTAGGAGAGCTCCTTGTCGCCGCCTATGTCCAGCGTCCTTATGTTGACCGGCAGCCCCGGAAAACCCTCCAGGACCTTGCGGTACACCACGGCCTGTACCTGCCGGGTCGGAAAGGAGCTTCTGGTCATGAAGGGAAACTCGGTGCGATAAAGGCCGACCCCTTCGGCTCCGTGCAGGTGCGCCACCCTCAGGTCGCTCAGAAGTCCTATGTTGGCGAGAAGGGAAACGGTGCAGCCGTCCAGGGTACGGGCGGGGAGGTCGCGGATCTCCTCGAGCTCGCGCTGCTTCTGGTCGAACTCTCCCTGCAGCCGCACGTACTCCTGCTTCACCCCCTGGTCCGGGTTCACATAGACGCAGCCTGAGTTGCCGTCAACGACGACCTCGCTGCGCACGCCGACCCGCTTCAAAAGTCCCTCCACGCCGAAGACGGCGGGGATGCCGAGCGCCCGGGCCATGATGGCCGCGTGCGCGTTGCGGTTTCCTTTCTCCGTAGCGATGCCGATCACCTTGCCGTGGTCCATGATGGCAAGGTCGGAGGGGAGCAGCTCCCTGGCCACGATGATGCGCTCGTCGCGCAAGCGCTCCTTTTGCCTGCTGTGACCGTTCAAGGCGTCGCAGATACGGCGGCCGATGTCCTCCATGTCGGCGCTGCGCTCCCTCAGGTAGGGGTCCTCCATGCGGGCAAAGGCAGCCACGTACGCTTCCACCACCTGGCTCACCGCGCGGTGGGCGCCGACGCCTTCCTCGATGAGGGCGGTGATCTTGCCGATGAAGCCGCGGTCTTCGAGGATCATCAGGTGGCTGTGGAAGATGGCGGCATCGGCCTCGGAGAGGATCTCACCCATCCGCTTTTCCATGTAGATGGTCTGGATGCGCGCCTTCTCGAGTGCCTGGTGGAACAGGTTCAGCTCTTCTGCGCGCGGACGGGCCCGTTCCAGTACCGCCTCCTCGGCGGGGCCGCGGTGGTGCAGTATGGATACCTTGCCGAGGGCGAACCCCGGGGAGATGCCTATGCCGGTGAGTGCTGTGGAGCCTGCGCCCTTGCGGTTGCCGCGGACGGCCTCTTTCGGCGTGCCCCCTTTTCTCAGGCGGTCCACCTCGGCCGCGTAGAAGGCGCGCTCCTCTTCCTTCTTGCGGATTGAATCGAGCAGTTTGGCGTTGGAGACGATGCTTGATATCTGCCAGGCGATGGTGGATACCGCACTGATCTCCTGTGGGGTGAAGGTGCGCGACTCGCGGTTCTGGATGACCAGGACGCCGATGGGGCGATCGCGTTCGAAGAAGGGGACCCCGAGGAAGGAGAGCACTTTCTCCTCCTTGGTCTTCCTGAAGTACTTGTAGCGGGGGTGCAGGGGGGCGTTGTCGGTCGCCACCACGCCGCGCTGTTCCACGGCGAGGCCGGTGAGACCTTCGGAGATCTTCATGGTGATGCCGACCGAGAGTCTGGACAGACCGCGGGTCGCGTGCAGTCTGAGCGTCTCGCCGTCCTCCTCCAGGAGATAGATGGAGCAGACCTCTGACGACATCCTCTTAGCGACCAGGTTGACTATGTTGTCCAGAGTTTCCTGCAGGTCGTGGGATTGCAGGATCAGCGCGCTGATATCCTCAAGCGTCCTTAGTCCCAGTTGTTCTCCTGCCTCCTCCGGCATTGCCTCCCCCTTGTTTCTGTTTGCCGCAGTATATATGAGGGAAAGGATATGTGGAAGCTTTTAATGCTTTTTCAGTGCTCTTAAGTTGGCAAAGCGGGCGCTTCTCTGTTATAGTGTGCGCCAATGAAATCTGATGCAGTTACGGAGGTGGCAATGGCAACGAATTTTGACGAGGCGCTGGCGAACGGAATAGCCCACATGGAGTCCGGCGAGTACGACCAGGCCATTGAGTCCTTCAAGGGGTGCATCGCCGTCGAACCGGACAACGCAGAGGGGTACTTCTACCTTGGTGAGGCGTATTCCGAAGCGGGGCGCAACGATGATGCGGTCGCCGCGCTTAAAAGGGGTCTCGAGTCCGCCCCGCAGGACCTGGACGGTCTCACCGCACTGGGCGACGTTTACTTCGAGTCGGGCAAGCACAAGGACGCGCTTGCATGCTACCGCAAGGTGACCGAATTGAACCCGGGGGAATGTGACGGCTACGTCAGCATGGGGCTTGTTTACAACGCTATGGAGCGCGCCGATGACGCGCTTAAGTCCTTCGAGAAGGCGCTCGAACTCGACCCGGCCAACGTCTTCGCGCTGAACGCGCTGGGAGATCTCTATTACGGGCTGGGGGAGAACGAAAAGGCGATCGCCTCGTACCACAAGGGGATCGAGATCGACCCCAACGACGCAACGGCCCGCTTCAACCTGGGCGAACTCTACTACGACATGGACGAGCTTGAGGCCGCCGAGCGCGAGACCCTGGAGGCGATCCGTCTCGATCCCGACTTCACCATGAGCTACCTGACCCTCGGGAACATCTGCATCGACCAGGATCGCACCGCCGAGGCGATCAAGCACTTCGAGAACTACCTGAAGAAGGAACACTCGCCGCAGGCGCGCGAGATGATCGCTGAGGTGAAGGCTGTTGTGGAGGGGCTTCGGGAGGAGCTTAAGTAAGGGGCGGTAGAGGCAAATCCCCCCTGTTCCCCCTTCGCCAAGGCTACGGGGGACAAGCTCCCCCTTCGCAAAGGGGGGGGACGTCAGGCGCATGCAGTAATTCGTGACAACGGCACCGGACATCACTTGGATTACTGGATCAAATCAACAAAGGGGAGCCGATTCGGCTCCCCTTTGTTGTGTCTGCTTAACGTTTTACTTCCGGCTATTTCTTCAGCTTCTTGACGACCGCCGCGATGACGTGATGGGCGTCGTTCACGGCGGTGTAGATCAGGTTCGGGTGGCGTTCTTCCTGGATGGCGCCTTTGCTGATGCGCATGTAGGAAGGGGAGATCGCACCGCCGATCACGTAGACCCCTTTTCTGGTCGACTCGAAGTCGGCGGTGAGCAGCAGCAGCCGGTCACCTTCCTTGGCGACCTGGCAGACACCCTCGGCGCAGGCGATGGTCTGCACACCGATCTTGTCGTAGATGGTAGTGGGGCCCTGGCTGCCGATGCAGGCGATGACGTTCTTCATCGGGAAACTCATGGCATGGTAGCGCTCGATTCCGCCGGCAATCTTGTCTTCGCTGACCCTGATCACCAGCCGGTCGACCCCCTCGTCGTCCACCTCACCGATCCTCGGCGTGGCGCCCGGCAAAAGCCTTATGTTACCCCCCAGAAGGATCTCCTCACCCAGACGCTGCGCGGTCTCCTTGTTCACGTCGAAGGTCTCGGCAACGTGCGCCCAATAGACCGGCTCCTTGTCGTTCGCGCTCCTCTTCTCCTTAAGGATTGAGATGATCACGTCGGCCGCGGAGTTTCCGCCTCCGATCACCAGGGTGCGCTTGCCGATGTACTTCTTCGGGTCGTCGAGCGTCTTTGCCACCATCTTCGCGTCGCCGTACACGGAGAGCTCCTTCGGGATGGAGCTTCCGAAGGCGAGGAGCACCTTTTTAGTCTGGAATGTGCCGCGCGAGGTGTGCACCTTGAGGTAGTCGCGCCCGTCCTCGATGTTCTCGAACTGGGTCTCGGTGAGCACGTTCAACCCCTCGTGCTGGACGAAGTGCTGCACGTACTGGATGTACTTCTCTACGGTCACCGGCTTGTCGGGCGGGCGGAGCTCCTCCACCAGGAACGGCTCGGGGTTTTCCTTGGGCTTGGACGGATAGACGTTCTTCCCTTCGGGGTAGGTGTTGGCGATGCCCTGGAAGATTGCCTTCCCGGACTCGATCAGCAGGTGCGTGAGACCATGCTTGTGGCAGAGGTACGCCGCAGCTACGCCACCGGGGCCGCCACCGACGATAAGCACATCATATTTTTGATCCATGTTTTCCTCTTGGAGAGCAAGATTGTTGTTGTTGCAACGGTTCAAATATACACGCTTCAATACCCGCTTCAAAGCAATAATGAGAAGCGTACTTGGCAAAGCCTCACCATCGGGTAGTATATGGATGTTCCCTTGAACAACAACACACCCAAAGGAGGAGGGGCCATGGCCGATCGGGATAACAAGGTGATGGTTGGAGCGCTCATGCTCTTGGCAGGCGGCATCATCGGCGCGGGGGTCGCGCTTTTATACGCGCCGCAAAGCGGCCAGAAAACCCGCAAGGACATCTCCCGTTACGCGAAAAAGGCGCGGCGCAAAGGGGAGGAGGCGCTGGAGGCGGTTGAGGATTTCACCGAGCAGGTGACCGACATGGCCGAGGCGATGGGCGATCGCGCGGCAGAGATCCTGGACCGCGGCAAGGACATGGCCTACGGCGCCAAGAAGAACCTTCTGAAAGCCCTGGAGGACGGGGAGGCGCGCCTCACCAAGGAGAGGACGCGGCTTGCGAAGATGATCGGGTAGAAGGCAAAGGGCAGGACCCAACGAGCGGCATCTAAAGGAAAAGGCCCCGCATCGGAAACGATGTCGGGGCCTTTTTTTATCCAAAAGCCGGACCAGGTCGGCAGGCTAGGGCGCCTTCATCCCGGTCAGCTTGACCAGCGCTTCCATGTACTTCTCGCCGGTCTTCTGTACGATCTCGGCGGGAAGCGGCGGGGCAGGGGCGGTCTTGCCCCAGTCCAGGGTCTCCAGGTAGTCCCTCAGGAACTGCTTGTCGAAGGAGGGCTGCGGGCCGCCCGGCTTGTAGCTCTCTTTGGGCCAGAAGCGGCTGGAGTCCGGGGTCATGCACTCATCGATGATGATCAGCTCGCCTTCGTAGATGCCGTACTCGAACTTGGTGTCGGCGATGATGATCCCTTTCTCGTCGGCCAGGTCGCGGGCCTTCTCGTAGATCTTGAGCGTCACGTCGCGCACCTTCTCGGAGATCTCTTTCCCGCAGATGTTGCACATCTCTTCGAAGGAGATGTTCTCGTCGTGGGTGCCGAGCTCGGCCTTGGTGGAGGGGGTGAAGATCGGCTGCGGCAGGCGGTCGCTTTCCTTGAGCCCTTCGGGGAGCTTGATGCCGCAGATGGAGCCGGTCTTTTGGTAGTCCTTCCAGCCGGAACCGGAGATGTAGCCGCGCACGATGCACTCGGCGGCCAAAGGCTTCGCCTTCTTCACCCACATGGAGCGACCTTTCAGGGTCTCCGCGTAGGGCTGGCACTCCTTCGGGAAATCGGCCACATCGGTGGAGATGATGTGGTTCTTGATGATGCCTTCCATTTGGCGGAACCAGTAGGCGGAGATCTGGGTCAGCACGTAACCCTTGTTGGGGATCCCTTCGTTCATGATGACGTCGAACGCGGAGATCCTGTCGGTGGTGACGATGAGCAGCGTCTCCCCGAGGTCGTAGATGTCGCGCACCTTCCCGCGTGCGGCAAGCTTCAGGCCGGGGAAGTCAGTGTTGAGTACCGGTGTAGTCATTGGTGCATTCTCCTTTTATGGTTCGCCTTGAGCGTGAAAAGTGAAAGGTGAAGAGTGCACCTTGCACCCTCCACCTCACACTTGAAAGCTGTTGACGCTTCCGTTTGACCCGTTAGTCCTGCAGCACCAGCGGGTTGATATCGATCTTGGCCTTGTCGCGCAGACCCTTGACCCACTTCTCGAGCACCTCCTGCTGCTTCTTCGGAAGGAGGGCGGCCTTGATGCCGGCGGCCTTGGCGGCGAGGTCGGCAAGAGGCGCCTCGGCGCGGGATTTGAGGCTCACCGCGTACCAGCGGTCACCGACCTTGAAGGGCTGCTTCGCGGCCTGGTTCGGAGCGGTGAGCGTGAAGGCGGCGTCCATGAGCTCCGGCGAGGTGCCGATGGTCGGCACGGCGCCGGTCGCGGCGTAGCCGAAGCTGCCGGTGGACTTGGCGGCACCGCCCTTGGCAAGCTGCTGCAGCGCTTCCGCGGCCTTCTTCTTGGCGAGCTCGGCGGCCTTAGCCTCGACCGCTTTCGCCTCGACGGCCGACTTGATCTGTGCCAGCGGGGGGACGGCAGCCGGTTTCTTGTCCAGTACCTTGACGAGGTAGATCCCTTTTGCGGTCTCCACCGGGCCACCCAGTTCACCCTGCTTGATGGCGAAGGAGCGGGCGATCACCTCGTTTTCGCCGGCAAGTGCTGCCGCCGGGGCCTTGGCGGTGAAGAGCGCGGTCTTCTCCACCTTGCTGCCGAGGGCTGCTGCTGCGGCGTCGATGTCGCCGGTAGCCTTGAATTTGTTGGCAGCCTCGGCCGCTTTCTCGTATGCCTCTTTGGCCGCTTTCTGCTTCTGGGCGTCCGCGGTGGCCTGATCCTTCACCTCGGAGAAGGGCAGGATGCCGCCCTTGCCCTGGTAGCGGTCGATGTTCTTCTGGTAGTAGGTCTGCGCCTCTTCGGGGGTGACGGTCGCCTTGCCCGCTGCCTGGGCCGGGTTTACCAGGGTGTAGGCCACGGAGACCTGCTCCGGGGTCTTGAACTCGTTCTGGTGATCCTGCAGGTAGGTGGTGAGCTCCTGGTCGGTCAGCTTGATGCCACCTTTGACGTCGGCAGGGGAGAAGGAGACGTAGGCGAGGTCGACCTTGTCGTTTTGTTTCTTGAAGGCGTCCTTCACTTCGGCGTCGGTAACCGTGGCACCCATCTTCACCTTGTTACGCGCCTTCGCGAGCAGCATCTCCTGCTCCTGGGCCTCCTCGAATTCCTTCGGGGTGAGGCGGTTCGCCTTGAGGGTCTGCTGGTAGAGGTTGAAGTCGAAGGCGCCGTTGTTCTGGAAGGCGGGGATCTTGGCGATCTCTGCCGCGACCTCGTCCTTGTTCACCTTCACGCCCATTTTCTTCGCCTCGCCAAAGACGAGCACGTTGTCGATAAGGGTGTCGATGGTGAGCTTCTTGATCCCCATCTGTTTTTCCATCTCGGGGGTGAGGGTTTTACCGTAGATCTGCTCATAGAGGCCGCGGGTGCGGTAGTAACTCTTTTGGAACTCGTCCAGGCTGATCTTCGTGCCGTTGACGGACGCCGCATAACTTTTGCCGCCACGCTGACCGTCGCCACCTTTGCCCCAGACCAGGAAGATGGTTCCTATGAAAGAGAGAACGATGACAACAAAGACGATCTTGATGACGATCGACTGCTTATACTTCCTCATTACGCCTAGCATTCGGGTTCGGCTCCTTTGCATACAAAATTGACGCCATTAGATTAGATCAAGAGACGCGAATGATAATATAATTTAATCGCAAAAGCAACGGTAGAATGAAGCGGTATACGTCCAATGTTTCAGCGCCCTGTCAGCCAGTAGACGGGTTTTCTTTCTTGCAAGGGTGCGTAGCTTTTGCTATATTTCCACCTTTGCCGGGTCGGTCCCGGCTACCGCGCCAATTCAAAAGGAGTTCCCAGGATGCTCAAGATTTTCGATGCCCTTTTCGGCATGTTTTCTAACGACCTCGCCATCGACCTCGGCACGGCCAACACCCTCGTCTATTTGAAGGGTAAGGGGATCGTGGTGCGCGAGCCGTCCGTGGTCGCGGTCCAGAAGATGCCAAGCGGCCAGCAGAAGGTGCTTGCCGTGGGGATGGAGGCAAAGAAGATGTTGGGGCGTACCCCCGGCACCATCACGGCCATCAGGCCGATGAAGGACGGGGTCATCGCCGACTTCGACATCACCGAGGAGATGCTGCGTTACTTCATTCATAAAGTGCACAACAGGAAAACCCTGGTGCGCCCGAGGATCGTCATCTGCGTTCCCTCCGGCATCACTCAGGTGGAGAAGCGCGCCGTCAAGGAGAGCGCCGAGTCCGCCGGTGCCCGCGAGGTGTACCTGATCGAGGAGCCGATGGCGGCGGCGATCGGTGCGGGGCTTCCCATCACCGAGGCGTCCGGCAACATGATCGTCGATATCGGGGGGGGCACCACCGAGGTGGCCGTGATCTCCCTGGCCGGCATCGTCTACACGAAGAGCGTCCGCGTGGGCGGCGACAAGATGGACGAGGCGATCGTTCAGTACATCAAGCGCAAGTACAACCTCCTCATCGGCGACCGCATGGCCGAGCTCATCAAGATCGAGATCGGCGAGGCATACCCGGGGACCCAACTGCTGCACATGGAAGTCAAGGGGCGCGACCTCGTCTCCGGCATCCCCAAAACCACCGAAATCGACTCCAACGAGATCCGCGAGGCACTCTCCGAGCCGGTTACCGCCATCGTGGACGCGGTACGCAACTGCCTCGAGCGGACCCCGCCCGAGCTTGCGGCCGACCTCGTCGACAAGGGGATCGTGCTGGCCGGCGGCGGCGCCCTGTTGAGAAACCTCGACGTCCTTTTGCGCGAAGAAACCGGTTTGCCGGTGGTCACCGCCGAAGACCCGCTTTCCTGCGTCGTGCTCGGCTCTGGCAAGGTGCTCGACGAACTCGCACTGCTTCGCAACGTCGCCGTCAGTTCCTAGGCCGGATCGCGCTCCAATCTGCCGTTTCTACCAGAGGGATTTTCATGACCGACGCTATCGTAGACGTCATCATACCCGTTTGGAACCGGCCCGAAGAGACTCGAAACTGCCTGGTCAACCTGATCAACCACACCCCGAACGCCCGCTTCATCATCGTGGATTGCGGCTCAGAGCGCGACACCGAGAGGATGTTGCAGGAGTTTGCCGACGCTCTGGACGAGCGCGCCCTTTTGATGCGCGACGACAGCAACATCGGGTTCGTGCGTGCCGCAAACCGCGGTTTTGAGAGTTCCGAGGCGCCGTTTCTGGCCCTGATGCGCAGCACCAGCATAGTAAAGGCGGGGTGGTTCGAGCCGCTTTTGCAGTTCGCACACACCCATGCCGACGCCGGGATAATGCTTCCCTGTCTTGACCCGGGCGACCCCTGCGACCTCCCGCGCGAGGTTGTCAGCGGCTCCTTCGCCGCCATGGCCGTGCGCCGCGAGCTCTACCGCAAGATCGGAGGGTTCGACGAAACGATGGACGGCGGAGCCTGGTGCCTTAGGGACTTCACCATGCGTGCCTGCGCCGAAGGGTTTCGCACCGTGCAGGTCCCCGGTCCCACGGTGAGCCACCATGACGAGGCGCCGCTTGGTTCCGTGCAGCGCCGCCGCGAGACCCTATTGCGGAGCATCTCCCTTTTCAAGGAGCGCTGGGGGGAGGGGGGCAACTTCCTCGTCTACGTCCCCAAGGGGGTCGAGGCTTCGCTTCTCGAGCAGAAGCTGGAACTCCTGGTGGAGGGGGCCCGGCACGGCGACTGCTACACGGTGCTCCTTCCTTTCACGCTGCATCAGCAGGCCCGGCAGCAAGGGCTTGCCGCACTGCATGAAAACGTGAAACTGGTGGCGCTGCCGCGCATCGCCCTGGACGGCATGAAGCGCCGCCTCTACGAGAAGCTTCTCGCCGCTTCTCCCGACACGCAGCCGGTGATCGCCGTGGACGGACTTGCCTTGCCGTGGAGCGAGCAGTACCTGTCGTTTTCGCAGCTTGCCGAGCGGATCAAATCGCGCGCCCACTAGAGGCCGCTTGTCAGCACACAAAAAGTCGGAGGGATGATGAAAGACGAGATCAGGGCCCAGCTCCAGGCCCACAACCAGGTCATGACGGCGCTCGAAAGGGACCTTGCTCCCGCCATAGAGAGCGCCGTTTCCCTTTTGACCGAGGCGTTGAAGGATGGGCGCAAACTCATCGTCATGGGCAACGGCGGCTCCGCAGCGGATGCCCAGCATTTCGTCGCCGAGATAGTCGGGCGTTTCAAGCTCGAGCGCCGCGCGCTTCCCGCCATAGCCCTCAGCACCGACACCTCGATCCTCACCGCGATCGGCAACGATTACGGCTTCGAGCAGATCTTCGCCCGGCAGGTCGAGGCGCACGTGCGTCCCGGTGACGTCGTCGTCGGCATTTCCACGAGCGGCAATTCTCCGAACGTGCAGATCGCCCTCGAGGCCGCGCGGCGCCTTGGGGCCCGGACCGTGGCGCTTCTGGGCAAGGACGGCGGCAGCATCAAGGGGATCGCCGAGCTCTCCCTGATCGTCCCCAGCAACGACACGCCCCGCATCCAGGAGGGGCATATCACCATGATCCACATCATCTGCGACCTCGTTGAGCGCGGGTTGTTTCTTTAAAAGGCGGCTGACGAGCCGGAAGGGCCGGGCATCATGGGCAAGCATCGGGCGGTTTTTCTCGACAGGGACGGGACCATCAACGAAGAGGTGCAGTATCTAAGCCGTGTGGAGGATTTCCGCCTCATCCCGGGCGTCCCCTATGCGCTGCAGCGCCTGAAGGACGCCGGTTTTCTCCTGGTCGTCGTCACGAACCAGTCCGGCATCGGACGCGGGCTCTACGACGAAGCGGCGCTGCACGCGATCCACGACAAGATGCACGAGGAACTAAGCAGCTTCGGCATCACCATCGAGGCATGCTACTTCTGCCCGCATCACCCCGAACATGCGGTCGGCGACTACCGCGTTGACTGCAGTTGCCGAAAGCCCCTCCCGGGTATGCTGCAGCAGGCTGCACTCGACCTGGATATCGACCTTTCCGGCTCCTACATGATCGGGGACAAGCTTGGTGACATCGAGGCCGGGCTGAACGCCGGGTGCACCTCCCTCATGGTGCAGACGGGGTACGGCGCCGCGGACTCCGCGAGGCTCCCGGAGGGGGTGCTTGCCTACCCGGGGCTGCAGGAAGCGGTCGAGGCGATCTACGAGCGGGAGGGGAAGGGGAAACGCCCCGGGCGCTAAAGGCAAAGGGGCCTCACCATGAAGCCGTTTCAGCAGATCTTTCCCGGCGCCCAGGCGCCTGCCATGACCCTGGAGGTCGCGCACCAAAGCGGCCGGATCCCACAGGGGAAATACACCTTCCTGGAGTGTTTCTGCACGCGCCCCGCGTGCGACTGCCGCCGTGTCGTGCTCCTGGTGATCGACGGGAAGATGCGGCACAGAGCGCAGATGCACCTCTCCCTCGACGACGAGGGCCCCTTCAGCGGTCCTCACCTCGATCCCGTAAGCTACCAGGCCCCCTACGCCGACGAACTCCTCGACTTCTGCGTCCATTCCCTCAACTCGTGTCCCGACTGGTTCGAACGCCTGCAGCGGCACTACGGCGAGGTGCGCGGACTTGTCGACGGCAGGCCCTACTGCGGAAAGCCTTTCCCGCCCCCAGGTCAACTTTTCTTTCGCGCCATGCCGTCGCCTGACCTCGAGAGCTCGCTGAGGGAGTCCCTGAGGCATGACGGCAGGCTCTGCGGTTCGCGTGTGCGTCCGGACGCGGGCAAAGCGCTTAACGGGATCGAGCGGCTCGTGGAGCTCTCCCTCCAGGCGGGGGGGGATGCATCGGTGGCCGTTACCCTCGCCCTGCGCGAGGAACTGCACCGGCACCTGCTGGCGAACCCGCCCGCGTGTGAGGAACTGGCGGCACTGCTTGCCGGCCTTTCCGGCGACCCCGATGAAGCTCGGGAGCGTGCCGCAGCGTTCAGGCTCTTGCGGCACACCCTCGATTTCTACACCGTCGAGGCTCAAGGTGGGCTCCCAGGGGCCAGGCAGCAGATGCAAAGGCTGCAAAGGGCGCTTTTGTCGCGCGTTTTTCACGACGACGCTCCGGCACTGCTGCAGCGCGATGTGATCGCCGTTCTCGCCGAGGCGCGCGTGCCGCTCATGCCCGAACTGGAGCGCATGATTTCAGGTGACGCTTTCCCGCAAGAGGTGAGTGAGCCGTTTCTCCCCGGCGTGATGAAGCGCCTCGCGGCGTCCGGCCTGGTTTCGCCTTTCGATGGCGCCGACGAGATGCTGGGGCTCTTCGCCCTGAGCGACGCCGAGATGCTCCCAGGTCTTGTCTGGGAGATGCTCAGCGCGGACACCCCGCTTCTGCGCGACATCGCCGCGCTCTTTCTTTTCAACGGGGATACGGAGTTGTCGCGGGGCGTCGCCCGCATGCTGGCGGCGGTCGAGGGGGGGGGCATCACGCCCGAGACGCTCAGCCGTCTCATCGTCACGCGCAACTGGTTCGACGACCCGGTGCGCGGCTGCATCGACGAGGCCATCGGCAACGCCCGCAAGGCGCGGGTTGCCTGCGCCCACATGCCGACCCCATCGGAGGTCGACGTCCTTGCCGGCCCCCTTGACGGTGCCGGGAACCAACTCTTTTACGCCGTGGCTCCCGACTCCGGCGGTCATGCAGGGTGTACCGTCTCGCTGCAGGAAGGCGGAGGGGTCGCCGAATGCACGGTAACCAGGCTCTCTTCCCTGACCGAAGTGGATGCCTTCCTTGCCGCCGCCCGAAACCGCGGCTGCTGTATCGACTCGAGTCTCGACTACCTCGGCCTGCGCATCGCACAGGCCCTGGCGCAGGGGAACGAGCAGGGTAGGGCGCCCGGGCACTGGCTGGTCCGGTTGGCCGAGATCCTCGGGTGCAGCCGCTGGAAGGCGGCGCCGCTTGACGCCCGACGCGAACTTGAAGCGATGCTTGAGGAAATGGCCGAGAACACCCCGCTCCTCCTGGAGCCGGCCGAACAGATCGCCTCGCTTGAAGAGTCCGGGGAGTGGTGCCGCTACCGCGCCCTCTTTGGGGGATGGAAGGAAGAGGGGAGCGCGGTGACGCGCCTGGTCGTCGGCGCGGGCCCCGGCAGCATCAAAAACGTGACGGCCGTCATCGAGCGGCTGTGCGATCAGTTACTGGAGCAGAAACGTCAAACCCTGATGGATCGGCTGGTTCTGCAGGCGCTCTGGCTTAAATCCTCGCCGCAGGCCCCCATCGCCTGGCAGCGGATGTACCACGTGGCGCAGGCCATGGCCGACCCATCGATAGCACTGAAGGAGATTCCCTTGGCAGTATCCGTAGCAAAGCAGACCTTGAAGGCTTACCAGGCGCGCACCGCGTCGCGCGACGGCGCAGAGGGGGACCCGGCATGATCGAGCTCTCCCCGATCCTTTTCCCCATTCTCTTTATTACCGGCGCGGTTGCCGGACTGATCGACTCCATCGCCGGCGGGGGCGGGCTGATCACCATTCCTGTGCTCCTCGGCATGGGACTTCCCCCGCAGACGGCACTCGGGACCAACAAGCTGCAGGCGTCCTTTGGCTCCTGCAGCGCCATGTTCCACTTCGTCCGGGCGGGAACGGTGAACCTGCGCGACGCGCTTCCCGGCGTCATCTGGACCGCCGTCGGCGCCATCCTTGGCTCCTACACGGTGCAGCAGATCGACCCCGGGTTCCTGAAAAAGTGCATCCCGTTCCTGCTTTTAGCGATTCTCTGCTACACCATCTTCACGCCGAGGCTCGGCGCCGAAGAGGTGCACCCGCGCCTGCCGCGCCGTCTCTTTTACGGCATTGCCGGCCTGGGGCTGGGTTTCTACGACGGCTTCCTCGGACCGGGCACCGGCTCGTTCTGGGTGATCGCCATCATGCTAGGTCTCGGCTTCGACATGCGCAAGGGGACCGGGTACACCAAGCTCTTCAACTTCGTGAGCAACATCGTCTCGCTGGTGGTGTTCGTCGCCGGGGGACACGTGCTTTTGGGGGCGGGGCTTCTCATGGGGGCGGGGCAGGCGGTGGGGGCCAGGGTCGGCGCGAAGCTCGTGATCCACAAGGGGACCAGGTTCGTCAGGCCGGTGTTCATCTGCTCGGTGCTCGCGGTGACGGCAAAGCTTTTTTGGGACAGCTACCGGTAGGGGAAAGGGGACCGCGCCGCTGGTGCCGGTCCCCTTTTCGCAGGGTGGGGCGGGGCATCTCCCCCCGCTAGATCTCGCGCACGGAGCCGGCTTCGGCCTGGCCTTCCAGGTCACGGGCGTTCAGCTCCTGCTCCAGATGCTCCAGCATCTCGCTTACTTGCTGCACGAATGCGGCGGGGGCCACTTCGCAGGCCCGCAGCGCCGATTCAAGCCGCTTTGCCGCGGACACGGCGGCCTTCAACGGCACCAACTGGTTGGGCTCCTCGCGTAACGCGGACACTTCCTTGAACTTCTTCAGCACGGTGGGGTGACTCTTCTCGTCCTCCACCACGCGCTTTCTCAAATCGCCGTACTCTTCCTCGGAAAACCCCTTCTCTTCCTTCGCCTGACGCAACAGATCGATGGAACGATAATCGGGCAGGGGACGCAACTCTTCCCGCTGCTGCAATAACTGCGGCTCTTCTTTCTCCATGAACCGGTACGCCATGGTGAGCTTCTCCGCGGTGCCGCGCTTGATGCGGATCTCCTGCACGCAGTACTCCTCAAAGCTGCCGTAGCCCCACTCACGGAAGCGCGCCCGCTTGCTCACGTCGAGCAGCTTCTCGCCAAGCTCCACCCAGGACGACTTGAACCGCTTCGCCTTGTCCAGCACCTCGTAACGGTCCGTTCCGGGCTCCAGATGCTGCATTATCGTTTCGATGTGCTTCTCGCTGCTCGATTTCGGCGTATCCGACATGTCTCTTCCTCCGTCTCCCGGCGCTCCGACCTCCGGGACAGGAAGCGAAATTATCAGAATCCGTCCTGTTTTTGAAGTTTTTTGTCTTGGCTATGGAAATGAATCAGGTTAAACTTTGCCGGTCCGTGACGCTTTGCCCGGACGGCGACCGCTACTGACAGGAGAAAGACTATGGAACAGCGTCTGACCGACATGGAGATGCTGATCATGCATCAAGGTCACGTGATCGATCAGCTGAACGAGGTAGTGACCGGGCACCAGGCCGTCATCGATCAGCTTGCCAAGGAACTGAAGATCATCAAGGAGCACCTGAGCGGCATCGGTTCTCAGAACAGGCTCCCCTCTGAAGAAGAGCCACCCCCGCATTACTGATCCAGGAGCAGGAGACGCATGAAGAAAGTAGCGCTTGGCAGCACCGGTCTGAGCATCAACCCTCTTGTTTTCGGCACGCTTCCCCTGGGTCCCCTGCAGGCCTCCCTCTCGCCTGAAGAGGGGGGACGCCTGATCCGCCACGCCCTCGAGCGCGGTGTGAACCTCCTCGACACGGCCGAGCTTTACCAGACCTACCCGCACATCCGCCGCGCCCTTGAAGGCTTCACCGGCCAAGTGCACATCGCTTCCAAAACCCACGCCAACACCGCTGAGGCGGCCCGCGCCCACGTGGAGCGCGCCCTCACCGAGTTGGGGGTCGAGCGCCTCGACATCGTGCACCTGCACGGCGCGCGCGTCGCCGATCCCTTCGTCGAGCGTCCTGAGGTGATCGAGACGCTGGTGCGCATGAAGGAGGAGGGAAAGATCGCCCACGTAGGGCTCTCCTCCCATTTCGTCGCCGCCATGAAGAAGTCGGTGACGCATCCGGAGATCGAGGTGGTGCACCCCCTGATCAACCGCACCGGCATGGGGATCATCGACGGATCCCGGGAAGAGATGGCCGAGGCGATCGCCGCCTGCGCCGCCGCGGGTAAGGGTGTGTACGCCATGAAGGCGCTCGCCGGCGGAAACCTCATCTCGACCGCGCGTGAGAGTCTTCGTTTCGTGCTGGACCTAAAGGGGGTGCACGGCATTGCGCTCGGCATGCTCTCCGAGGCCGAGATCGACGGCAACCTCGCCCTTTTCCACGAGGGGCGCGCGGACGAGGCGCTCTGGAGCACCCTCGAGGGGAGGCGGCGCAAGCTCACCATCATGGAGGCCTTCTGCAAAGGGTGCGGCGCCTGCGTCCCGGCCTGCACCAACAACGCGCTCGCCATGGTGGACGGCAAGGCCCGGGTCGACGATGATGCCTGCATCCTGTGCGGCTACTGCGGGGCGGCCTGTCCCGAGTTCATGATCCGAGTGGTGTAGTCGGGGGACGCGGCCAAGCTATGAGCAGTGGTGTGATCTTCAACCTGCAGCGCTACTCGCTGCACGACGGGCCCGGCATCCGGACCACGGTCTTCCTCAAAGGGTGTCCCGCGCGCTGCTGGTGGTGCCATAACCCGGAGAGCCACGCCGCCACGCCCGAAATTGCCTGTTCCCAGAACCGCTGCATCTCCTGCGACGCCTGTCTGCTTGCGTGCCACGAGGGGCTCAGGCCGCGTAACGCCTGCCGCAACTGCGGTGCCTGCGCCGAAGCCTGCCCGACCGGCGCCCGCGAGATGATCGGCAGGGAGACGACGGCTGCCGACGTGCTGCGTGAGGTCCTCAAGGACCGCATGTTCTTCGAAGATTCAGGCGGCGGCGTCACCTTCTCGGGAGGCGAGCCGCTCTGCCAGCCCGCCTTTTTAAGGGAACTCCTCTCAGGATGCCGCGCCCACGGCATCCATACCGCGGTGGACACCGCGGCGCTCTGCCCGACCGAGCCCCTCATCGATCTCGCCCCGCTCGTGGACCTCTTCCTCTTCGATCTGAAATGCGCCGACAACGACTTGCATCTGCATGGGACCGGTACCGGCAACGCCGCCATCCTTAAGAACCTGGCGGCGCTGGGACGGGTGCATCAAAACATCTGGATCAGGATCCCGGTGGTGCCCGGTTTCAACGACAGCGTTCAGGAGATGGATGCGTTGGCGGAGCTTGCGGCAGGGGCGGCGGGGGTACGCCAGGTCTGGCTCCTCCCATATCACGGCAGCTGGTCGGCGAAACCGGCGCGGCTTGGTAAAAAGGCACCGAGAGAGGCTGTGACGGCGCAGGCGCCCGCCGCGGACACGATGGAGAATTTCGCCCGGCTCTTTAAAGAGAGGGCCCTGGACATACAGATAGGAGGGGTATAGATGACCGGAAGAACCGAACGTTTGCGTGAGGAAAGTCTCGCCGCCGAGCCGGCCATTTCCGCCGAGCGCGCGCTGCTCATCACCGAGTTTTACCGCGAGAACGACGGGCGCTGGTCGACCCCGGTGATGCGCGCGAAGTCCTTCTACCACCTCTGCGAGAAGAAGACCATCTACATTGGAGAAGGCGAGCTGGTGGTCGGGGAGAGGGGACCTGCGCCGAAGCTCGTCTCGACCTACCCGGAGCTTACCTGCCATTCGCTTGAAGATCTGCGCATCCTCGATTCCCGGGAGAAGACCTGGTATCGGGTCGACGACGCATGCATGAAGATCTACCGCGAGAGCGTGGTTCCCTACTGGGAAGGGAGGTCGCTGCGCGAGAAGATCTTCGCCGCACTCCCCGAGGAGTGGCACGAGGCGTACCGCCACGGCATCTTCACCGAGTTCATGGAGCAGCGCGCCCCGGGGCACACGGTGCTCGACGACAAGATCTACAAAAAGGGGCTCCTCGATTTCAAGAAGGACATCGCGCAGGCGATCGACGCCCTGGACTTCGCCGCCGACCCCGACGCCTGGGCGCGCCGCGAGCAGCTCGTCGCGATGGACATCTCGTGCGACGCGGTCATCCTCTTCGCGGAGCGTCATGCGAAACTTGCCGAGAGCATGGCCGCTGCGACCAGCGACCTTGCGCGCAAGCAGGAGCTTTTAAAGATCGCGGCCAACTGCCGCTGGGTGCCCGCGCACGCGCCGACCGACTACTGGGAGGCGCTGCAGTCCTACTGGTTCTGCCACCTGGCCGTCATCACCGAGCTGAACGGCTGGGACGCCTTCAGCCCGGGGCACCTGGACCAGCACCTTCATCCCTTTTACCGGCAAGGGGTGGAAAGCGGCACCCTCTCCGAAGCGAGCGCACGCGAGCTCATGGAGTGCTTCTTCGTCAAGTTCAACAACCACCCGTCCCCCCCGAAGGTCGGCGTGACCGCAGCGGAAAGCGGCACCTATACCGATTTCGCCAACATAAACCTGGGCGGGCTCCTTCCCGACGGCTCCGACGGCTCCAACGAGGTCTCCCACCTCATCCTCGACGTGATCGACGAGATGCACCTTTTGCAGCCCTCGAGCAACGTGCAGCTCTCGCGCAAGTCCCCGGACGCCTTCTTGAAGCACACCCTCAAGGTGGTGCGTAACGGCTACGGCTTCCCCTCCATCTTCAACGCCGACGCCGTGGTCGAGGAACAGCTGCGCCAGGGGAAGAGCCTCGTCGATGCCCGCGCCGGCGGCTGCAGCGGCTGCGTCGAGGTGGGCGCTTTCGGCAAGGAGGCCTACATCCTCACCGGTTACTTCAACCTCGTGAAGATGCTGGAGCTTGCCCTGCACGACGGCGTCGACCCGATGACCGGCACGCAGCTCGGCCCGCAGACGGGGAGGGCGGAGAGTTTCGAAAGCTTCGAGGCGCTCTTCGAGGCGTTTCGCACCCAGCTCGCCCACTTCATCGACATAAAGATCCGCGGCAACCGTCTCATCGAGATGATCTACGCCTGCACCATGCCGGCGCCGTTTCTCTCCGTCCTCACCGACGACTGCATCAGCCGCGGCGTCGACTACAACGCGGGGGGCGCGCGCTACAACAACAGCTTCATCCAGGGGGTCGGGATCGGCAGCATCACCGACGCGCTCTCCGCGATAAAGGAGCAGGTATTCGAGCGGAAGGCGGTCCCCCTTGCCGAACTCGTGGAAGAGCTCGACGCCGACTTCGCCGGACAGGAGCCTTTGCGCCAGCGGCTTTGGAACAAGACCCGCAAATACGGCAACGACGACGACTACGCCGATGACCTCATGCGTCTTGTCTTCGACTCCTTCTTCGACGTGGTGGACGGCAGACCCAACACCAAAAACGGCGTCTACAGGATCGAGATGCTACCGACCACCTGCCATGTCTACTTCGGCTCGGTGGTTGGCGCCACCCCGGACGGGCGCAGGCGCGGGACGCCGCTTTCCGAAGGGATTTCGCCGGTGCAGGGGGCGGACCGCAACGGCCCGACCGCGGTCATCCGTTCCGCCGGTAAGATGGACCACATCAGAAGCGGCGGAACGCTCCTGAACCTCAAGTTCTCGCCGACGCTTCTTTTCGGCGCGAACGGCCTCGACGGCGTCGCAGCTCTCGTGCGGAGCTACTTCAGGATGGACGGCCATCACGTCCAGTTCAACGTGGTGGATGTCGAGACCCTGAAACGTGCGCAGGCGGACCCTTCCGAGCACCGCGACCTCATCGTGCGCGTCGCGGGCTACAGCGACTACTTCTGCGATCTCTCCGTCGAACTGCAAAACGAGATCATCGCGCGGACCGAGCACGCTTCGTTCTAGACTACGGAAGGGAGGATGCAACATGCCTGTCGAACCCGGCCGCTACCGGCACTACAAGGGAAACTACTACGAAGTCATAGGAACCGCGCGGCACAGTGAGACCGAGGAACCGATGGTGGTGTACCGCCCGCTCTACGGCGAGGGTGGGCTTTGGGTGCGCCCGGAAGCGATGTTTCTGGAGCAGGTCGATGTGGATGGCGTGCTCCAGCCACGCTTCAGCCGCTCCCTTTCCGACTAGACCTTCACGAGAAACTAAGGGGCCGTCTTCGAGCGGGGGGCGGTCTGTTTCATTTCCCACCGTATGCTCTCAGCGATGCCGCATGTATCCGTAAATATACATACTTTGCGGATTGTCTTTGCACTGTAACAGTAATCAATTCTCGTTGACTTTACTTCCTGAAAAGGTGTAAGTGAAGATCGCTTTTACTTACAGCTCAAGTAATAGTTTTTCCTACCGAAACGAAAGAAGAGAACGGCCTGTCAGGGCGTTTTTACTCTTCTTCGTTACCGCTGTAAAAGATAGCCGGAACGAAGTTGCCCATTTATTCCATGTAATCCCCGGAACGTGCCGCTCCGCCGACGCGTTTCTGCAGCCCCTGGAGGCCTGATTGCGTGAGACGGTAGCTGAGATTATCCAGTTTTTGACGCTTCATTTCGGTGAGGATTTTCGCTCCTACGCTCAAGGGCTCGTGGAAAGAAGGATCCTTGAGCGGACCGCCCAACTCCGGCTTTCCGATGCCGCGGCTTACCTGGACCTGCTGCGGAGCGATCCTGAGGAGCCGTGTCGTCTCGTCCGCATGCTGCGCATCAGGTTCAGCAGCTTCTTTCGCGACCCTTTGCAGTTCGAGCTTCTTCGCTCCCACGTGATCCCTCCCATGCTGCTGCAGGGCAACGGGTACTTCCGGGCCTGGTCCGCGGCGTGTGCCGGCGGCGAGGAAGCCTGTTCCCTTGCGATCATCATCGATGAAACCGCCAAGCTTTTAAACCTGCAGACGAAGGTGCAGATCTTCGCCACCGACATCGCGGAAGACGCGCTGGAAGAGGGTCGCCGTGGACGCTACGCGGCGGGGAGCCTTGGGGGGGTGCCGCTGCAGCGGTTGAATACCTACTTCACTCCGGACGGGGGTGGCCACCGGATCGATCCGTCCATCCTCTCCATGATTACCTATTCGCGCCACGATCTCCTCGATCCGCACACCTATGCGCCGCCCGAATCCCTGTTCGGGGGGTTCGACCTTATCGCCTGCCGCAATTTCCTGATGTACCTGGATCCGGAGGGATACCTGAAGGTCTTCGACAACCTCTTCCGAGCCCTGAACCAGGGAGGGATCTTGATGCTCGGGAAGGCGGAAACGGTGCCTGAGCGGTATCTTCCGCACCTTGATCGCATCTTCGACTGCGGCAACCTATACCGCAAGAAGCAGACCGGGAGGAGCTGATGCCTAGTTTGCTTCGTCGTGTCATCCTCACCTTTTTCATCGCACTGTCTCTTTGCGGGTGCTCCTCCAAGGAGGAGGGCGCCCCCTCCGGGCGGCAGCAGCAGGCAGCCGCAACGTACCAGGGGTACCGCTTCGGCGGCGATGCCGTCCTGGACCTGGGCTCGCAACCGATCACCCTGCCGGAAGCCGCCGTTGCCGAGCTTTTGACACGCGACAAGACGCTCGAGGAGCGGCTCGCCATGGCCGGCATGGAGCTCAGGGTGCACCCCTTCTTCAAGGGGAGGGACATCGCCGGTTACCTGGCGACCAAGCAGCTCGACGGCGGCATCTTCGCGGACATGCCCACCCTGACGGCCCTTGCCACCGGTAATTTCGTGGTGGTCGCCCAGCTCAAGCAGGGGTTTGCCTCCATCATCTCCAAACGTCCGATGCTCGTGCGCGACCTCAAGGGGCGACGCGTCGCCACCGGCATAGGATCAGCCGCACATTTCGCCCTTTTGAGCGCCCTCGAAAGCGAAGGGCTCTCCGAGCGCGACATAAAGCTCGTCCCGATGGAGGTCAGCGAGATGGCGCAGGCGCTCGACAACGAAAGCATCGACGCCTTCAGCGCCTGGGAGCCGACCCCCACCATCGCCCTCGCCCAGCATCCGGAATGGCACCTGATCAACAAGGGGATCAGCTACGGCTTTCTCTGCCTGCGCCGCGAGTTCGTGGCACAGCACCCGGAGCAGGTGCGTGAGCTTGCGGCCTCGGTGGCGCGCGCCTGGATGTGGATGCGCCTTCCCGGACACCTCGATCAGGTTTCCGGGTGGACCATCGCCACGGCCGGCCGTTTCCAGGGGACGGCGCTGCCGCTCACCGCTCCCCAGGTAAGCGGCCTCGTACGAAACGACCTGCTGAACATCCCGGCCGCCCCGCGCATATCCCCGGCCCTGCTCAGCGAAGAAGGGCTTCTCTACAGGAAGTTCATCTTCCTGAAACAGGCCGGTAAGATCCCGCAGACGACCCCCTGGTCGCGGATACGCGACTCCTTTGACAATGAAATGCTGCGCAAGGTAATGGCCGAAGGGGAGCGCTTCGCCCTGCAGAGGTTCGATTACCGCAGTTCTGATCCATCGGATGGTGCCAAATGAAAAAAACGTTCTTCCCCACCCTTAAGGGGCGTCTTGCCTTCTGGTTCACTACCATCTGCCTGGTGCCCCTGGCTCTCATCACCACCCTGATCTACGTGCAGCGCGTGCGGCTTGCCACCTCGCTCATGCTCGACAAGCTTGCGGCGGTCACCGCGCTGCGCCAGGACCAGATCAACGCGGTCCTCGACAACCTGATCGTCGACGTCACCACGGTGAGCTCCGGGAAAAGCGTGCAGGTCGCCGCCCGCACGCTCCTCGCCGACCGGCACGCCCTGCAGGAATCCGCAGGGGACAGTTTTCCCCTTTTGCGCGGCTACCAGGGGGGATACGAGCCGGTGTCCGACGTCTCCATCGTGGCCGAGGACGGGACCATCCTTTTAAGCACCGATGCCGCGCGGCGCGGCCAGCGCATCGCGCGTCCGGAGATCGCCACCGCGGCACTGCACGACGCGACCCCCATCCTCGGCGAGGCGTACGTGTTCGGCAGCGAGGCGAGTGCCAGCTTCGACCTCGCCGCACCGGTCAAGGGGGAAGGGACCCCGGTGCGTGCGGTCGTCGTGGTGCGCTACAACCTGCGCAAACTTCTTTCCGTCATCACCGAGAACCGTACCGGCATGGGGCAAAGCGGCGAGGTCGTGCTGGTGAACCGCGAAGCCCAGCCCCTGGTCGGGCTGCGCTTCCTCCCGGACGCCGTCTTGAAGGTCCGTCTCAAGGGGAAGCCGGCCCTCCTGGCGGCCGCAGGGCAAAGCGGCATCGCACGTACCACGGATTACCGCGGCGTCGACGTCCTCTCCGCCTATGCGCACATCCCGCGCACCGGTTGGGGACTCGTCTGCAAGCAGGATTCCGCCGACATCTACACCCCCATCAAGCGGATGTTGTACCTCACCTACGGGTTGAGCGTCTTGATAGCCGTCCTCGTCTTTTTCTTGGCATGGCGGCTCGCCAAGGGGATCAGCGCTCCGCTCGTGAAGCTTTCCGACGCGGCGAGCGAGATCCAGAGTGGGGATTACGCAGTGCGGATAGAGCCGGAAGGGACCCTGGAACAGGTCGCCCTCGCCGGTGCCTTCAACGCCATGGCCGGGACCCTGCAGCTGAAGATGGCGGCTCAGGACGCCATGCTGCGCCTGTCGGAACGCCTGGTGGATGCCGCTTCCCTGGACGACTTTTTCCGGCGCCTCCTCCCGGTTTTCTGCGAGATCACCGGGGCGAAGCTGGCGGCGGCCTTCGTGAAGGACGCCGAAGCGGACCACTTCGTCCCCGCCTGCGCCATCGGCGCCGACTGCACCAGGATGCGCCGCTACAGCCGCGCAGGGCTCGAGGGGGAACTCGGCATCCTGCTCGCTTCCCGGCGCATCACCCGTTATGCCCCCGAGCGGGACGGCTCGTCCCTGCGCCTGCTCACCCCGTTCGGCGAGATCGTCCCTGCGGAGATCGTGACCATCCCGGTCGAGGTGGACGGGGAGCTCTGCGCCTTCATCTCCCTCGCCTGCGACAAGGCCTTCGCCTCATGGGTGCATGAAACCCTGGAGATGGTGCTCATGCCGCTTGGCTCCGCCTACGCCCGCATCCTTGCCGAAGAGGACGTGCACCGCCTCGCCTCGGAGCTTGCCGTCAAGAACGCCGAGCTCACCCAGCAGTCCGAGGAACTGGTGCAGCAGTCGACGGAGCTCGCCCAGCAGTCCGACGAGCTCGCCCGCAGAAACCGCGTGCTGGACCAGCAAAAGCAGCTTCTCGAAGAGGCGACCCGGCTTAAGAGCGAATTCCTCTCGAACATGAGCCACGAACTGCGCACCCCGCTCAACTCAGTGCTGGCACTCACCCGCGTCCTTGCGGTTCAGGGGAGCGAGCGGCTCACCGCGGACGAGAAGGGATATCTATCCATCATCGAGAAAAACGGCAAGCACCTCCTCTCGCTCATAAACGACATCCTCGATCTAGCGAAGATCGAGTCGGGGCGCCAGGACCTCTACCTCGAGGCGGTGGCGCCGGAGCGGATCGCCGCCGAGGTGGTCGACGGGCTCGCGGTCCTGGCTGGCGAAAAGGAGATCGCGCTCGAGCTCCGTGCGCCCGAGTCCGTTCCCCCCATGGTCGTCGATGTGAAGAAGCTGCGCCAGATGCTGCAAAACCTCGTGGGGAACGCGGTGAAGTTCACGCAGCGCGGCTCGGTCACGTTGCGGCTCACGCCGTTTGAGGGGGAGCTCCTTTTCGAGGTGGAGGACACCGGGATCGGCATCGCGCCGCAGTACCTGGACAGCATCTTCCACGAGTTCCGCCAGGCAGACGGCTCCACCTCCCGCTCCTACGAGGGGACCGGGCTCGGCCTTGCCATCGTCAAGAAGACGGCGCGCCTTCTCGGGGGCGACGTGAGTGTTACGAGCGAGCAGGGGAGGGGATCGCTCTTCACCCTGCGCCTGCCGCTTGACTGCAGCCGTGCGGCAGGTCCGGCCCAAAGTGCTCTGGTCGCACCTGCACAGGCGCCGCCGCACCAGGTGCCTGGACGTCCCATCCTGGTGGTCGACGATGACCCCGAGGCGGTATCGCTCATCACCGGACACCTCGCGCAGGCCGGCTTCGAGACGCTGACCGCGCTTAACGGCGCCGACGCGCTGCGGCTCGCGCGGGCAAGGCATCCTTTCGCCATCACCCTTGACATCATGATGCCCGACATGGACGGGTGGGAGGTGATGCGGGAGCTCAAGGAGCATCCCGACACGGCGGACATCCCGGTGGTGATCATCTCTCTCTCCGAGGACCGCGAAACCGGCGTTGCCCTTGGTGCCGTCGGTGTGATCGCCAAGCCGGTCGGCAGGGAGCAGCTCATGGAGACCTTCGCGCGGCTTGCCGGCGCCGGGTGCCGCCTTGTGCTCGTCGTGGACGACAGCGAGTTCGACCGGTACTTCATCGCCTCCATGTTCAAGGAGCAGGGGCTCGACGTCCTCATGGCCGAGAGCGGGCCGGAGGCCCTCGAGCTTGCCGCTGCCGACCACCCAGATCTGATCACCCTGGACCTGCTCATGCCCGGCATGGACGGCGCGGCGGTCCTCGACCGCTTGAGGTCGAACGAGAGCACCGCCGACATCCCGGTGGTGGTGATCACCTCCAAAGAGCTCTCGGCCGTCGAGTTGCAGCGCCTCTCCTCCGGGGTGAGCGCGGTCCTGTCGAAAAACGCCCTCGACCGCGAGGTCGTGCTCGATGAACTGGTGAAGACCCTGACGCGGCTTGGCTGGCAGCTACCCGAGCGGCGCGGGCCGAAGGGGGCGCGCATCCTCATCGTCGAAGACAGCGAGGCGGCTACCATCCAGCTCCGCTTCGCGCTCGAGTCGGCCGGTTTCTGCGTCGATGCCGTCTCCGGTGGGAGGCACGCGCTTACCTACCTGAAGACCCACGTCCCGGACGGGATCATCCTCGACATCATGATGCCCGAGGTGGACGGCTTCGAGGTGCTGGAGGCGGTGCGTTCCTCGAGCCTCACCAAAGAGGTCCCCGTGCTCGTTATGACGGCGAAGACCCTTTCTCCCGGGGAGCACGACCGCCTGCGCGAGCTCGCCGTGCGCCACCTCGTGCAGAAAGGGGACGTCGAGCTGCAGGAGCTCTTGCGCCGGGTGTACGAGATGCTGGGGGGGATGACGCTCTTTCGGGGGGAGGCCGCGACGCTTTCTCCTGCCGCCGTCTCAGCCGCGGCGAGCTGGGTGGGAGACGGCTCCCTGCTCGTGATCGAGGACAACCCCGACAACCTGACCACCCTGAAGGCGGTGCTCGGCACCGGGTACCGCATCATCGAGGCGGTGGATGGCGCCGCCGGGGTCGAAGCCGCGAGGCGGTCGCTTCCGTCGCTCATCCTGCTCGACATGCATCTGCCCGTGCTGGACGGCTTCCAGGTGCTGCAGCGCCTGAAAAGGGATCCGGCTACGGCCGCCATCCCGGTCGTGGCGCTTACCGCCAGCGCCATGGCGGGCGATCGTGAAAGGGCGCTTGCCGCGGGATGCGCGGGGTATCTCTCCAAGCCGTATCAGCCCGAGGAACTGCAGGAAGTCGTGGCGCGTTACTTTGCACCCGCGCAGCTCACCGCCCCCGAGCAGGCCGCACCATGCGAGGAATTGCCCACATGAAGCTCCTCGCCATCGACGACAACCACGACAACCTGCTCACCCTAGGTGCGCTCCTGAAGATATTTCTTCCGGAGGCGAGTCTCATCACCTCGCAGTCGGCCCAGGACGGGATCCGCCGAGCGCGCATGGAGGGGCCGGACGCCATTCTCCTCGACATACAGATGCCTGGTATGGACGGCTTCGAGGCGACCAGGCGCCTGAAGTCGATACCTTCCACCCAGCACATCCCGGTGATCCTCGTGACCGCGCATAGAAGCGATTCCGCCTGCCGCGTCAAGGGGCTCGAGTGTGGCGCCGATGCCTTCCTCTCGAAACCGATCGACGAGGCGGAGCTCGTTGCCCAGATCAAGGCGATGGTGCGCATCAAGCGGAGCGAGGACGCCCTGCGCCGGGAACGCGATTCGCTCGAGGCGCTTGTTGCGCGGCGTACCGGCGAGCTCTTGCTCGCCAACCGGGAGCTCAAGGAGAACCTGGAGCGGCTTGCGCAAAGCGAGGCGCGCTACTCCCGCGCCGTACGGGG
This sequence comes from Geomonas terrae, assembly GCF_004791675.1. Lineage (NCBI taxonomy): Bacteria > Pseudomonadati > Thermodesulfobacteriota > Desulfuromonadia > Geobacterales > Geobacteraceae > Geomonas > Geomonas terrae. Next base: position 332,403 of record NZ_SRSC01000002.1, read on the forward strand.
CACGAGCGACGGGCTGTGGGATTGGGACCTGAAAAGCGGCGACTTCTACTATTCTCCGCGCTGGAAGGAGCTTTTAGGCTTTGCCGACGACGAGCTCTTCAACGAGGCGGATACCTTCTTTTCGCGGCTGCACCCGGATGAAGTAGCGCGGGTGCAGGACGCACTCGATGCGCACTTTTCCGGGCGTTCCTCCTTCGACCTAGAACTGAGGCTCAGGACCAGGGAAGAGGTCTACCTGAAGGTACGCTGCCGCGGACAGGCGGAGTGGAATACCGAGGGTGAGGCCGTGCGCCTCTCCGGAGCGATCACCGACATCACCGAACGGCAGCAGATGGAGGAGCAGCTGCGTCAGTCCCAGAAGATGGAGGCGGTGGGGCAGTTGGCGGGCGGGGTCGCCCATGATTTCAACAACGTGCTCACCGTCATCGCCGGCTACGCGAACATCCTGAAGATGGACCTGCCCGACGACAGCCAACATCTGGAGCTGGTCGAACAGATCGCGGTGGCGAGCGAGCGCGCAGCACAGCTTACTCGCGGTCTTTTGGCCTTCAGCCGCAAGCAGGCCATGGCGCCGCAGCAGACTGATGTCGGCGAGATCGTGCGCAGGGTCGAGCAGTTCCTCGTGCGGGTCATCGGAGAAGACATCCAGCTAAAGACCGAGCTGCTTCCGGAGCGGCTCCCTGTCTTCGTCGATCTCGGCCAGATCGAACAGGTGCTGATCAACCTGGCCGCCAACGCGCGCGACGCGATGCCGCGCGGGGGGACCTTCACCATCGCCACCGGCCTCCAGGAAGCCGGCGCGGGGGGGGCGCAGGCCGTCATCATCGTCTCCGATACCGGGAAAGGGATGGATGAGGAGACCCGCAACAGGATCTTCGAGCCCTTCTTCACCACGAAGGAGGTGGGGAAGGGGACCGGGCTCGGCATGGCCATCGTCTACGGCATCATCCAGCAGCACAAGGGGAGCATCCGCGTAAGCAGCACCCCCGGGTACGGGACGACCTTCACCATCGAGCTCCCCCTTCTCACGGTGGAGACCTCCCTTGGCCAGGACCAGGTGGCGCCGTTTGAGCCGCCGAGCGGTACGGAGACCATCCTCGTGGCCGAGGACGACCCGAGCGTGCGCAACCTGGTGGAAATGGTGTTGACCAAGCATGGCTACCAGGTGATCCTCGCGGACGACGGACAGGAGGTCGTCGAGCGTTTCGCCCTGCACCAAAACGGCATCGGCCTCGTACTGATGGACATCATCATGCCGCGCAAAAACGGCATAGACGCCTTCGATGAGATAAGGAAGGTGCGCCCCGACGCGAAGGTGCTGTTCACCTCGGGTTACACCGCGGACTTCATCCAGAGTCGCGGCATGCAGGAGGGGGTCGAGCTGATCATGAAACCGGTACAGCCGTCGGAACTGCTGCGCAGGGTGAGGGAGGTGCTCGAGCGTTAAATCACCCAGCCGGATAAGCCCCTTTAACATTAAAATTATTTTTTCTTATTTTTTTTCGCCCTCCAATTTCCTCCGTTTTTCCTCTGCCCGCTATCATTAATTTTCCTACAACTCTTTGAATCTAGGGCCATTACCCTAGCAGTGCAGGCGCCTTGTGGCGTCTTTTTTTATTCAATTTACCGAATAATACGATTTCTGCGTGGAATGGTTGCTGCTGAATTAGGGTAAACCGCCTAGTGGGGAATATCCGGTTTTCCTACAAGCTGGTGCTACTCGCTCATTAAGAGTGCGAAATCACGGAGGTTTGACGGGTATGGTCCCACCCGGTAAAACCTGGCGGTGGCAAGGGACTATTTCAAAGCTGAGTGGTTTACCCCAATGGTTGGGCGTTTTCCCTCAGCACTAAACAAAGGAGGTAGTAAAGATGAGAAAGTTGTTCGCAGCACTCACCTGCCTCGCCATGCTCCTGGCACTCTCCGTGCCGGCAGCCCTGGCGGGCAGACCGGTGGCCGACAAGACTGCGCCGACCACCACCGCTTCACCGTTGGGCGGCACCTTCACCAGCGCCGTTACCGTGACCCTCTCGGTCAACGAGGCAGCCACCACCTACTACACGACGAACGGCTCAACCCCGACGACCGGCTCCACCGTGTACGGCGCGCCGCTCACCTTCAGCGCCACCACCACGCTGAAGTACTTCTCCAAGGATACCGCCGGTAACCTGGAGACGGTGAAGTCGCAGACCTACACCATCTCCGGCGGTGGCGGCACGACGACCCACGCCACGCTGACCTGGACCGGCTACTCCATGTGCTCCACCTGCCACACGAGCCAGGCCCAGGCGATGTACCAGGGCGTGCACTACCAGTGGAAAGGTTCCGCAGCCGAGATGACCACCGGCCCGACCACCCAGGGGAAGATGGACGCAACCGACGGCTCCTCCGCACTGAACGCCTACTGCATCAACATCCAGGGCAACTGGGGCCCCTGCGGCGCCTGCCACGCGGGTACCGGCGCGAAACCGGTCGCGACCGCCAACCCGTCTGCCGCACAGCTTGCCTCCATCGACTGCCTCATGTGCCATGCCGACGCCACCAACGCTCCGTACAGCCGCGTGCGTAACGCTACCACCGGCCTCTTCGAGCCGGCCGCCGGTCTCGACATGAACCTCGTCGTGCAGAAGGCCGGCCAGAAGCCGACCCGCAAGAACTGCCTCGGCTGCCACGCGAAAGCGGGCGGCGGCGACGCCGTGAAGCGCGGCGACATCGCACTTGCCTCCGGCACCACCTCCGACGTCCTCTACGACACCCACATGGCGATGGGCAACGGTGGCAACATCCAGTGCCAGGGGTGCCACACCTTCACCGGGCACCGCGTTGCCGGTCGCGGCTCGGACCTCAGGCCCGAAGACAGCACCCTCGAGGTCACCTGCTCCACGAGCGCGTGCCACCCGACCAAGACCACCGCAACCGGTCACGTGACGGCTGCGGTGAACGACCACATTTCCCGCATCGCCTGCCAGACCTGCCACATCAACAAGTACGCGAAAAACGCAAACGACACCGCCAACACCGAGGCGACCGAGACGAACCGCAACTGGCAGGTTGGCGAGTGGAACGCGACCCTGAACCGCTACGAGCCGATGCCTACCAAGGCAAACGACCTGATCCCCAAGTACGCCTTCTGGAACGGCACCTCCTGGGGTAACAACGCGTTCAACGCCGCCGTGCTCGACAGCGCAACCGGCGCTTACAAGATCTCCCGCCCGGTGGGCGCCATCACGGACCCGGCCGGCACCAAGCTTTACCCGTTCAAGTACAAGACCGCCAACCAGGCCCTTGCCAACGGCAAGGTGGTCACCATCTCCACCGCCACCTTCTTCGCCACCGGCAACTACGACCAGGCCGTTAAGGACGGCATGGTGTACATGGGTCTTCCGAGCACCACCGCGTACAGCACCGTCACCACCGACGAGCTGCAGGTGCTGAACCACCAGGTACCGCCCGCGACCGGCAACGTCCTTGCCTGCGCCGCGTGCCACCCGAACGCTTCTGCCACCCAGCTCAAGCTGATCACCAACATGGGCTACGCCCTCAAGGCCGCCCAGTCCGTGGTTTGCGCCCAGTGCCACACGCTGAAGGCGTACTCCGGCGACTACGTGTCCTTCCACGGTCGCCATGTTGACACCCGCGGCAACGACTGCTCCTGGTGCCACACCTTCTCCCGTCCGGAGAAGGGTCTGAAACTTCCTTAGCAGCAACTCAACCGGCGGGGGCGATCGATAGATCGCCCCCGTTCTTTCGCTCGCCCTTGAGTTTCTTCCCAAGCCGTCGCCGTCGTATTACCCGAGATACATCCGTAACTTTGAATAATTAGATTTTCTGTTGGAATGATTAGTGCTGTTTAATTTAGTGTGTTGTGGTTCTTGCCATGCAATGTTTCGTTTTCCGTACGGGTAGGAGGGGGATCCCCGCGTTATCACGTGTTTTTGTCGAAAGGGGATCAAGTAGGTGCCGCATGCCGTGAGTTCACGAGCTGGGGGAGATTGCCCAACAGGTGGGACATTTCACCCAGCCATAGCCAAAAGGAGGAGACAACGAAATGATGAGAAAATTGTTCGCAGTACTCACCTGTCTGGCCATGGTGTTGGCCCTGTCCGTCCCGATCGCCCTGGCGGGCAGACCGGTGGCCGACAAGACCGCGCCGACCACCACCGCTTCACCGCTGGGCGGCACCTTCACCAGCGCCGTCACCGTGACCCTCTCGGTCAACGAGGCGGCCACCACGTACTACACGACGGACGGCTCCACCCCGACGACCGGCTCCACCGTGTACAGCGCGCCGCTCACCTTCAGCACCACCACCACGCTGAAATACTTCTCCAAGGATACCGCCGGCAACCTGGAGACGGTGAAGTCGCAGACCTACATCATCTCCGGTGGGACCTCGACCCATGCCACGCTGACCTGGACCGGCTACTCCATGTGCTCCACCTGCCACACGAGCCAGGCCCAGGCGATGTACCAGGGCGTGCATTACCAGTGGAAAGGTTCCGCGGCCGAGATGACCACCGGCCCGACCACCCAGGGGAAGATGGACGCTACCGACGGCTCCTCCGCACTGAACGCCTACTGCATCAACATCCAGGGGAACTGGGGCCCCTGCGGCGCCTGCCACGCGGGTACCGGCGCGAAACCGGTCGCGACCAGCAACCCGACTGCCGCGCAGCTTGCCTCCATCGACTGCCTCATGTGCCATGCCGACGCCACCAACGCTCCTTACAGCCGCGTGCGTAACGCGACCACCGGCCTCTTCGAGCCGGCCGCCGGTCTCAACATGAACCTCGTCGTCCAGAAGGCGAACCAGAAGCCGACCCGCAAGAACTGCCTCGGCTGCCACGCGAAAGCGGGCGGCGGCGACGCCGTGAAGCGCGGCGACATCGCGCTTGCCTCCGGCACCACCTCCGACGTCCTCTACGACACCCACATGGCGATGGGCAACGGCGGCAACATCCAGTGCCAGGGGTGCCACACCTTCACCGGCCACCGCGTCTCCGGCCGCGGTTCCGACCTCAGGCCCGAAGACAGCACCGTCGAGATGAACTGCTCCACGAGCGCGTGCCACCCGACCAAGAGCACCGCAACCGGTCACACCACCGTCGACGTCAACCGCCACGTGACCCGTATCGCCTGCCAGACCTGCCACATCAACAAGTACGCGAAGAACGCGAACGACACCGCCAACACCGAGGCGACCGAGACCCATCGCAACTGGCAGGTGGCCGAGTGGAACGCGACCCTGAACCGCTACGAGCCGATGCCGACCAAGGCCAACGACCTGATCCCCAAGTACGCCTTCTGGAACGGCACCACCTGGGGTAACAACGCGTTCAACGCCGCCGTCCTCGACGCAGCCACCGGCGCTTACAAGGTCTCCCGTCCGGTCGGCGCCATCAGCGACCCGGTCGGCACCAAGCTCTACCCGTTCAAGTACAAGACCGCCAGCCAGGCGCTTGCCAACGGCAAGGTGGTCACCCTCTCCACCGCCACCTTCTTCGCCACCGGCAACTACGACCAGGCCGTGAAGGACGGCATGGTGTACATGGGGATTCCTAGCACCACCGCTTACAGCACGGTGACTACGGACGAACTGCAGGCGCTGAACCACCAGGTTCCGCCGGCGACCGGCAACGTCCTTGCCTGTGCGTCCTGCCACCCGAACGCTACGGCAACCCAGCTCAAGCTGATCACCAACCTGGGCTACGGCCTCAAAGGGCCCACCTCCGTTGTCTGCTCTCAGTGCCACAACGAGAAGAGCCCGCGTGACTACGTGAGCATGCACAACCACGTCAACGTGAAAGGGTACGACTGCTCGCTGTGCCACAACTTCTCCCGCCCCGAACGCGGCCTGAAGATGACGCCCAACTAGCCGCCCGTCTTACTTTCAGTGGCGCAACCGGCTCTGCATCATCGCGAAGTTTCGCGTGCATGGGCTGCATGCGGCACCTGAATAACGCGAAAGAGGCAAAGATACATATGTCGAACGAGCGGCAGACATATCAGTACGGTGGGTGCCCAAGCGGGCGCCCACCCCTTTTATTCACAATGCTGGTACCGGATATGCTCGCGTTCGCATCCGGCAGCAACAACCACATGCGTTGCATCAACTGCAATCCGAATATCCGTGAAATTGGAGGGAAAGATGGTTCGCTTCGCCACTCGTATGTTTCTTGTAATTGCGCTGGTCTGGGTCTTTGCGGGGGCGCCGCCACATGCGGCAGGCGCGGAACCTGGTAAGTATCTGGTCGAGATCGCCGATGTCGGCAAAAGCGGCGAACTGGCCGCATCGCTAAAGGAGAAGGGATACGCCGCCTCGGTACCAGCTAAAAACATGTGGGTGGTCGATCAGCAGAGTAACTGCGCCGTCTGGATCGGCAGGAACGTTCCGCTCGACATGCTGCGCGTCGTCATCCCCGAGGCGATCAAGTCGAACCCTTATCTGAAATTCTTCTACGTTGTCGGGGACCGCGGTGAGAAGCCGCCGCAGTCGGTGGACAACACCGTGCACGTCGGGGGGAGCATCGAGGCGGCGCTTGTTAAAAAGCTGAACGTGATCGACCAGAAGGAGATGCTTGCCGCTCTGAACAATGCATCGGATCTCGCCGCGCTGCACCAGTTCCTGCACGAAAAGAACAAGCCGATAAAGGATGATAAGGAGAAGGCATCACCCTAGACGCTGCGCGCGCCTTCGCCAAAAAGAGACCGCCTTCCGCATGCCGGGGGCGGTTTTCTCATGGCTGCGATTTCACGGTCTTCCCTTGCCAGGTCGATGGAAAGCTCCGGCGCTTCAGGAACCCTCATGCCTCTCATACCGGTGCTCCCCGTCCGCCCGGAAACGGCGGTATACGGAATGGTTGACAGGGGGAGGTCTCACCCCTTACACTTGCGACGTTTTCCGTAGCGCCAAGCATACAGGGACCGAGATGACCAGCGACACAGAACGCCTACCTAATGGCAATGGAAATATCCTAACCAAGTCCTTCTTCGTTCTCCTCGCCCTGTCCCTGGTCGGTCTCTTCTTCATCGCGGTCCGCTTCGTCAAGGGGATCGGCGCCGTTTCCAACTTAAGCGACGGCTACCCCTGGGGCATCTGGGTCGCCTACGACGTCGCCATCGGCACCGCGGTCACCTGCGGTGGTTTCGCCGTCGCCCTCCTGAGTTACATCATCAACCGCGGCCACTACCATTCGCTGGTCAAGTCCGCCATCCTCACGAGCCTCTTCGGTTCCTTCCTTGCCGCATCATCCATCGTAGTCGAGATCGGCCGTCCCTGGAACGCGCACGGTTTCTCGTCCGTCACGAGCTGGCAGCCCAACTCCGCCTTCTTCGAGCTGACCCTTTGTGCGCTCGGATACCTGATCGCGCTTTCCCTCGAATACCTGCCGAACCTTTTGCGCCTCATGGGACGGGGCACCCCTACGGCGCTGCGCACCACGATCCTTGCTGCACTCATGCGCAGGGGGCTCGCGGCAAGAAGCGAGGAGGGGAGTGCTGTTCCCGATCGCAGGCTCTCCGACGGGATCAACAAGGTCCTCATCTTCATCGCCCTCGCGGGGATCGTGCTCCCGACCGTGCACCAGTCTGCGCTCGGCTCGCTGATGCTGATCGCCTCGACGAAACTGCATCCGCTTTGGCACAGCCCGTTCCTGCCGCTTTTGTTTCTCATCAACTGCATATACTTCGGTTACGCCATCGTCATCTTCGTCTCCATCCTTTCCTCTTTCGTCCTGGAGCGCGGGTTCCACAACGCGGAGCTTGCCGCCGTCGGGCGGATCATCCCGTGGCTCACCACCGCATGGCTCACGATAAGGATCGGCGACATCATGCGGCGTGATCAGGTCGCGGCCGTTTTCCACGGCGATTTCTACTCCATATTCTTCCTCGCCGAGTGCTTTCTCATGGCCATAGGGGCGATACCTCTTTTCACCGTGGCGAGAAGGCACTCGCCGCGCCGCCTTTTTCTTGCCGCCGTAGTTATGCTTGCAGGGGGCGGGCTGTACCGCTTCAACGTTTACCTGATTGGATTCAACCCCGGCAACGGCTGGCATTATTTTCCTTCCTTTGCCGAAGTGATGATTGCAGTAGGCATCGTCTCGATCGAGATACTTGCCTATCAGCTGCTCATCAAGTGTTTGCCGCCGCTTCCGGCAGAGCAATTCCGTTCATGAGCATTGCGTTGAGATTTTTGTTTTGCTAACATGGCGCCAGCTACAGATGGGTCATGGTGCAATAAGTAAGGGGGAGCTTTTTTGAGAAAGGCGGGCGGTTTTTTCGTATTCTTGTCGTGCTGTATGCTTCTTCTTGCCGCTCCGGCGCTCGCGGTAGACCCGCACCATCACGGCAACATCATCGAGGGGCTCGTAGTAGGGGTGAGCGAGGGGGACCGCATCACCGTCAATTCCTTCGGAACCGAAATACCGGTCCGCCTCTACGGCATCGCCGCCCCCCAGACCGCGAAGATCGACAAGTTCACCGGATGGTACAAGCCGGGGCAGCCTTACGCCGAAGACGCTTTCCGGGCCCTCTCCATCAAGGTGCTGCACCAGATGGTCAAGATCGAGGTGAAACAAACCCTGCTTTTCAAAACGCAGCCGAACCAGATTGCCGTTGCGGTCGTCTATCTTGACGGGCGCAACATAAACCTCGAGATGCTCCACGAGGGGTGGGCCTGGGCCTACCGCAGACTGCTAAGCCGCGCCGACCACCCGCAGTTCTTCTCCGAGGAGCGGATGGCCCGTGCCCGCCGCAACGGCCTGTGGATCCAGGAAAACCCCCAGGCTCCGTGGGAGTTCAAGCCGCAGGTGAAGATCAAGGCCAAACAGAGCTGATGCACCCCGGGCGCACCGCGCCTCCTCTTATAACTCCGCTTCCACCCCGGCACGCCTTCCTCCTGTTTACAGCTAAATAGAATATCAACGCCCCGACGCCGCCCCGGAGCGTGTCCCGTTTCGGTAGTGCAAGTTAAGTGCTTAAATCGACGGCCACTTTTTCCACTCCGGTCCATCGACCCCTCCGCGCCGGTTTCCCTTGGTGTTCCATTATGTGACTTTTTTGTGTTCCAAAAAGTGACAATTGTTAGATATTGTGACACTATATAGGCGTCGCGTGCGCCGGAATCAGGACGCCTTTTTGCCGATTCTGCAAAAGTTAAAAAGCCGTCTCACAGTTTTGTATTCAAAGCATTAGCCGCTATCGCTCATTAGAATCCGGCGCCGCGCGGGTGCGTGATCGCCGTATTGGTATCGATCTTGCCTGTGTATACAAAACGCGCCTGCCATGGGTTCGGCCGGTTGGCCGGCAAAGCGGCGCAGAACCTTCAGGAGTCGAACGATGGATATCAGCAAGTTCGTGGCACCGGAGATCATCTTCGGCAGGGGCTCATTGAGCCAGATCGGTGAGAGCGTAGTGCGTCTGGGCGTCTCCAAGGTGTTCCTGGTGAGCGACAACGACGTCATCTCCGCGGGGTGGGTGGACATAGCGGTCAGGTACCTGCGCGCGGCGGGGCTCGAGACCGTTATCTTCGCCAGTCTCACCAGTAACCCGAAGGACTGCGAGGTCACCGAAGGTGCCGCACGTTACCTCACCTCAGGCTGCGACGGCATCGTCTCGGTTGGTGGCGGCAGCCCCACCGACGTCGCCAAGGCGATCGCCACCATCGCCTCCAACGGCGGGCGGCTGAAGGACTACGAGGGGATCAACAAGATCTCCACGCCGCTTCCCCCGATGGTCATCGTCCCGTCCACGGCCGGTGCCGGTTCCGAAGTGAGCCAGTTCACCATCATCGTGGACACGGACCGCAAGCTAAAGATGTCCATCATCTCGCGCTCCCTCATCCCCGACATCGCCATCGTGGATCCCGAGCTCCTGAAGACCAAGGACGCGAAGCTTGCCGCCGCCACCGGGGTCGACGCGCTCACGCACGGCATCGAGTCCTACGTCTCGCTCGCCGCCACGCCGCTCACCGATATCCACGCGCTGAAGGCGATCCAGCTCATCTCCAAAAACCTAAGGCGCGCCGTCGCCGAGAGAAGCGACATGGAGGCGAACACCAACATGGCCATGGCGAGCCTCACCGCCGGTCTTGCCTTCTCGAACGCCATCCTCGGCGCGGCCCACGCCATGACGCACCAGGTGGACGGCCTTCTAGACCAGCACCACGGCGAGACGAACGCCTCGATCCTGCCCCATGTCATGCGTTTCAACCTGCAGGCCTGCCCGGATCGTTTCCGGGATATCGCCGTCGCCATGGGCGAGGATGTAACCGGGCTCGACGACATGGCCGCCGCGGAGCGCTCCATCGAGGCGGTCAAGCGTCTCATCGAGGACATCGGCCTCGCCAAGGGGCTCTCGGAGCTCGGCCTCAAGGAGGAGTTCATCCCGCTTTTGAGCGAGAACGCGACCAAGGACGCCTGTCTCGTCACCAACCCGCGCATCGCCACCCGCGAGCAGATCATGGAGATCTACCGCAACGCCATGTAGGCCCTAAGGGCCGGTCCTCAAAGGAAGCAACGTGAAAAACAGGGGCAAGCTGCTCGAACAACTGACAGGTGTCGATTCCTCGAAGCTCAACTACTACGTCGAGCTGAAAAAGAGAAACCAGGACGTGCTGAAACAAAACAGCCGCCTGGAGATCCTGCAGCAACTAACCCGCGACATAAACATCGACATGTCGATCGGGGACATCATCGAGAGGGCCTTCAAAAAGCTCCCCGAGGCGCTTCCTTGCGACTTCCTCGCCCTGGCCAAGCTGCAGGATGGAAAACTGAAGCTCATTGCCGTCTCCCCGAGGGACTTCACCGATCTCGGCTACATCCCGAAGCAGTCCGTCATCTGGAACGCCTTCCGCGACAAGGGTGCCACAAGCTACAACCCGATGCAGGACCCGCTTTGTCTGGCGCGGATGACCAAGAAGCACACGGAACCCTTGCGCTCCCTCGCCGCGGCACCCCTTTTCGAGCGCTCCTCGGTCACCGGCCTGCTCCTGCTCGGGAGCACCATCGATGCCGCCTACGCCCGCGCCGAGCTGAACTTCGTGCAGCACCTGGCCGACCAGCTCGCCATCAGCATGCAAAACGCCCGGCTCTACAAGCAGGTCTCCCGCGCCAAGAAGGAATGGGAGGCGACGTTCCGTGCGGTGACCGACCCCATTTTTCTGATCGATACCGATTACAACGTGCTATTGCACAACGGGCAGCTCCCCCCCGGCATGAGCACGCACTGGAACAGGGCCATCACCAACAAATGCTTCGCCAAGCTGAAAGGGACGGCAGAGCCGTGTCAGAACTGCCCGCTCCAGGAGATCAAGGCGACCGGCAAACCGGTTTTCCAGCAGTGGAACACCCCGGAAGGGGAGTCCCTGGAACTCTCCTACTACCCGGTTTTCAACGAGGAGAAGCAACTCGCCGCGGTCACCATCATCATGAAGGACGTGACCAAGAAGCTTAAGATGGAGGCCCAACTGGTACAGTCCGCCAAGATGGTCGCGCTTGGCGTCATGGCGGCCGGGGTCGCGCACGAACTGAACAGCCCGATGACCGTGATCATCGGCACGGCGCAGATGCTCGCCCGCGACATGCAGGAAGACGAGGACACCGAGCGCGCCGAGGCACTCTCCGACATCATAAATTGCGGGCTGCGTTGCAAGCGGATCATCCAGAACCTCCTTACCTTCTCCCGGCAGGACCAGGCCCCCTTCACCCCTGTCAACCTGAACGCCGAGGCGGAACGTGTCCTCGACATGATCCAGTACCAGATCAACCGCAGCCAGATCGCGATCTTCGAGCACTTCGACCGCGAGCTCCCGAAGATCAAGGCGAACGGTCCCCAGATACAGCAGGTGCTCACGAACTTCCTGATCAACGCGCGTGACGCCCTCAACGATATCGAAGGGAAAGAGAAGGTTGTCGAAGTGGCAACCTCGCTGCGCATCGAGGGGGGGCGCCGCTGGGCGGTGCTAAGCGTCACCGATAACGGCGTGGGGATAGCGCCGGAAAACGTTTCGAAGATCTTCACCCCGTTTTACACGAGTAAGGAAGCGACCAAGGGGACCGGCCTCGGCCTCTCGGTCAGCCTCGGCATCGCGGAGTCCCACCACGGCAGGATCGAGGTGGAGAGTACGCTTGGTCAGGGGAGCTGTTTCAGTCTGGTGCTGCCGGTAGACGAGGCATGATTATTCAATATGAACTGTGGAGCAGGCCGTGAGTGATTCTCTAACGCAGGTTTTGATAATAGACGACGAGAGGGATGTCTGTACCTTCTTCAAGCGCCTCCTGGCGCGCAAGGGGTACGATGTGGTGACTGCGGCGAACGAGCCGGAGGCGATGGCCGCACTGGAGACGGGGCGCTTCAACGTAGCCCTGGTCGATCTCAAGCTCCCCGATACCGACGGCATCACGCTTTTGGAGATCATCAAGTCGCGTCAGCCTGACTGTGAAGTGATCATCATGACCGGCTACTCGACGGTGAAAACCGCGGTCACCGCCATGCAGCTTGGCGCCTACGAATACCTCGAAAAACCCTTCGACGACATCGACATGATCGAGCAGCTGGTCGCCAGGGCCGCCGGGGCCGGCGCCGTGCACAGAAGGGGGGATGCTTCCCCCGACGAATGGGCCGAGGTCGCGCAAGGGGTGGGCTTCCGGGTCGGCAGCGCGCCCTCGATGAAGCGGATGGTTTCCCTCGCCTACAAGGTTGCCGGCAAGGATATCTCCGTTTTGATCCAGGGGAAGACCGGTACCGGCAAGGAGGTGCTTGCCCGTTTCATCCATGCCGCTTCCGCGCGTGCCGGACAGCCCTTCATCCCGGTCAACTGCGGCGCGCTTCCCGAGAACCTGCTGGAAAGCGAGCTCTTCGGGCACGAGAAAGGGGCCTTCACCGGCGCGAACCAGACCCGGCGCGGCATCTTCGAGCTCGCCAACAACGGCACCCTCCTTCTGGACGAGATCGGGGACGCGACGCCGCAGATCCAGGTGAAGCTCTTGCGCGTGCTGGAGACCGGCGAATTCATGAGGGTAGGGGGGGAGCGGCCGATAAAGACCGACGTGCGCGTCATAGCGGCGACCAACGTCGACCTCGAGCAGGCGATCCGAGAGAAGACCTTCCGCGAGGACCTCTTTTACCGCCTGAACGTCGTGCGCCTCGAGATCCCGTCCCTTAGCGCACGCAGCGAAGACATCCCGCTTTTGGCCGAACACTTCGTGCAGCAGTTGAACCGGGAACTGCGCCTTGCCCCCGGCACCGTGCGGCTATTGCAGGGGTACACCTGGCCCGGAAACATAAGGGAGCTTGCCAACGTGATGCGGCGAGCCGTCGTCATCTGTAACGGCGACACCATCCTGCCCGAGCACCTCGGGGGGACTTTTCTGGCCGGTCCGTCCGCCACGCGACGTACCGAACCCGCCGTCACCGCAGCCGCAGCGCAGACCTCCGCGGCACCCGAGGCGGAACTGGTCGAGCAGTGCGGGAGCTTTGAAGCGCTCGAGAGGATGGGAGCCGAGGAACTGAACCGGATGCTCAGCTCGCTGCGCCAGGCGCAGTCCAACCTGCTGGCCGTCATGCGCAGGAAGAAGATCGTCCCCCCCATGCACGCCCTGAAGGATTCCGAAGCCGAGACGATCAAGGAGGCGCTTTCCCAGTATGACGGCAACATCACCGAAGCCGCCAAGGCACTCGGTATTGCCCGCAATACCCTCTACAGGAAGATTAAGGAACTGGAGTTGCCGGGGCGCTGAGAAAGAAAAGGTGAGGGGGGGCGACCCGGTTGCAAAACCGCGCCGTTTTCTGTAAAGATAGGGCGCACCGGCGCCTCAGGCGCCGACGATCTTCCCATGGAGGACCCCTCTTGCAGCCGACCCTCTTGAAAAAAATAGACGCCATCGCCGGTCCCCTGCTGTCCCATCTCTTTCTGCGCCGTCGCCGCTCAGGCACCAACACCGCGCCTCAAAGCGCCCTCGTCATCCGCCCCGGCGGGATCGGTGACGCCATACTCCTCATCCCCGCGCTGCGCGCGCTCAAGTCCGCTTACCCTGCCTGCCGCATCGAGATCCTCGCCGAGACGAGAAACGCCGCCGCCTTCCAGTTCTGTCCCGGCGTCCACGCCGTGCACCGCTACGACGCACCGGGAGAGCTTGCCGCCGTCCTGCGTAACCGCTACGACCTCGTCATCGACACCGAGCAGTGGTACCGCCTCTCGGCGCTCGTCTCCCGTCTGGTGCGCGCCCGCCGTTCCGTAGGTTTCGCCACAAACGAGAGAAAGAGGCTCTTCACCGATGCCGTCCCCTACGCCCTCGACGAGTACGAGCCGTATTCCTTCTTTCGCCTGCTTACCCCGCTCGGCATCGAGGCGCCGTCTGAGCTCACCGTTCCCTTCCTTACCCTGCCACCGGAGGCGGTAGAGGGGGCTCAGCAGCTTCTGGCCTATATCGGCGAGCGCCCGTTCGTGGCCATCTTCCCCGGAGCGAGCGTTTCGCGCAAGGAATGGGGCATCGGCAGATTCCGTCAGGTCGCCTCCTCCGCCGTGCTGGCCGGATACGCCGTCGTTCTTTTAGGCGGGGAGGGAGAAGCTGAGGCGTGCGAGATGATCGCCCGATCCACCGGTGCGCTGGACCTTGCGGGGAAGGGGAGCCTCGCCGAAAGTGCTGCCGTCATCGGCAAAGCAAAGGCGCTTCTCTCCGGCGACTCCGGCCTTCTGCATATCGCAGCCGGACTCGGCACGCCGACCGTTTCGCTCTTCGGGCCGAGCGACCCCGTCAAGTGGGCGCCCAAAGGGGAGCACCACCGCGTCTTCGCCTCGACCCTTTCCTGTGCGCCATGCTCCAGGTGGGGAACCATCCCCTCCTGTTCCCATGAGGGGAGTTGCGTGGACGCCGATCCTTCCGAGGTCTCAAGGGCGCTGATCCGGCTGCTTGACGAAGCATGTGCGGTGACGCCGTCTCTCCAATGAGAAAAATTCATGTGCATGAAAATAAAACCTTGACTTTGAAACGGCGAATTGGTACAAAGTCCGAGTTCCACGAAGCAGCAATAAAAACAGGCGCGTAGCTCAGGGGTAGAGCACTAGCTCGACACGCTAGGGGTCGGCGGTTCGAAACCGCCCGCGCCTACCAATTAAACAGAGACCTTCAGTACGAGGTTCGACGGAGGCATCGAGTTTCGATGCCTCTTTCTGTTTTGTATCCTGATTTTTCAAAAGGGGTCTTGCATGAACGAGATTAAGGTCACGCTTCCGGACGGTTCCCAAAGGCCCTTGCCTGAAGGCTCCTCTATCTACGATCTGGCCGCCTCCATCGGGGCCGGTCTCGCCAAGGCCGCCATCGCCGGCAAGATCGACGGCAACCTCGTCGACTTGAGAGCGACGCTCACCGACGGTGCCCGCGTGGAGATCGTCACCGAGAAGAGCCCCGAGGCGCTCGAGATCATCAGACACTCGACCTCGCACCTGATGGCCCAGGCGGTGAAGGCGCTCTTCCCGCAGGCCAAGGTGACCATCGGTCCCGCCATCGAGACCGGTTTTTACTACGACTTTGACGTCGACCATCCCTTCACCCCGGAAGATCTCGAGAAGATCGAGGCGAAGATGCGCGAGCTTGCCAAGGCCGATCTCAAGATCGTCCGCTCCGAGCTTACCAGCGCCGAAGCCGTTGAACTCTTCAAGAAGATGGGTGAGAGCTACAAGGTCGAACTGATCGAGGATCTCGGCGCCGACAAGGTCTCCCTTTACACCCAGGGCGACTTCTCCGACCTCTGCCGCGGTCCGCATCTGCCGAGCACCTCCTGGTGCAAGGCGTTCAAACTCACCTCCATCGCGGGCGCCTACTGGCGCGGCGACGAAAAGCGCGCCATGCTGCAGCGCGTCTACGGCACCGCGTTTGGCGACAAGAAGGAACTGGAGGCGTACCTCGAGAGGATCGAGGAGGCGAAGAAGCGTGACCACAGGAAACTTGGCCGCGAGCTCGACCTCTTCTCCTTCAACGACGAGGTCGGCGCCGGTCTGGTCATCTGGCACCCGAAAGGGGCGATGCTGCGCACCATCCTCGAGGACTTCGAGAGGAAGGAACACTTAAAGCGCGGCTACGACATCGTGCTGGGGCCGCAGATCCTGAAGACCGAACTCTGGCAGCGCTCGGGCCACTACGAGAACTACCGCGAGAACATGTACTTCACCACGGTGGACGAGCAGAGCTACGGCGTGAAGCCGATGAACTGCCTGGCCCACATGATGATTTACCGCTCGCAGCTGCGCTCCTACCGCGATCTGCCGCTGCGCTACTTCGAGCTCGGCACGGTGCACCGTCACGAGAGGGCGGGCGTTCTGCACGGCCTCCTGCGCGTACGCGGCTTCACCCAGGACGATGCGCACATCCTCTGCACCCCGGAGCAGCTGGACGGCGAGATCAAGGGGGTCATCCAGTTCGTCACCGAGGTGATGGCGATCTTCGGTTTCGAGTTCGAGATGGAGCTTTCCACCCGTCCCGAGAAGTCGATCGGTTCCGATGATGCATGGGAACTTGCCACCAACGCGCTTCTGAATGCACTGAAGGATTCCGGTCGTCCCTATGAGATAAACGAGGGCGACGGTGCATTCTACGGGCCGAAGATAGACATCAAGCTGCGCGATGCTCTTGACAGAAGATGGCAATGTGCTACTATCCAGTGCGATTTTACCCTTCCGGAGCGTTTCGATCTCACCTATGTCGACGCGGATGGTGAAAAGAAACGCCCTGTCATGGTGCACAGGGTTATCCTTGGCGCCATCGAGCGCTTTATCGGTGTCCTCATCGAGCACTTCGCCGGAAACTTCCCGACTTGGCTGGCACCGGTTCAGGCGACCGTTCTCACGGTTACCGACAACCAGATTCCCTACGCACAGGCTGCCTTCGACAAGCTGCGTGCCGCGGGCGTGCGGGTTCAGAAGGATTTCAGAAACGAAAAGCTCGGCTTCAAGATCCGCGAGGCCCAGTTGCAGAAGATACCGTACATGCTGGTGGTGGGGGACAAGGAGGTCGAAGGCGGCCTGCTCGCGCCTCGTTTCCGCGACGGCAAGAACCTCGAAGCGATGACTCCCGAACAGTTCATCGGCTTCATAGAGAACGAAGTTAAAACCTACAAATAGGAGGTGGCGTCATAGCTAAACCTACAGTCAACATCAATCAGACAATCAGGGCCAAAGAGGTAAGGGTAGTAGGTGCCGAAAGTGAGCAGCTTGGTATTCTTCCGCTTCGCGAGGCTCTGGCGTTGGCTGAGAGTCAGCAACTCGATCTGGTAGAGGTTTCGCCGACAGCCGTTCCCCCTGTCTGCCGTATCATGGATTACGGCAAGTTCAAATATCAGCAGGCTAAGAAGCAGGCTGAGGCAAAGAAGAAGCAGGTGCAGGTCGAGCTGAAGGAAGTGAAGCTTCGTCCGAAGACCGATACGCACGACCTGGAGTTCAAGGTTAAGCACGTACGTCGCTTCCTGGAAGAAGGGAACAAGGCGAAGATCACCGTCGTTTTCCGCGGTCGCGAGATCACGCACCAGGAACTCGGCATGGCCGCACTGGAAAAGATAACCGCCGAACTCGCCGATATCGGCGTGGTCGAGGTAAGGCAGAAGATGGAAGGGCGTAGCATGTTCATGATCATCGCCCCCAAAGTAAAAAAATAAACACCACAACAAAGGAGTAGTAAAACAATGCCTAAAATGAAGACCCATAGGGGCGCCGCCAAGCGTTTCAGCAAGACCGGCACAGGCAAAATCAAGATGGCTCACGCCTTCACCAGCCACATCCTGACCTCCAAGACCAGGAAGACCAAGCGCAACCTCCGTAAAAGCGGCATCGTAGCAGCCTCCGACCACAAGAACATCTGCTGCCTGATCCCCTACAAATAACATCGGGACTGGGGGCTGGGGACTAGGGACTGGAACACCGGCACCGGGGTGCGCCTCGGAGCTGTTCGTCTTCAACCGCCGTTTTCGCCCGTTACCGAAGTCCGAGAACCGTGAGGAAACGTCTCCCCTTGCGGATCCGGCTAATTTAAAAACCAGAAGGAGTATGTATGCCAAGAGTAAAGCGCGGTTTTAAAGCGAGACAGAGAAGAAACAAAGTATTGAAGCTTGCCAAGGGCTACCGCGGCGCGAGAAGCAAACTGTTCAGGAGCGCCACCGAAGCGGTGGACCGCGCACTGAACTACGCGTTCAGGGACAGAAGGGTGAAAAAGCGGGACTTCAGGGCCCTCTGGATCACCAGGATCAACGCTGCGGCAAGGATCAACGGTCTTTCCTACAGCAAGCTGATCCACGGTCTGAAGCTCGCCAACGTGGAAATCGACAGGAAAGTGATGGCCGACCTGGCCGTTTCCGATCCGAAAGGTTTCGCAGCTATCGCGGCAGCAGCCAAAGCAAAATTTTAATACATACCGCGGGCATAAAGAGAAATGGGATAGCGATGTCCCATTTCTTTTTTTTTCCGAAAATAGGGTCATGCGATGAAGGATAAACTGGAAGCACTTTTAGAAGAGGCCCTCTCCGAACTGGCTCAGGCCTCCACGGAAGAGGGGCTGCAGGAACTGCGGGTCAAGTACCTGGGCAAGAAAGGGGCGCTCACCGGCGTCATGAAGGGGCTGGGTGCGCTTTCCCCCGAGGAAAGGCCTCTGGTCGGCCAGGTGGTGAACACCGTGAAGGCGAAGCTCGAGGATGCACTCGACGCGCGCGCCACCGAGGTGCGCGAGACGGCAAAGGCCGCAAGGCTCGCCGGTGAGAAGATCGACGTGACCCTGCCGGGCAGGCGTCAGGCGATGGGCTCCAAACACCCGATCACCCTGGTGACCGAGGAGATCTGCTCCATCTTCGGCGCGCTCGGTTTCGCCGTCGCGGAAGGTCCCGAGATCGAGCTCGACTTCTACAACTTCGAGGCGCTGAACCTCCCGAAGGACCACCCCGCGCGCGACATGCAGGACACCTTCTACTTCGGCGAGAGCGTCCTTCTCCGGACACACACCTCTCCGGTGCAGATCCGCACCATGCTGAAGCAGCCCCCGCCGGTGCGCATCATAGCACCCGGGACCGTGTACCGCTGCGATTCCGACGCCACCCATTCCCCGATGTTCCATCAGGTCGAGGGGCTCATGGTCGACAAGGGGATCACCTTCGGCGATCTGAAGGGTATCCTGACCCTCTTCATCAGCCAGCTCTTCGGCAAGGACATCGGCGTTAGGCTCCGTCCCTCCTTCTTCCCCTTCACCGAACCCTCCGCCGAGGTCGACATCGCCTGCGTCATCTGCCGCGGCAAGGGTTGCCGGGTCTGCAAGGAGACCGGGTGGCTCGAGATCCTGGGCGCCGGCATGGTCGACCCCGAGGTGTACCGCCACGTGGGGTACGACTCGGAGCAGTACACCGGCTTCGCGTTCGGCATGGGGATCGAGAGGATCGCGATGCTCAAGTACGGCATCGCCGACATGAGGCTTCTTTTCGAGAACGACCTCAGGTTCCTGAAGCAATTCTAAAAGCGTTTTGATTTTCCATTTGAAGGAATCGATATGATAGTTACCTATAACTGGATCAAGGAATTCGTCGATTGCGACCTCCCGGCGGCTGAACTCTCGCATCTGCTCACCATGCTCGGCCTCGAGGTCGAGCGTATGGAAGAGGTCGGCGGCGGCATGGACGACGTCGTCGTGGCCCAGGTGGTGGAAAAGAACCAGCACCCCAACGCGGACAAGCTTTCGCTTTGCAAGGTCGACAACGGCAGCGAGATCGTGAACGTCGTCTGCGGCGCGCAGAACTTCAAGGCCGGCGACAAGGTCGCCCTGGCCCAGATCGGCGCGACGCTCCCCGGTGACTTCAAGATCAAGCGCTCGAAGATCCGCGGCGAGGAGTCCTGCGGCATGCTCTGCTCCGAAAAGGAGCTTGCCCTCTCCGCCGAGTCCTCCGGCATCATGATCCTCCCTGAGAGCTACGCCCTCGGTACCCCGCTCTTCGACGCGCTGGGCACCAAGGACGTCATATTCGAGATCGGGCTCACCCCGAACCGCGCGGACTGCCTGAGTGTCGTCGGCATCGCGCGCGAGGTCGCCGCCAAACTCGGCAAGAAGGTGCACTACCCTGGCCTCGAGGTAAAAGAGGAAGGGGCACCCGTCGCATCGGTTGCAAGCGTCGAGATCCTCGCACCGGAACTCTGCCCGCGCTACACCGCGCGCCACATCACCGGGTGCACGCTCGCCGACTCCCCGGCCTGGCTCGCCAACAGGCTCATGGCCGCAGGGATCCGCTCCATCAACAACATCGTCGACGTGACCAACTACGTGCTCCTCGAGTACGGTCACCCGCTGCATGCCTTCGACTACAAGCTCCTCTCCGGAGGAAAGATCGTCGTTGCCGCGGCGGGCGAGGGGGAGAAGTTCACCACCCTCGACGGCCAGGAGAGAACCCTCGCCTCGAACGACCTCACCATCCGTGACGGCGCGAAGGCGGTGGCCCTTGCCGGCATCATGGGTGGCGGTAACTCCGAAATAGGGGAGGGGACCACCGAGGTGCTTCTCGAGAGCGCCTACTTCAACCCCTCCGCGATCCGCAAGACCTCCAAGCGTCTCGGGATCCACACCGAGTCGTCGCACCGCTTCGAACGCGGCGCCGACGTCGCCGGGCTCACCAGGGCCCTCGATCGCGCCGCCCAGCTCATCGCCGAGCTTTCCGGCGGCAAGGTCGCCAAGGGGATCATCGACGTCTACCCGGCGCCCGTTGCGCCGCGCGTCATCACCGCTCGCCTGTCGCGCATCAACGCCGTCTCCGGTCTGGATCTCTCCGCAGCCGAAGTGCAGGACATCTTCGAGCGCCTCGAATTCGAGGTGCAGCAGGGCGAGCCCGGTGTCTTCACCGTAAAGGTGCCGCTCTTCAGGGTCGACATAGAGCGCGAGATAGACCTCGTCGAAGAGGTGGTCCGCGTGAACGGCTTCGAGAAGTTGCCCGCTACGCTGCCGCAGGCGTCGGTCTTCTCCGATCTCCCTTCCGACACGCAGCGAATGGCAAGCAGGGTGAAAGGGCTTTTGGTCTCCCACGGTCTCTCCGAGGTGATCAATTACAGTTTCGTCGCACCTTCTTCCTGCGAGAAGATCATGCTCCCGGCGGACGACTTCCGCAGTAACGGCATGGTCCTTTTGAACCCGATCTCGGACGAGCTCTCCGTCATGCGCACCACCATGCTCCCTGGGCTTTTGGACACCGCGGTCAAGAACGTAAGCTTCAGGACGCTTAACCTCGGCATCTTCGAGATGCGCCGCATCTACCTCCCCGTCGAGGGGGCCGAACTCCCCGAAGAGCCGCTCTACATATCCGCTCTGCTGACCGGAAGACGCGATCCCGAGGGGTGGAACCAGGCGAAGGGTGATATCGACTTCTTCGACGTCAAGGGGATCGCAGAGAACCTCCTAGCCGAACTGAACGTAGGCGGGGTCAACTTCAGCGTCGAGGAACTCGACCCGTACTACCATCCGGGCAAGGCCTGCCGCATCCTGAGCGGAAAGAAGGTGCTCGGCTCCATGGGAGAGCTCCATCCGACCGTACAGGAGAACTACGGCATCTCCACGCCGCTTTACTACCTCGAACTCAACTTCGAGGCGCTTCTCTCGGCGCGGAAGAAACAGGGTGCCGCCCAGGTTCCCTCGCGCTTCCCGTCCACCTTCCGCGACATCGCCATGCTCCTGCCGCGTGAACTTCCCGTCGCCGACGTGGTTTCGTGCGTGAACGGCGTCAAGGCACCCGAACTGGAAGGGGTGGAAATCTTCGACTTGTACATGGGTGGGAACATCGCTGCACACGAGAAGAGTGTCGCTATTCGCGTGCGCTACGGGTCGAAGGAGAAGACCCTTACCGACGAAGAAGTAACCCGTCTGCACACGAAGGTAACCGAGGCACTGCAGAAAAAATTAAATGTTTCCTTCAGATAAAAACGGTTGCGAAATCGAAAACGCTATGGTATTAGATTAAGCCGCTGTTGAGAACACACTGAAATGTTTCACCTGTTGAGGGGATTATGACCAAAGCGGACATCGTAGAAAAAATTTATGAGAAGGTCGGTTTCTCCAAGAAAGAATCCGCCGAACTCGTTGAGACGGTCTTCGACCTGATTAAGTCCACTCTTGAAGAAGGCGACAAGATCAAGATTGCCGGCTTCGGCAACTTCGTAGTGAAAGAGAAGTCCGACCGTCGCGGCAGGAACCCGCAGACCGGCGAAGAGATCACCATCGTTGCTCGCAAGATCCTCACCTTCAAGCCGAGCCAGGTACTGAAGAGCGCGATCAACATCCAGCAGTAGCCATGACGACCGGCGCCCCGGACAAGCTTTACCTCAGAATCGGCGAGGTGTCCGCGGTAACTGGCCTTCCCACCTCGGTGCTGCGTTACTGGGAGACTGAATTCCCGGGATTGGCGCCAAGGAAAAGCAGCAGCGGCCAAAGGCTCTACTCGAAGAAGGACGTCGAGCTGGTCCATGAGATAAAAGAACTTCTATACGCGGAAAAGCTGACCATCGAGGGGGCGAGGAAGCGTCTGGAAGCGAAGAAAAAGTACCGAAAATCTGACCTTTCCGGCGAAGCGCTTGCGGCACTGCTTCAGGATGTGAAGCTGGAACTGATGAATTTGCGGGATCAGTTGTAATTATCAGGTTTAATCGGTGCGTAGCGCAGCCTGGTAGCGCACTAGACTGGGGGTCTAGTGGTCGCTGGTTCGAATCCAGTCGCACCGACCATTTCAATCAGCCGCTTGGGAGACTTCCTGGGCGGCTGATTTAGTTTTATGACAGTAACTGTGGTATGTTTTCATCTGTCATGTCCTGCCGGCCTCCGCTGTGCGACGCGTCTGCCACGGCCTGCCGGGGCCGCATATGAGGGATCGTCTCCCCGATGACCGATCGAACCCCACAACTAATCGCCTGTCACGAGTGCGACCTGTTGCAGCGCGACATCCAGCTGAACCCCGGCTGCTATGCGAGCTGCCGTCGTTGCGGCGCCGTGCTGTACCGTAACGCCACCGACAGCGTCGACCGCACCCTCGCCTATACCCTGGCGGCATGCATGGTTTTTCTGGGCGCGAACCTCTTTCCCATATTCGCCATCGAGGTGCAGGGGGACCGCAGTGCCATCACCCTCTTCGGCGCGGTGCTCTCCCTTTGGGATCAGGGGATGAGGAGCGTCTCCACTCTTGTCCTGATCACTGCCATTCTGATTCCTGCGCTTGAGCTCGCCTCGCTCACCTATCTGCTCCTGCCTTTAAAACTCGGCAAGGTGCCCCCGAGGTATCCGCTTTTCATGCGCACCCTGCAGTGCATCGAGCCGTGGGGGATGGTGGAGGTGTTGATGCTCGGGGTGCTGGTTTCCCTGGTGAAACTCACCAACAACTTCCGCGTCATCCCGGGGATGGCTTTGTGGTCCTTCGCGGTATTGACACTGCTGCTTGCCGCAGCGGCCACCGCCTTCAACGCGCGCGACGTCTGGGCCCAGCTCGACGGGAAGCGACGGGATCTGGAGTCAAAGTGAGCGCCGCCGACTCCCCCATCGCGGCCGGCCGTGGGCTTTGCTCCTGTCATGTCTGTCAGCTGGTCTCCCGGAGCACCGGCACTTCGCGCGCGCAGTACTGCCCGCGCTGCGGCGCCCGCCTCCATTTGCGCAGACCTGGCAGCGTGCAGCGCTGCTGGGCGCTCGTCATCGCGTCCTACATACTCTACGTACCGGCCAACATGCTGGTCATGATGGAGACCGGCTCCCTGATCAGTTACCGCAAGGACACCATCGTGAGCGGTGTGGTGCATCTTTGGAGGACCGGGTCCTGGATGATCGCCGTCATCGTCTTCGTGGCCAGTGTGGCGATACCGCTTTTAAAGCTCTTTTCCCTGACCCTGCTGCTCATCTCCGTGCAGCGTAAATCGACCTGGCACCCGCAGCAGCGCACCCGGCTTTACCGGTTGGTGGAAGCGGTGGGGCGCTGGTCCATGCTGGATATCTACGTAGTTACCCTGCTCGCGGCGCTCGTACAACTGGGCTCCCTGGCGATAGTGAAGGCCGGCCCAGCCGCGATCGCCTTCGGCGCGGTGGTCGTCCTCACCATGCTCGCCACCATGGAGTTCGACCCGCGCCTGATCTGGGACCCGTTGCAGAAAGAGGAATTCCATGACTGAACCATCGGACAGACAAGAGATACAGGACCTTCCCGAGGCGGTAAGCGAGCCGAAGCGGCGCTTCTCGATCCAGCTCGTCTGGATCATCCCCATAATTGCCGCCATCATCGGTCTTTCCATCGCAGCCAAGGCGTGGGTGGACCGCGGCGAGACCATTACCATCTCCTTCAAGACAGGGGAGGGGCTCGAGGCGGGCAAGACCAAGCTCAAGTACAAGGACGTCATGATCGGCGAGGTGAAATCGATCGCCATCTCCGACGACCGCACCCATGTCGTGGTTACCGCGGAAGTCACCAAGGACGCCAAGGGTCTCATGGTGAAAGATACCCGTTTCTGGGTGGTGCGCGCGCGCATCTCCGGCGGAAACGTTTCCGGCCTCACTACGCTCCTTGGCGGCTCCTATATCGGGGTCGAGGCGGGGACTTCGAAGGAACTCGGCGACAGTTTCATCGGCCTCGAGTCTCCCCCCGCTGTTTCCATGGATGTCCCCGGGCGTCAGTTCGTGCTGCACACCGACGATGTAGGCTCGCTCTACACCGGCTCACCGGTGTTTTTCCGCCGCATGCAGGTGGGGCAGGTCATCACCACCGATCTCGACCGCGATGGCAAAGCCGTCACCGTCCGAGTCTTCATCAAGTCGCCGTACGACCGCTTTGTCACCACGAGCACCTTTTTCTGGCAGGCAAGCGGCGTTGACTTGACCGTCACTCCAGGCGGCGTGAAGCTGAACACCGAATCGATGCTTGCCGTTCTTTTGGGCGGCATCTCCTTCGATGAGTCGGTCTCCGGCGCCGTCGCCGCTCCCGCGGACACCGCGTACACCCTTTACGGTACCCGCGACGAGGCCATCAAGAACTCCGCTGCCTCCGAAAAATTCATCCTCGAGTTCCGCGAGTCGGTGCGCGGTCTTGCCGTCGGTGCTCCCGTGGACCTGCGCGGCGTCACCGTGGGCGAGGTCACCAATATCAATGTGGTGCTCGACCGCAACCGCAAGGATTTCTCCGTCCCGGTCGAGATCCAACTCTACCCTGAGCACCTGCAGACCCAGTTCCGCAAGGACAGCGGCGGTAACATGCCCCAACCCGGCACCGCCGAGGCACACAGGCTTCTCGACGACCTGGTGGCGCATGGCTTCCGCGCGCAGATCAAAAGCGGGAGCCTGCTGACCGGCCAGCTCTACGTGGCGCTCGACTTCGTGCCCGATGCCCGTGCCGGCCGCATCAACTGGAGCACCTCGCCGCCGCGTTTCCCGACCGTGCCCGGTTCCATGGAGAAGCTGCAGAAGAACCTCATCGAGATCGTGCAGCGGATCGAGAAACTGCCGCTGGAGAAACTGGCCGGAGATGCGGGACAGACCATGCGCTCCCTCGACGATACCTTGAAGAGCGCCGACCGGTTGCTGCAGAACATGGACAAGTCCCTGGTGCCCGAGGCGAAAACCGTGCTCACCGAGACGAAGACGACGCTCGAGGACGTGAGAAAGACGCTTTCCGAAGCGCGGTCTACTTTGGGCGGCGCCAGCGGGGTCCTGAGCGCCGACGCACCCGTGCAGGTCGACCTGCGTGACACCATGCGCGAGGTCTCGCGTGCGGCCCGTTCGCTGCGGGTTCTCGGGGATTACCTCGAACAGCACCCCGAATCCCTGATACGCGGCAAAAAGGAGGAAAAATAGCCATGCGCACCGTCTCCGTACTCCCGGTCTTGTTTGGATTATTTCTCCTGAGTGCAGGATGCGTCAGGTCTCCCGGAGTCACCTTCTACACCCTGACTCCGGCAGCGGTTCCGGAGGTGGAAGCGTCGTCCGCGCAGGCCTTGTCGGTAAGGGTAGGACCGGTCACGCTGCCGGAACTTCTGGATCGTCCCCAGCTCGTCGTGCGCGTCGCTCCGAACCGGGTTGCCATTCTGGAATCGCACCGCTGGGCCGAACCGCTGAAAGAGGAGATCCCGCGGCTTTTATCGCAGGACATAGGGCGCAGGCTCGGTTCGAACCGTGTGTTTGCCTACGGCCAAGGTGCAGGTGTGGATGTGAAGTACGGAGTGCCTGTCGATATCCTCAGGTTGGAAGCCGTCCAGGGCGAAGCCGTCACCATCGAGGCCACCTGGAGTGTGCGCAGGGGGAGTGACAGCAGGGTAGGGCGCGCCGTGGTCCGCGAAAAAACGACCGGCTCCGGTTACGACGCCGTAGCAGACGCGACAAGCCGCGCCCTAGACACGATCAGCGCTGAGATAGTCAAAACCGTCCTTGCCGCGGAGGCGATTTCCAAATAGTCATGGGAATGTACAAGTTCTCCTCCCACCCTTAGGAAGCTCTTTTGGGGCATTCTTGAACAGAGGGTGCTGCTAATCACGAAGCGCTGCACGAGCCCTAACGTTCCCCCCTTTGCGAAGGGGGAACAGGGG
Organism: Geomonas terrae; assembly: GCF_004791675.1. Lineage (NCBI taxonomy): Bacteria > Pseudomonadati > Thermodesulfobacteriota > Desulfuromonadia > Geobacterales > Geobacteraceae > Geomonas > Geomonas terrae. Next base: position 358,951 of record NZ_SRSC01000002.1, read on the forward strand.
GGATTTGCTTTGTGAGTGGGTAGAACCGCCAACGCAGCCACAGCACAGCCTTTAACGGGAGGTCATATGCTCATTCTCGCAGGAGACGTGGGGGGAACCTCGACCCGTATTGCCTATTTTCAGGCCGATCCCGCCGGACTCACCACACTTGCCGAGGCGCAGTACAAAAGCGCCGCCCACGGCAGCCTCATAGATATCGTGCGTCACTTCGCCTCGCAGCATCACATCAGCGCGGAGCGCGCCTGCTTCGGTATCGCCGGTCCCATCATCGAGGGCCGGGTACGCACACCGAACCTCCCCTGGACCATCGAGAGCGATGAACTCGCTGCGGCCATGGAACTCCCAAGCGTGATGCTTATCAACGACCTCGAGGCGAACACCTACGGAATCGCGTCGCTGAAACAGCAGGATCTTTACACTCTCAACCAAGGCGTCGCCAACCCTTCCGGCACCATAGCCGTCGTCTCCGCTGGGACCGGCCTTGGCGAGTCGCTCGCCTACTTCGCCGGAGGTATCCATCACCCGCTTCCCAGCGAAGCCGGACACGCCGATTTCGCGGCACGCAACGAGCTGGAAGCGGAACTCCTCCTTTACCTGCAGACGAAGCACGGCCGGGTCAGTTACGAGCGTGTGTTGTCCGGCCCAGGGCTCCTGGACATCTATCGTTTCCTGCGCGACAAACATTACTTCCCCGAACAGGAATCCATCGCCGCCGCGATGACGGTGGGCGATCCACCCGCGGTCATTACGAAGGCGGCCCTTGAATCCCGCTGCCCCATGTGCGCGAAGGCCCTCGAGGTCTTCATATCCGTCTACGGAGCCGAGGCGGGTAACGCCGCCCTCAGGTTTCTCGCCACAGGCGGCGTCTACCTTGGCGGAGGGATCGCACCAAAGATACTGGATCTGCTAAAAGGACCAGCGTTCATGCTTTCTTTCGCGGCAAAAGGCAGGCTGAGTCCCCTGGTGCAGTCTATTCCGGTGCACGTCATACTGAATGAAAAAGCCGCTCTTTTAGGTGCCGGAAGAGCTGCATTCTATGCACATCTGTGAGATACACTTTCTTTCTCGCTGTTCTTTGCCGGCGCCGGAGCTGCTGCATGATTCTGCCAGCTCGACAAATGCACTTCCCGGGTTTGCGTACCTCATCATTTAAAGTCGATTTCTTACGCGATGAAGTTCGATTCTTTTTGTCCTCCCGTATACTCAGTCCAACAACGTTATTTTTACTTTATTATTGACAATATCTCCGTCTCTGCTATTAATCACCTAACTATAACTTTGAAGGAGGGTGGTAAATGGCGACCTTGGTAGAAATAGCTGCACAACTCGTTGCATCGCATGCCTCCAGCACGCCGATGACATCGGACGAGCTTCTCGCGGAAATAGCCAAAGTTCACGCTGCACTGAAGAACCTTGAGGCAGGGCAGGGCGTGGAAGGCGTCGAAGAACCAAAAGCTTCACTCTCCATCAAAGAAGCCTTCAAAAAGAACGAGGTGGTCTGCCTTGTTTGCGGCAAAGGCGGGTTCAAGACCCTTGCGCGTCACCTGAGCACTGCGCACGGCATGAAGCCTGGTGCCTACAAGAAGCAGTTCGGCATTCCGAGCAAACAGGCCCTGTCCGCGAAGAGCTATTCCGAGTCCCGCCGCAAGATGGCGCAGGACCGCGGTCTGGCCGACAACCTTGCCAAGGCGAGGGAAGTGCGCATGGCCAACATCGAGGCGAAGAAAGAGACGGTAGCCAAACCTGTAAAAGCAGCCAAAGCGGTAAAACCCGCCAAGGCGTCAACAAAGACCGTCAAGGCACCTAAGGCAGCAGCTTCAAAGACAAAGAAGTAAGTTAGCTGGCATAGTCACATAAAACAGCACCTATAACGCGGGGTGCTGTTTTGTTTTGGGCGCAGTCTTCGCCAGAGGCGCTGTGTGCCGTACGTTTTTGGGTAATGACTAACTACACTGGATATCAACGGGACTTGTTATGTTTTTTTCACGTTTTCTGGTTGGAGTACTGGCTTTTGGGACCATCTTTATGTCTGGCTGTACGATCACGACGACTCTGCCGACCATTTCCGATGACCTGAAGCCTCAGGCGCGGCTTGAGGGCAAGGCGCATCTGCTGCCGATTCGGGATAACTCCCAAACTGGCACAACCGACGGCAAGTATGCGACAGAATCTGGTTATGCCGAGACCCGCTACATGTCGACGAACCGGGCTGCAGACGTGCTTCAGGAGAGTACCGCTAAGTGCCTCACCCAGGCCGGCATGACTGTCACGCAGGGGGCGAACATCCCTGAAGACGCCGACTACGTTCTTGTTAGCGATTTTCGTCGGCTTTATATAGGTACCAGTCACCCTCTCTGGCTTTACAACGTGGCACTTGCTGCGACTACCCGCATCATATCCTCCAGCGAAACGCCATGGTCGGCCATTACGATCGGGAGCATGTTTCAAGACAGGAAAACGCAGGCAAAGACCCCACTCATTTTTTCCGGCGAAGAGAACTCTCTGCACCACTTCACCAAGCGTGGCGGTGCAGAGCGCTCCTTTAGACTCGTGCAGGAGAATTACTGCGGGTGGCTGCAAAAAAAGATTGCCGAGTTCAAGACGAATCCACAGCTTTCTAAGGAAAATAACGAAAAAGAGCTGCAGGCTTTCAAGACAAAGTAATCTGTTAGCGCACGCGGGGGCGAATAATTCCTCTAGCCGTCGTCACGACACAGGTATTATGTGTTGTGGTTGTGAATATCGGCATACTCCACTGCCGTTGTATGAGATGAAAAACTTTTAGCAGAGTTTTTTGTTGACAATGAAGGCGCCCTAGACTATAAAGAGTATCTCCTGACGCGGCACAAAGCGACTCCTGAAACGTGACAGGTGTCTGAGATCATTACATAAAGAGCTTGGCGGTGTAGCTCAGCTGGTTAGAGCACACGGCTCATATCCGTGTTGTCCGGGGTTCAAGTCCCTGCACCGCCACCATAAAAAAAGAGCCTCCCGGTTATCACCGAGAGGCTCTTTTGCTTAGCAGCTATTCTCCTAGGTCACACATCCCCCGGTCATTTATTCTAAATGGTAACAACGGCCGTACCTGTGTAATACGCTTTGCTGACCATCCACCCGCTACCGTCTTGCTCGTGGGTGCTGGTCGTCAAACGTGCATCGAGAATGGCGTTAGCTCCCATAGCATGTGCCCTTCTCATAAGATCGATCATAGCTAGGATCTCAGCGGCTTCCGCCTCTTCATCATTGGTAGCTCCAATGCTGGAGGTGCCGGTGATATGCCCAAGAATTGCTTTAACCTCCCGTCCAGGTATATTCCCGCCTGCCACCACAATCACTTTTTTTCTCAATTCGCCAATTTCATCTGTTGCCCGCTCTATCTCTGCTACAAGCCCATTAGCACTACTGGCTCGGTTTTTCCATGTCGAAAAGAGAAACCATAACACGAACGCAATGATTATTGCGGGCCCTATTGAGTTAGAAGACATACCAATGCCACCTCCCTTTGTATGAGATGTACCTTAATAACATAATCAAACTATAAGCACTAGTACTTACTATAGCCTGCGCTATGTGAACGTTTTTACTTGCAAATTGACCCGGGCTAATGATAAAAGTGTGCAAGATTGCCATATAACTACGACAGAGTCGTTTAATAATTTTCTATGGGAGAGTATATATGGACATTTACCGACGTTTAGCCGCGGTTCTTTTATTCACTTGCCTGTATATGCCTGACAACATCTGGGCCACCCTGACACCCCAGGCCGCCGACGAGTTAGCTATACGTGTTTCCAAGGGAGATCGTCAGGCGTTACAACAACTTAAAAGGGCGGCTGCAGAAGGTGATGCTCAAGGGCAATTTTACTATGGCGTGGTGAACGAGTACGGGGTGCTGGTGACTCAGGATATGGCGGAGGCTCTAAAATGGTACCGAAAGGCTGCAGAGCAAGGCTTAGGAAGGGCTCAGTATAATATTGGTTTCATGTATTCGTTTGGTAAGGGCGTGCCCAAAGATAAAATTGAGGCTGCTAAATGGTATCGAAAAGCGGCAGATCAAGGTTTGGCCAGTGCGCAGAACAATGTTGGCGTTATGTACGAAAGCGGTGAGGGCGAAGTTCAGGACAAGCCTGAGGCCGCTAAATGGTATCGTAAGGCAGCAGAACAAGGGTGGGCCTCCGGCCAATACAATTTGGCGGTGATGCTCGATAGAGGGAACGGAGTGCCCGTAGACAAGGCTGAAGCAGCTAAGTGGTACCGTATGGCAGCCGAGCAAGGATTCGTAAGCGCTCAGACCAACTTAGGCACGATGTACGCCAAAGGTAAGGGCATACCTCAGAACTATACTTTGGCTGCGATGTGGTGGATTATAGCCCAGGCAAATGGAGATAGCATTGCCGCGGATAATTTAGATAATCTTAAGAACGACGCGACTCCGGTACAGATTGCTGATGCCCAAAAAATGGCTAAAGACTGGTGGTCGGTACATCCTCACTAACGGAAGTTGCGCAAGCATCACATCAGCAAAGTGCTCCGTTTTTCAGAAGTATTCCCTATCCTCTCGCGACCATGGAATAGGCAAGGCAGTTATCTACAGATTGAGCTTTTTTGTCAATAGTTTATGTTTAAGGTAGTTTATGGCCGTTTCTTAATCGTTGATAGCAGGAGGCAAGTGATGCCTACGTCTAAATTCCTCAGTATTGCCCTCGTACTGTGGTTGTCCACAACTGCTTGGGCCACCATGATTCCCGAGCAAGCAGCAGAATTGAGTGAACGGGTCAAAACTGGCGATAAACAGGCCCTGAATCAGATCAAATCTTTAGCAATAGATGGTGATATGTGGGCCGAGTTTTATTTAGGCAAGTTGTACGAATCAGGAGAAGGAGTAACCAAGGATTTGCCTGAGGCGGCGAAGTATTACCGTAAGTCTGCCATGCAGGGAGCTATATTGGCACAGTATAACTTAGGCTTAATGCTCCGGGATGGAGAAGGTGTGGAGGAAAATCCAGTTGAGGCCGCACAATGGATACGAAAAGCTGCTGATCAAGGCGATAGTGACGCTCAGTTGCTCATGGCGGGGTTTTATTATCGAGCAATTGGTGTAACCAAGGACTGGGCAGAGACTGCAAAATGGACTCGTAAAGCAGCCGAACAAGGGGCAGCGAAGGGGCAATGGGCCTTAGGGTGGATGTATTCAACAGGTGAGGGGGTAACGAAGGATTTGGTAGAAGCCGTCAAGTGGTATCGGATGGCTGCAGACCAAGGGTTCGCGCAAGCCCAGTACTCCATTGGCAGGATGTACTATGTCGGTGAAGGTTTCGCCAAAGATTTCGTAGAAGCTGCCAAATGGTTCCGAAGTGCGGCAGAGTCGGGTGACGCTCAAGCACAGCTTCAGTTGGGCAGAATGTTTCAAGAGGGTAAAGGAGTCGCGAAAGACACCGTTGAGGCGATTAAGTGGTGTCGTAAGTCAGCTGAGCAGGGTTACGCTACGGCTCAGAATGAGCTTGGCGTTACGTATTATGAGGGGGATGGAGTTACCCCTAACATGATTGAGGCAGCCATGTGGTTCCGTAAAGCTGCGGAACAAGGTGATGAACATGGTCAGAATAACCTTGGCGACATCTATTACTACGGCAAAGGTGTGGCATGTGACCTATTTGAGGCTGCGAAATGGTACCGAGTGTCTGCCGAGCAAGGACAACCACGGGCCCAGAAAAGACTAGGAGATATGTATAGTCAAGGAAAGGGTGTGGCACGAGATTTAGTCGAAGCAGAGAAATGGTATCGCAAGTCTGCCGACCAAGGTGATGTGGACAGTCAGTATGCCCTTGGTGGAATGCTGTATAACGGTTCAGGAGTCACAAAAAATACTGTTGAGGCGGCTACGTGGTATCGAAAAGCTGCTGACCAAGGGCACGCAAAAGCACAGTTCTTGCTCGGGGACATGTTCTTAAATGGGGATGGGGTTAGGGTAGACAAAGTTGAGGCAGTCAAATTGTATCGAAAAGCGGCTGATCAAGGATATGCCGTTGCGGAGGCTGCTTTAGGGCTTGTCTTCGAAAGTGGCCTCGATGGGACTACTGATTTTACAGAAGCTGCCAAATGGTATCGCAAGGCAGCTGAACAAGGTGAACCGACCGGCCAATGTCGCTTAGGAAAGGCCTTGTATAATGGATCAGGTGTTCCGGTAAATAAGGTAGAGGCAGTCAAATGGTTTCATAAGGCAGCGGAACAAGATGATGTGGATGCTCAGACATACTTAGGCTGTGCATATATGTTAGGTGAAGGAATCCCTCACGATTACGTTCTAGCAGCAATGTGGTTGATGATTGCAAAGGCGAATGGTGGACCCGAAGCCCAAAAAGTTTTTGATGCAGTACAACATTTGGCGTCTTCTAATCAGATTGCCGAAGGTCAGAAGATGGCTAGGGAGTGGTGGTCTGCTAGAGAGCGTTGAATGGCGCAGTTTGCTTTGAAAATGTAGTCGCTCCTGTTCAGTTTATGATGAAGAGTGGTACACTGGGTGGTACACAACTTACCCGTTCGCTACAAAAAGAATGCTGCTTTTGTTTATGATTCCTGAGCCTTATGTTTTTGGTGGCGATGTCTCCGTATCCCTGCACCGCCACCATAAAAGAAAGAGCCTTCCGGTTATCGCCGGAAGGCTCTTTTGCTTTGTCCCCCCCAGGCGCCCAGTTTTTACCTAATACGGGCGCCTTTTGTCTTCCAGGTACAATCCCTCACATGTGACCCGCGAAGCGCTGCAAGAGATCCCATGCGTTCCCCCCTTTGCGAAGGGGGAGCCTGTCCCCCGTAGCCTTGGCGAAGGGGGAACAGGGGGGATTTGCCTTTTAGCCCCCCACCACCATCAGGATTTCCCCCATGTTGATTCGTTCTCATTGACCTCCAAGTAAAAAAGAGCGTATAAAGACTTCCGCTCCGAATCCTGCTAAGAGGTCAACATGACAATAGGAAGAGGCCGTCTGTCACAGTTCACAGCCGCCAGTGCTATTCACCAGCACTGGCGGCTTTTTTAATGAGTTTATTTTAGCCTAGTCCGAACAGCGAAACATCTCCAGGAGGCACCGTGTCCGACCCCGCAAATCTCTTCATCTGGCTTGGTAATCATTATCTCTACTTTGTTGCCTTCACCGCCCTCGTAGTTCTGCTCTGGAACTCGGTGGTCGTCGTCGGCGGCAACGAGATCGCCCTCATCGAGCGACGCTGGTTCGGCAGCAAGATGCCGCAGGGACGGGTCGTGGCCCTCGGGAACGAGGTGGGGATCCAGGCCCGCACCCTCGGACCGGGACTGCATTTCCTCATCCCTTTCATCTATAAGGCCACGAAGAGCGTCTTCACCGAGATACTGGAAAACGAGATCGGCCTGATCGAATCGGTGGATGGCACATCGATACCGTCCGGACGCATCTTCGCCGCGGTCGTTGCCGGTCACAATTCCTTCCAGGACGGCGAAGCTTTCATCAGAAACGGCGGGCAGAAGGGACCTCAGATCGAGGTGCTTCCTCCGGGCAAATACCGCATCAACCCGTATCTCTTCAAGCTGACCAAGGGGAACGTCACCGAGATCAAGGATTTCGAGATCGGCATCGTCGAGTCGGTGGACGGTGTTGCCATACCCGAGGGGAGGATTTTCGCCCAGGCAGTGGAAGGGCACAGCTCATTCCAAAACGGCGAGGCCTTCATCAACAACGGCGGACAGAAAGGTCCGCAGATCGAGATCATCCCTCCCGGCAACTACCGCATCAACCCGTACCTTTTCAAGGTGACCAAGAGCTCGGCAACCAAGATCGGCGACGGGGAGATCGGCCTGGTGGAATCGGCCGACGGCTCGGCCATCCCTGCGGGACGCATCTTTGCTTCCGTGGTCTCCGGGCACAACTCCTTCCAGTCCGGCCAGGATTTCATCGTGAGCGGCGGACAGAAGGGGCCTCAGACCGAGATCCTGCCGCCGGGCGTCTACCGCATCCATCCGAACCTTTTCAAGGTGACCAAGGCCGAGGCCGTCATCATCGCGAAAGGGGAGGTCGGCATGGTCACCGCCCAGGACGGCGCACCCATTCCCATGGGACGCCTTCTCGCCCAGAGCGTGTCGGGGCACTCCAACTACGAAAACGGCGAGGCCTTCATCAAAAACGGCGGGCAAAAAGGACCGCAGATCGACGTGCTCCTCCCGGGTACCTACCGTATCAACCTGAACCTGTTCAATATCCAGGTCGCGCCGGCGGCGGTGGTCGAGGCGAACAAGATCGGTCTCGTGACCGCTCTGGACGGCATTCCGCTGCCGGAGCGCGAATACGTCGCCTCGCCGATTACCGGCCATAACGACTACCAGGACGGTTCAGCCTTCCTGCTGAAACACGGGCAGCGCGGCCCGCAACTGGACGTGTTGCGCCCGGGAACCTATTACATCAACCCGCTCATGTTCAGCGTCGCCATCGACGATGTTGCCGTGGTCGAGCGCGGACAGGTCGGTGTTATCGTCTCCAACGTGGGGGAAGACCCGACCGAGGAAATGAAGAAGCGTCTCGGCTCGTCACAAACCGGCGCCTCCGAAGAAGAGGGGAAGGAGAAGTACGTCGTCCCGAAGGGATTCCGCGGCATTCAGGAGGAAGTGGCCGGACCGGGCCGCTACTACCTCAACCGTCGCGCCTTCATGGCGTACATCATCGACACCACCAACATCACCATCGACTGGGATGACCAGGAAGACACCCGTTTCGACCAGTTGACCGTCATCTCCAAGGACGGCTTCCCGATCCAGGTCTCCGTCAAGGTGGTCATTCGCGTCCGTCCGGACCAGGCGCCGTACATGGTGGCGAAGGTCGGCTCCATCGACAACCTCATCCAGCACGTCATCCACCCGATGATCGACTCCTCCTTCCGCAACCAGGCTTCCACCGCTTCCGCGATGAACTTCCTGCAGAGCCGTTCCGAAGAGCAGGCCAAGGCGGAGTCCAGGGCCCGGGTCGACCTGGAGAAGTATCACGTCGAGTGCGTATCCGTGCTGATCTGCCAGATCAAGCTTCCCGAGGATCTGATGCAGACCCAGACCAAGAGGATCATCGCCGAGCAGCAGCAGGAGATGTACAAGATGGAGCAGAAGTCCCAGGCGGAGCGGACCGAGATGGAGAAGATGCGCGCCACCGCCGACCAGCAGCCGACCCTGGTAGCCTCCGAGATCGCCGTGAAGGTCGCCACCCAGAAGAAAGCGGAGATGATCACGCTCGCCGAAGGCAACGCCGAGTCCAAGGCGCTGGAAGGGGCCGGTGAAGGTAAGCGGTTGAAGGCGATAGGCGACGGTGAGGCGTCCAAGATCGCCGCCATCGGTGAAGCCACCGCCCAGGCCTACAACAAGCAGCAGGAAGCCATCGGCGAAGAAGCCATCAAGCAGATCAAGATCGTCGAGTTGGTAGCTGCCGCCATCCAGGAAGGGAAGATCAAGATCGTCCCCGACGTCCTCGTCACCGGTGGTGGAAATGCAGGCGACGGTTTGATGGGCCAGTTGAGCCGGGTGTTGCCGGGAGTCGATCTCGCCGCCTTGGTGAACAAGCAAGCGGCATTGCCAAAGGGGTAAGAATAGAAGGAGAGGAGAGTAGGGGGAGGACTTATGAGTTGAGGGACTGCACTGAATACGTGGACCCTGCTGGTGGACGTGTCGGAACTTATAAACTTATACGTGTCCCCCTTTTTCGTAAAAAAAATATCACTAGAATAGCAAGGAGAGGGAATGCCAACTGATGTGATAGGAATTCTGGACACCGCAGTAAAAATTGGTCTCGGTGCCATTATAAGTGGACTTTCAACCTATCGTGTTGCTTCACTGAATCATTCGAAAGAAGCAATAAAAGAATTGAGACAAAGGAAGCTTAATATTATAGAGGCATCTGTAGTCAATGTTGACGAATATTTTAAAGCTTTGTCAAAACTTATCTCAGCAGCTGATGGAATCCAAAGGATGAGATCTGAGGCCGATGAACACAAACTTGATCTAAATGACAAAGATGATAATGCGAGGTGGAATTTTTTATATGATGTAGATCAGAAGTTTGTAGAGGCAAGAGATCACAAAGCGTATGCAGTTTCGAAGCTCAGACTCATAGGAGCAACAGCCACATCTGAGATACTTAACCAGTTAGTTGAGCTTGAACAAGAGGTACGGTTAAAATTAATTTTTGATAAGCACATACCCCGTCAAGAAGATCTGCAAAGATGGCGAGATAAGTTAAGCTCAGTAAAATCTGAATTCTTTACGGAAATATGTAAACAATATATTTCATAAGATTTTAACTGTAGAGCAATGCGTTGAGATGCGGGGCAGGCCAGAGGATAAAAGGGGACAGGCTACTTTTACCACTACAGATGACGGAAGGGAGAGCCCAACAACGACCTTAGACTCAGACGGCTAACGCCGCCGGTCAAGGCTGGACCCGTTGGATGGATGAACGCGAGACCAGGGAAACAGTACGAAAAGCAAGGTGGATAGCAGAAGCGGACAAACTGCAAATTGAGGAAAGACCCGGGCCGACAGAGAAATCAACTTGAGCATTTGAAGTTTTGGGCCTGATTTGCGGTAGGAGATCTAATGACGTATATGATGTTGGTGATCATTGGTAACGTCGCTTTTGGGCTCGCCTTGTTAAGGCTGAGGTTAAAGCATGTGGCGTTGTATCAAAAAGAATTCCAGGGCTGATGTATGGTTCGGTGAAAGAGCTTGCTCGAATGATTGATGTCACAATCAACCCTATGAAGTATGGATTACAAGATGGAGTCTTTCGCTTCCTAGGCGGTATCTTCGCTCTAACACTTACGAGCTTTTTTATTGCTATGGTCACGGATTTATTAAAAGGGCATTGAACCTTTGGGAAGAGCAGGGCTCGGAGGTGGTTGAATTGCAGGCTCTATGGATGGATTAGTTTCAACCAAAACGGGTAAAGGCAGGGTCAGGCCAGACTTTGGAGCATTTGAGCGGATGTTCGAATGTCGATCCAGACCCCAGTGCTCCCCGGTGCTCCGAAAGGAAAATGGCATTTGGCGGTAATCTCCCCCCCCTGAAGCCACATGCTTCTACTAATTACCCCTCGCTAACAAACACAAATATTTTTCTTGAAGTGGAGGCATAATGGATTTTGTTGGGAGAGCGTTGGTAAGAATAGCAACAATAGCCGCTGCAAAGGCAATAGATAAAATACCCGAACCGCCTAAATCTCGTGAGGAGTTAAAGCAATTTAACGATACTCATGCTCGGTTTGTAGCCGATACGTTGAAGCGTCAGGCCGAGGAGCAAACATACTATGACAGCAGGGGGTGGTTAGGAAAAAAGTGGTCTGAATTCAGTAAAAGTGAGTATTTAGAAAGCATGATAGATGCGTTTGTTTTCGGGTGCATGTTTTTCATGTTTCTTGGAATTATTTTTGTATATATGAGCAGCCTTTATTACAAGGTGAGTTTTTTAGAAGTATGTGGTTTATACTTGATAGGGGTATTTCTTGGCTCATTGAGCGGTTGCTCGTGGATATCGGTTTTGTCAGGTGTGCTTTGTTGTATATATCTAAAAGAAATTGAGCGAATATTTATATTTATTCTGTCAACCTGGTTATGAAGGCGAGGGGCAAGGTGTGGCCAGGCCAGACTTTTAGACATTTGAGCGGGCCATGAGGGGACGTGCTTGAGTTCCTTGAGTTACTTATGATGAGAGGCATAAAAGGCGCGATCCAACCAGAACGGGTGGAGATGGACGCGCGAGCCAATATGAGCGAACTAAAAGACTGTGAGAGCAAGGTTGCTCCGCCGCTCACCCGTCAACCGTTGGCCTGAGGATGGTGAGATACGTGAGGATTAATGGCGAGGTTGAGCAACCAAGCGGACTCCAAGGGCGGAGCAAACTCTGCTGATTGTGTCGAAGCGTGGATGAGCTCCGGGACGTAAGGCTTTGTAGAGTGCTTCCCGAGTTAACCCTGCAGCTTGAGCAATTTCAGCCATGCCGCGTGCTCGTGCGGCGACTCCTAAGGCATGTGCCAACTCAGCTGCATCACCATCTTCGATGACCATGGTGATGTACGCAGCAATGTCAGCTTCGCTTGTTAGCTGCCGAGCAAGGTCGAATTCCGGCAGGTCAGATACGTTGATTTTTTTAGGCATGGTCACTCCTCCAATTTAGCTGCCCGCTGGCAAGCGGTGGCAATGTCGGTTGTTTGTGTGGACTTGTCTCCACCACCGAGCATAACGATAAGCACATCGCCATGCTGTACGTAGTACATTCGCCAACCCGAGCCGAAAAACTCACGCATCTCGAAGACGCCATGACAAACCGGTTTTACGTCGCCAAGATTGCCCCGCTGGGCCTTGTCGAGGCGTCGCGCCAATCGTAACCGGGTTGTGCGGTCTTTGATGCCATCAAGCCAGGCATCGAATTCGGGAAGAGTTTTTACAATGTACATTTTGACATTGTAGTCGAACGATTACTATAAGGCAAGAGGGGTCATGAGGGGCAGGTCTTTAGACGATCAGAACAAATATCTCGGCCAAGAGGGAGTAAATGGAGCAAGAGTAACGACCCGATCCCCAGGGGGAAAGGGGACGCCCATGACATTATGCGTTACCAATTGCCATAGTGTCGGGAAGAAACGCATAAAAACATGGGCGTCCCCATGTCTACTTTGCCTAACAAAAGATGACCAATAAGTGGTTGTACAAATAAAAAATGAATCTGCAAAAGACAATGAAAAATGCAAAGTTCAAGTGGTTCGCGACGAGGATATTCTTGCCATTTGCGGTCATGATCTTGGCGGATGTGCTAACTGGTCACAGAACCTTATTTTACGTCTGCTCTGATCTGGGTTTACGTCCTCAGGAAATATTTCAATCGCCTTCGAAGAAATATGATGTGTCAGAACTAGGTTTCGGTTGGTCTGGCGGAACTCTTTCCATCAGCGCAGTCAGAAAGTTCAAAATATTTCCAGAAGAAATCCTGAGAATCGAAACTCAAAATACTGGCATAGAGGCGCGAGGCCCGGAAAAAATAGATTTTGGTCTTGCATGGTCTGAAGACGAGTCAAAAGTAGCTCTTATATACTGTGGCTGGTATGTTGACTTTTATGATTTTGACAACTCGGAATCCTATAGGTTCAAATTTCCATTTTTACAACACGCATCGAGCGGATGGCTTGCCGAACATAGTCAAAGGGTCATTGCGCTGTTAGGAACGGGATATGTAAAACAGCAACGATCCCCTTATTTTTAGGAAGACCAGTCGTTTCGGTTGCGACTACGGAATCGAAAGAGCCCAACTTGCGGCACGACCAGTCCACCCCGAAAAGACTGGGCTGGCAGGTCAGCCTTGTGACGTTGGTCAGAATGCAACACACGAAGAAGAATGATGATCGGACGGAAAAGGAACATTGAGTTCCCTCTTCTGAGGTCTGAGGAAGCGAGACTGACTTTTGGACATTTGAGCGGGTTGGAACGTCCGAATTTCGATCCTGACCCGGAAGCTCCTTTGGCAAGTAGAAGGAAGAACATGCAACCTGATTTGATTAATGCGATCGGCATGGTTTTGATGGCTATTTTTACTGTGGGCTTAGTGGGGCTTTTTCACACTAAAGCAATCAAGGCGATCAATTGGAACAAGAGAATAGCAGCCGTGGTCGGCGGATGGTTCGTTGCGTTAATCGTTATTTTTCAGCCAGTCCAAAGATGCATTGAACTCCCAGCACCATTCGGTAGGTTCAAACTTTTAGCCTTATGTGTTTTGGCAATTGTCATCTTGGTCGATAGAAAATTTATTGTAATTCTAGCTTGCGTTGTCCTTATGTACGCTGCCAATAGGCTCGAAAAACAATTCCAAGATATTGTCCATTATTCTAGTGAGTTTACTACTATTGATGCAAACACCAATAGTGTAATGGCTAAAGGATGTAACGAGGGGAAAGACGCTGACGGGACAGTTTCAGAGCAAATGTGGCATACCTGGTTCACGGGGATTTACAAGATTAAGCAATAGATCTGCTTGAATACGGACAGTATCCAACAAGTAGATTAGACCGGTCGCGCCGGTCAACTTCCAGCCGTTGGACGCAACACTTAGAGGGATGAGAGATGTATATCTTTGCCTCCGCCACATTTTGGGTTTTGCTATGGTTTGGTCGAGACGATCTCGATCCACGATGGAGAATGGGGCTAATACTAACTTGGATAACTATGTTAATAGGCTCTGCCTTCATTCCTGGAGGAAGTTACATTTTTATGACGATTATCGCGGTCATCGATATCGGCCTGATATTGAGGGTTTTTGGCGGTGATATTGTTATCAGATAGCTGGGCTAAGGGGCATGAGGGGCAGGTCTTTATTCTTGATTAATCGTTGACGAATAACTCGGCCAAGATGGAGTAAATGGAGCAAGAGTAAAGACCTGACCCCCGTGTACCTAAAACGAGAAAACTATTTTGAGTGTGTGCAACTACTATTGGAAGTGAAAGAGGAGAGAAAATGAAAAAAATGATCTTGTTGCTTGTTGTATCTGCCTGGCTGTCCGGTTGCGCATTGACAACAGATAAGATTAATCTGTCTTACGTCCCTCAGGTTGGTGTGTCTGAAATCCAAGGTGCGAAAGATGTCGTAGTAGATGTCAATATCAATGATCAGCGACAAGACAAAAGCAACAAAGTCAGCTGCAAAAAGAATGGATTTGGAATGGAGATGGCGCCCATTCTAGCAAATGAGGACGTAGCCATAACTCTCAGAAGGGCCATTGAACAAGAGTTGCAATCGCGTGGATTTAAGGTCGGTAGCCAAGCGCTTGTATCAATAACTGCTGATTTGACTAGGTTCTGGAATGATCACAAATCGGGCTTCTTTTCTGGAGACTCCGTTGCCGATCTGAACATGAGCATTTTAGTGAAAAACAAGAATGGAAACATTCTTTATTCACGTCAAATAGTAACACAAGGAATCGAACCAAACATTCAACTCATGACGGGCGAAAATGCTCGATTGGCCTTAGATAAGGCATTAGCTAATGGAATGAAGCTTTTATTCGATGATTCTGCTTTCATCACAGCATTGATTGAGGTCTCGAAAAAAACCGCATCTTAAAAACAAAAGAAACGGATGTTCAACTTTCGGCTCAACCAGTCCGCCGAAAAAGGCAGGCGGGGAAGGCGGGGGCAGGCCAGACATTTGGACTTTGAGCAGAATTGGATCGTTCGAATGTTGAGCCCGCCTACCAGTGATGAGCAGATTCGAGGTCGGGAGAGGGGAGAGAGACGATGAATACCATCGACACCATTCTGAGCCGATACCCGTTCATTCTTGGTGAAGGGGCCGTAATCGAGCGTCTGCGCCGCATGGAGGGGATTGAGCTCGATCCCTTTGTCGTGAACTCGGCTTTCATCTACGATGAGGAAAAGCGGAGCGCTCTGGAGGGGATCTGCAGGGAGTACCTCGACATCGGTTGCCAAGCCGGACTGCCTCTCCTCATGTCCACACCGACATGGCGGGCGAGCAGGGAACGGATCGCCGCGGCAGGCCTTGAGGGCACCAACCTGAACGGCGACAACGCGGCCTTTCTGGAAGGCTTGAGACAGAGCTACAAGGGATACGCCGACAAGATCCTCATCTGCGGGTTGATGAGTTGTAAAGGCGACGCCTACCGACCTGCCGAGGCTCTCACGGTAAACCAGGCGGCGGAGTATCATGCGTGGCAGGCGGAAAAGCTCGCGGCGACGAAGGTGGACTTTCTCTTGGCGGCCACGCTGCCCGCTCTTAGCGAAGCAACTGGCCTTGCCTTGGCACTGGCGGCAACGGGAAAGCCTTACATCGTGAGTTTCGTGGTCCGACCGACCGGCACCCTCCTTGATGGAACGCCGCTTAAGGAGGCCATCGCGGCAATCGACGCCGCAGCCGATCCCAAACCGCTCGCGTTCATGATCAATTGCACCCATGTCACCTTTGCCAGATCTGCGTTACTCCATGAAACTAATTCATCTGCAGAAGTTCGCCGGCGCGTCATCGGTCTTCTCGCAAACACCGCGGCTCTCAGCCCGGAAGACTTGGATAACAGCTCTTCTCTCGTGGAAGAGGCCCCGGAGGCATTTGGGGCATCGGTTGCCGCCATGGGCACGGAGCTCGGGCTCAAGATCCTTGGCGGGTGCTGCGGCACAGATGCCCGCCACCTGTCTGCTCTGGCCGCACGACTTCAGTCCGCCGCTTCCTCCTCCTAATATCTGAAAAGAGGGGGACGCCCATGAAATTATGCGTTACCCATTGCCATAGTCTCGAAAGAAACTTATCAAATCATGGGTGTCTCCATGTCCGCACCGCCACCATAAAGAAGAGCCTTCCGGTTAATGCCGGAAGGCTCTTTTGCTGTGTACGCCCAGACGCTGCCTCCGTCCCTTGCGTGCGCAAGTGGCGGAGGCAGTCCATTTGGAGTTGAAGCGGAGATCTACAAGCAGCCCCCCACTGTCGTTTATTTCCCCTCCACTTTCGCCAGGTAGCTCGTAATCAGATTCCGGTAATTCGGGATGTGGTTGGAGAACAGGTTGCCCAGGCCCTCGATGTCATTACGCCAATCGCGATGGAGCTCGCAGGCTACACCAAACCAGTTCATGAGCTGGACACCTGCTGCAGCCATCCGCGCCCATGCCGCGTGCCGTGTCACCTCGTTGAAGGTGCCGGACGCATCTGTGACCACGAACACATCATACCCTGCCTCAATTGCTGACAGGGCTGGAAAGGCGACGCAGACTTCGGTCACCACTCCCGCCATGATCAGTTGCGTGCAACCGGTGTCCTTCACCGCTTTCACGAAATCCTCGTTGTCCCACGCGTTGATCTGGCCGGGACGGGGGATGTAAGGCGCGTCGGCGAAGGTCTCCTTGAGTTCGGGGACCAACGGTCCGTTGGGGCCGCTCTCGAAGCTGGTGGTAAGGATGGTCGGCAGCTTGAAGTACTTGGCGCAGTCGGCCAGAGCGAGCACGTTGTTCTTGAACTCACCGGGGGAGAAGTCCTGGACCAGGGAAATGAGACCGGATTGGTGATCGATGAGAAGGACGGCTGCACTGTCCTTCGAAAGCTTCGCGTATTTGTTGCCCATGGTGTTCCTCCTTTGCGTGCCGCGACCTCTCAAGGTCCCTCCAGGCATGCTCCACAAATTCTAGATCCGGCGGTGCGGAGGTCAAGGTCGAAAGGAGGGGTCAAGGCGCTGCATCAGTCGGCTTGAGTGAGTAGAGACGCTTGGGACATAAGACTCCATCAGCCACGATTTTCTTTTGTGCTGGCCGTGTTCTTTATAGCAGTGACCGTCATGATGCTCCTCCTCATAGTGCCGCTGGTTGAGATCGCACCGATAAGCCTGAGGCCCGGTCCTGCGTTTCAGCTCCGTTTGTCTCTTGACCTTCTGAACATCTTGAAGAACTCGAACCAGATCATACTCCCCAAGCCGGCGGATAGGCAGATCATCAAGTCGATCGGATGCAGCGGCGAGAACCGAAAAATTTCCCGAAGAAACGGGAAATTGAGGGCCAGACCGAGAAAGATGACGGCGCCGCCTGTAACCCACCAAAGGGCCGCGTTGGGCGATCGGAGAATCTTGCCGAAGGTGCTGGTCCAAGAGCGGTTCGTCATCATGAGCCCGAGGTTGGCGATGATGAGGGTGGTGAAGGCAAGGGTGCGGGCCTCGAATTCCCCCTGGTTGCGGCTCAGGCAGACTCCGAATACCGTCAGAAGCATCGCAAGGACACCAAGCCCCTGCAGCGTGCTGAGCAGCAGGACCCGCTTGCTAAAAAGGGGTTCCTTGGGATCGCGGGGCGGTCTGATCATGGCCTCGGACTCGGCCGGTTCAACCTCATAGACAATGGAACAGGCTGGATCGATGATCAGATGCAGGAATGCAATATGGATAGGCATGAATAAGATCGGCCAGTTAAAGAGTACCGGTATGAGAGACATCCCGGCGATAGGGACGTGGATGGCAAGCAGATAGGCCATGGCCTTTTTCAGGTTGTCGAAGATGCGCCGCCCCATCTTCACTGCACGCACAATGGAGGCAAAGTCGTCGTCCAGGAGCACGAGATCAGATGCTTCGCGTGCGACGTCCGTCCCTCGCCCACCCATGGCGATACCAATATGGGCCGATTTCAGGGCCGGGGCATCATTCACGCCGTCTCCGGTCATGGCGACGATCTCGCCGTTGGCTTTTAGCGCCTGCACCAGCCTAAGCTTTTGTTCCGGAACCACCCTGGCGAAGATGTTAACCGTTTTGATCCTGCCTTGCAGCTCATCTTCACTCATGATGTCCAGCTCGGAACCGGTTATTACCTCATCCGGGTGGGCTAGCCCGATCTGGCGAGCGATGCTTCGAGCTGTACCGGGATAATCGCCGGTGATCATCACCATCCTGATGCCGGCACGGTAACAGTCTTGAAGGGCTGGCGCCACGGTCGGCCTGACCGGATCGGCCAACCCTATCAGCCCCAGGAACTCGAAGTTGAAGTCGTGCTGCTCGCCCGGGAGGCTCGACTTGCGAAAGTAGGAGCGCGCGACACCCAGCACCCGCAGTCCGTCGTCAGCCATCCGGGTCACCGCTGCCATCATCTCTTTTTGCTGCACCCCGCTGAAATGGCAGAGGTCGGCAACCGCCTCGGGTGCGCCTTTGGCGGCTATGACATAGTCGCTCCCCTCCAGAGCCCTCCAAACGTGGGACATTGCGAGCAGCTCGGGAGACAAGGGATATTCTCTCTCAAGGCGCCAGTCATCATGGAGATGCTCGGTGCGGGCGAGATACTCTTCACCGAAATCTTTGATGGCCCGCTCCATCGGATCGAAAGGGTCCCGTTGGCTGGCTAGGATGCTGAACTCAACCAGGTCGTGAAATATTTCCGGAGGCGGGTCATTGCGGAAATCGCCGATGTTGCGCAGCATCCCTTCAGCGTGGAGCGCCGTGACTGTCATCCGGTTCAGGGTCAAGGTGCCGGTCTTGTCCACGCAGAGGACCGTGGCCGATCCGAGTGTCTCGACCACAGGCGTGCTGCGAGCAAGTACCTGGGTTCGGGAAAGGCGCCAGGCTCCCAACGCGAGGAAGATGGTCAGGACCACCGGCAGCTCGTTGGGCATGACCGCCATGGCCAGGGTAAGCCCCGCCAGCACCCCTTCGAGCCAGGCACCGCGAGTGATCCCGTATACCAGGATGAGCAGGGTGCAGAGCCCAAGGACCGCGAACGCAAGGATCTTCACCAGGCGGCCGGTTTCACGCTGCAGAGCAGTCGGCTCGGCAGTAACCGTCTGCAGGGCCTTCCCGATTTTGCCGATTGCACTTAGCCCCCCGGTGGCAACCACACTGGCGACCCCCGAACCTCTCACCACTAGCGTTCCGGAATACACGAAGGGGATATCGTCTCCTCCCGGTTGGACAGCAGGAGAAGACGCATCGCCAGCTATCTTGCGAACAGCCAGAGATTCGCCGGTTAAGAGCGATTCGTCGGTTGAGAGGCTCCTGCACTCAAGTATCAGAGCATCGGCGGGAACCCGGTCCCCCTCTGCAAGGACGATGATATCGCCCCGGACCACGTCACGTCCGGCGATGCGCTGCTGGGTGCCATCCCGGATGACAAGTGCCCTGGGGCTGGAAAGATCGCGCAGGGCTTCCAGTGCCCGTTCGGTTTTGCTCTCCTGATAGAGGGTTATTCCCATGACAAAAAAGACAAAGGCCAGCAGCATCAGCGCTTCCTGAAGGTCGCCCACCATCAGGTAGATGGCCCCACAGGCAACCAGCAGCAGGAACATCGGCTCGCGCATGACGTCGAGTGCTATGCGCAGGCTTCCCCGCTGCTTGGAGCTCGGAAGTTCATTGGGACCTTCTTCCTCAAGAATCCTGGCAGCTTCGCCGGAAGTCAGTCCCAGGTGTTCGATAAAATCTGGTTTTCTGCCCATTTATTCCCCCACCCATGTCCAGTACGGATCCACCCGTTTGGACATGGTCCCATGCGCCATCCGCATGTCCATCTTGAATGTTCCATGCAACACGATAAGTATGGATGCACACGCAAAGATGACAATGTTATTACAGGAAATTCCATGCGAATCCGCTTGTCAGGAGGGAAAGCATGACGTCCGGCCTTCTCCATCTCCAGGCTACTTCAGAACTACCTACTTATCCGGTTCGGAAGCGATGCATGCGATTCGGAATCGACGAATCCGTTTCAAAATCGACGAATCCGTTTCAAAATCGACGAATCCGTTTCAAAATCGACGAATCCGTTTCAAAATCGACGAATCCGTTTCAGAAACGACGAATCCGTTTCAGATTCGACGAATCCGTTTCAGGATCGACGAATCCGTTTCAAGATTCGACGAATCCGTTTCAGGATCGACGAATCCGGTTCAGGATCGACGAATCCGTTTCAGGATCGACGAATCCGGTTCAAGATCGACGAATCCGTTTCAAGATTCGACGAATCCGTTTCAAGATTCGACGAATCCGATTCAGGATCAACGAATCTTAACCAAGTTCGCGGATATCGACAGGAGGTTGTGATCTACGGATTGGCTTGAGAGGTTGACGTAACCGATGTTGATGTGGTGGGGGCGCTTCTGACTTGAAGGTGATGCACGCACGCCCCGTCGAGTTAACGAGGGGGCGTGCTGGAAGTTGTCACACCGGTGGTAATATGATCATGTTCGACCAAGGCCCTACCTCATTGCCTCTTTTACCCCTGATTTTCAAATAGTTCGTCAGCGTTCTGTTTAATCCCGTGAGATACATCTTTTGGCAGGTGGTTGACCATAGCAGCAGACTCCAGTTAGCTTCTACGCCAGGTTCTCCTATACAGAACCATATCTC
The DNA here is from genome assembly GCF_004791675.1 of Geomonas terrae. Classification (NCBI taxonomy): domain Bacteria; kingdom Pseudomonadati; phylum Thermodesulfobacteriota; class Desulfuromonadia; order Geobacterales; family Geobacteraceae; genus Geomonas; species Geomonas terrae. The sequence goes on from NZ_SRSC01000002.1 coordinate 379,806, forward strand.
GTAGCCCTTTGAACCTGGCAGCCTGGTAAGCGAACAGTAGGGGTGTCCATTCTTGTCGAATCGTATCCGTAAGTCTTTGGAGGCGGCCAATGCCGAGCCGGCGGTCGACGACTTCTGATGTGGATCTTCTGGCTTTTCGTATACGGTGGGGTCAACGGCACTCACAGCTTTGCGGATTGCCATGATTATGGACATTGCCAGCTCCAATTCGCGACGAGCCTCTTCGCACTCCTTTACCTTCTCCGGATCTCCTTTGTAAAAACCCGTGACGCTTTTCTCGAAACGTTCGTGCAGCACATCATAACTTTCTGAGGTTGGGAAGAGTGACACCAGGTAGTCACGCACCTGCGGCGTAAATGCCTGACGCACCTCCTCCGACTTCGCTACCATCTCCGGATGCGGAATGTTGTTGTGGGTCATTACCGACCTCCTTCTTGAAATGGTTGATTTATTGGAACGGCCTAACCCTAGCACCCTTTCCCCGTTCCACAAGCATCCCCTGTCAACGCTGATGCTCCGCGTCCCGCAGTTGCTTGACAAACCTCTTTGAATCCCCAAACTTAGATGGCTTTACAAAAATATGGGGGCGAGCGCCGCATCGTAAGGATTGAAGGGCGCACGACCGATACCAACGCAATTGCCCCCCGAGGAAGCCTATGGACAACCTGCTTGCTGCTCGCGCCCTTATGGGCGTTTCGCTCGCCTTCCACATCGTCTACGCAACACTTGGGATCGGCCTGCCGCTTATGCTCATGCTCGCCGAGGGGCTGGCGCTTAAAACCGGCGACGATACGTGGCATCTCCTCGCCAGACGCTGGATCAGACCCGCCGGAGTGCTCTTCGCCATCGGTGCGGTTTCCGGCACCATCCTTTCCTTCGAACTCGGGCTTCTCTGGCCGCAGTTCATGGCCTTCAGCGGACCGATGATCGGGCTTGCGTTTTCCATGGAAGGGTTCGCATTCTTCACCGAGGCGATCTTTCTCGCCCTGTACATCTACGGCGAAGAGCGGCTTTCCAGGCGCACGCTGTTTCTTTGCACCATCCCCCTCACACTCGCCTCGGCGGTATCGGCTGTATTCGTCATCAGCGCCAACGGTTGGATGAACACACCTGCCGGATTCCAGATGATCGACGGCGCTCCCGCGAACGTCCAGCCGATGCGCGCCTTCTTCAACCAGGCCTGGCTGCACCAGGCTGTCCATGGCACCCTGGCCGCTTACGTTGCGACCGCCTTTGCCGTTGCCGGTTTTTATGCGATGGCGCTGTTGAAGGGTAGGGGAGAAGGGGATGGGAAAAAAGCACTTTCCCTTTCTCTTGCCGTGGCCCTGGTGGCGGCCCCGCTCATGCTGGTCACCGGCGACTGGGCTGCTGCTGCCGTAGCGGAGCACCAGACCGCGAAACTCGCCGCCATGGAGGCGCACTTCAAGACCTCGGCGGCTGCTCCGCTCATCATCGGTGGGTGGCCCGATCGGGAAACGGGAACCGTGTCCTACGGGATCAAGATCCCGAAGCTGTTGAGCCTTCTCGCACACCACGACCCTGATGCCGTTGTGCAGGGGCTCGACGCCTTCCCGCAGGGTGCGTCCCCGGACCCGCGCCTCGTGCATCCGTTTTTCGACCTGATGGTCGGCTCGTTCTTCGTCATGGCGCTCGCCCTCGTGTTGTACTGGTGGCCGCGCTGGAGAAAGAGAGAGACTGAGCCCGGACGTGCCCAGCTTAAATACATCGCTTTTGCCGCCCCCTTCGGCATCATCGCGCTTGAAAGCGGCTGGATGGTCACCGAATTCGGTAGGCAGCCGTGGGTTGTTATGGGATACCTGCGCACCTCGCAGGCGGTCACCCCGAACGACGGGCTCTTACTGGTGTTCGCCACCTTCCTCTTCGTCTACCTTGCCCTTACCGTCGGGATCATGAGGTTGTTGCTTGAGCGGAAGCACGATGACGCGGGCAGGGAGGTGTCACATGGCTGATCCGGTAACCCTTGCCGCGCTGGTTCTTGTGGTTGCCCTCATCTTATACACCCTGTTTGGAGGTGCAGATTTCGGCGGGGGGATTTGGACCGCGCTCGCCTTCGGTCCCCGTGCGCGTGAGCAGCGCGAGGCGCTCTTCAACGCGATCGGTCCGGTATGGGAGACGAACCACGTGTGGCTCATCTTCATAGTGGTGACGCTCTTCACGGCGTTCCCATCAGGATTTGCCGCACTTTTCATCGCGCTCATGCCGCCACTCGTGCTCGCCCTGATCGGCATAAACTTCCGGGGGGCGGCCTTCGCCTTTCGCCATTACGGCCGGGAGACCGGGCGGGAGGTCCCGCTTAGCGCGACAGTCTTCGAAATCGCCAGCGTGCTTACCCCCTTCACCCTCGGGATGGCCGTTTCCGCGACTGCTTCGGGAACCATCACCATCAACTACGGCGTAACGGCGACGGGGACCGCAGTATGGTTCACCCCGTTCACCATCATGGGCGGGGTAATCGGGCTTGCCATCTGCGCCTATCTCGCCCCGGTCTACATGACCGTGCGGGTAGCGCCACCGCTTCAGGACGATTTCAGGGACGCGGCTATCGCGGCGGGTGTCGCGCTGGGCGTCGCTACCGCCGTGATGGTCCCGCTCTCCCTTCGTTACGCTCCCGGGTTCAGTCAAAGGCTTCTCGAGTCGTGGCCCATGCTTTTCGTCGTGCTCGCCGTATTTGCCGGAGTGGGGACGCAGCTTCTGTTGCTGTGGCGCCGCTTCAAGGTAGCGCAACTCGGCGCGGGAGCCACCGTCGTTCTCACCGTGGCGGGGTTTGCCGCAGCACTTGCCCCGGATCTCATCGTGGGCGAGATGTCTCTCGAGGCCGCGGCGGCACCCCGCGCATCACTGGTGGCTTATCTCGCGATACTTCCCTTCGGGGCGTTGATACTGATCCCTTCTCTCGTTTATCTCTACTGGACCTTCCGAGGGGAGCCCTCCTCGGCACTTCCTCCTGCCGGATCAGAAAACGGATCTTCTGAAAAAATGTGAAAAAACTAATCATGGTGGTAAGCTGGACTGGGCATTAGCTCCAATTCACCGAGCAAAGGAGTCCAACCATGAAAAAGTTACTTCTGGTCGTTACGGCAATGTCCTTGGCCCTCGCCTCCGGGTGTGAGACCAGGGGGGGGAGTGCGGTCGGCGGTGCCCTTGGTGGGGCCGCGGTCGGGGTCGGTGCATACGAGTACAGCGCGCATCGGCAGATGAAGCAGCTTGAAGACGACTACAAGGCGGGAAGGATCGACAAGAGAGAGTACGAGATTCGCAAGAACCAGATAGAAAAGGGGTCTATTCTGCAGAGGTAGGCCCTCTTTGCAGGTTTACAATGAGCCGCCCCATGATAGGGCGGCTTTTTTGTGGGTTGGGCAAGTAAAATCCCCCCCGTCCCCCCTTCGCAAAGGGGGGAGCGCGAGGTCACCGTTCTCAGCAAGTGAGGACACGGCTTATCTGAAAGGCTTCTTGCCCGGAATTCCCGGATGAACCTTCGCAACGGGGAAATAGAACGAAGACGTTTCGGATTGGCATTCGAGATTGGTTCGGTTAAACTCCCAACCCATTCTACCGGGTGTTGCCAAAGTGCATTCAGCATGTGACAATGCTCCTGCACGCACTATAAGCACTGTTTCAGCTGTAGCGGCGTCTTGAAGGCCACCTGCCGCAATTTCCCGATGCCTGTTCCCGGTTCGGGAGAAGCGGTTGCCTACGGAGGAGTCGGATATGAGGACTCTGGTAGATCTCTTTCATAGCTTCGCACCACTCGGCGACAAGACGGCTCTCATCAACCGAACCGGCGTGCGCCGCTTCACCGTTTCCTACCGGGAGCTGTCCGATCTCTCGCTAAGGATGGCGAACCTGCTGGCGCAGCGCGGCGTTGCCCCCGGCGACCGGGTGCTGCTTTGGGGCCCCAACTCTTCCTGGTGGGGCGTCGCCTACTGGGGCATCATCATGCTCGGTGCCATCGCCGTTCCCGTCGACTTCATGTCGGACCGGGCGCGCGCCGAGTCGATCCTGGGGCTCACTAAGGCTACGCTCGTATTGCAAAGCCGCTTCAAGCCGGAGCGCCTCGACGTTCCGGATGCACTGTTTCTCGAGGATCTCCAGTACCTTCTGCAGGAGGTGGCACCGTATGCTGATGCCGTGCATCCCGACCCCGACGACATCGCGCAACTGATATACACCTCCGGTACCACCGGGAATCCGAAGGGGGTCATCCTTACCCACAGGAACCTGGTCGCCAATATGGTGCAGATAAACGAGGGGGTCCCCATCATCACCCCCGACTTCTCGTTTCTCTCGCTTTTGCCCCTCTCGCACATGTTCGAGCAGATGGGGGGATTTTTCACGCCGCTTTACCGGGGCGCCACGGTGATCTACCCGCGCACGCTGAAGCCTTCCGCCATCATGGAGGCGCTAGGCGAGGAGGACGTCTACGTCATCATGTCGGTGCCGCGCCTGATGCAGCTTCTGAAGAGCTCCATCGAGCGCGAGCTGGCCGAGAAAAAACTGGACGGCGTTTTCTCCTGGCTCGCGGGGAAGGCACAGCCGCTCTCCAAGGGCGCCCGGAAAAGGCTCTTCTTTCCGGTGCACAAGAAGTTCGGCAGTAACTTCACCGTCTTCGTTTCCGGTGGAGCTCCGCTTGATCCCGACGTATTCCGCTTCTGGGATGCCATGGGCTTCACCGTCCTCGAGGGATACGGGCTTTCCGAGTGCTCACCGGTCCTTTGCGTCAACACCATCGACCGCCAGGTGGCAGGTTCCGTGGGGCCGCCTCTGCCGGGCGTTGAGCTTCGACTGGACGGCAAGGAGGTCGTGGTAAAAGGCGACAACGTCTTCCCCGGGTATTACCAGAATGAAGACGCGACCCGCGCCGCCTTCACCGCAGATGGATGGTTCAAAACAGGCGACTTGGGCGAGATCACCCCGGACGGCTGGCTCACCATCAAGGGGAGGGAGAAGGAGCTCATCGTCACCGGCGGCGGGGTGAACGTCTACCCGGACGAGCTGGAGGGGGTGCTTAACAAGGTTCCGGGGGTAAAGGAATCGTGCGTCATCGGCCTGGACCGTGGTTCCGGCGAGGAGGTGCACGCCGTTTTGCTGCTCGACGACAGCGGGAAAAGGCCCGAGGAGATCTTAGCCGAAGCGAACGCCAAGCTCGACTCGCTGCACCAGATCACCGGGTACACCATCTGGAACGAGCCGGAGTTCCCGAAGACCACCACGCTCAAGATCAGGAAATTCCAGGTCAAGGAGCACGTGAAAAAAGGTGCTGCCGAGGGGAGCGGCGGTGCGAGCCGGGATCACCTCGTGAACCTTCTCGCCAAGGTGACCGGCGCCGATCCGGATCAGATCAAGGAGGAGTCCCTGCTGGTCGCGGACCTTGGCCTGACCTCGATCGGACGTCTGGAACTGGTGAACTACCTGGAGCAGGAGTTCCGCTTGGACATCGAGGACTCCCAGATCGGACCCCAGACCCGCGTCTCAGAGTTGCGCCGCATCATTTCCCGTCGCGAGAAGGGAGAGCATCGCGGCCACTACCGCTTCTGGACCAACTCCGCACCGGTCCGCGCGCTGCGCATGATCGGGGACGCCCTGATAAACTACCCGCTCTACCGCCTCTTCGCGAAACTTCAGGTGCGTGGTGCGGAGAACCTGACCAGGCTCGACGGCCCGGTGATCATCGTCGCCAACCACCTGGGCTACTTCGACCAGCCGTCGCTCATGTTCGCGCTCCCTCGGGAGATCCGCTACCGCACCGCGACCGCGGCATGGGAGGAGTTTTTCTTCGACGATTACCGTGGCTTTGAACGCGTATGGCGGCGGCTTGCCTACCAGTACGGCACCCTGTTTTTGAACCTTTTCCCGCTGCCCCAGACCGGCGGCTTCTCCGGTGCGGTGAAATACATGGGGAAACTGACCGACAGCGGTCTGAACACCCTGATCTTTCCGGAGGGAGGGCACTCACAGGACGGTACCATGAAGGATTTCCAGTTGGGCCTCGGGATCATCGCGAAGGAGCTCGGCATCCCGATACTCCCGGTGAAAATCATCGGCACTGACAAGATCCTTCCGCCGCACCAGGCGAGCCTGCCCCAGCGCGGCACGGTAACGGTCACCTTCGGCAAACCGCTCCATTTCCGTTTCGAGGAGCCCGCCGAGATCGTGGTCCGCGCCCAGCAGGCTGTGGCTGAACTTTGATGCAATGATGTGACGGAGGTTTTTCTTGATGAAGGTAGCCATATCCCCTGCCTATCGCCGCTATGCCCTGGGGCTTCTCCTTGCGGTGAACCTGCTCAACTACATCGACCGGCAAGTCCTTTTCGCCGTGTTCCCGCTGATCAAGGCCGACTTCGGCATAAGCGACACGGAGCTTGGCTTTCTCGGCAGCGCCTTCATGCTGAGCTACATGCTGATCGCGCCTGTCTTCGGCTGGCTCGGCGACCACTGGAACCGGGTGCGCCTCGCCTCGACCGGTTTGATCATCTGGAGCTTCGCCACCATCCTCGCCGGTTTCGCCCCCGGGTATCGTTCGCTACTCGCGGCCCGCGCCACCGTCGGGGTAGGGGAGGCGAGCTTCGGAACGGTGTCCCCCGGGCTCATTGCGGACTTTTTCGAGAAGGAGAAGCGCGGCAGCGTCCTTTCCTGGTTCTATGTCGCCATCCCGGTTGGGAGCGCCCTCGGTTACCTCATGGGTGGCGTGTTGGGGCAGCGCTTCGGCTGGCACTACGCCTTTCTCATGGTCGGTCTTCCCGGGCTTTTGGTCGCTTTGCCGCTTTGGTTTCTGCGCGCCCCGGAGCGCCGCGTCGATCCGGATGCGACGGAGACTGAAAAGGGGATCGGCGCCTACCTGCAGCTCTTCCACAACCGCTCTTTTGTCACCAACACCCTGGCCATGGCGGCGATGACCTTCGCCATAGGCGGGCTCGCCCAGTGGATCCCGACCTTTTTGTTCCGCACCCACGCGTTAAACGTCGAAAAGGCGAACCTGATGTTCGGTGCGACGACCGTGGTGGCCGGCATACTCGGCACCCTCGTCGGCGGGGTCCTCGGTGACCGCTGGCAGAAGAAAAGCAGCAAGGGGTACCTGCTTGTTTCCGGCTGGGGGTTCTTCATCGGCGCCCCCTTTGCCGCCTGGGCCATAATGGCGCCGGGCGTCCCCGCCTGCATGGCGGCTATCTTCGTCGCCGAGTTCTTCCTCTTTCTGAACACTGGACCGCTCAACACGGTGATCATCAACGTGACGAACCCCGCGGTGCGCGCCATGGCCTTCGCGGTGAACATCTTCTTCATCCATGCCCTGGGAGACGCGGTGTCGCCGTCGATCCTCGGCTGGTTCTCCGATCTCTGGGGGCTTAGAAACGCGCTTTTGACCACGCCGATGGTTATGGCACTGGCCGGCGTTTTCTGTTTCATCTGCGGGAGGTTCGTGGCCGAGGATATGGCGCGCGCGGAGCCGCCGGAGGTTGGGTGAGGGGGGAGCTGACGCGGCTCGTATCAGTACCTTTTGCCTTTGCTGTTTTTCAGAGGTTAGACGCATTATCAAACTGCAAATCCCCCCTGTCCCCCCTTCGCAAAGGGGGGGACGCTTGGGGCAGTTCGCTGCTTCGTGGCACCAGGGACATGGTTCTTCTGGAATTCCTGGAGTAACCTTGCAACGGGGGGAGGAATACTGGAGCGATTTATCGTGAACATCGTGTACCGTCGGAGGCTTGGACGTATCTTCCTTCTTTCACTGCTTGCCGTGCAGCTTTTCGGCTGTGCGAGCGCTAGAAAGCCGCTCACGGGACTCGTCCCGGGGCGTAATGTAGAGACGCTGCAATCATCGGTCAGTATCAGCGCTTCTTCGGCCGGGCGGAGCAGCGCGGGGCGCGGGTTTCTCATCTACCAGGCACCCGACCTCTACCATTTGGCCATCCTTTCCCCCTTCGGCCAGACCATTCTCGAGGCCTTCGGCGGGAACGACCGCTTCACCTGCGTGGTCCCTTCCCGGCAGCTGGCCTACACGGGAGCCCTCTCCGAACTGCCGGAGTCGAGCGCTCTGAAGAGCATCCAGCTCCTCAGGTGGGTGATGGCTCCGTCTCCCGTGCCACTTCCGGCTCCTCCCCGATACACCATGACCGACGCCGGGACGACCTATTATTTCGACCAAACAGGGATGCTGGAGAAAAAGGTCTCCGCTTCAGGAAGCGAGGCGCGCTACGAGGGGTACCAGGCGGTGGAGGGGATCGCCTTTCCTGAAACCATCACCATCCGCGACGCTTCCGGCGCCGAGGCGCGCATCGTTTTCGATGAGCCGCAGTTGAACGCGCCGGTCGAGGAGGGTGCGCTGCGCCCGGATCTGACCGGCATGACTGTGCAGCCGCTGGCCGATTTCAGGGCGATGTGATCCCTCCGTGTTGACCGTGGCCGGTTCTTTGCCATAATTGAGCGTTCCGTTTTGCCTTCACTGCTCATTGAAACTTCGGTGTGTCTTTTGACGTGGGAATCGGCTGAATTTGCCGCTCTTGCTGATGGATTTGTCGGTACGTTCAAAAACAAACTTTTAATTATTTCTCTCCCTTGCTATGCTTACTGACACATGGACGATGCAAAGAAAGCAGACCGAACGCTTCCAGGCAACCTGATTCAGCTTGAACGGCAGCACATCTTTTAGGAGTCCCGTCATGACACACGCACGCCTTATCATCCTAGCGCTACTTCTTTCCTCACTTCCCGCCTGCGCCCTCTATGAAACAAAGCAGGCACCCCCAAACCAGGTGGCACAGCCGAAGGAACTCTCTGTGCCAGTGGGAAAAAACTGGAAAGTGACCGAAGAGGCGCCCGCCCTCGGCAACGAGCGCAACGAGCGTCCTTCCTTCCAGACGGAGCAGTCGGTGCAGCCTGAAGGGGTGCAGCGTCCGGCGGCACCGACCGACGAGAAGGGACGAAAAATAGAAACCACGCGCTGAGGCCCGTTCGATGACGCGCCGCCGGCAGGCACACCGGCCTGCGGCGCGAACGTCCACGCGGCGTTTCCCGATTTTCCACGCAGTCCCGACACTACCTGCACCTTCAAAGGGAGACCGATGGATCGAAAAACTTACCTAAGCATCCTCGCGGCGCTAGCCACGGCTGGCGCCGTCGTTCTCATCGTGCTGCTCACCGTTCCTGTCTTGATGCCCATCGCCTGGGCGCTCATCATAGGCATCGCCACCATGCCTCACTACCATCGGCTGCTGCGCCTCTTAAACGGGCGCGAAGGGCGCTCAGCGGGACTCATGGTGCTTGCGGTCGCGGTCTGTTTCGTCCTCCCCGTTACCGCACTCGTGGTGACCGCCGCCGTCCACGCCCCGGACTGGTACCAGCAGGCGGAGCAGCTTTTCGGCACCATCGCGAGGAGCGGGAGCACCGCCCTAGGCCAATTCCCCTTCGCCCAGAAGATCATGGCTCTTGTCGACCGGTTCGGTGTCGACCTGGCCGCCATCGGGGGGAAGGTCGCCGCCAGCAGCTCCGGCATCATCCTGGGACTTGCCGGAGATCTAGCGCGCAACATGATGAGCTTCCTCGGCACCCTGCTCATCGCCCTGTTCATCCTCTTCTTCGTCTACCGCGACGGCGACCGGTTCGTTTCCATCTGCATCGGCAGGCTCGCCCCTGATCCCCGTAAGGCGCAGCAGTTTGCCGGCGAGGTCCGCTCCATCACCACCGCGGTGGTTGTCGGCACGGTCCTGACCTGTGCCTCGCAAGGGGTGCTTGCCGGGGTGGGGTACTGGGTGGCCGGTGTTCCCGCACCGATCTTTTTCGGAACTCTCACCGCGATCGCCGCACTGGTTCCCGTGGTCGGCACCGGGGTCATCTGGGTTCCTGTGGCGGCCTTCATAGCGCTCGGGGGCTCCTATCTCGCGGCGGCGCTTCTCGCGGCCTGGTGCATTCTCTTCGTCGGTTTTGCCGACAACGCCATTCGTCCCCTCGCCATCGGGGCCTCCAGCGACATCTCGACGCTGGCCGTCGTCCTCGGAGCCCTCTGCGGGGTGGTCAGCATGGGGCTTTTGGGGCTGATAGTCGGGCCGGTCATCTTCGCCGTTCTTTTCTCCATGTGGGACGACGCGGTTTCCGGAGTGGAAACGGCCGACCAGGGAGGGATCCCGTGATGCGGGCGCTGGTGGGGACCGACAAAGGGGGGGGACACATGGGTAGCGCCGGTCGTTTGCAACGGGTTTGCCTCGTCGCCGTCGTCTTGTTTGTCGTCGCTTTCCTGTGCGGCACCGGTTTTGCCGCGGACACGGAGCAGACCGGGGAGCGCGCGCTCCTAGCCAAGTACGGCGAGATCAAGTCGAAGCTCGACAAGAACCAGTTCGGCGCACCCATCTTCCTCGAGTCGAAAGAGGGACATGATTCGGTTCGGGTGGACATGTACGGCGTCTTCCATTTCCCCTTCGAGACGGTGCGCGACGCGCTGCAGTCGCCCTCCGCGTGGTGCGAGATCACTCCGCTGCACATCAACATCAAGGCGTGCATCTACCGCAAGGTAAAGCAGAATGCCCAGCTCACCCTCTACAGCGGGCGCAAGTACTTCCAGCCCCCCTCCGACGCCTATCCGCTGAAGCTTGCTTTCAAGGTCGCGGCAAGCCAGCCCCAGTACCTCGAACTGAACCTCGTGGGGGACGAGGGGCCGCTTGGAACGAAGGACCACCGGATCGGGGTCCAGGCCGTTCCGCTGGGCGGGCAGGGGACCTTCCTTCATTTCAGCTATACCTACAGTCACGGCACCATGGCGCGCATGGCGATCAAGACCTACTTCGCGACACTCGGGCGCGACAAGGTCGGCTTCACAATGGTGGGGGAAGACGGGAAGCAGGAGTACATCGAGGGGGTGCGCGGCGCGGTGGAAAGAAACACCATGCGCTACTACCTCGCGCTGCAGACCTACCTGGAAACCCTGAAGTATCCCGAGAAGGAACGCTTCGAACAGCGCCTCAGCCGGTGGTACGACCTGACCGCGAAATACCCCCGTCAGTTGAAAGAGATCGACAAACCGGCTTACCTCAACAACAAGCGACTGGAGCGGGCCCAGCAGGAGGCCCTTCAGTCCAAAGAGGGGAACTGAGGCGGGAGCGACGCGGCATGCTTCGATGCGGTCCCGGGGATGGGTGTGATGGCGGAATCGATTGTTGAACTGCAGGGGATCGGCAAGAGCTTCGTCGAGGGGGACCGCGAGCGCGTGGTCTTTCGCGACGCGGCGCTCGCCATCACGCCTGGCGAGTGGGTGTTTCTACTGGGGCGGAGCGGTTCCGGTAAATCCACCCTTTTGAACCTGCTAAGCGGCATCGATCTCCCCGATCGCGGCGAGGTCCTGATCGGGGGACGTGCGCTGAACCGCATGAGTGAACGTGAACGCACCCTTTTTCGCCGCTACCATATCGGCTTCGTTTTCCAGTTCTACAACCTGATCCCGACCCTCACCGTGCTCGAGAACATCCTCCTTCCCCTTGAACTTTCCGGTCAGCTCACCGACTTGCACAAGACCCGTGCCCGCGAACTCCTTGACGCCGTAGGCCTTGCCGACCGCGCGGGCGCCTTCCCTGATCGTCTCTCCGGCGGTGAGCAGCAGCGCGTCGCCGTGGCCCGAGCCCTCGTGCACGAGCCGAAACTGGTGCTTGCGGATGAACCGACCGGAAACCTGGACGCGGACACGGGGCGCCAGGTGCTCGACCTTTTCCAGCGTCTGCTAAGGCCGTCCGGCACCACGCTCGTCCTCGTGACGCACAGCGGCGAGGTGGCCTCGCTTGCCGACCGTGTGCTCACCATCAGAAACGGGGTGCTGGTAGAGGTAGAGGCAGGGGCCCGGTCATGATCCTTTGGCGTGCCGGGATGCGCAACGTCATGCGGCACCCCTGGCTTGCCGTCCTCGCCGTGCTCGGGGTCGCCCTCGGCGTAGCCGTCGTGACCGCGGTGGACCGCGCCAACGAGTCCGCCCAGCGCGCCTTCCGCATCGCCGCAGAGACCGTCGCCGGGCGTGCGACGCACCAGATCGTGGGCGGCCCGACCGGGCTTCCCGAGGAGCTCTACCGTCGCATCCGCGTCGAGCTTCGTTTGCGCGGTGCGGCTCCAGTCGTGACCGGACACCTGCAGCTCTCCGGCGTCACCTTCCAACTGATCGGTATCGATCCCTTCTCCGAACCGCCCATCCGCTCCTTCTCCTCGCGCTTCACCGATAAAGGCGTCCTCACGGACCTGATGACGAGGCCCGGCGCGGTGCTCATGCTGCGCGAGGCCGCTGCGGAGCGCCGTTTGACGCGCGCGGCCCGTTTCCCTGCCGCGATCGCCGGGGCTAAGCGCGAACTCCACCTTGCCGGGTTCCTCGAGCCTCCCGACCGCGTGAGTCGCGCAGCGCTCGCCTCGGTGCTGGTCTGCGACATCGCCACCGCCCAGGAACTCTTGGGGCAGGCGGGACGCCTCTCCCGCATCGACCTGGTGGTTCCGGAAGGGGAGGGGGGCGAGCTGGTCCTCGGGCAGGTGCGCTCCGTGCTCCCGGCCGGGGCGGGGATCGTCCCCGCCGGTGCGAAGGCCGGTGCCCTGGACCGGCTGACGCGTGCCTTCCGGCTCAACTTGACCGCGATGAGCCTCCTCGCCCTTGTCGTCGGGATGTTCCTGATCTACAACACGATGACCTTCTCGGTGATCCGCAGGCGGCGCCTGATCGGGATGCTGCGGGCCCTGGGCGTGAGCCGCGCCGAGGTCTTCACCATGATCTGCGTGGAGGCGCTTATCATCGGCGTCGCGGGTACTCTGGTCGGCCTCTTCGCCGGTTTTCTGCTCGGCTCGGAGCTCACGAGGCTCGTCACCAGGACCATCAACGACCTCTACTTCGTTACCGAGGTGCGCGGTGCGCCGCTTCTGCCCGGCACGCTCGTGAAGGGCGCCCTGCTCGGCGTGGTCGCAACGCTTGCCGCGGCCGTCCCGGCAGCGCTGGAGGCGACTTCCGCGCCGCCGCGCGCCGTGCTTTCCCGTTCCGTGGTCGAGTCGCGTCAAAGAAGAAGGGTGCCGCGTGCGGCCGCCTTCGGGGCCTTTTTGCTCCTCGTCGGCGGTGCGCTTCTTCTTTTCGAGCGCGGGGGTATCGTCGGCGGCTTCGCCGGGCTCTTCGTCCTCATCATCGGGTACACACTGCTCGTTCCCGCCGCCGTACTGCTCATCACCTCGCTGCTTCTCCCTGTCGTCACCCCCTTTCTCGGCTCCATCGGCAGGATGGCTGCACGCGGCGTGGCGGCTTCTCTTTCCCGCACCGGGGTTGCGACGGCAGCGCTGGTCGTGGCGGTCGCGGCCGGTATCGGCGTCGGCATCATGGTGGGGGGCTTCCGCCTCACCGTGCAAAACTGGCTGCAAGATTGGCTGCAGGCCGATATCTACCTCACCTCCACCGACCGCGGCGGCGGGCGCTACCGCCCACCGCTCGATCCCGCATTGGTGCGCCGCCTCCTGTCGCTCAGGGACAAGGCCCAGGTGACCCTGTCGCGGCGCGTACTGATCGAGGGGGCGCATGGTGGCACCGAGATCTTCTCGGTCGATGCGCCGGAGCGCACCTTCGCGCGTTATCCCTTCAAGAAAGGGGACCCGGCACAGATATGGGGACGCTACAGCCGCGGAGAGGCGGTTCTCGTTTCCGAGCCCTACAGCTACCGTCATCAAGTGGGCCCCGGAGACAGCGTCACGCTGCGCACCGCCCGCGGTCCGAAGCGCTTTCCGATCGCCGGCATCATCTACGACTACGGAAGCGATGCGGGCATCGTCATCATGAGCCGGCGCGCCTACGTGGATAACTTCAATGACGAAAGCGTGGACGGCATGTCCTTTACCGCGTTGAATGGGATGCAACCTGAGCAGCTGCGGACCATGGTGCTTGAACAGGTACGGGGGGAGGAGGTGACCGTGATCTCCAACGGCGAGCTCCGCCGGGCGACCGTGGAGATTTTCGACCGCACCTTCGCCATCACGGGCGTCTTGCGCATGCTCACCATGCTGGTCGCCTTCGTGGGGATACTCTCGGCCCTCATGGCGATGCAGGTGGAGCGGGCGAGGGAGCTGGCCGTGATGCGTGCGGTGGGGCTCACTCCGGGGCAGGTCTGGGGGGTTATTTGCGGCGAAACCGCCATCATCGGCACCATCGCCGGTGTTTTATCGTTGCCGCTTGGGATCATAGAGGCGCTGGTGCTCATCTATGTGATTAACCTGCGCTCCTTCGGATGGACCATGCAGTTCGCCGTGACGCCTGGCGAACTCGCGGAAGCGCTCCTGCTTTCCCTGAGCGCCGCCCTTATCGCAGGGATCTACCCATCCTTAAGGATCGCACGCACTTCTCCCGCGCTTGCGCTCAAGGAGGAGGACTGACATGCGCCGTGACGCCGGAAGATTCAAGGTCTGGTGGAAAGGCGCCTTTTGCGCCGCTCTCCTCGTGCTTGCGGCGCTTCTTGTCCTACCTCAGGTCCGGAACCGGACCAGGGGCGCTCTTGAGGAAGGTGGGCTAAGCGTGAGCCAGGCGCTCGGGGGGAGTGCCGATCCCGGTTACTTAAGAGCAGAGAAACCGCGGCGCTTCACGTTCCCGGCGGACCATGGACCGCATCCGGGCTTCCGAAACGAGTGGTGGTACTTCACCGGCAACCTGACCGGAGCCGACGGACGCCGTTTCGGTTACCAGCTCACCTTTTTCTCCACCGCCCTTACCCCTCATGCCGCAAAAAGGGAATCAGCCTGGGGTGCCGACGACGTTTTCATGGCCCACTTCGCGGTCACCGACGTCAACGGGAAACGCTTTCATTTTGCCGAGCGCTTCAGTCGTGCCGCGCTCGGGCTTGCCGGTGCCGCCGGTGACCCCTTTGCCGTGCATCTGGAGGACTGGAGCGCACGGCAGTTCAAGGCGGGCCCGTGGGGCGTGCACCTTAGCGCCGCTGACAGCGACATGGCCATAGACCTCGATCTCACCGCCGTTAAACCTGAGATCTTGAACGGGGAAGGGGGGCTCAGCAGGAAGAGCGCCACCCCGGGCAACGCCTCGTATTACTACTCGGTCCCGAGACTGTCTACTGCCGGCGTCATCCGCGTAGGCGGGGAGCGCTTCACGGTGAAGGGGATTTCCTGGCTGGACCGGGAGTGGAGCACCTCGGCGCTCGAATCGGGACAGGTCGGGTGGGACTGGTTCGCCCTGCACCTTGACGACGGCCGGGACCTTATGTTTTACCAGTTAAGGCGCCGCGACGGCAGCAGCGATCCTTTCTCCGGCGGCACGCTTGTGGCGGCCGATGGCGGTACCAGGACACTTAAGCGGGAAGATGTGCAGCTTCAAGTCGCATCCTGGTGGACCAGCCCTGAAAGCGGTGCGCGCTATCCTGCACTCTGGAGATTACGGGTCCCCTCGGTGCACCTCGCACTGGAGGTCGTGCCGAGGCTTCCGGACCAGGAACTCAGAACAGGCTTCCGCTATTGGGAGGGGGCCGTGGCGATCAAGGGGCTACAGGGAAGCCCGAACGGTTCAGGTTATCTGGAGATGACCGGTTACCGTAGTGGTGCGGCCGATGCGGGGCACGCAGGCAAGGATGAGCGAAAGGAATGATGCCGCTTGGGGGAGGGGATTTGTTGACCGGACGGTCCTGAAACGAAAAAAGGACCCAGGAGAGTCCTAGGTCCTTTGTAAATGATGGTGGAGCTACGCGGGATCGAACCGCGGACCTCTTGAATGCCATTCAAGCGCTCTCCCAACTGAGCTACAGCCCCATCTAAGGAGCCATGTTTATAGCAAACGGCGCATGGGGTGTCAATAGATAATTTTCCACTGATTGCAAAAAAGAATTACCTGTTCAGCCGCTCTGGTGGCGGCTTCACGCTTTAACTCCTCGTCAGGAACTCCGTATGTTGTAGCATGCACGCAACGTCCTATTTTTCGAAGTTATAGAGAATACCCTCCATCTAAACATGCTTTTGCGGGGTTCCGAACCAGCTGCTTCGATTCTCCCTATACAGTTACAGCCAGAGTTGCCGAAAAGAGTAGGTAACGTGCCGGTTGCATGCGTCGTGGTAGTGCGATAGTTTTGACTGGCAAGCTTAGCATCGGTCCTACAAATTCCCACCATGTGAAACAGTAGTCGTCCACAGACCCTTTCTCATGTTGCCGGCCGAACACTCTTAACACCCGGGAGACAGGCTGAGGTGAACCAACTGCAACAAATACTCTTCTTCAGAACCAGCAACGCCAACGTCATCAAAATCAGGGGGATGGTAACCGCCGTTGTATGGACCATCCTCATAGCGAGTGCTGCCACCTGGACGGCGCATCAGGCGCGTCGGCAGGCGCTCCAGCTCGCGGAGACCGAGGCCAAGATTTCCCTCGCGAAAGACCTGGCATTCAGGAAATGGGCCTCCAAGCGCGGCAACATGTACCTGCTGCAAGGGCCGCTCGTCACCCCCAGCCCTTTTTTAAACCACGTCCCCGACCGCGACATAAAGAGCACGGAAGGGCACGGGCTGACCCTGAAAAATCCCGCCATGATCATGAACGAGATAACCGGGGAGGCACCGCAACTCTACGGGGTGCGGACCAGGATCACCTCGCGGCTGTACCTGAACCCGGTGGACGCCCCGGACGCCTGGGAGCAGACCGCCTTGTTTATCGTTGAGGGGACTCGTGAGGATTACCACGGTCTTGTCTCCATCGATGGGAAGCCGCACCTGCGCATGATGCAGCCCATGATCATGGAGCAATCATGCCTTAAATGCCACGCCTGGACCGGCATCAAGGTGGGAGAGCTTCGCGGGGGGACCGACGTCTCCATTCCGCTTGAGCCGTTCTATGCGGCGGCGCGGGCGCAGACGCAAGGGGTCCTGGTGAGTTACGCGGCTCTCTGGTTTCTGGGGATTACCGCCATCGGGTTCATCACCTGGCGCACCATGGTTCTCGAAGTCGAGCGCTGCGACCGCGAGGCACAGGTGCGCGAGAAGAACCTGCAGCTAGAGACCGAGGTAACCGAGCGAAAGAACCTCGAGAGCGAACTGCGTAACTCCCACCGGTACCTGCTGAACATCATCGACTTCATGCCCGACGCGACCCTCATCATCGACAGGGAAGGGCGCGTGCTGGTCTGGAGCCGGGAACTCGCGAGACTCACCGGTGTTCCGTCCGAGACCATGATGGGTAAGGGCGACTTCGAGTACGCTCTTCCTTTCTATGGCCAGCGGCGGCCGATGCTGGTCGACCTCGTTCTTAACCCGGACGTCAAGGTGGAGGAACAGAACTACGAAGGGTTCACCCGTAACGGCGACATAGTGCACGGCGAGTGCTTCGCTCTCGGGCGTGGTAACGACGCCGCCTATCTCACCTCCTCCGCCTGCGTGCTGCGCGACAGTAAGGGCGAGGTCATCGGCGCCATCGAGTGCATCCGCGACACCTCTGACCAGATGAAGGCGCAGAGACGGATCAAGCTGCTGGCGAAGATTTTCAATGAAAGCGGTGAGGCGATCGTGATAACCGACAGCGAGAACCGCATCATCGAGACCAACAGGGCGTTTGAGCAGTTCACGGGATATGTACGGGATGAGGCTCTCGGCAAGAACCCGAGGATCCTGAAATCCGGGGTGGAGGACAAGACCTTCTATGACACCATGTGGCGTTCCATCCTGGAGACCAACTACTGGCAGGGAGAGATCTGGGACAAGCGCAAGGACGGCACCCTTTATCCCAAGTGGCTCACCATCACGGCGATCCGCGGGCGGGGCAACCTGATCACCAACTACTTCGCATCCTTCTCCGACATAACGCAGCGCAAAGAGGCGGAGCGGCGCATCGAGCAGCTTGCCCACACCGACACGCTCACCTCGCTTCCGAACCGGCACACCCTGGTCGAGAGGCTCTCACAGGCCCTCGAACAGGCGAAGCGCGGCTCGCACCAACTGGCCGTCTTCTTCGTCGACCTCGACCGCTTCAAGACCATCAACGACACGCTCGGCCACCATGTAGGCGACCTGTTGCTGAAGGAGGTGGCCGCAAGGCTCAAGAGCTCCTTGCGCGCGGAAGACATCGTGGCCCGTTTCGGCGGCGACGAGTTCGTCGTGGTGCAGCCGCAGATACGGTCCCAGATCGAGCCGGCGCATCTCGCCGAGAAGATCCTGCAGACCGTCTCCGCGCCTTACTTCCTGGACAACAACACGGTGTACACGAGCCCAAGCATCGGTATCAGCGTCTTCCCGCACGACGGCACCTCGGTCTCCGAGCTTTTCAAGAACGCCGACATCGCCATGTATCATGCCAAGGCGGCCGGCAGGAACACCTACCAGATGTTCACCCGTGAGATGCACACCGCCGCGCGGCAGAGACTTGCCATGGAGAACAACCTGCGCAGCGCCATCACCAATGACGAGTTCGTGCTGCATTACCAGCCGCAGGTGGATGCGGCCACCGGCAAGGTCGTCGGCTTCGAGGCGCTCGTGCGCTGGCTGAGCCCGGAGGCGGGACTTGTTTCCCCCGAGCGCTTCATCTCCATCGCCGAGGAAACAGGCCTCATCCTCGAGATCGGCCGTCATGTCTTCGAGATGGCATGCGAGCAGGCAGCGAAATGGAAGAAAGCCGGTGTGCCGTTCGAGAAGATCAGCGTCAACCTTTCTGCGCGGCAACTGCAGCAGCCGGACCTTCCCGAGATGCTTGCCACCATCATGGCGCGGTACGAGGTCGAGCCGGGCATGATCGAACTGGAAGTGACCGAGAGTATGACCATGGAGCGTCCGGTGGAAAGTATCAGGATCCTCGGCGTCCTGAAGAGCATGGGGATAGACCTTGCCATCGACGATTTCGGCACCGGATATTCATCGCTTAGCTATCTGAAGCTCTTCCCGGTCGACAAGCTGAAGATAGATCGTTCCTTCGTGAAGGATATCGAGATAGACCCGGATGATGCGGCGATCGCGTCGGCGACCATCGCCATGTCGCATTCTCTGGGTAAAAAAGTGGTGGCGGAAGGGGTGGAAACCGCGGCACAACTGGAGTTCCTGGTGAAACACGGCTGCGACATCATACAGGGATATCTTTTCAGCAAGCCTCTCTCAGCAGACGATGCCGTTGAGTATCTCAACACCCTTTGAGGGGTAGGGAAAGCAAAAGAAGTTGGTATTGCTGGCAAAGTGACTTGACCAGTCTTCCATTTACTGATATAAGGTTGGTCTCTTTTCGCAAGAGATATTAGAAACCGCTTCATAAATGCCGGAGTGGTGAAATTGGTAGACGCACTGGACTCAAAATCCAGCGGGGGTGACCCCGTGTCGGTTCGACCCCGACCTCCGGCACCATACAACAAGACGACGGCTTGGCTCCTTGAGAGCTAAGCCGTTTTTTTGTATTTGCGGTACGCTTTTTCGCCACAACCACGCCAGCGCTCCCTGACGTGCAAAGCCTTTCCCTCCCGAATCTCATCAACTCAGACATCTCCCCCTGTTCGCCCCACCAGAGGGTAATGCAGTTATCTAATCTTCTAATTGGAACAACAAAATATTTACATTGATTGCCGCTAACTGTGCGTGTTAACCTGCTGCGCGCCGGTTGCTGCGCCTCTGCCCAACAACGCCCTTAGACTCGGACTAACGCCGCTGCTCACCCGCCAGCCGTTGGTAAAAATGAAGGAGTATCGGATGAAAATGTCTGGGGTCGTTTCAATGTTCCTTGTAGCCATCGTACTTTTCGTACCGTCCTACTCTTTCTCATCCGGCAGTCCTACGGTCGGATTGGATATAATCCAAAAATACAAATTGCACATCCATGGCACATCAAACACACAGGAAGTCCTATTGCCACAGGAACTCTCTGGTCCTGATTGGGGTCTCAAGCAATCTGTGCTGAGGCGTGCTGGTTTTGATTTATCACCATATGCGGGACAAAGGGTCTTGCTGATCAGGTACGACCTTGTAGAGAAATATTATCAAGTTTCCAATTTGGGAACAGAAAGTTACGATCTATCGCTTTGGATAATAGCTAAAGGACATAAAGCCTTAGGCGCATTTGTAAGCTGCAGATGGCCCGATGGCCTTATTCCCGGCGTGTTTGCCGTCAATGACCAAAGCATAAAGCTGCCTATAGGTAAACCCGTGTTTAACGGGCGGTGAACTGGGCGTGATCGCTGGGTTACAAGATGGAGAGAACGTTGCACTGACACAATGGCACCTTCTACTGAACTTCAGAAGAAGAGCCCAACCACAACGGGTGGAGACGGACTGCGCGAGTCGGTAGAAGCGAACAGGAGCCTGTGAGAGCAAGGTCGCTCCGCCGCTCACCCGCAACCCGTTGGGATAATAAATGATGACTCAAACAGAACTACAGATAATCATTTTGATTGTGGTGGCCATTGGTGCCAGTATTTTCGCCAACCTCGACACCAAAAAGCAACTGGAGAATTTCTGGAGTAGAGGTTGCTCCGGTGCTGAGTGGCGGAGACAGTTCCCTCAAGCTACAAAAGAATCAATTCGTGAGTTCCTAGAGTGTTTTGTAGAGGGTTTTGCCTTTGATAACAAAGAAAGACTCAAATTTACCCCAAACGATAAAATCATGGAAATATACCGAGCACTTTATCCAACAGAAGGTTGGCCCGATGCACTCGAATTGGAAACTTTTGCAATAAACCTTGAGAAAAAGTACCGGTTTGATTTGGCTGGCGTATTTACTGAGGAGTTGACATTAGGGCAAATATTCAAGATGGCAACAAGTGCAAATCCCAACCAGGCAGATACACCGGTCTGATGGCTGGGCGTCCCCAAGTCTTCACCCGCAACCCGTTAGCTGAAGAGGATAATGAAAACGATTCGGAACATACCATTGATTTGCGGAGTGATCGATTCGACGATCGTTCTAGTGATAGTCCTCCTTATTGCGACCAACGAAGGGAAGTCCCCCAAAGATCTTATGCTGGAGAACCCAGGAGTAGTACTCGGCTTCTTGCTACCAATCTGCGTTGTCACGCTCTGGAGAGGGACAGCACACACAAAGAAACTTTTGAGTGGTTACCGTGGGTGGTTGCAGCCAGCACTCGAAGGTTTTGCGGTGGGCTTTATACCCATCCCCTTTATCCAAACAATTGGAATCCTAAACGAGGCTATGGCAGCAGGTCCGCCCTGGCCTTCACTCGGGCACGCAATAGAAGGTGAATGGGCAGCATTTTTTCTATGGTTACTTAAAACGTCCGTACTAGCAGGATTTGTAGGTGCTATTTGTGGCTTGATTCTGTCGGGCGTGAACCGGATATTGATTCGCGGCTGGGCACCTAACCAGCGGCGCGACCGGCCTTAAGCCGGTCAGCCTTATGACGTTGGACAGACAGTGAGAGATATGGATCCATTTTTCATAGGTGTCATTTGCTTGTCCGAAATTTGCACCATGTTTTGCCTTTTCAACCTGTGGAAAG
The DNA here is from genome assembly GCF_004791675.1 of Geomonas terrae. Classification (NCBI taxonomy): domain Bacteria; kingdom Pseudomonadati; phylum Thermodesulfobacteriota; class Desulfuromonadia; order Geobacterales; family Geobacteraceae; genus Geomonas; species Geomonas terrae. The sequence continues at coordinate 401,219 of NZ_SRSC01000002.1, forward strand.
GTAACGACAGATGGTACATAAAAGCAATTTGGTCCGTCTTGGCCATCGTTCCTGTCCTAGGGCCTGTCTTCTACGGTGGGTTCCATCATCCTCCACGACCACAATCAGATGATTTAAGAGGGCATTGCACCGGAGACATTTTCTGGGACCCGCACGGACATGAACACTGCGACCATGATGATAACTCGGATTCCTGCCACTAGTGCGAGAGACTGAACCCAACCACGCCCTTAGACGCGGACGGCTAGCGCCGCCGGTCAAGGCCGCCCCCTTGGGATACAAGAAATTATAAAGAGACGTCATGGATTTCCGAATTCTGAAAATGATGATTCTGTCACTAGCTCTTTCTATTATTGGAATGTGCTGCGGGAGTTTACTCGGAGGCGGATACGCTATTGCGCTTCTGCAAATACTTTTCCCTTTTGTTATTGTAATTCATTCGATTATGCAGCTTTACGGGCTTGCGGGCATTGCTGTAACAACCATAACTGCTTTTGTCCTAACGTGGAGCCAAAAGAATAGGACAAAAATGGTCACGGCTGTAGTATGCGCGGCAATATGGACTTTGATCGCCTACCACTTAGACAAAGGATATACTAAATAATACCAACCGCTCGGCGGCACACGGGCTCCGCTGACGCTTCGCCGGTGCGCCTTGGCCACGTTGGATCACAGATCAAAATGAAATCAAAATTGCTCATCACAACCGTCATACTTTTTTCAATTCTTGGGTGCCAGAAGGATCAAGGTCCACGTGCCCTTGTCGCCTTAACTCCTGTAAAAGTCTATAAAGCCCATGAAGGTGATGCACTGCAGGAGATTTTCAACCTGTCGCCTGGAGATCAATGTGCTGTGGGACGAGAGGCATATGAAAAGATGTACGGATACTACGAAGTAGTATGCCCCGGCAAAGGATATGGGTGGGTCGTCATGACTGGTGCGCCTGAATACAAGGTCGTTGATAAAGCTTCGGCAACACAACTAGTGAAGAAGTAGTGAAACCCAACCACTCGGCGGCACACAGGTGCTGACGCGCTGGTGCGCCTCAACCCCGTTAGAAAATGATCTTCCAGCCCTTCAAAGGAACCAAATAGGCATCAAACCTAAGCATGAATTAACTTTAGGTGTAGTTTTGGGTATATTTAATTTTGGTGCACGCTTATTTATTGATATAAAATCATACACTTACGTCTAGCATGCGACCCCGGCCTACGCACCATACAACAAGACGACGGCTTGGCTCTTTGAGGGCTAAGCCGTTTTTTTGTGTTTCAGTCGATCATCCTGACCTTTAGCTACAATCACTTCAGCGATCACTGAGAGAGAGAAAGCCAACCCCACCCTTAGACGCGTCCCCTCAAACTTTCCTTATTCTGACATGAAATCCATGTAGTTACTGGTATAGTTCTCGGACAATTAGGACGGCAAACCTCCACTGTGTTTCTGCAGCCCGGTTATTCCAACCGCCAACGTTGTCACAATGGGAAGGGATCACTTTCATGGACGCCTCAAGCTACCAGGAAATCAGGGAACTGTTTGATAATTACATTCGGATGTATTCGACTCGCGACGATTTGCTGACGGCATGGTTCAGTGACGATTTCTCGGGCATAACCGGTAGCGGCGATTATCTCGTGAAGGATCGTGAGGCCTGGGTCGCGGTCACCCGTAAGGACTTCGCTCAGGTCAAGGACCCCATACACATAGAACTGAAGGATCTCTCGATCCAGTTGCTGGCCGAAACCATCGCGGTGACCAGCAGCACCTTCGTCATCCATCTTCCCATCGAAGATCACATACTGTCGAATAAAATTGCCCGCCTCGTGCTCATATTCCGAAGGGAGGAATCCGGCTGGAAGATCTCCCATAGCAGCATCTCTATCTCATTCGGAATCGCTGCCGAGGGGGAGATCTATCCGCTCAAGGATCTGCAGGATCGCAACCGGCACCTGGAAGCGCTGGTTGCCGAACGGACCGCCCAACTCTCCGAGGCAAACGAAAAGCTTAAGCGGGTAAATGAGGAGTTGGCCCGGGAGGTCGAAAAACAGAAGGCGGCCGAACTGGCCAATGCGAGACTATTGCTGCGCCAGCGTGCCATTTTGGACAACCTGCCGATGATGGCCTGGCTGAAGAACACCGAGGGGCGGCTGGAGATGATCAATGAGAAGTACGCGAGATCTGCCGGTCGAACGGTGGAGGAGTGCCTCGGCAAGACTGACTTCGACCTCTTCCCCGAAGACATGGCCGCCGATTACGTGGCGGATGACCGTGAAGTCTGCGCATCTGGAAAGACCAAGCACGTGGAGGAGCAAATTGCGACCCCGGCTGGGGCCAGATGGCATTCCACCTTCAAGACCCCCCTCTTCGACGAACTGGAAAGGGTGGTCGGAACCACAGGCATCGCCCAGGACATCACCGAGAGAAAACAAGCGGAGGAACTCCTCTCCTATGCCACCTCGCTGACCAGCGCCGCCCTCGAGTCCACTCCCGATGGGATCCTGGTCGTCAACCGTAACATGGAGATCGTGCGCTGGAACCGGAAGTTCGCCGAACTATGGGATGTCCCGGAGGAACTACTGGTCACCGGCGTGAGTGACCCCATTCACCCCTATATCGCCTCCCGGATACTCAAGGCTGACGAGTTCCTGGCCAAAGTGCATGGGCTCTACGCCCGCCCGGAAGCCTCAGGCCAGGACCAGCTTGCCCTCGTCGATGGACGCCATTTCGACCGCTACACCCAGCCCTTGAAGATTGGTGACGAGATCGTGGGTCGCTTCTGGTCCTACCGGGATGTGACTGATCTCAAGAAGCACCAACTGGAACGGTTACGGATAGAAAAGCTGGAATCGCTTGGCCTCCTTGCCGGCGGCATAGCCCACGACTTCAACAACATTCTGACCGGCGTCATGGGTAACGTCTCTATTGCGCAGCTTTTCCTGGATCCGGGCCATAAATCGTCCAAGGCGCTGGAGGAGGCGGAAAAGGCCTCGGTGCGGGCCACGGAGCTCGCTCGCCAGTTGCTCACTTTCGCCCGTGGAGGGGAGCCGGTCAGGAAGGTGGTTTCCCTGCCTACCATCGTCAACGAGTCGGTGGAGCTCGGCTTGAGCGGGTCCAACGTGAAGGGGATGATCGATATCCCCGAGCTGATCCATGCGATCGACGCCGACGAGGGCCAGATGTGCCAGGTCCTGCATAACATAGTTATCAACGCTTCGCAGGCCATGCCGGGCGGCGGCACGCTGACGGTGACAGCCCGTAACGAGAGCCTTGCCGGTGACAACGATTTAGGCCTCGCTTCAGGAAGCTACGTCCGGTTGACGGTGGCCGACCAGGGGTGCGGCATGACCGAAGAGGTGATGGCCAAGATTTTCGACCCTTACTTCACCACCAAAGCTGGAGGAAACGGACTGGGGCTGGCTTCCGTCCATTCAATAATAACGAGGCATGGCGGACATGTCGGCGTCGCCTCCGCTCTCGGCAGGGGAACCACCTTCACCATTCACCTCCCCTCTATCGGGGAGACGTATCAGGCCCATGCCGCCGAGGCTGCCGCCCAAGCGGCCGGCCATCAGCATGGGGGAGGAGTGGTTCTCGTGATGGACGATGAGGCCATGATCAGGGATTTGGCGGCCTTGATGCTGGCGGAGTTGGGTTACCGGGTAACCACCTGCGCGGAGGGCGCCGAGGCAGTCCAATTGTACGAAGACGCCTTCCGGGCTGGTACCCCTTTCACGGCAGTGATCATGGACCTCACCATACCGGGTGGAATGGGTGGGAAGGAGGCGGCGGAGAGGATTCTCGCCGTGGACGCAGACGCCAACTTGATCGTATCAAGCGGATACTCCAACGACCCCATAATGGCAGAATATCTTGCCTACGGGTTCCGGGGCGCGGTGGCCAAGCCTTACACGATCCAGAACCTGGGGCAAAAATTGACATCTTTGGACACTGAAGGCCGAGAGGTGCAGTGGTGAAACCGTAAGAAAAGAGTCGGAGAGGCTGATATAGCCAAGGCACTCTTGCATGAGGCCATCGATCTGTTGCTCGATGTGGACTCCGCTACTGAGTAGGGACTTATGCCAATCGCACAAGACATAAAGAAAATATCGTTATGGTTGACGCTGCTGTTTACCGGCTGTGTGGGAATACCGGATCGGGTGGAACCGGTTCACGATTTCAAGGTCCAGAACTACCTCGGCAGGTGGTACGAAATCGCACGGCTTGATCACTCCTTTGAAAGAGGTCTGACCCGGGTCAGCGCGGATTACAGCCTTCGGGAGGACGGCGGGCTCAAGGTCGTCAATCGAGGCTATTCAGAGAGGGAAAAACGGTGGAAGGAAGCCACAGGTAAGGCCTATTTCGTTAAGGCCTCGGACCTGGGATATCTGAAGGTTTCCTTCTTCGGGCCGTTTTACGGTGCCTATGTCATATTCGACCTGGACCACGACAACTACCAATATTCCCTTGTTTGCGGGCCTGACAGGGGGTATTTATGGATTCTTTCCAGAACGCCCAAGATGGAAGCTGCCATAAAAGAACGTCTGGTGGCGAAGGCCGCCGCATTAGGCTTTGATACGACCAAGTTGATCTACGTTTCCCAGGATTGAACCGATTCAATTTAGACGCTGCGCTTAAGGAGCTTGAGGATGTTTGAAAATCAGTACAACGAGGAGATGGAGGCCGAGGTGAGAAGGCTGGAGGCCAAGAAGAGGGCGGAAGTGGCGGGACACCCGGAGTGGGATAACGCCTGTGCATCGTGCGGTTGCCGCATCGACGGTACCGTCGAACAGTTCTGCGTAGCCTGCCGGTCTTGATCCGGCGGAGCCTGGCAGGCTGAGAGCTTGCGAGTGAAGGGGCAGGCCGCTCTCGGCGAAGAGGAGATCGCGAAGATGCTGCAAGACCGCCGCAAGCGATAACTGGCGTGCTGATTTTTCGAATGTAAACTGCACTGAAAGACTTGTCGTAGTTACACCAGCAGATAGGCTTTAATTGCTCTTGGAGCAATGACATGCGAAGAATTCTTTCATACATCACAGTCGCCGTTTTGATGGTTATTTTTTGCTGTAGCTGCGGCAAGTTGCCCCCGGCCAAGCTTATCAGCGATATCTATTGTGGCAGCAATGACACCTTAGTGGCGCTGGGGCTGCACGGTAGGGGATTCGCTCCATCGAGCTTCGCGTTTTTTTCAGAAGACCGCGGAGCAACGTGGCAGCAAGCCGCGTTCACCCCTGTCCCGAGTAACATGCTGCTTTCGCTTAGACCATTCCCCTGCGGCAACGTTCCTGCCCTGTGTGCGGGGGGGTACACCAGCGTTCCTGAAGGCAGCCGGTGGTGGTGCTCTAAGGATGGCGGCCGCACTTGGGACGAAACGCAGCGTAAAGCGCCTTTCGTCAACCCCAGGGGCAGCTACAGCATAATTCCGGATGTAGCGGTTGCTGGCGAGATGGGGACGCTGGTCGCCGCCGAAGCAGGCCCCGAGGGGCTTTACCTGTTGCGGTCGACGGATTGCGGCACCCAATGGGAACAGCGGCTTCTTTTGCCGGATGTCCGGTTCGCCTCGCCGATCGTATCAGATGGCATGGGACACTTGGCCTTCTTCGGCCATGCCAAGGATCATCTTTTCGGAGAGCAACCTAAGGCCAGGGTGTACTGGTCGGCTGATGCCGGGGCTAACTGGCAGGAAGCCGTTTCTCCCGATGGATTCTTTCTGCAGTCGATGAGACTGTACCGATCCCCCGCCGGCTCGCTGGTGGCTTACAACAGCCAAGACAGGAATTACGGGCAAACCGTAGTCTTCCATTCGGTCGACGACGGAGCGAGCTGGAAATGGTCGCGCGGCCTCGACTGCTTTGGCCGCATCATCTCTATCGCAGCGGACTCCAGAGGCCGGGTCGTCGCCATGACAAGATTTGGCAATATCCTCATCTCCGATGACGGCGGCGGCACATGGCGCGACAACGGTGTTCCAAGCTATGCCTCCGCCGACTTTAATTACGATCCCACGCCGATGATCTTCACGGATGAGGGGGTAGTGATCACGGCCGTCGACAACAGTATCATTCGATCCACCGATCGGGGAGAGACTTGGTCGATAGCGGCCCTCTTTACCGACCCCAAGGAACGGATCAGCGCGCTCTGTGCTAATGGAGAGGGATTGGTTGTGGCAGCCGCCGGAATGAGTTTCGCACGTTCGACGGACTGGGGCGCCACTTGGCAAGCCGGGGAAATGCGTTAGCGCTTCTGGTGTGGGCTAACAGCTTGATCATTCCCGTCCCAACTACCCTTCAGCACTTTTACGGCTAAGCGTCCTGCGAAAGAAAAAGGGGACAGGCACCTGCGGAGCCAGTCCCCTTTTCTGTCGGATGGCGACCGTCGGATCTACATCTGCATCCGCTCTTCCGCCTTGGTCCACTCGATGTTCTGGAAGAAGGAGTTGATGTAATCGGCGCGCTTCAGCCCGTAGTCGGTCATGAAGGCGTGCTCGAAGACGTCCATGACGAGGATGGGGACGCAGCCGGCGGGATGGCCGGTGTCGTGTTCGTTGATCCAGAAGTTCAATAGCCTGCCGTTGGTCACGTCTTGATACAGGATCGCCCAGCCGATGCCACGCATCGCACCGACCGATTTGAAGTCCTGCACCCACTCATCGAAACTGCCGAAGTCCTGGTGCAACCGCGCGGCCAGCCTGCCGTCCTGGTTGATGGGAGTGTTCCCGCCCAGGTTCTCAAAGTAGAGCTCGTGCAGCCTCATGCCGTTGAACTCCCAGCCGAAACGCCGCTTCATCTCTGCAAACATCGGATCGGTTCCCTTGCCTTCCTTGCGCAGCTGGATGAGCTGCTCGTCCAGCGTGTTGCTGTTTTTGACGTACCCCTGGTACAGCGTGAAGTGGTTGTTGAGGAGCGCCTCGCTAAACCCGGGCATGCCTATCAGTTCCGAGAAGTCCTTCGCCGTGAACGCCGCCATATTAAGTCTCCTTTTGTTGGATTTACCGGCCAGCAAAAACACGGCCCAATTGTATAGGAACGATTAGCCCTGTCAAATCCTCCGACGCATCTGTTGCAGCGAACCTCGGTTCTGACGAGTCGACCGGTTGACGTCTTGCGATAACCTCGAAAGCAAGAATGTTCGGTGAGGGGAAGGTAATTTTTGTTGACCCTCTGTTGCAGGATGTTTAAAGTGCTGGTTTGGCCGCAGGATTGAGAAAATGATGCAACCATTTCATCTTTCTTGCACATTTAGCATTTACCGTACTGGGCAGTTGACCTCGAAGCCGAGGCTCAGATGCTATTGCAGGGATAATGATCATGAATGAGGTGGATCAGTGAAAAGAATCATAGGCGCCGTCATAATTCTTTCCGTTCTGGTAACGGCCGGTTTCTTCTACTTCAAACAGCCTCCCAAGGTCGAGTACAAGACGCAAAAGGTCGAGCGGGGCGCCATCGCCTCATCCGTCTCGGCGACGGGCACACTGAACGCCGTGGTCACCGTCCAGGTCGGCACCCAGGTTTCCGGCACCATCGCGAAGCTTTACGTCGACTTCAACTCCCAGGTGAAAAAGGGGCAGCCGATCGCCCAGATCGACCCGGCGCTCTTCAATTCGGCGGTCCAGCAGGCGCGTGGCAACGCGCTTAACGCCGAGGCCAACCTCGCCAAAGCGCGCGTCACCGTGACCGATACCAAGCGGACCATGGCGCGCAATAAGGAGCTTCTGAAGGAAGGGATCGTTGCACAGAGCGACATGGACTCCGCACAGACCGCGTATGATGCGGCGGTCGCCGGCGTCAGGGCCGCGGAAGCCGCGGTGCTGCAGACCCGTGGGGCCTTGAAGCAGGCTGAAACGAACCTGAACTACTCGACGATCAGGTCGCCTGTGGACGGCATCGTCGTGTCGAGAAACGTCGACGTCGGCCAGACCGTCGCCGCGTCCTTCCAGACGCCGACCCTTTTCACCATCGCGCAGGACCTGACCAAGATGCAGATCGACACGAGCGTCGACGAGTCCGACATCAGCAAACTGAAGGTGGGGCAGAAGGCTACCTTTACCGTGGACGCCTATTCGGACCAGCAGTTTGAAGGGACGGTGGTGCAGATCCGCAACGCCCCGGTGGTGACGCAGAACGTCGTCACCTATGTGACCGTGATCGCCGTCGACAACAAGGACCTAAAGTTGAAGCCCGGCATGACCGCCAACGTTTCCATCGAGACGGAGAGAAAGGACAACCTGCTCAAGGTACCGGCTGCCGCGCTACGCTTCAAGCCGAAATCAGGCAAGGATAAGGCCGCCAAAGGGAAGACCGGGCCGGGAAGCATGACCGGTACGGGCGGCGGTTCCGGTGCGGGCACCGGCCCCGGAGGAAAACCCGGTGGGAAGGACCGCGGGCAGACCGTTTACCTGCTCAAGGAAGGTAAGGCTGTTCCTGTATCCATAACCACCGGCATATCGGATGGCGGCATGGTCGAGGTGGTGAGCGGGAACCTGAAGGAAGGGGATGACGTCATCATCGAGCAGGTCGGCCAGGACAAGAAGAAGAACGGCATGCCGATGGGGCCGAGGTTCTAAATGGACGAAGTGGTTCGGCTAAACGACGTAGTGAAGATATACACGATGGGGGAGGAGCGCGTCGAGGCGATGAAGGGGGTCTCCTTCACCGTTAACCGTGGCGAGTTCGTCTCCATCATGGGGGCCTCCGGGAGCGGCAAGTCCACCTGCATGAACATCCTTGGGTGCCTCGATGTTCCCACCAGCGGGAGCTACCTGCTGGACGGCGTGAACGTCGGGGAGCTCTCGGCCGACGCGCTTGCCGAGGTGCGCAACAAGAAGCTCGGTTTCGTCTTCCAGGGATTCAACCTGCTGGCCCGGACTACGGCGCGCCAGAACGTCGAATTGCCCCTTGTTTACGCCCAGATCCCTGCGGCGGAGCGCAAGGCCCGCGCCCTCGAGGCACTGGAGAAGGTGGGGCTCGCAAGCCGCGAAGGGCATTACTCGAACCAGCTCTCCGGCGGACAGCAGCAGCGCGTGGCCATCGCCCGCGCCCTGGTCAACCGCCCGTCGATCATACTGGCCGACGAGCCGACCGGCAACCTCGACTCCAGGACCACCATCGAGATCATGGCCATTTTCCAGGAGCTGAACCGGCAGGGGATCACCATCATCATGGTGACGCACGAGCCCGACGTGGCCGAGTTCACCAGCCGGCACATCATCTTCCGTGACGGCCTGATCATTTCCGATGAACAGTTCCAGGCGAAAACCGCTGTCCCGCCTGCCGAGGTGGATAAACGATGACGACCTTGTGGCAAAGCCTCCTCATAGCCCTGCGCGCGCTGCGGGTGAACAAGATGCGTGCGCTGCTCACCATGCTGGGGATCATCATCGGCATCGGTGCGGTGATCGCCATGGTCGCCATCGGCTCCGGCGCGAGCAAGATGATCTCCGACCAGATATCCAGCATCGGCTCGAACCTCCTATTGGTGCTGCCCGGTTCGGTGACGAGCGGCGGCATGCGTTCCGGTGCCGGCGGCACCCAGACGCTCACCTACGACGATGCCCGCGCCATAAAGGCGGAATGCCCGTCGGTCGGCGCAGTCGCTCCAAGCGTGCGCGGCTCGGGCCAGGTGGTGTACGGCAACCAGAACTGGTCCACCGTGCTCTTCGGGGTCACCCCGGACATGGTGCATGTGCGCGACTGGACCATCGTGGCCGGACGAAACATCACCCAATCCGACGTGGACGGCGCTACCAAGAACTGCTTGATCGGACAGACCGTCGTTGATAATCTCTTCGGCGGCACGGACCCCATGGGGAAGATCATCAGGATCAAGAAGATTCCCTTCACCGTGGTCGGAATTCTCGGCCGCAAGGGGCAATCCCCCCAGGGGCAGGACCAGGACGACGTGATCTACGTTCCGCTCAGGACCGCACAGAGGAAACTTTTAGGCAGCCAGTTCCCCAACGTGGTCGGCTCGATCATGGTGCAGGCTAAGGACGCCGACGTGCTCGACAAGGCGGAGGACGAGGTTACCGAGCTCCTGAACCAGCGCCACCGCATCGGCCCGAACCGCGAGGTGGACTACACGATCAGGAACCTCTCCGAGCTCCTCGCCGTCACCGAGCAGTCCTCGAAGGTGATGTCGATCCTGCTGGGGGCCGTGGCATCCATTTCGCTCGTGGTTGGTGGGATCGGCATCATGAACATCATGCTGGTCTCCGTCACCGAGAGGACCAGGGAGATCGGCATCCGCATCGCCATCGGCGCCAAAAAACGCGACATCATGCTGCAGTTTCTGACCGAAGCGGTGCTTCTGACCACCTGCGGCGGGATCATCGGCATGCTGCTCGGCGTAGCGGGAGCGCGTATCGTGGCGAGCCTCATCGGGTGGCCCACCCTGATTTCAGTCAACACCATCATCATCGCCTTCGGCTTCTCGGCCGGGGTGGGGGTCTTCTTCGGTTTCTATCCGGCGCGCAAGGCCGCGTCGCTGAACCCGATCGATGCCCTGAGATACGAGTAATCCCGCAACAATGCTGATCGAAAGGATCGCACCTATGAAGAGAACCAGAAATACCGCGGTTGCCTGTGCCCTCACTCTCGTGCTCGGTACAGCAGTCACCGCCTCGGCACAGCCCACCGTCAGCCTCAAACTGCAGGACGCCATCACCATGGCTTTCGAGAAGAACCTCGACCTCAAGGTGGAGCTCTACAACCCGGCGATGGCTGAGGCAGATACCCGGCGCAACCTCGGCATCTACGACCCGCTGCTCACGCTCGGTGCCAACTACCAGCGCTCGAACAGCACCAACACCCTGACCTTCAGGCCGCAGGCGATCGACCAGGTGACGGCTAACGCAGGGGTGAGCCAGCTGCTTCCGACCGGCACCCTCCTCGGCGCGACGGTAACGAGCGGCTGGGTGAACAACTCCACGCGTTACTACTCGACCGCGCTCGACCTGACCCTGCAGCAACCGCTGCTCAAAGGGTTTGGTCGCGAGAACACCGAGCTTGCCATCAACGTTTCGCGCTTCACGAAGTCGGAGACCCTGAACGCATTCAGGACCCGTCTGAGCGATACCATCGTCCAGGTGCGCAACGACTATTTCAAGCTGTACAACCTGCGCGAGATCCTCGAGGTGCGCAAGACCTCGCTCGCGCTCGCGCAGCGCATCCTCCAGGACGACCGGGGGAGGGTGAAGGCGGGTGTCCTGCCGGCCTACGAACTGTTGAACTCGGAGTTCCAGGTGGCGACCCGTGAGAAGGAGGTCATCGACGCGGAGCGCGCGGTGCGCGACCAGATGGACGTGTTGCGCGTCGAGCTGCAGCTTCCCGAGGGCAGCGAGATCGTGCTCGCCGACGAGCCGTTCCGCAGCGATTACACGGTCGCCGAGGACCAGGCCCTTGCCCGCGCCATGGCGAGCCGCCCGGAGCTTGCGACCCAACGCGACGTCATCAGGATCAACGATCTGCAGCAGCGCGTGGCGAAAAACCAGACGCTGCCCGATTTGACCCTGAACGCGACGGTCGGGACCGGCGGCTTCGACCGCGGTTTCATGAGCGGACTGGAGAAGACCGCGACCATCGATGAGCCTACCTGGGGAGTCGGCGTGCAGTTCACGTATCCACTGGGTAACCGCGCCGCGACAAACGACTACATCAGGAAGAAGCTCGCCCTGGAGCAGTCCCGGACCCAGCTGGAGAACCTTGAGTCGGGTGTGAACCGCGATGTGAAGGCAGCGATACGACTCGTTGCCGCAAACTTCAAACAGCTCGAGGTGACCGCGCGGGGCAAGGCGTACGCCGAGGACCGGCTGCGTGCCTTCCAGAAACGCCACGATGTCGGCCTTGCCACTACAAAAGACGTGTTCGACGTGGAAAACGACCTCGTGGCCGCGAAGGGGAGCCAGATCCAGGCGCTGGTTGATTACAACAACGCGATCACGCAACTGTGGCGGGTGACCGGGGAAATCCTAGAGCGTGAAGGGGTGCAGGTCAGCGAAACCCAGGCCGATCCGCTCTACGAAAAGATGAAATAGCAAATGCGTCCGGAATGGATTGCCTCCCGGCTGAAGCACGCTAGAATTTGGCGGGTGCTAATGCAGGCCGGGAGGCGTCTATGCAAAGGATGCGCTACGAGCATGTTCACCAGATCAAGTTCACTGCAGTCGGGGCTCGGACCATCGGCGATTTGATCCGCAACTTCGAGGAGAACCTCCAACTCTTTAAAAGGTGGGAAGAGAAGGGGATCCAGCTCGATCCTCACGGTGTAGGGAGCAACTACGCCATCTTCTTCACCTATGACGAGAAGGTTGCCCAGGAAGAAAACTTCGAACGGATACGGACGGAGTCGGGAAACCCTCTGCCGAGACGCTGATAGTTGTTGAGCCGCCGGTTAAACTTTCACTTCCAAGATACGTCCTACCTGTGCGATACTTTGCCGTCACCATCACCGCTATAGCGTTTAAGGCAAAGGAAACATGTCACATCTGCACCGCTTCTCCCGTACGGAACTCCTCATTGGACCTGCTGGACTCAACACCCTCAAAAATGCAACCGTCGCCATCTTCGGACTGGGCGGGGTAGGGAGCTACGCCGCCGAAGCCCTCGTGCGTGCCGGCGTCGGGCGCCTGGTCATCGTTGACTTCGACGAGATCTGCCTCACCAACGTGAACCGGCAGCTCCACGCCATGGACGGCACCGTCGGCAAGGCCAAGGCCATGGTCATGGCGGAAAGGATGCGCCTGATCAACCCGCAGGCGGAGATCGTCCCGTACCAGGACTTCTATTCCGCAGAGAACAGCGAGTTCCTGCTGGGTGACGGCTACGATTACGTGGTCGACGCCATCGACCATATCACCAGCAAGCTGCACCTGATCCGCACCTGCCGCGAGAGGAACATTCCGATCATCTCCAGCATGGGGGCGGCGGCCAAACTCGACCCGACCAAGATCGGGGTCGCCGACATCTCACAGACGCACAAGTGCCGCATGGCGCGCTCGGTACGGAAACTGTTGAAGAAGCAGGGGATCGAGAACGGCGTGAAGGTGGTCTTCTCGACGGAGGAATACCGCGAGCAGGTGGGAAAGGACGGTGGCTGCAAGGGGAACTGCATCTGCCCAAACAAGGATGACCAGAAGTTTTCCTGCGAGCACCGGCGGGTGATCCTTGGGAGTGTCTCCTTTATTCCTTCCATCTTCGGGCTTACTATGGCGGGGGTTGTAGTGAATGATTTACTGGAGGCGGGGAAGGAGTAGGTTGTTGGCTGGATGGGCTTTTAGTTGCTGATTGACTGGTCCAGCTAAGGCAAATCCCCCCTGTCCCCCCTTCGCAAAGGGGGGGACGTCAAGGCTCGTGCAGCACTTCGTGGATGCTGTCACCGCTCGTTTCTCGGAATTGTCACAAACACCTTGGAATTTACTCGCTCTTGCGGAGGTAGTGGTCGCGCATGCGCAGGGCGTTTTGGGCGGCGTAGCCGCAGCGGCAGTTGTTGAACATGATGAAGGTCGTTCGGGACGTCTCGCTCAGACGCAGGGCGTGACGGGCGATCTCTTCGAGTTCGGCTTCGGGGTACAGGTACTCGTCGGTGGGAGCTCCGCCGTGCCAGGAGTCCCCGTTTCTGCCGTGCAGCCTCAGATAGGCGATGCCGGTGGTGGCTTCGGGATGGAAAGGGGCGGTGGTGAGGTTGCCGTACTGGGGCTCATCGCAGGTAATGTAGGTTATCTTGTGCTCCCGGAGAAAGGCGAAGACCTGGTCGCGGTGGTGCGTGGTGAACCAACTGCCATGTCTGAACTCCACTGCGATAGGTATCCCGGTCATCAGTTCCCTGCAGTAGCCCAGGTAGGCGAGATTCGCCTTGCTGAAGCCAAACCACGGTGGGAACTGGAAGATGACGAACCCCATCTTGCGAGCTTCCCTAAGCGGAACCAAGGCTTCGAGCATTGCCTGGGCCACCCCCTTCAACAATTCAGGCTCGGAAAGGTGCAGTTCCTCCTTCTCCTGGTCGGCTGCAGGCAGCATCCGTCGCAAATGTGCGGGGAGTCTTCTGGGGTCGATGTTGTGGCCGGTCAGTGCGCCGAATACTTTGGCATGAAAGAGAAAGTTCGGCGGGGTGCGGCTGACCCACGCGTGGGCCATCTCGATGGTGGGGATCTGGTAGTAGGAGCTTTCGATTTCAACGGTGTCGAAGCGGTGGGAGTAGTACTTTAGTCGAGCCTTGGGCGTCCCGGCCCCGTGCGGGTAGAAGGCGCCGCTTTCGATGAGACTGCTTTCCGTCCAGGAACAGGTGCCGATGCGGATTCTGCCTGGCGCCATTGGAGCCTCCGCTGGTCTCTTTCTCAGATAGATGGTGCGACACGCTCACCTTTGCCCTTCGCCGACTGCGCCCCCGTTCCCTCTCCCTCTGGGAAGAGGGTGCCTGGAAGGCGGGTGAGGGTGTTGCCTTGATTGACGACATTGCCGATTGCGAAGCCCTCACCCCCGCCCCCTCTCCCGGCGGGCGAGGGGAGTAAAGGAAGGCAGATGGACCGATCTTCGAAGAACCGTCTCACCCCTCACATGCTGCCGCACTTCGCGGGGGACATCCTTTTTGATCGCATTGCCCGCGCGGTGTGCCGGGCGGGGTGCCTGCCGCGCAAGGAGCTTTACGAGGCATGGGAGGTGGCGAGAAGGGTGCACCGGCGCTTCCGTGGCGGCCGGGTCGTGGACCTCGCCGCGGGACATGGGTTGCTGGCGCAGGTGCTGCTGATCCTCGATCGCGATATATCGGCTGCGGTTGCCGTCGACCTTCGCATTCCGGAGAGCGCGGCGCGCCTGGCCGCCGAGGTGGCCTCCGACTGGCCGGCTGCTGCCGCCCGCTTTCAAATCCTGCAGCAGGATCTCAACGAAGTAGACCTGAGCCCCAGCGACCTGGTCGTTTCGGCCCACGCCTGCGGCGCTCTGACCGATCTGGTGCTGCGACGTGCCGTCGCTGCCCGCTGCCGAGTCGCGGTGCTACCGTGCTGTCACGACCTGCTGACTTGCGATGACGGCAGCCTGAAGGGGTGGCTCGACGGACCACTTGCCATCGACGTCACTCGTGCGGCCTGGCTCCGCTCACAGGGCTACCGGGTCTACACCCAGACCATCCCCGGTGACATCACCCCGAAAAACCGCCTGCTCATCGGAGAGCCAATCTAGAGGACGATGACGTTCAGGATGTAGCTCACGATGGAGAGTACCAGGCTGAACAGCAGCGCCCACCCGAAGCCGTGCACCGTGAAACCGCTCACCAACGCGCTTGTCAGCATGATGAGCAAGGCGTTGATGACGAAAGTTAGCAGCCCCAGAGTGAGGATATTCAAGGGGAGGGTGAGCAGCATCAGTACCGGCTTGATGAAGGTATTGATAAGCCCCAGAACCAGTGCCGTGATGAGTGCTGCACCGAAGCCGGTAAGGCTAACGCCCGGCAGAAGATAGGCGGTGATGACAATCGCTACGCCGTTTAACAACCACTTGATGATGAGTCCCACGTCGAACCTCCTTTAATCCTTCCCGAAGACCCGCAAATTATACCTGATTCTCTGCGAGCACAAGCTGAACATTGATTGAAGGAAGTCATCTCTGCCACCTGGCCCCGGTTGCGCGGTAGGCAAAGGCAAATCCCCCCTGGCCCCCCTTCGCAAAGGGGGGGACGTTAGGCCACCTGTGGTGCCCATGAGCAACTGCACCAAGTTGTTATTTCACCTTCGGGTTTGAGCATGTCAAAACGATGTTAATTATGACAGTAAACATGCCTTCTTTAGTATGTCATAAATCTTTTTAACATGGTTCAAAGAACGACTCTGCTGGCATCTAACTCATCATAAATACTTATTTTAGCGATTAACACGCTCCTATAAAGCAGTTGACAGCGCGGCCAATACTCTAGTATATTTCGCCGACTCTCACATTAATAAAGAGGACCGTCTATCTATGAAGGAAATACTTTCCGGCAACGAAGCCATTGCCAGAGGTGCTTATGAGGCAGGGGTGAAAGTCGCCTGCGCTTACCCGGGCACCCCTTCCACCGAGATACTTGAAAACACCGTCCGCTACAAGGAGATCGACTCTTCTTGGGCCACCAACGAGAAGGTCGCTCTCGAGGTCGGCATTGGCGCTTCTTTCGTTGGGGCCAGGTCTTTGGTCACCATGAAACACGTCGGCGTCAATGTCGCTGCCGACCCCCTGTTCACGCTCTCTTACACCGGCGTTAACGGCGGCTTGGTGCTTGTCTGCGCAGACGACCCTGAACTGCATTCCTCCCAGGACGAGCAGGACAGCCGCAACTACGCCAAGTTCGTTAAAATCCCGATGCTGGAGCCTTCCGATTCCCAGGAGTGCCTCGACTTCACCAGACTCGCCTACGAGATCTCCGAGAAGTACGACACCCCGGTGATGCTGAGAACCACCACCCGCATCTCGCACAGTAAGTCAGTGGTTACCTTTGGCGAGCGCGTCGCCGCCGTCAAGGAGCCGAAGCTCGAAAGGAACCCGGCCAAGTTCGTCATGCTTCCGGGGAACGCCCGCGGCCGTCATTACGTGGTCGAGGATCGCACCCTGCAGCTTTCCAAGGACGGCGTCTCTCTCCCCATCAACCGCGTCGAGATGCGCGGCACGAAGATGGGGGTGATCACCGCCGGGATCAGCTACCAGCACGTGCGCGAGGCGCTTCCCGAGGCTTCCGTACTGAAGCTCGGCATGGTGCACCCGCTTCCCTTCGACCTTATCCGCGAGTTCGCTGCGAAGGTCGACAAGCTCTACGTGGTCGAGGAACTGGACCCGTTCATCGAGGAGCAGGTGAAGGCGATCGGCATCCCGGTCACCGGCAAGGAGATCATCCCGATCTGCGGCGAGCTCACCCCCGGCCGGGTCAGAAAGGCGTTCGGTCTCCCCGAGAACGCGCCTAGCACCGTCGAGAAACTTCCCGGACGCCCTCCCAACATGTGTCCGGGCTGCCCGCACCGCGGCGTTTTCTACACCTTGAAGCAACTAAACGCCTACGTCTCCGGCGACATCGGCTGCTACACACTGGGCTTCATGCCGCCTCTCTCCGCTATGGATACCTGCGTATGCATGGGTGCCTCCATCGGCATGGCGACGGGTGCTGCCAAGGTGCTCTCCCCCGAGGAGAGGAAGAAGGTGGTTGCCGTGATCGGCGATTCGACCTTCCTGCACACCGGCATCAACGGCCTCATGGACATGGTCTACAACAAAGGGGCCGCGACGGTGATCATCCTGGACAACAGGATCACCGCCATGACCGGGCGCCAGGAAAACCCCGGCTCCGGCCACACCCTGATGAACGATCCCACCAACGAGGTGAACTTCGAACTGTTGTGCAAGGCGATCGGCGTGAAGAACGTGCGCACCATCAACCCTCTCGACCTGGACGAGTGCCGTACCGCCATCGCCGAAGAGATGGAGCGCCCCGAGACCTCGGTGATCATCACTGACAAGCCCTGCGTCCTCATCAAGAGGGAAGGGGTGTTCAAACCGGGCGCGCCGCTGCAGGTCGTCGACGACGCCTGCGCTGGTTGCCGCGCCTGTTTGAAGATCGGTTGCCCCGCCATCGAGTGGATCCCGTCGAGCGGTAAGAAGGGTAAGGCACACATCGATCCGCTTCTGTGCAACGGATGCGACGTCTGCAGCCAGTTGTGCAAGTTCTCTGCGATCAAGGAGGCAAAATGAGCGACAAGGTAACCAATATCGTCCTGGTGGGCGTTGGTGGCCAGGGCATCCTGCTCGCCGCCGAGATCCTTTCCGAGACTTTCATGCTTGCGGGCTTCGACGTCAAGAAGAGCGAGATCCACGGCATGTCCCAGCGCGGCGGCTCCGTCGTGTCGCATGTGCGTTACGGCAAGGAGGTCTTCTCCCCGATGGTGCCGGAAGGGGACGGCGACATCCTCTTCGGCTTCGAGCTCATGGAGAGCTACCGTCACCTTTCCCTTTTGAAGCCGGGCGGCACCGTGGTGGTGAACGATCTCTGCATCGCGCCGCCCTCCGTGCTGATCGGGCAGGATGAGTACCCGGCCGGCATGGCACTCAAGATCCAGGAGGTCTGCCCGGACTGCCTGCTCGTCGACGGCCAGAATCTCGCCATCCAGGCGGGCAACGCGCGCGCCGCGAACACCGTGCTGCTGGGTGCCGTATCGAAGCGTCTCGACATCGAGGAGAAGTACTGGATCGAGGCGATCGAGAAGATGGTTCCGAAAAAGGCGCTCGAGGTGAACTTGAAGGCGTTCCAGATGGGGCGCGGGCTTAAGTAGGTCAAAAGTCACAGGCCTCAACGCAAAGACGCCAAGGCGCAAAGACGCGAAGGTAAGACTGGTATAAACCTGAAGCCTTAAGCCATTTCCTGTCTGTTTTCTTTGCGCCTCCGCGGCTTTGCGTCTTTGCGTTAAAGATTCATTGTTTGGTTTTCAGTCCAAGGAGTCAGTCATGTTCTTCAACGAGGAGTTTGAAACGCTGCCCAGGGAGGCGCTCGAGGCACTGCAGCTTAAAAGGCTGAAGGCGATGGTGGCCCGCGTCGAGAAATCGGTTCCATTCTACAAGGAGGCGCTCGCCAAGGCCGGCGTCACCGCGGATTCGATCCAGTCGCTCAAGGATCTGCAGCGGCTCCCCTTCACCTACAAGCAGGACATGCGGGACTCCTACCCGTACAACCTGTTCGCAGTGCCCATGGAGGACATCGTCCGCATCCACGCCTCTTCCGGCACCACGGGTAAACCTACCGTCGTCGGCTACACGAAGAAGGACATCGAGACCTGGAGCGAGCTCATGGCGCGCTCCTTCACGGCGGCCGGGGTGCACAAAGGCGACATCATCCACAACTCTTACGGCTACGGCCTCTTCACCGGCGGTCTTGGCGCGCATTACGGCGCCGAGCGGTTGGGTGCCTCGGTCATCCCGATGTCCGGCGGCAACACGAAGAAGCAGATCATGATCATGCAGGACTTCGGCTCCACCGTCCTCACCTGCACCCCTTCCTACTCGCTCTTCATGGCCGAGGCCGCAAAAGAAGAGGGGATCGACTTCCGCGACCTGAAACTGAGGGTCGGCATCTTCGGCGCCGAGCCCTGGTCCGAGGAGATGCGCCGCGACATCGAGGGGAAACTGAACCTCTCCGCCGTCGACATCTACGGTCTCTCCGAGATCATGGGACCGGGGGTTGCCATCGAGTGCTGCCAGGCGAAGAAGGGTCTTCACATCTGGGAGGACCACTTCATCCCCGAGATCATCAACCCGGAAACCTGCGAGGTGCTTCCCGAGGGACAGATGGGCGAGCTGGTCATCACCACCATCACCAAGGAGGGGATCCCGCTCATCCGCTACCGGACCCGCGACATCACCTCCATCACCTACGAGCCGTGCGTCTGCGGCAGGACCCATGCCCGCATCGCGCGCATGAGCGGCAGAAGCGACGACATGCTCATCATCCGCGGCGTCAACGTGTTCCCGTCGCAGATCGAGGCTATCCTCATGGGTGTCGAAGGGGTCGAGCCGCACTACGTCCTTATCGTGGAAAGAAAGGACAACCTGGATACCCTTGAGGTGCAGGTTGAAGTGGGCGAGAACCTCTTCTCAGACGAAATCAAGCATCTGCAGGCGCTCTCGGCGAAGATCGAGAAACAGATCAAGGAGATGCTCGGCGTCACCTGCCGCGTAAGGCTCGTGGAACCGAAGAGCATCACCCGCAGCGAAGGAAAGGCAAAGCGCGTCATCGACAACAGGAACAAGGCCTAAGGGGGGACAAGTCATGCACGTAGAACAGATCTCCATATTCATCGAAAACAAGTTCGGACGTCTGGCGGAAGTGACCCGCATCCTCGGCGATGCCGGGGTGAACATCCGCACCCTTTCCCTGGCGGACACCTCCGACTTCGGGATTTTACGCCTCATCGTGAACGACACGGAGAAGGCTAGGACCGTGCTGAAGGAGCGCGGCTTCACGGTCAGCAAGACCGAGGTCGTTGCCGTCGAGATCCCGGACCGTCCCGGCGGACTCGCCGACATCCTCCAGGTGCTTGACGCCGACGGTATCAACGTCGAGTACATGTACGCGTTCGTCGAGCGCTGCGGCGAGAATGCCGTGATGATCTTCCGCTTCGACGAGACGCAAAAGGCGATCACCACGTTGACCTCCAAGAACTTCAACGTGCTGCCGGGGAATAGGCTTTACAGCATGTAGTCTGAACTCCCTCCCCTGGGGGGGGAGGAGCATGGACCGTCCCGGCGGATCGACATGAGGCGTTTTATCACGGCTGAGGGATTTATTCCGCAGCCTGAACCGTTTCTTTAACAGATCTCGTACAACCTGTTCATATTCAATGCGGTTAACCAAGAAGAGGGGGGCAACAGATGAGAAAGATGCTTGCTGTAATCAGTATCACCATGCTGCTTCTGACCACCGCCACCGCGGCCTTTGCCGCCGGCACCATCAAGATCGGCGGACTCTTCGCCGTCACCGGCCCCGCCTCCTTCCTCGGTGAACCTGAAAAGAAAACCCTTGAGCTTCTTGCCAACGAACTCAACGCCAAAGGCGGCATCAACGGCTCCAAGGTCGAGGTCGTCGTCTACGATACCGGCGGCGATGCCACCAAGGCGGTGCAGCTCGCCAACAAGCTGATCAAAAACGACAAGGTCGTCGCCATCGTAGGCCCCAGCACAACCGGCGAGTCCATGGCGGTCATCCCCATCGCGGAAAAGGAGCAGGTACCGCTCATCTCCTGCGCCGCCGGGATCAAGATCACCGATCCGGTGAAGAAATGGGTCTTCAAGACCCCGGCAAACGACCACGTCGCGGCCGAAAAGATCCTCATCCAGGCTGAAAAGCTGAAGCAGAAAAACATCGCGCTCATCACCGTTTCCGATTCCTTCGGCTCTTCCGGACGCGAGCAGCTGAAGCAGATGGCGGCCAAGCGCGGCTTCAAGATCGTGGCCGACGAGGTGTACTCGCCGAAAGACACCGATATGACGCCGCAGCTCACCAAGATCAAGGCAGCCAAGCCGGACGCCATCATCTGCTGGGGAACGAACCCCGGCCCCGCCATCATCACCAGGAACATCCAGCAGCTCGGCATCAAAACCCAGATCTACCAGAGCCACGGCGTTGCCTCCAAGAAGTACATCGAGCTGGCAACTCCGCAGGCGTCCGAAGGGATCATGCTCCCGGCAGGCAAGCTCGCCGTCTTCGACCTGCTGAAAAGCAGCGACCCGCAGGCGAAACTGCTCAAGGACTACAACACCTCATACAAGAAGAGCTACGGCGTCGAGGCCTCCACCTTCGGCGGCTATGCCTATGACGGCTTCCAGCTCATCCTGGCCGCTGTGAAGAAGGGTGCGACCACCCCCGCGCAGATCCGCGACGGCATCGAGAAAAACGGTCGCCTGGTCGGGGTATCGGGCATCTTCAAGATGACCCCGGCCGACCACAACGGGCTCGACCTCGGTGCTTTCGAGATGGTGCGTATCGTCAAGGGTGACTGGGTAATCGTGAAATAAGATCGCGGCATTGCCGCACCTACGGGGAGGGAAGATCCGTGAAAAAACTGGTCTCTACTGCTTTTGCTTCGCTTGCTCTGTTTTGTATGTCCACCGCCGCCCTGGCTGCTCCTCCGATCAAGATCGGTGCGCTCTTCGCCGTAACCGGCCCGGCGTCGTTTCTCGGTGAGCCCGAGCGCAACACCGCCCAGATGGTGGTCGACGAGATCAACAAGGCCGGCGGCGTGAAGGGGCGCAAGCTCGAACTGATCACCTATGACACGGGCGGGGACGCCACCAAGGCGGTTCAGCTCGCCAACAAGCTGGTGAAGAACGACCAGGTCGTCGCCATCATCGGCCCGAGCACCACCGGCGACACGATGGCGGTCATCCCGGTCGTAGAAAAGGCGCAGGTGCCGCTCATCTCCTGCTCGGCAGGCATCAAGATCACCGAACCGGTGAAGAAGTGGGTCTTTAAGACCGCCCAGAACGACACCCTCGCCGTCGCGCGCATCTATGAGCAGTTGAAGAAGGAGAGAAAGAGCAAGGTCGCCATCCTTACCGTCTCCGACTCCTTCGGCTCCTCCGGGCGCGAGCAGCTTAAGGCGCAGGCCAAGCATTTCGGCATCCAGATCGTCTCCGATGACACCTACGGTCCGAAAGATACCGACATGACGCCGCAGCTCACCAAAATCAAGTCGGCCAAGCCCGACGCCATCATCTGCTGGGGTACCAATCCCGGTCCCGCGGTCATCGCCAGGAACGCGAAGCAGCTCGGGCTTGCCATCCCGCTCTACATGAGCCACGGCGTATCCTCGAAGAAGTTCATCGAACTTGCCGGCGACGCGGCTGAGGGTATCAGGCTTCCTTCCGGGAAAGTCCTCGTCGCAGACCTCCTGCCTAAGAGCGACAGGCAGAAGGGATCTCTCCTCGCCTTCATCAAGGACTACCAGAACCACTACAGGGCCGAAGGCGACCATTTCGGCGGGCACGCGTGGGACGCCATGATGCTTCTGAAAGGTGCCATTGAGAGGGGTGGCGACACCCCCGCCGGCATCCGCAACGCGCTGGAAGCGACCCGCAACTTCGCCGGCATCGGCGGCGTGTTCAGCTACTCGGCCAAGGATCACGCAGGGCTTACCAAAGACGCCTTCACCCTGGTAGAGGTACGGAAGAAAGACTGGGTTTTGGTCAAGTAAAGAGGATCCATGGAGCTTCTAAACCAGGTAACGCAGTTCGTCATATCGGGGCTCGCCACCGGTTCCATCTATGCCCTGATCGGACTCAGCTTCGCCATCATCTTCAACTCGACAGGGATCATCAACTTCGCCCAGGGTGAGTTCGTCATGCTGGGCGGGGTGCTGACCATCTTTTCGCTGAACGTGCTGCAATTGCCGCTTGCGGCGGCCATCGTGGTCGCCGTCGCGGTGACCACCGTTATAGGCATTCTCTTCGAGCGGCTGGCGATCCGGCCGCTCAAGAACGCGACGCCGCTTGCTCTCATCATCATCACCATCGGCATGAGTATCCTCATCCGCGGCCTAGTCATGCTCCTTTGGGGAAAAGACACCCAGGCGCTACCGGCCTTTTCCGGGACCGACCCCATCACTGTCGCGGGAGCGACCCTTTTGCCGCAGCATCTCTGGATCTTCGGCGTCACCGTGATGGTTATCGTGGGCTGCCGCCTTTTCTTCAACCACACCATCAGCGGCAAGGCGATGCGCGCCTGCTCCTTCAACCGCCGCGCCGCAAACCTCGTCGGTATCAGTGTCGGGCGCATGGTGCTCTTTTCCTTCGTGATCAGCGCGGCGGTCGGCTCTCTTGCGGGCGTCATCATCGCGCCCCTCACCATGACCGCGTACGACGTCGGGGTGATGCTCGGCCTCAAGGGGTTTTGCGCCGCGATCATGGGAGGTATGGGGAGCGGTCTCGGGACGGTGCTTGGCGGGCTGATTCTCGGCACACTGGAGTCCCTCGGCGCAGGTCTCATTTCTTCGGGCTACAAAGACGCCATCGCGTTTTTTATCCTGCTCCTGATCCTCTTCATCCGTCCGCAGGGGCTTTTCAAGAAGGGCGAAACTGAGCGGGTGTAAGCTCTCTTCGGGAGCGGTTCCCGCTTTACAACGACGCTGAATGACAAGGCTTTACTTTGAGATCCGACAGAATTAAATTCCTCGTTTTCGCCCTTGTGGTGCTGCTTCTCCCGCTGCCGTTGTCGGGCGGATACCTCACCAACGTCCTCATCTTCGTCGGGATCAACGGTGTACTGGCGCTCGGGCTAAACCTCCTGCTCGGTTACGCCGGGCAGATCTCGCTCGGGCAGGCAGCCTTCTTCGGTCTTGGGGCCTACGGCTCGGGGGTGCTCACCACCCAGTTCGGCTTCAATCCATGGGTGGCGATGGTCGTGGTCGCCCTGTGCGTCGCTCTTTTCGCCTTCGCCCTCGGTTTCCCGGTACTGCGCCTGAAAGGGCACTACCTCGCCATGGCCACGCTCGGCGTCGGTGTCATAGCCAACATCGCCTTCAACGAGACCGTCGACCTCACCGGCGGCCCCTCTGGGCTTTCCGGCATCCCGAACCTTGCCATCGGCACGCTCACCTTCGACTCGGACCTCAAGAACTACTACCTCGTCTGGTGCTTTGCGCTCGGCATGATCCTTCTCTCGCTGAACCTGGTCAATTCCCGCTTCGGCAGGGCGCTCAGGGCGATTCACGACTCCGAGGTGGCGGCGCGGGTCATGGGGGTGAACGCAAGGCTCATGAAGGTGCAGGTCTTCACGCTCTCAGCGGTCATGTCCGCCATCATGGGGAGCCTTTACTGCCATGTCATGACCTTCATCTCGCCTACGTCCTTTGGGTTCAGCTTTTCCGTCGAGATCCTCACCATGGTGGTCATCGGCGGCCTGGGAAGCGTCTACGGCTCCATCCTTGGGGCGCTTCTGCTCACCCTGCTTCCGGAGATGCTGCGCACCTTCCAGGACTACGACATCATCGTGTACGGTCTGCTGCTCGTGACCATGACCATCTACATGCCGGGTGGGCTGGTTGAAGGAATCCCCGCGTTTTTCAGGCTCATCATGCCGACGAAGAAAGGCACGGAGGTGGGCAATGCTTAGCCTTAGCGGCATAGGCAAGAGGTTCGGCGGGCTCACCGCTCTCGACGGTATCAGTTTCGAGGTAGGGAAGGGGGCCATCACCGGCATCATCGGTCCCAACGGCGCCGGCAAGACCACTCTTTTCAACGTCGCCACCGGGATCTATCCCCCTTCCTGCGGCGCGGTTCTTTTCGGGGGAAAGGACATCTCCAAACTCCCGCCGGAAGGACGCGCCCGCCTCGGTCTCGTGCGGACCTTCCAGAACATAGAACTTTTCGGGAAGATGACTGTCCTCGAGAACGTGATGGTCGGGCTGCACACACAAAGCGGCTCCGGTCTATTCGCCTGTTCCTTCAGGATGCCCTGGCAGATGAAGGAAGAGCGCCGCATCCGCGAACGGGCTCTTGAACTGCTCGAGTTCGTCGGCATCCCGGATCTGGCCGACGTGCAGGCGGGCACGCTCTCGTTCGGCAAGGGGCGTTTGCTGGAGATCGCACGCGCCATGGCGCTCGAGCCGAAGCTCTTGCTCATGGACGAGCCGGCTGCGGGGCTCAACAGCGGCGAGACCGCCGATCTGGGCGATTTGATCAAGCGTATCCGGGACCTGGGCGTCACCGTGGCCCTGGTCGAGCATGACATGGACCTGGTTATGGACATATGCGACCATCTCGTCGTGCTGAACCTGGGGACCATGCTGGCGCAAGGGACGCCGCGCGAAATCCAGGACAACCCGGCGGTCATCACGGCTTACCTCGGGGAAGAGTAGGCGAGGATAGAGATGCTAAAGATCAAGAACATAAACGCCTACTACGGCAAGGTGCACGCCCTGAAGAACGTGTCGCTGCACCTGAAACCGGGTGAGATAGTCACCCTGATCGGCGCCAACGGCGCGGGGAAGACGACGCTTCTCAACACCCTTTCCGGCATCATCCCGACCGCGAGCGGCGAGATCGCGTTGGAGGGAAGGGATGTCGTAGGGCATACCGCGGACCGCATCGTTTCGCTCGGGCTTTCGCAGGTGCCTGAGGGGCGCCAGGTTTTCAACCCGCTCACCGTCGAGGAGAACCTCGAACTCGGCGCTTACCTGCGCTTTCGCACTAGGAGAGAGAAGGGGGAGATCGCCGCGGACCTGGAGAAGATGTTCCTGATGTTCCCGAGGCTCAAGGAGCGCAGGCGCCAGGCGGCCGGGACCCTTTCCGGCGGCGAACAGCAGATGCTCGCCATAGGCCGGGCCCTCATGGCGCGCCCGCGGCTTCTTCTGCTGGACGAGCCGTCCATGGGGCTCGCACCCCTGGTCGTGCAGGACATCTTCAAGGTCATCGAACGTCTGAGAGCCGAGGAGGGAACCACCATCCTGCTCGTCGAGCAGAACGCGCGCGCCGCCCTGAAGGTCGCCGACCGCGGTTACGTCCTCGAGACGGGTAAAGTGATTCTTGAAGGAAAGGCGTCCGAGTTGCTGGAAAACAAGGATGTCCAACGCGCCTACCTTGGCCGTGATAAGAAGGAAATTTGGGAGCGTTGATACTGTAATTGAAGAGAGGTTTTACATGCAGATTTGGGATCCCGATTACGAGTGCATGCCGCGGGAAGAAATCGAGCAGCTTCAACTGGAACGACTCCAGGCTACTCTGAACCGCGTCTACAAGAACGTCACCTGCTACCGCAACAGGTTCAAGGAGATGGGGATCGTCCCCGAGGATGTACGCTCCCTCGCCGACCTTTCGAAACTCCCTTTCACCACCAAAGAGGACCTGCGCCTGAACTACCCGTACGGCATGTTCGCGGTGCCTTTGCGCGAGGTCGTGCGCATCCATTCCTCGAGCGGTACGACCGGCAAGCCGACCGTCGTCGGGTACACGAAACACGACCTCAAGGTGTGGTCCGGCCTGGTCTCACGATTCATGACCGCGGCCGGCGTCAGCAGCGACGATGTGGTCCAGATAGCCTTCGGCTACGGCCTCTTCACCGGTGCCTTCGGCCTGCACTACGGCTCGGAGATGATCGGCGCCTCGGTCATCCCGATGGGTGCCGGCAACACCGAGAAGCAGATCATGATCATGCAGGACTACCGCACCACCGCGCTCGTCTCCACGCCGAGCTACGCGGTGACCATCGCCGAGCGCATGGAAAAGATGGGGGTCGACCCGAAAAGCCTCACCCTCAAGGTCGGCCTCTTCGGCGGTGAGCCCTGGTCCGAGTCTATGCGCCGCGAGATCGAGGAGCGTCTCGGCATCACCGCCACCGACAACTACGGTCTCTCCGAGGTCATCGGCCCGGGTGTCGCAGGCGAGTGCCTCTGCAAGCGCGGCATGCACATCTCGGAGGACCACTTCATCGCCGAGATCATCGACCCCGATACCGGTGCAGTACTCCCCCCGGGGAGCGTCGGCGAACTCGTGCTCACCTCGCTCACCAAGGAGGCGTTCCCGATGGTCCGCTACCGGACCCGCGATATCACCTCGCTTGATTACGCGAAGTGCGACTGCGGCAGGACCTTCGTGCGCATGAAGAAGACCATGGGGCGCTCCGACGACATGCTCATCATCAAGGGGGTGAACGTCTATCCCTCGCAGATCGAGGACGTACTGTTCGCCATCGAGGGGTGCCAGCCGCACTACCAGCTGGTCGTCGACCG
This sequence comes from Geomonas terrae, assembly GCF_004791675.1. NCBI lineage: Bacteria > Pseudomonadati > Thermodesulfobacteriota > Desulfuromonadia > Geobacterales > Geobacteraceae > Geomonas > Geomonas terrae. Next base: position 428,436 of record NZ_SRSC01000002.1, read on the forward strand.
CAAGGGGGCGCTCGATACTCTGGAGATCCGCATCGAGGTGACCGAAAACATCTTCTTCGACGAGATGAAGATGCAGAAGGCCTTCCTCGACAAGGTCGAGAAGAAGATCGACTCGGTACTCGGCGTCGGCGCCGTGGTGAAACTGGTCGAGCCGAACAGCATCCCTAGGGCCGAAGGCAAAGCCTCCAGGGTGATTGACAACAGGAAAATCTAGACTAGCATTGATTCCGCTTTTGCCGCCCTACAGTCATAGCCTTGGCCGCTGTGAACTGTGGGACGCAGGAAAACATCCAAGGAGGAATCATATGAAGAAAGTTGTCGTTGCTATTGTCGCCGCGTTGTCTATGTCCGTGATGGTCGCTCCCGCTTTTGCCGAAGCAAAGGTAGACGCGAAGGCCGAATTCAACAAGCACTGTGCCGCCTGTCACCCCAAAGGTGGCAACATCATCAACGTGAAAAAGACGCTCAGCAAGAAGTCCCTTGCCGAAAACGGGGTCAAATCCGAGAAGGACATCGTTGCCAAGATGCGCAACCCCGGTCCGGGTATGACCAAGTTCGACGCCAAGGCGGTGCCCGATGCCGAGGCTATGGCCATAGCCAAGTACATCCTTGCCACTTTCAAGTAGTTAGCTGCTGCTCAAAAGACGTAATCAAAACACCTGTCGGCTTCATTGCCTTCAGGTGTTTTTTTATATCCGGCGCGCCGCTCTGGCGCGAGTTGCTGTCGTTTCGCACTGCTTGAGACGGGGAGGACGGCGGCCCGGGAGCCGCTGGCGGCAACGAGGCCGCAGCGAAGAATCATGGGTGGGTAGGGGAGATGTACAAAGGGCGCCCGTGAGGTTTTACCGGGCGCCCTTTTCATTGTTGGTGTGCGTGTGAAGGTAAGGCAAATCCCCCCTGTCCCCCCTTCGCAAAGGGGGGAACGTGAGGGGTCGTGCAGCGCTTCGTGGCAACTTGGCCCGAGGTTTCAGGAATGCCTTATCTTACAGAGGATCCGGTTTCATTTTATTCGCGAAATGCCGGAAAGTAGCCTTACGCCGTGTTAAAGGGTCTGCTTTGCCGAGGTAACTTTTATCTCGAGAACGGCGCGAGCCCAGGGGAACTGGGCTTTGGTCGAGTCAAAGGTTGCGCCGCTGCCTACCACGGTTCCTTGTCCTTCAACGAGAAAACCGGTGCCCGGTCCGTGCGTTCCGTCAACTTCACGGGTTCCCAGCGTCATGAGGACGCGCGGGTTCTGCGCCAGGTTGTTTTCCGTGAGGTGCATGTAGCCCACCGGCACGAGAAGCTTGCCGTCCTCGCTTATGCGCAGATAGCTGTTCCAGGTGTTGACCATGTGTGGTCCTTCGATCCCCTGTGTCACAATCGCCACCACGCCTTCGTGTGCCATCACTTCTTTCATCTTGTCGGGAATCATCATAGTTCCTCCTTTGGTGGCTACCACTGTCTCAGTTCGATGGGAAAGCCGTCGCAGTCATGAATTTCAGCGCGTTTGGACGGCCCAAGTGTCACGGGTCCCCAAGTGGGGGTGATGCCTTTATCGGAGAGATAGGCGAGGGCGGCGTCCATGTCCTCCACCTCCAGCGCCATCATCCGGTAACCGGTTCCCCACGGCTCTGCCGCGGTTATCGTTGGGTCCTTGACCCTCATCAGCTCCAGCACCGTATCGCCCAGCGCCAGGTACGCGATTTCTTCGAGCGGCGCTGCTGTCACGGTCATCTTTTGTTTAACAGAAAACCCTAGGATGTCCGTGTAAAAGGCGATTGAACGCTCGAAGTCGGTCGGGATTATCTCTATATGGTCAATACGTTTAAACATGGTCACCTCTTCATCAATGTATGTACTTACCGCTTTATCTGTACAGATAAACGGTTTGGGTTCTCTATGACTGCAGAACCGGCGCTTTGTCAGGAACCCGCATCCATTGTGCCGCGATGAGCGAAATGACACCTAGTACGCTGCCGGCTATGAAAGGGATGCGGTAGTCCATCATCCAGAAGTACCCGCCCAGGGCGGGCAGGAAAACGGCCGCTATGTGATTGATGGTGAATCCGACTGACATGGATGACGCGATATCGGACGGATCGGCAACCTTCTGGAAGTAGGTTCTGATGGCGACGTCGAAATTGTAGAGGATGTTGTCCAGTATGTACATGAACATGACGAGATTTTTCGACGAGGTGAAGGCATAGACGAGGAAGATGACGATGACGCCGCTGTATTCGATGGAGGAGATGGAGCGCTCGCCGAAATGGTTGATCGCCTTGCCGATCTGGGAGTTGAGGATATAGGCGACCACGTTGTTGACGATGAAGAGGATGGTCATCTCACGCACCGTGAAGTGAAATACCTGGACGAGGAGCAGGATGGAGAACACCACGAAGATCTGACGGCGGGCGCCGGATAGCAGGGTCAGGATGTAGAAAAGCGAGTAACGGCGCCTGAAGATCATCTTCTTGCGCTGCGGCACGATCCCCGCGTGGGTCGGGTTCTGGAAGAGGCCCCAGATACCAGCGGCAAACACGATAGCGCCGATGGCCAGGTACATCCCACGGTACTGAACGACCCCACTGAGACAGAAAACTATGATGCCGGCAACGACGCTTGAAACCGCGGCGAGAGCCCGCAATCGGCCGAAAATGAGCGGAGAGACGGCGGTCGAGAAGTACTGCAGCGTTAGGGACTGGTTCGTGGTCTCGTAATAGTGGAACCCGAAGCTCATCACCACGGTGGTGAAGATGACCCAGCCGTAGGACGGGATGAGGGCGGTGATCCCGGTGCCGAGCCCCAAAAGCGCCACGGAGAGCGCGGCGAGTTTGTGTTCACGGACCAGCAAAAGCACGAACACTACAAGCAGCGTCAAAAGGCCGGGGATCTCCCGGACCGACTGTGTGATGCCGACCTGGCTGCCGTTCAGGTGCACCATCTCGGCAGCGAAGTTGTTGAAAAGGATAGTGTATCCCTGGAGCCCGATGGTGGAAGCGGCGGTAAGCACCACCAGAAAGCGCAGCATCGGGCGCTGCTCCGAAGTCAGCAGTGAGGTGTCGAGTTTGCCTGGTACAGCTTTCATCTGCACTCCGTTTCCGTGATTTTTCGCTACTGCTCACAATTAACAAGCCGCGCAGTCGGCTATCTTTAGCACCAATAATTCCCGCTGTATATACTGCTCTCTCTAATGATCTGGACGACTTGACATTACTTTGCCGGCGGCTACTTTTTATGAATGTTTTTTCGCCCCCCAGATGGGTGAATGACTTAAGACCAGGACAATATCTCGCGGTGAAAAAGGAGGATGTCATGCAGAAATATCGTTGCACAGTGTGTGGGTACATCTATGACCCGGAAGTAGGCGACATCGACAGTGGTGTAGCTCCGGGGACTGCCTTTGAAGACATTCCCGAGGACTGGGTCTGTCCTGTCTGCGGCGTAGATAAGAGCATGTTCGAGCCCGCCTAACTTCGGAGTTTCCATGAAGACTGTCATCATAGGCGGCATTGCCGCCGGGTTGTCCGCGGCGAGCCAGATCAAGAGGCAGGAGCCGGAAGCCGAGGTTGTCGTGCTGGAGAAAAGCGGCGACGTCTCCTACGCCGCCTGCGGCATGCCATACAACCTTTACTTCAAGGAAAAGCCGGTGGAAAAGCTTTACGCGATGCCACTCGACACGATCCGGAAGGAGAGGGGGGTGGACTACCGGCTGCACCATGAGGTCACCAGGATCGACGCGTCCGGAAAGAGCGTTGAGGTGACCGATCTGGAGAGCGGTAAAAGCTACCGCGAAAGTTACGACTTCCTGGTCTATGCCACTGGAAACAAGGCGAACCGTCTGGATTATCCCGGCTTTGACAGCGAAGATGTCTTCTATTTCAGAACCCTGGAAGATACCCGCCGGGCAAAGTCTTTCCTCTACGGTAAACCTCCCGCCAAGGTATTGCTCATCGGCGCCGGTTACACCAACCTCGAAGTGGCCGACGTACTCACCAATATGAAACTGAAGCCGGTGATCGTCGAAAAGGCGGCCATGATCCTTCCCGCCTTTTGCGAGGAAGTGCGCGCCAAGGTGATGGAAAAGGCAGCCGAGAAGGGGATCGAGCTTCTGACCGGGGTGGACATCGAGGAGAAGGCTGGGCGAACAGTCCGCACCTCGGCCGGGACTTTTGAGGCGGACATGGTCGTAGTCGCCGCAGGTGCACGTCCGAACACCGCTCTCTTCGCGGCGGCAGGAGGCGAACTCGGCGTCGCCGGTGCCGTGAAGGTCGACCGTTTCCTGCGTACCAACCTGGACGGCGTCTTCTCCGGAGGCGACTGCGCGGAACACTACGTGCGGCAGCTCGGGCGGAACTCCTACTTCCCGCTTGGTCCCGCTGCCAACAAGCAGGGGCGCGTGATCGGCCAGAACATCTGCAACCCTGAAAAGATGACCGAGTTCTGGGGCGTCGACCAGACCGCCGTCTTCAAGTTCTTCGACTACACCGTCGCCACCACCGGCCTTTCGGAACTGCAGATGCAGACGCTTGGAAAGAACGTGGTCAAGGTGACGGTTGATGCCCCCACGCGCGGCGAGTTCCCCGGCGGCGGCACCATGCGTATCGTCCTTTTCTGCGAGAAGGGAAGCGGCCTCGTGCTCGGGTGCCAGATGGTGGGCGAGGACGTGGTGGCCAAGCGGCTGGACGTTCTCGCGACGGCGATCTACAAGGGCATGACCGTTTTCGAAGTCGCCGAGCTCGACCTTAGTTACTCCCCTCCGTACGCCCCGGTTTGGGACCCGGTTCTCGTGGCGGCAAACGTCGCCGTAAAAAAAGTCTGAGGAGACCAGCATGGCCAACAACAGCTACAACACCCTCTCCACGCTCAACGTCGACGGCAAGACCTACCGGTATCACTCGCTGACGGCTTTCTCGGCAAATTCCGGCATCGACATCTCGAAACTTCCCTACTCCATGAAGATCCTCCTGGAGAACCTGCTGCGCCGCGAAGACGGCGTGGTGGTGAAGAAGGAGGACATCGAGGCGGTGGCGCGCTGGGATGCGAAGGCGGAGCCGGACAAGGAACTGCAGTTCATGCCGGCGCGCATCCTGTTGCAGGATTTCACCGGCGTTCCCGCCGTCGCCGATCTTGCCGCGATGCGCTCGGCGCTCGACCGGCTCGGCGGTCGCCCCGCTGACATCAACCCGATGCAGCGCGCCGATCTCGTCATCGACCACTCGGTGCAGGTCGACCAGTATGGCAGCCAGCTTGCCCTCCAGGCCAACTCGGTCCTCGAATTCGAGAGAAACCACGAGCGTTACCAGTTCCTGCGCTGGGGACAGTCCGCCTTCAGAAACTTCAGCGTGGTGCCCCCGGCAACCGGCATCTGCCACCAGGTCAACCTCGAGTACCTGGCACAGGTAGCGCTGGTGAACACGGTGGACGGTGAGGATTGGGTGCTTCCGGACACCCTGGTGGGGACGGATTCCCACACCACCATGATCAACGGTCTTGGCGTTGTCGGCTGGGGCGTGGGGGGGATCGAGGCCGAGGCGGCCATGCTGGGACAGCCCTGTTCCATGCTGATCCCGCAGGTGGTCGGCTTCCGGCTGACCGGCTCCCTCAATCCCGGCGCAACGGCGACCGACCTGGTGCTTACCATCACCCAGATGCTCAGGAAGAAGGGTGTGGTCGGCAAGTTCGTCGAATTCTACGGCCCGGGCGCCGCTTCGCTCAACATCGCCGACCGCGCCACCATCGGCAACATGGCGCCCGAATACGGCGCCACCATCGGCGTTTTCCCGGTGGACGAGCAGACCACGGCGTACCTGCAGCTTTCCGGCAGGGGAAAGTTTGTCCCGCTGGTCGAGGCGTATTTCCGCGAGCAGGAGTTGTGGCGTTCCTCGGATCGCCCCGAGCCTGTCTTCAGCGACACTCTCGAGCTCGATCTCGCCGACGTGGAACCGTCCCTTGCCGGGCCGAGCCGCCCGATGGACCGCGTCCGCCTCAAGGAGGTGCGCGGCTCGTTCCGAAAGCAGCTCGTCACCCTTAAACAACAGGATGCCGCGCACGTCGACAAAGAGACCATGAACCGCTGGCTGGGTGAAGGGGGCTCGCCGGTCACCGTGGCACCCGAGCTCATGGCCGAGCACCCCGACAAGGCGCTTGGGAACCTTGGGCAATGCGTCCCGGTACGCCAGCCGGACGGAACGAGCTACAACCTCTGCCACGGTTCCATCGTCATCGCGGCCATCACGAGTTGCACCAATACCTCGAACCCGTCTGTCATGATTGGCGCAGGTGTTCTCGCCCGGAACGCGGTGCGCCGCGGTCTCCAGGTGCGTCCCTGGGTGAAGACGAGCCTCGCACCCGGCTCCAAGGTGGTCACCGATTACCTGGCCGCGGCCGGACTCACCCCGTACCTGGACGCCTTGCGCTTCCACCTGGTCGGCTACGGCTGCACCACCTGCATCGGCAACAGCGGGCCGCTCGCTGACCACATCTCGCGCGCCGTGGTGGAGGGGGACCTCGCCGTTGCCGCGGTCCTTTCCGGCAACCGCAACTTCGAGGGGCGCATCAACGCGCATGTGAGGGCCAACTACCTCGCCTCGCCGCCGCTGGTGGTCGCCTACGCGCTTGCGGGCAACATCAACATCGACCTGACCCGCGATCCCCTCGGCACTGATCCGAACGGCATGCCGGTCTACCTGAAGGACATCTGGCCGGACGACAAAGAGGTCGCCCAGCTCGTTCAAAGCTGCGTGCATGCAGAGTCATTCGCCACAAACTACGCGGACGTCTTCCATGGCGACGACCAGTGGCGCGGGCTCTCCGTCCCGAGTGGTGAGCTGTACCAGTGGCAGCAGGACTCCACCTACATCAAGGAGCCGCCGTTCTTCCTCGACCTGCCGGCACAACCGGAGTCGATCGCAGACGTCAAGGGTGCCCGCTGCCTGGCACTGCTTGGCGATTCCATCACCACAGACCACATCTCGCCGGCAGGTTCGATCGGCAAAGCCACTCCTGCCGGACGTTACCTGATGTCGCTCGGCATCGAGCCGAAAGACTTCAACTCCTACGGGGCGCGCCGCGGCAACCACGAGGTGATGGTGCGCGGCACCTTCGCGAACACGAGGATCAGGAACGCGCTGGTGGCCGGTGTTGAAGGTGGCGTCACCAAGCATTTCGCAGCAGGCGACGCCACCGGGACGCAGACGTCGATCTTCGAGGCGTCCGAGAAGTACCAGGCGGAAGGGGTTCCGCTGGTCGTCATCGCAGGCAAAGAGTACGGCACAGGATCTTCGCGCGACTGGGCGGCTAAAGGGACCAAGCTCCTCGGTATCCGCGCGGTCATCGCCGAGAGTTTCGAGAGGATCCACCGCTCCAACCTGGTAGGGATGGGAATCCTGCCGCTGCAATTCTTGCCGGGCGAGAATTACAAGAGCGTCGGCCTGGACGGGACCGAGACCTACGAGATCACCGGCCTCAACGCGCTGGTGCCCGGCCAGGAGGTTGAAGTATCCTTCTCCAGGGTCGACGGGAGCAGCGGATCCTTCAAGGTGCTCGCCCGCATCGACACCTCCAACGAGCTGGATTATTACCACCACGGCGGCATCCTGCCGTACGTGCTTAGGCAGTTCCTCAAGGCATAACTTCAGCCATTTAGCCAAATCTGCCGCTGGTTCCCTCTCCCTTTGGGAGAGGGTGCCCGGAGGGCGGGTGAGGGCGCTGCCGCGAAGTGAGAAATTGCGGTTGCCGACGCCCTCACCCTGGCCCTCTCCCAAGGGGAGAGGGGATAAGGCCCAATCAACTATCTGCCCTTTGACCATGCCGTCCTCGCGTCTGTATCCGATAGTTCCCATCTCGTTTCGTCCACAACAATTTCCCTCTTGACGACAATACCCCTGGGGGGTATGCTGGCTTTGCATCGATACCCCCTGGGGGTATTAAATGAAAGCCGGAGGGAGCCATGACTGACTCGCCTAAAGACAAGCTGACCACACGCGTCAAGAAAATCGCCGGGCAGGTGGCCGGGATCGAGCGGATGTTGGATGAGAAACGCTACTGCGTCGACATCCTTAACCAGATCGCCGCGGTCCGTTCTGCGCTGGATTCGCTCGGCGTGGAACTTTTGACCCGTCACCTGGAGAATTGCGTACTGGGGCAGGGGAGTGACAAGCAGCACGACAGCGCCAAACCGATGAGCCAGCAGCAATTGCTGGACGAAGTGAAGACGGCGCTGTCGCGTTTTCTGAAGTAGCAAAGAGGAGGAAATGGATATGTCGGAACAGCTGGTTTTACGCGATCCCGTCTGCGGCATGGACGTGGAGGAAACGGCGCAGTTTGAAGCCGTACATGACGGGATCACCTACAAGTTCTGCTCGGCAAGCTGCAAGGAGAAGTTCGTTGCCTCGCCGGAGACGTTTCTAAAGGAGGCGCCCACTGAAGTGCCGAAGTCCGCATCCGTAGCGGGTACGGCAGATCAGTGCGAGTTTCCCCTGCTGGGGATGAACTGCGCAGGGTGCGCCGGACGCATCGAGAAGACGCTGAACTCGACCCCGGGCGTCGTCACCGCCGCGGTGAATTTTGCGACAACGCGTGCAACGATCAAATACGACCCGCAGGCCACCGGTCCTGATGCCCTTAAGCAGGTCGTGCGCGACATGGGGTACGACGTGCTGGAAACGGGCGCAGGCGGCCAGGCGACCGACGAAGCCGAAATGCTGGAGGCCCAGACGCAGGTGCACGAGGCGCAGTATCGGAAGAACAGGACCAGGTTTTTCGTAGCGCTCGCCCTCACCATTCCGGTTGCCTTCCTGGCGATGGCGGGGCACGTGGTTCCAGCCCTGACCGACGCCCTTAACTTCCCCGGCCGCGCCTGGGTGGAACTCGCGCTCACCACGCCGGTTCTTTTCTGGGCGGGACGCGAGTTTTTCACCGGCGCCTGGGCTGCCGCAAGGCATCGCGTTGCCGACATGAACACCCTTGTCTCACTGGGAACCCTGTCCGCCTACATCTTCAGCCTCGTCGCGACCATAGCGCCCGAATGGCTCATGGCCGGGGCCTCCGCCGCAGATGGCGCGGCGGCCGGCCACGCCCACGGCATGGCGGCCCCGGTAGGCGTTTATTACGAGGTTGCCGCCATCATCGTCACCCTGATCCTCATGGGACGCCTCCTCGAAGCGCGCGCCCGCAGCAAGACAAGCGGCGCCATCCACGCCCTGATCGGCCTGCAGCCGAAGCTTGCACGCGTCGTGCGCGACGGCAAGGAACAGGACATCCCGATTGCCGAGGTGCAACTGGGCGATGTCATCGTGGTGCGCCCCGGCGAGAAAGTTCCGGTGGACGGCGAGGTGATCGAGGGGAACTCGTCCGTCGATGAGAGCATGCTGACCGGTGAGCCGCTGCCGGTGCAAAAGCAGACCGGGGACACCGTGATCGGCGCCACCATGAACAAGACCGGCTCTTTCCGTATGCGCGCCACCAGGATCGGCAAGGACACCGTGCTGCAGCAGATCGTCCGTCTGGTGCAACAGGCGCAGGGGAGCAAGGCGCCCATCCAGCGGCTGGCCGACCTGATCGCGAGCTACTTCGTTCCGGTGGTAATCAGCCTCGCCATCGCCACCTTCGTGGTCTGGTTCGACGTATCGCCGGCGGAGACCCGGCTCAACATGGCCGTACTCACCTTCGTATCCGTGCTGATCATCGCCTGCCCCTGCGCCCTGGGGCTCGCCACGCCTACCGCAATCATGGTCGGCACCGGGCGGGGTGCGCAAAGCGGCATCCTGATCAAAGGTGGCGAGGCTCTCGAGACGGCGCACAAACTTACCACCATCGTTCTCGACAAGACCGGGACCATCACCCGCGGCGTCCCGTCGGTGACCGATGTCGAAGCGAAGGGGATGGATCGTAGAACTCTCCTCCAGTTGGCGGCATCGGCGGAAGCGGGAAGCGAGCATCCTCTTGGTGAAGCGATCCTGCGTAGCGCGGAGGAGGAGGGAATCGAGAAGCTCCCTGTCTCCGGCTTCAACGCCATCCCGGGGCACGGCATAGAGGCCGAGGTCGGCGGCAAGAAGGTGCTGATCGGAACACCGCTGCTGCTTAAGAATCACGGCATAACCGTCGACACCACATCCGCACACGACCTGGCCGATGCAGGGAAAACGCCCATCTTCATGGCCGTAGATGGTGCCTATGCCGGCGTCATCGCCATCGCCGACCCGATCAAGGATGGTTCTGCCGGAGCCGTAAAAAGGCTGCATGAGCTCGGGCTGGAAGTGATCATGCTGACCGGCGACAACAGGCGCACCGCCGACTCCATCGCACGGCAGGTTGGGCTCGACCGTGTCGTCGCCGAGGTTCTCCCGGACGGGAAGGGTGAGGAAATCCGGAAACTGCAGGCGCAGGGCAAGGTGGTCGCCATGGTGGGCGACGGTATCAACGACGCACCGGCACTCGCCCAGGCGGACGTCGGCATCGCGATGGGAAGCGGCACCGACGTCGCTATCGAGGCGGCCGACATCACCCTCGTAAAAGGGGATCTAAACGGCGTCATCTCGAGCATCGCCCTGTCGCGGGCCACCATCGCCAACATCAAGCAGAACCTGTTCTTCGCCTTCATCTACAACATCCTCGGCATCCCGATCGCAGCGGGCATCCTTTACCCGTTCACCGGCTGGCTGTTGAGCCCGATCATCGCCTCGCTGACCATGGCGATGTCGTCGGTAAGCGTCGTAACAAACGCCCTGCGTCTGCGCGGGTTCACCGTGGAAAGGGGATAGATCATGGACACCGCACAGATCATCGTCACCTTGGGCGGCATCGCCCTGATAGCCTTCACCCTCTGGTTCTTTTTCGGCAAGAAGAGCACCAATCAACCTTCTTCATCGAAGAGCGCCCTCTATGCCTGCCCCATGCACCCCTGGATCACCAGCAGCGATCCCACCGCGGACTGCTCGATCTGCGGGATGAAGCTCGTGCAGGCCGACGAAGTCGGGAAGTAGCAAGACGGCCGTGTGTGGAATATTCCTCGGGGTACGTTGAATATTCTTCCGCGGCCTTGCCGCGTTTTTCCCTATCGTGTCAGGATGCGACGAAGTTTCGCCTACTTGAGACGGACCCACACGCTTGGCACGTACCTTGATAATGAGAAGGCCGGTAGTCGTTGGAAAGGATGCCGTGGGATACCACCTCCTCGGTCCCACGGCATCTGCCTCACCCGCCTCCGCGTACGCGCTTCGGCATCCTAAGGAAACCAGCAGTAACTCAATCGATCGATACCGCATCACGGAGACAAGATGAAACTGCACACCATCTCGATCAACAACCTGAAACGGCGCAAGGCGAAGATGGCTTTTCTCACCATCGGCCTCATGGTCGGCATCGCCACCATCGTCACCCTCGTCACACTGACCCGCTCCATGTCCAACGACATAGAACGCAAGATGGACGAGTTCGGTGCGAACATCCTGATTACGCCGCAGAGTAACGGCCTGTCCATGAACTACGGCGGCATCAGCCTGGGCGGCGTCACCTTCGACCAGCGCGAGATCAAGCAGGAAGACCTGGACAAGGTCCGCAAGATCAAGAACAACAAGAACATCTCTGCGATCTCGCCCAAGGTCCTAGGTGGCGTAAAGATAAACGGTCACGACGTACTGCTGGTCGGGGTTGACTTCGCAGCTGAACTGAAGATGAAGCAGTGGTGGCAGATCTTCGGCGCGGAACCAAAGGGTGAAAACGACATCCTGCTCGGCAGCGACGCGTCCAATACCCTGAACGCAAGTTCCGGCGACACCATTGAGATAAAAGGGGAAAAATTCAAGGTGGCGGGTGTATTGAACCAGACCGGCTCACAGGACGACTCGCTGGTCTTCGCCTCGCTCCCGAAGGTGCAGAAGATCCTCGGCAAGGAAGGGAAGATCACCATGGCCGAGGTGGCCGCACTTTGCTCCGGCTGCCCGATCGGCGACATGGTGAACCAGATCGCTGAACTGCTTCCCGATAGCAAGGTTTCCGCGATTCAGCAGGTAGTCGCCGGGCGTCTTAAAGCGCTGGACCAGTTCAAACGTTTCTCCTACGCCATGGCGGGCGTGGTCGTCTTCATCGGCTCCCTGATCGTCTTCGTGACCATGATGGGTAGCGTGAACGAGCGCACAACGGAGATCGGCGTCTTTCGCGCCATCGGCTTCAGGAAGAGTCACATCATGCGCATCATACTGCTCGAGGCCGCACTGGTTAGCATCCTGGCCGGGCTCCTTGGGTACGCCGCGGGTATGGGAGGTGCGAAACTGGCCCTGCCTTTCATGGCTGAAAGCAAGAACGCCCACCTGGTATGGGACACCACTATCGCGTTCGGTTCCGTCGGGCTCGCGCTTATCCTGGGCATTCTGGCGAGCCTCTACCCCGCGCTGCACGCAAGCAAGATGGATCCGACCGAAGCCCTCAGGGCTCTTTAAGAGGACGACATGGCTATCATAGAAATCAAGAACGTGAAGAAGCAGTATCAGACCGGAGCGGACCTGGTTGAGGCGCTGCGCGGAGTCGACATAACCATCGAGGCTGGAGAGTTCATCACCATCATGGGGCAGTCCGGTTCAGGGAAGAGTACCTTGCTGTCCGTTCTCGGCGGCATGAACCACCCCACGAGCGGCGATGTCGAAATGGCAGGCGTCAAGCTGTACCAATTGGGAAGCGAGCAGTTGGCCGACTTCCGCGCCCAGAACCTCGGCTTCGTGTTCCAATCCTTTCACCTGATCCAGTACCTCACCGCGCTTGAAAACGTCATGCTCCCGCTTGCCATCGTGAAGATGAGCACCACCCAGAAGAGGGATGCGGCGCGCAAGGCGCTCGAGCGGGTCGGTCTCGGTGCTAAAACGGACCGGCTTCCGAACCAACTTTCCGGCGGTGAGCAGGAGCGCGTTGCCATCGCCCGCGCCATCGTGAACAACCCGCACATCCTTCTTGCCGATGAGCCGACGGGGAACCTCGACTCCAAGACGAGCGAGGAAGTCATGGCGCTTTTCAGACAACTGAACGAGGCGGGGCAGACCGTGGTAATGGTCACGCATAACCCGGAGAACGGTGCTTATTCGGACCGCACCATACACTTAAAGGACGGCCTGATCAGCGATTAATTTGCCGGCCTTTCACGTTCCTCTGTCATGTGATGGCGGAGGGGCACGGCTTTAGTCTGAAGAATCTGGAGAACACTCTTTTCCCAACTGTGTGTTCTTCAGATTTTTCCTTTTATGCCGAGAAATATCAGGGTATTGCGTTAAATATTTCCCGGCGGTTGTATAATATTCCACGCCGACTGGCGAATATCCTTCGCGCACCGCACCGTACTTCAGTACTGAATTGCGCTAAGTCAGCATGTTACGTGCCCGGCACGATTCGTGTAAAGTCAAAGCTAAAGATATCGCCAAGTTTCCGGAGTCATCATGAAATACCGGCTATTTCCGCTGTACCTGTTACTGTCACTTCTGTTGATCGCTCCTGCGGTCCACGCCGACGCCACAAAGCCTGCCCCCGAAAACCTCGACCAACTGGTGCAATCCGCCCTGGAGAACAATCCTGAGCTGAAGTCTTCCTCTGCGCGGTGGCAGATGTACCGTAACCGCATCAAGCAGGCGGGAGCCCTCGAGGATCCCATGCTGATGCTGAAGATCCAGAACGGTGTCGTCACCGATCCGGTTAACTTCAAGCGCGACGGCATGACCCAGAAGGTGATCGGCATAAGTCAGCTGTTCCCCTTTGCCGGGAAACGGCAACTCAAGGAGGACGTCGCCGCCGCCGAGGCGGAAGGGTACCGCTGGAGCGTGGAGGAAAGAAAGCTTGAACTCACCAGGATGGTGAAGGAAACCTACTACCAGATCTATTCCACCGACAGATCCCTCGCGATCCTCGACAAGAACATCAAGATCCTCGACGACTTCATCACCCTGGCCCAGACCAAGTACTCGGTGGGGCAGGGGGCGCAGCAGGACATCTACAAGGCGCTCCTCGAGCGCTCCAAGATGCTCGACATGAAGATCTCCCTGGAACAGCAGCGCAGAAGCCTCGAGGTCAATCTCAACTCGCTGCTGAACCGTCCGCAGACCGCCAAGGTTGGCGAGATCAACGACTTCAAGCTCCCCCCGTTCGGTTACACCCCAGAGCAACTGCTCGACATAGCCGAGGATAGCCGCCCGCAGTTGAAAACGGTCCGTGCCCAGATCGAGAAGGGGAAGGCGGGGCGCCTGCTGGCACAGAAGGAATCCTACCCCGACTTCAACGTCTCCTTCGAATACATGCAGCGCGACAAGGCGATGGGGAGCGACGGCTCCGACATGTACTCGCTGGGCGTCACCTTCAACCTCCCGATCCAGAAGGCGCGGCGCCAGGCGATGGTGGCTGAGTCCACCTCCGAGGTGAGCATGGGCGACGCCGAACTCGCCGCCGCCAGAAACACCATCTCCTCCGGCATCAACGATCTACTGGCCCAGATGGACCGGCGCAGGAAACTGGTCGATCTCTACACCACCGGGATCATCCCGCAGGCCGAGCAGTCGCTTGAATCGGCCGTCATAGCTTACCGGGTCAACAAGGTTGACTTCCTGACCCTGCTCGACAACCGGGTGACGCTCTTCAACTACGAGCGCGAGTACTACGACTCCATGGCGGACTACCAGATGAAGCTGGCCCAGTTGGAAGCGCTGGTCGGCAGGGAACTCTCTTCCGCACCTCCGGTGCCTGAATCGGGCAGCGAGAGCGGACATGCCGCAGGGCACCAGTAATGTTATTTAATTTTCACCCACGAGGTACTTACCTATGAACAAAAGCTTGAAGGTCGCGGTTCCCATCATCCTGGTCCTGGTTGCGGCAGCGGGCGGCGGATACTACTTCTGGCAGCAGAAACACCAGGCTCCCGCGGGAAAGGATCAAACCGCCCAGGGGCCGGTGCTCTACACCTGCGCCATGCATCCCTTCATTATCAAGGACAAGCCCGGAACCTGCCCCATCTGCGGGATGCAGCTGATCAAGAAGGTCGAGGGAGCAAAGGCGACCCCGGAAGAGCAGAAGATGCTCGGTCATGTCTCCCTCTCGCCGACCCAGTCGGTCATGGCCAACGTGGCCACGGTCGCTGCCGATTACGCGCCTCTTTCCAAGGAGATCAACGCAGTCGGCATCGTGCAGTACGACCAGGCGAGGCAGGCGAAGGTGACCGCGTGGGTGGCGGGACGTATCGACAAGCTGAACGTGAACACGGTAGGCGCCTACGTATCCAAGGGAAGGCCGGTCGCCGAGGTTTACTCGCCGGACCTCGTTGCCGCCCAGCAGGAATACCTTCTCGCCCTGAGAAGCCGCGATCAGTTCAAGAAGTCGAGCATAGAGGCCATCTCGCAGGGGGGCGAGGGACTGGTCGCTTCGGCGCGCCAAAGACTCAAGCTTCTGGGCGTGAAGGATGCGCAGATCGCGGGGCTCGAGAAGGCGGGGCACCCCAATATCAAGCTCCCCGTCTACACGCCGCTATCCGGGATCGTCATCGAGAAGATCGTCCAGGAGGGGCAATACGTCAACATGGGTGATCCCCTCTTCAGCATCGCCGACCTCTCCAGCGTCTGGGTCGAGGTCGAGGTGTACGAAAACGAGTTTTCCTTCGTGAAGATGGGGCAGCGCGTCGAGATCGTCTCGCAGTCCTACCCGGGCAAGACCTTCGCGGGGCGCGTCTCCTTCATCTACCCCTTCCTCGACCCGAAGACCCGTACCGTCAAGGTGAGGGTGGATCTTCCGAACCCCGGGCTGAAGCTTAAACCGGACATGTTCGTCAACGCGAGCATCAAGGCGCCGCTAGGGAACGCTCTGGTGGTTCCAATCACCGCGCTCATAGACACAGGGAAGCGCCAGGTGGTCTGGGTCGAGTCCCAGCCGGGGATGTTCGAGCCGCGCGACGTACAGGTGGGTGCCCGCGTGGGCGACAAGGTGCAGATCCTCTCCGGGGTGAAGCAGGGCGAGAAGGTCGCGGCTTCCGGCGGCTACTTGATCGACTCCGAGGCGCAGCTTGCCGGCGGCTCAGGCGGAGGCGGCCACGAGGGACACGGCGGTGCCGCGGCTCCCGCTAAAGGGACTCCTGCCGCTCCCGGCGCGGGTGGCGGACACGAGGGGCACGGCGCCCCGGCCGCACCGGCCGCACCGGCCGCTCCCAAGAAAGGCGGCGGTATAAACATGGACGATATGAAGATGTAGTTGCCGGCATTCTATTGAGCACTGAGGTTTTACATGATTGAAAAGATCATCGAATACTCCGCCCGCAACCGAGTCATCATCCTGATGATGTTCGCCCTGGTGATCGCCTGGGGTGTGTGGGCCGTCTATAAGACGCCGGTGGATGCCATCCCGGACCTTTCCGACAACCAGGTAATCGTCTTCACCGACTACCCCGGCCGTTCGCCGCAGGTGGTCGAGGACCAGGTGACCTATCCGCTCGCCGTGAACCTGCAGGGGCTACCGCAGGTGCGCGCGGTACGTGCCTCCTCCGCCTTCGGTTTTTCCATGATCTACGTGATCTTCGAGGACAAGGCGGACATCTACTGGGCGAGGACACGCGTTCTGGAGCGCCTGAACTACGCCGCCTCGCTGCTTCCTGCAGGCGTGGTGCCGACGCTTGGCCCTGACGGCACCGGTGTCGGACACGTCTTCTGGTACACCCTGGAAGGGAAGGGGTACGACCTCGAACAGCTGCGCACGCTGCAGGACTGGTTCGTCCGCTACCAGTTGAACACCGTTCCAGGCGTGGCCGAGGTCGCCTCCATCGGCGGTTTCGTGCGCGAGTACCAGGTCGACCTCGATCCCAACCGCCTCTTTGCCTACAACATCAAGGTGGGGCAGGTGGCCGAGGCGATCAGGAAGTCGAACAACGACGTGGGGGGGAGGCTGCTCGAGCAGGCCGATGCCGAGTACCTGATCCGCGGCCGAGGCTACGTGAAGTCGACCGCCGACCTTGAAGACATCGTCGTGGGCGCCGACATGCGCGGCACCCCGATCTACGTGAAAAATCTCGGCACCGTGCAACTGGGTGGCGCGATCCGACGCGGCATGCTCGACATGAACGGGCAGGGTGAAGCCGTAGGCGGCATCGTTGTCATGCGCTACGGTGAGAACGCCAAGGACGTCATCGACCGGGTCAAGGAGAAGATCGTTTCGCTCGAGAAGGGGCTTCCTCCCGGCGTG
Organism: Geomonas terrae; assembly: GCF_004791675.1. Taxonomy (NCBI): domain Bacteria; kingdom Pseudomonadati; phylum Thermodesulfobacteriota; class Desulfuromonadia; order Geobacterales; family Geobacteraceae; genus Geomonas; species Geomonas terrae. The sequence goes on from NZ_SRSC01000002.1 coordinate 445,608, forward strand.
AAGATCATGGTCTCCTACGACCGAAGCGACCTCATCGCCCGCGCCATCGACACGCTGAAGCACTCGCTCATAGAGGAATCGATCGTCGTCTCGCTGGTGATCCTCGTGTTCCTGCTCCACTTCCAGAGCGCGCTGGTCATCGTGCTGACCTTGCCAATCGCGGTGCTCTTCTCCTTCATCACCATGAAGCTCATGGGGGTGACGTCGAACATCATGTCGCTTGGGGGGATCGCCATCGCCATCGGCGTACTGGTCGATGCCGGGGTCATCATGGTGGAGAACTGCTACCGGCACCTTTCCGAGATGACGCCAGAGGAGCGCCAGGAGAAGCGCCTCGAGGTGATCATCACATCGGCCAAACAGGTGGGGCGCGCCATCTTCTTCTCGCTCGCCATCATCATCCTCTCCTTCGTCCCGGTGTTCATGCTCGAGGGACAGGAAGGGAAGATGTTCCACCCGCTCGCCTTCACCAAGACCTTCTCCATGATGGGATCGGCGTTCATCGCCATCACCCTGGTCCCGGTGCTCATGTACTTCTTCATGAAGGGGAAGATGCCGCCGGAAAGTTCCAACCCGGTCTCGAGCTTCTTTATAAAGCTGTATTCGCCGGTCATCAGGTGGGTGCTCAAGTGGAAGAAGACCACCATAGCGCTGAACGTAGTTGCTCTCGCCATCGCCATCCCGATGTTCATGAGTATCGGCAGCGAGTTCATGCCGCCTCTGGACGAGGGATCGCTCCTGTACATGCCGGTCACGCTCCCGAACGTCTCCATCAACGAGGCAAAGCGCCTGATCCAGGTGCAGGACACCGTGATCAATAGCGTCCCGGAGGTGGAGCACGTGCTCGGCAAGGTGGGGCGTGCGGAGACCTCCACGGATCCCGCGCCGGTCTCCATGTTCGAGAGCATCATAATCCTGAAGCCCAAGGATAAGTGGCGCCCGGGGGTAACCAAGGCGGACATCGTCTCCGAACTGGACGGGAAACTGCAGCAGATTGGTGTTAGAAACGGCTGGACCCAGCCGATCATCAACCGCATTAACATGCTCTCCACCGGCGTCCGTACCGACCTTGGGGTCAAGATCTTCGGCTCCGACCTGAACGTCCTGAAAGATCTGGCGGTGCAGGCAGAGGGGATCCTGAAGACGGTACCCGGTGCCGCCGACGTAGTCGCCGAGCGTGTTACCGGCGGCAACTACATCGACATCGATATCGACCGCGAGGCGGCGGCGCGCTACGGTGTGCAGGTAGGGGACATCCAGGAGGTGATCTCCACGGCGCTTGGCGGAGAGATGCTTTCCACCTCGGTTGAGGGACGCAACCGGTTCCCGATCCGCCTGCGCTACATGCGCGAGATGCGCAGCGACATACCGTCCATCCAGCGCATCCTCGTCTCCGGCATGGAGGGATCGCAGGTCCCGCTCTCGCTGGTGACCAAGTTGAAGGTTTCCACCGGTGCGCCCGAGATCAACAGCGAGGGGGGGCTTTTGCGCTCCATCGTCTTCCTGAACGTGCGCGGGCGCGACATGGGCGGCTTCGTGAACGAGGCGAAGACGGTTCTGGAGAAGCAGCTGAAGCTTCCCCCGGGGTATTACGTCGCGTGGTCGGGGCAGTGGGAAAACCAGGTGCGCGCGAAGGCGAGGCTGCAGATGCTGGTACCGGCAGGCATCCTGATCATCTTCATCCTGCTCTACTTCACCTTCCACTCGGCGCTCGAGGCGAGCATGGTCATGCTCTCGGTACCATTCGCACTGGTGGGCGGGGTCTACCTGGTGAAGCTCCTCGGTTACAACATGTCGGTCGCGGTCTGGGTTGGTTTCATCGCCCTTTACGGCATCGCGGTCGAGACCGGGGTGGTCATGGTCATCTACCTGCACGAGGCGCTCGACCGAAGGCTCCTCAAGGGGCCGGTCACCGAGCAGGATATCTACGACGCGACCTTCGAGGGGGCGGTCTTGCGCCTGAGACCGAAGCTGATGACCGTTGCCGTGGCGCTCCTCGGCCTCGTCCCGATCATGTGGTCCTCGGGAACCGGCGCCGACGTGATGAAACCGATCGCTGCGCCGATGATAGGCGGCATGATCTCCTCGGCGGTCCACGTGCTCATCATGACCCCGGTGATCTTCGTTCTGATGAAGAAACACGATCTGAAAAAGGGAAAACTGAAATACTCCGGGATGAAGCACTGACAGGGGAATATACTACTGTGTGAGTGGAATATTCTGCAAACGCTCCGCCAACCGGAGTCACGGATCCAGCAAATACGCGCTTTCAGCTCTTGGCATACCGCGTGCTAAACGAAGCATGGTTACTTTTCACATCAAAGGAGAATGAAACATGAAGAAACTCATCGTCCTCGTAGCAGCAGCACTCGCATTGACCGCCCCGATCGCTTCCTTCGCAATGGATCACGGTTCCATGAACATGGAGCACGGCGGCCACGACATGGGCGGCGTCGCACACGAAGAGGTAGTCAACGGCGTCAAGGCCACCTTCAAGGTCATGAGCATGAAAGAGCATATGGCAGCTATGAAGATGGAACTCCCGAAGGGGATGAAGGAGACCCATCACCTTGCCGTCGAGTTCAAGGACGCAAAAACCGGGAAGCCTATCACCGAAGGTGACGTGAAGGTTAAAGTTCAGGGTCCGGATAAAGCTGAGCAGACCAAGGACCTGATGGGTATGCAGGGACACTTCGGCGCGGACTTCGACTTCTCCAAAAAAGGGAAGTACGGCGTCATGTGCAAGTTCAAGGTGAAAGACGGGCAGGTACGCAGCTCCAAGTTCTGGTACACCGTAAAGTAGTGCAACCGGGGCGGCTTCTGCATAAGGAGCCGCCCCCGTTCTTCCTCCCACACCGCATCTTTCACTCATCTTCTTCCGTCCCTGCTGCAGCTGCATTAAAGCGTATCTTATTGAAGTATTAGATTAATCATCTGGCGTTTTTATCAAAAATGGCTTAGAGGATCTTCTATGGAAAATTCTAACTTCTTTAGGCTCTCCAGTTTGGCCGCACTCCTTTTCCTGATGGTCGTCTTTGCCGGATGCAACGCGCGCAAGGAACCACCTGCCGAGGCAAAAGGAAGGGTGAATGCCACAGGCGCCTTCGTTTCCCAGTTCGGTCCGGTCCCCCCCATCGACAAAGGGACCTGCTACGGCTTCGTCATCTACTTCCCTTCGGCCAAGGAGCCGGGCAAGGTGCTCCCTTTCCCGTTCTTCAGTTTCGACGAGGGGAGCCTTAAGAAGGTGGCCCTCGGCAAACTGGTGGCCGGCATGGGGGATCTTCCGGCCTACCATGGAGAACTGGTCCAGCCGTTTCCCGCCGGGACCCGTGTCCTCGATGTATCACAGTCCGGCGACACCGTGTCCGTCAACTTCAGCAAGGAACTTGCCGGGGCGCAGCTTGACGCAAAGGCGCAGCAGTCCCTGGTGAGCGCGGTCGTCCTGACCGTGCGGCAGTTCTCCGGCGTGTCACGCGTGGTCATCAAGGTGGACGGTGCTGATACCCCGCTCAACAAACTCACCGCATCCGCCGATGAAAAGAGCGTTTTCCCTCTCGCTCCGCCCAGGCTTTTGGGCGTAACCGGGATGAAGGAAAAAGGACGCACCGACGTAGAGGAGATCGACGCGTTTTTTGACCGTCCGGTCGACATCAAGGAACTCACGCTCTCCAGCGCCGACGGTAAGAAGATCGACGGTGAGATCTTTCAATCGGTCTTCGACATGGCAGGCGTTCTCAAAGCGAAGAAGCCGCAACCATACCCGCCGGGAACTACTATCAAGGTGCACTGGAAGGTGGTCGACAAGATCGGGCGCGTCGCTTCAGGCGACGCAGATGTCGCTTTGGAAGTAAAAGAGCACTGACCTTAGACGGACACTGTTGCGAACGTTGAGGGAGGCGGTGGCACAGTCACCGATCCGAAAGATGACGGTTAAAGCTCATGTTTAAGAAGGCAGCGGTTCTGCTGGTCATCCTCGTCACTGTCCCCATGCTCTGGTTCTCGATTTACGATTACCGGCAGGCCGGCCCCATCGCACAGGAGAACCTGCGCGGTCTCGCCCTTTCCCTCACCACGGCTATAGAAAACCTGGCTGCGAACGATCCTTCTTTCAAGACCCTGCACGCCTTCCACCCGGTCGATGTCGCCTACTTCGCGCTCATCGACCGTCGTGGTGTCTACCGTTTCCACTCCAACAAGGATCTTATCGGCATCGCATCCGATCCTGAATCCGCAGGGAGAACTCAGTTGCTGGCCCGGTCCGAAACCAGGGTGCTCCTTGGCACCGGTGAACGCGCCTACCAGTTCACTTCCCCGGTCACCGTGCAGGGGGAACCTCTTGCCTTGGTGCTCACGCTGCACACCTACCAGGCCGACGCGGTGATACGCAGAGCCCGCCTCAATGCGACCATCGTCTTTGGTCTTGTCCTGGCCGGATGGCTGCTCTGCGCGGTACTGATACGTTATGCGCGGCGGGAGGAAAGCCATAAGCAGGAACTGGCTCGCCGAGAGGCTCTGGCAAAACTTGGCGAAATGGGCGCGCTGCTTGCCCACGAGATCCGCAACCCGCTGGCCGGCATCAAGGGATTCGCCCAGGTTATCGCAGCGAAGCCGCAGGAGGCGCGCAACGGTCCTTTCGCCCAGAGCATCGTTACCGAAGCTGTCCGCCTTGAGGCCCTGGTCAACGATCTGCTTACCTATGCGTCGAACGAGCCGTCGGCAAGTGGGGAATTCCAGCTCTGCGACCTGCTCGATCATGTTCTTTCCCTGCTGGAGCCCGAGGCCAGCGCCCAAGGAGTCGAGATAACCAGGGAATGTACCGGCGGCGTGTCGGCCCGTGCGAACCGGGACCGCGTGGAACAGGCGCTTTTGAACCTCGGGCGGAACGCGCTCCAGGCCATGCCGGACGGCGGGATGTTGCGGTTCACCGCAGAGGGGCAAGGAAGGGAGACGGTCATCACCGTGGAGGATAACGGTCACGGGATCGCCGATGAGCACCGCCCGCACGTCTTCGAGCCATTTTTCACCACCAAGTCGCGCGGCACCGGCTTGGGTCTCGCGCTGTGCAAGAAGATCGTAGAAGGAAACGGCGGCAGCATCACGCTGCATAGCAGGGAAGGGGAGGGGACCAGGGTGATCCTCAGCCTCCCCGCAGCTACGCATAAATAAGGAGCAAAGATGAATGGCACCGTGTTGGTAGTCGAGGACGACGACACCTTTCGCAGTTTCCTGCAGACCATCCTGCAGGACGCAGGCTACGAGGTCGAATGCGCCGCGGACGGCGTGAAAGCCTTGCGTGAATTGCGCCGGCGCAGCTTCGACGTCGTGGTTTCCGATCTGAAGCTGCCGGGAAAGAGCGGTCTCGAGATCTTCCGCGAGACGCGCGCAGACCTGGCCGCCCCGCCATTCATCTTTTTAACCGCCTTTGGCGCCGTAGAGGAGGCGGTATCCGCCATCAAGGAAGGAGCGGTGGATTTTCTAACCAAGCCGCTGCACGACCCGCAGGCGCTCCTTGCCCTCGTGCAGCGCACCGTCGAGGCTGAAGGAAGGGCGCGCGAGTACCTCTCCCTTAAGGAGGCTGTGGCCGCAGGACTCCCGCCCGAAGAGCTTCTTTTCGCCGGGGACGCGATGCGCGTGGTGCGACAGCTTGTGTACGACGTCTCCGGCACCATGGCGAACGTCCTAATCATGGGGGAAAGCGGCACTGGCAAGGAACTCATCGCACGCACCGTGCATCTCTTGAGCCCACGCAAAAGCGCCGCCTTCGTCGCCATAAACTGCGCCGCAATCCCCGAGAACCTTTTGGAGAGCGAACTCTTCGGCCACGAAAAAGGTGCCTTCACGGGTGCCGTGCAGGCCAGACAAGGGAAGTTCGAGCTTGCCAAAGGGGGGACCATCTTCCTGGACGAGATCGGCGAGATGCCGCTTCCCCTGCAGGCCAAATTACTGCGCGTGATCCAGGAGCGCGCTTTTGAAAGGGTAGGGGGGACGCGGGAAGTCAAGGCGGACGTCAGGATCATCGCCGCCACCAACCGCAACCTGCGCGAAGAGGTGGCTGAGAAGCGCTTCCGCGAGGACCTTTACTACCGGCTCAACGTCTTTCCGCTCCCGTTGCCGCCGCTGCGCGACAGGGAGGACGCCATCCCCATCCTGGTCGAATATTTCATGCAGCGCTTTTGTCAGCAGATGGGGAAGTCCCTCAAGGGGATCGATTACGACGCGATCACGACGCTGCGCCGCTATCACTGGCCCGGCAACATCCGTGAACTGCAAAACGTCATGGAGCGTGCGGTGATCCTGTCCAGGGACATGGTGAGACAGGAGGCGCTTCCGGAAGAAATCGTGTGCCAGTCGGAGGGGCGTTGCCTCTGCAGCCGGGACCGGCTGAAAGGGACGGAACGAGAGATGATCACCCAGGCGCTTACCAAGCATGGTGGCAACAGGCGCTTAGCTGCCGAGGAACTCGGCATGTCGCGCCGTTCGCTGCAGTACAAGTTGAAGGAACACGGCCTGCTTGACGAGAGTTAGGTGGTGCAAACGCCCCGCCGAGATGTGCAGCTTTTTGCACCGAATGGCACCCCCCTCAAAAACGCTCTTTCATTGAAAGTGCACTATTTCAGGCTCTTACCCGATTGCCTTCCGATGGCACAGACCGTGCTCTTCTCCTGATTGTGGCGCACCACAAGAGAGGAGTTCGCGGATCTGCAGTTCGCGACTCCAACGCAACGGACTGAGAGGGGAGAACAATGAGAGTTTTGGCAGTTGCATTGGTAGTTATGTTGGCCGCAGTTCTGCTGAACGGATGCTGCATGTTGCATCCGATGTGGTGACCAATAACAAGGTGGAGAAATGTTATGTCGTACAGGAGGTTTACCTTAACGCTGATCTTGTCGATCTTTCTCAGCGGTCTCGCGGGAAACGCTTCCGCTGGATTTCTCGGTTTCGGTTCCGAGGAGAAAGGGAAAACCGGGTTGGACTTCAACCGGGGCTACGACCTCAACACCGTGGGGATCGTAAACGGGCATGTCATGTCGCTGCCGCACGCGGTTGAAAACGAGCAGTACGCCTTTGAGATCCAAACCGGCGCCGGCCCCGTCAATGTGACCGTCGGGCCAGGCTCTTACTGGCAAAAATCCGGGATCGCCCTCCGGATCAATGACGAAATCAGCGCCAAAGGCGCGAAAGCACAGGGGCAGGATGGGAAGCAATACCTGCTTACCCAGAAGCTGGTGAATCGTACCACGGGCACCACGGCGGAACTGCGCAGCGAAAATGGCGCGCCGGTGTGGTCCGGTAAAAATTCAGGCTCTTCAGGATTCCGGTCTCAGGACGGACGCTTCGGTGGCGGGTTTATGCGAGGCGGCGGCATGATGGGCGGTGGCGGTATGATGCGGCGCTAGCGCGGGCGCTATGGAGTGGTAATGACAAACAAATTGCACCGTTGCAAGGTCTGGTTCGGCTTGCTGCTGGCAGCTGCTTTCGCAACTCCTGGAACGGCCATGGGGGCGGGGCCTGCCGTTTCAGCCTCGCTTGGCTTCGAGTTTGCCTCAGGCGACTACGGGACAGGGACCACGACGCGGTCGCTATATCTTCCCTTTACCCTGACCATCGCGCCCACCGAACGACTCGGATTTTCACTGGAAGTCCCATACGTCTACCAGAGCAACTCGTCGGTCAACACCGGCGTGCTCCTTGGCTCGGGGGGCCAGATGGGCGGGATGCGGAAAAAGACTGCAGCCATGAGTGGATCAATGGGCGGTTCCTCAAGCGGTAGCGGAGGCGGTTCGATGTCATCGGCCAACCCTGATAACTATGGACGTTCCGCCAGCGGAGTAGGGGATGTGACAGCGAAGGCGGGGTACGTGCTGGTGGAGGAAGGAGAGATCATGCCGCGGATCAGGCCTTACCTTTCGGTAAAGTTCCCCACCGGGGACAAAGACCGCGCCCTGGGTACCGGTTCCTTCGATGAAGGGGCCGCAGTCGAGTTTTTCAAGCAGCTAGGCAACTGGTACTCCTTCGCCGAATTTGGCTACACCTTCCAGGGGCACTCGTCGGTTTTGCCTCTCAAAAATTACGCGAGCTTTAATGCCGGAACCGGTTATGCCGTAAGCGAAAAGCTGCTCCCGATGCTCATCGTTAAAACGTCTTCAGCGCCCATCTCGGGGAGCAGTGATCTGCTGGAGACACGACTAAAGCTTAAGTACCTGGCCACTAAGAACACCGGCATCGAAGCCTACGCCGGCAAAGGGTGGACCCGCAGCAGCCCCGATTTCACAAGCGGGGTCTCCATCACTTACGATTTCTAAAATTTCGCAGTTATAAGAACAGTTACAGGAGGAATGATATGAAAAAGCGGCTTATTGGGGTCGCGGCGGTCGTCGCGGCAGGGATGTTGGCAGGTTGTGGCGGCGGTGGTTCATCCACGACGGATACGGCCAAGGTCGCGGGGAAGGTGGCTGACGGCTATCTGCAGTACGCCACCGTGTTCATGGACAAAAACGGCAACTACCTCCTCGATGCAGGCGAGCCTTACGCCCAGACCGACGAAAACGGCGCCTACACGCTCACCGTCGATCCTGCCGACGTCGGGAAATACCCCATCGTCGCCATGGCGGTGCAGGGCGTTACCATCGACAAGGATACCGGCTCGACCGTGGCAAAGAGCTACCTGATGAGCATGCCGAAGGAAAGCGTCTCCGGCACGGTGAGCAGTAACTTTATCAGCCCGCTCACCACCCAGGTACGCGAGATGCTGGAGACCGGCAACTACACCATGGACCAGGCCATGACCCAGTTAAGGGACAGGCTCCACCTTGATTCAGGTTCCAGTGTGATGGGCGATTACATCCAGGGGCAGAACCAGACCATGCACAGCACGGCGCAAAACATGGCGACCATCATGGGTGGGCAGATGGACCAGGTATTCACGACTTCCGGCATGACGACTACGGTGAACGTGAACCGTTACCGCGGCATGATGGGGGCAATGTTCAGCAACATGTCCTCGGTGCGCGCAGCCAACACCAATACCGACATGACCCAGCTGATGAATCAGATGACCTCGACGCTTGATACGATCAGCATCGCTCAGCCCTTCCACAACATGTCTTCGTACTACCGCCAGGGCATGATGTCTGGCGGCGGCATGGGGATGTAACGCCTGACCAGGCGCCCGGATCACACCCGCCGGGCGCCTCTGTCTTTCAACTCGATAGGGCCTCGCGAACTTTCAAGGCGAGAGACTCCACGCTGAAAGGCTTCTGCAGAAAGCACATCTCCGCTCCTATCTTTCCCCTCTCGGCTATGACGTCTGCGGTGTATCCAGACATGAACAGGCACTTCATGTCCGGGCGGCTTTCCAACAGCCGTTCCGACAGGTCTCTGCCGTTCATGCCCGGCATGATGATGTCGGTCAACAGCAGATCTATGTTCGCTTTGCTGTTCTCGGCTATGTCGATAGCCTCCTCCGGTGAGGCTGCCGGATAGACTCGATATCCAAGCTGCTTCAAGATGGTGGCGCCGATTTCCATGATGGCAGGCTCGTCCTCGACCAGCAGCACCGATTCCGTCCCTCCGGCCGGACGTTTCTTCTCCTGCGCCACTTCTAGGGAACTCGCGGAGACGGCCGGAAAATACAGGGTGAAGACGGATCCCTTGCCGACCGAGCTGGTGACCTCTATGTGTCCTCCGTTTTGCTTCACTATGCCGAAGACGGTTGCAAGCCCCAGTCCGGTTCCGCGCCCGAGCTGTTTGGTTGTGTAAAAGGGCTCGAATATCCTCTCCATAACCTCTGCGCTCATGCCGCAGCCGCTGTCCGCCACCACCAACCTTACGTATTGCCCGGGTGCAAGGTCTCCGACGCGTGCCCGTTCCGCAGTGCCGACCGTGACGTTATCCGTGAAAATCTCGATCTTGCCGATGCCGGCGATGGCATCGCGGGCGTTGACACACAGGTTCGCCATAACCTGGTCCAGCTGGCTTGGATCGAGTCGCACATGACTTAGCTCGAAGCCTGGGGACCAGGAGAGATCTATATCCTCTCCGATGAGGCGGTGCAGCATCTTGAGCATCCTGGCGATGGTCTCGTTCAGATCGAGCACCTTGGGCTCGGCGTGCTGCTGACGGGAAAAGGCGAGCAGTTGCCTGGTTATCTCTGCGGAGCGACTGGCCGCGTCCAGAATCTCCCGAAGTCTGTCCTGCATCTGCCCGGAAAGGTCGGTTGCCAACAGGGCAAGTTCCGCATGGCCGATGATAACCCCAAGCATGTTGTTGAAATCATGGGCTACGCCGCCAGCCAGTTGCCCGATGGCCTCCATCTTCTGTGATTGCGCAAGCTGGTGTGCGAGCACGCGGCGCTCTTCTTCCATCTCGGCCTTCTCTGTAACGTCCCTGATCACGAGAACCATGCCACCGAGCTGATCGGCCGCGTCGACGATCGGAGCGCCGTTGATGGTCACCGTACGGTCGGTACCGCTTTTCGAACACAACCGACGCGTGCCCGGCAGTTCCAGGGTGCGGCGTGCCTCAAGCACGGAGAGCAGCACACGTAGCGCGTCTGCGTCATCGACGCCCCCCTCGATCCGTAGCACACGGTCCAGGTGCTCCCCTTGAACCTCGTCCTGCTTCCATCCGGTAAGCGTCTCGGCAACGTGGTTCAAAAAGACGATCCTGCATTCGGTATCGGTAGCGATCACACCGTCGCCTATGGACTGCAAGGTGACTGCGAGACGTTCCTGTTCTGCCACAAGGCGTTTTTCCGCCTCGTGCAAGCGCGCGGACGAGTGGTTGAGCGCATCGGCAAGTGTATCGATCTCCAAGACCCCGCGTTGGACCGGCACCTGCGCCCCTTTGCGATCCTGCAACTCCCCGGCGAAGCGGCTCAGTTCGCGGATTGCCCGCAGCGGAGGACGCACCACTAGGATCATCAAAAAGGTGCCCACCAGGAGCCAGAGCGCTCCTATCTGGAGAGAACTGCGCCATGCGGCGCGCTGCAAATCGCGCGCAGTCTCCAGCGTGAGTGCCATCCGCACCCAACCGAGCTGGTTTCCGGCCGAGATCGGAGCCCAACTGACCAACTGGTCCCCTTCGCGGCCAAGACTCGGCTCGTGTCCGTGCGGCACCGGAAAATGCCTGACATCGTAGGTCAGGTGCGGCGCCTCTCCACGCGAGGGGCGTTGAACGTTGCACAGCACGTTGCCGTCCGGCTCGACGACCAGGACGCTCAGCACCTCGGGGATATGAGCCGCATTCATCATCTGGCTTTCGAGCCCCGCATAATCCTGAACAACAAGGAAATTAGCGGCGTTATCTGCGTAGCTATGAGATAGCACTCTAAGGTTATTCGACAGAGACTGCACATAGACTGACTGCTGCCTGCTGCCTATGCGCCAGCCGTAGACGGCGATCATCGCCGCGAGGATCATGGCGAGGGAGACGATAATTTTTACGTCGAGACGTTTGAACATTTATTGAATCCCGGTTACTTCGGCTGCTGTTTGTCCAATCGCTCGAAGTCCACTTTGGCGAAGAAGGAGTAATCACGGTTATAGTCGGCACGGATCGGCTTGGACAGTTTCACCGTGTCCAGGATCTTTCTTCCCTGGTCAGACTCGTCCAGTCGGAGCAGGGCCGCTGTCACCACTTCCTGGACCTGCTTCGGTACGCGCGGATGAGCGGCGAAAGGGTGGGGTGCCATTCTTTCCGTTTCCAGGATTACGCGGAACTCCTTTCGCATCTCGGGCAGGTCGTTCATCATGCTTGTGTCGAGCGTAGCTCCCGCGTCGGCCTTTCCGACCAGTACGCTCTTGGCTACATTGATGGTCGAGCCGCTGAACGAGACGTTGTAGTCGATCGCGCCCTGACCGGTCAGCATGGAATGGCGCGTGATGACGCTGCAGACGTTTTTCGGTCCGACAAAGGCGATGGTCTTTCCCTTTAATTCGTTCACCTTGGTATATGGCGAGTCTTTGCGCACGAAAACCTGTCCGCGGATCATGTGTGAACTGCGGACAAGCGGTATGTATTTCTGCCTCTGGTAAGCGAGGAAATACATGTTGGGAGGCGCATAGAGAAAGTCAGTCTGCCCGGCCTGCGCATCGGCCAGGAAGGTATTGATCTTGTCATAAAGTTTGAGTTCGATCCTGACACCGGTTTCTTTTGATAGATGCTCCACCAGCGGTCTCCAGTTCTTGTGCAATGTGACCGCGGGGAGGTTAGGTACAACGGCCAGGGTGTAGACCCTTTCAGCCGCCGGAGAGGAGCAGGGGAGGGCAATCAGCAGAAGCAGTAACAACGTAAGACAATAAAAGCCATTCTTGAGGTGAAACATCATCTCCCTCCTCGTATAAGCTCAGCTCCTTAGGTCATAAAACCTTTCGACCAGGATATTAATACCATGAATTTGGGAAATGTCAGTCATTGCGGCTTGATTTATAATATAAGTCTAATATGATCACTCACTATGACTGAAATTACACTCTGAAAGGGAGAGCTATGAAGAAAACGACTCTTGTAATATTTGCGGTGTTGAGCCTTCAGTGTGGTGCGAGGGTGGCCGGGGCAGATACAGTCGAGATCACCTACAACTCGGGGAAGGTGCAGACCATCGAACTGGAAGGTAAGGCCAAGGAAGTTCACGACATCAGACTAAAAGAAGTGACAACTGTACCGTTGCCGGAAAAGATCAGGGATCTCTTCAAAGGAGAAAAGCCCGGACAGCAGCCATCAGGGAATGAGCAACCGCCGGCCGCTAAAAAAACAGGTCCCACCTTTAAATGGGCGCCTCCCGTTTCTGAGTAAGAGAATTGCGGGATCAACGCGGTTGGAAAGAAGGAGAGAGCAACGTCCAGCGTTGGCTGGCTCCTCCTGAATTAATGCCGCCCCCGCCTCCCCTTGCATTACGTCCCATAAGATATATTATGTCAAGTTGAAGATACCCATAGGGAAGCGCTGCGGTTCCGACTCCCTTCGCGCACGATAAGAGGTCTATGGCTGATGATCTATTACTGAAGCTCCTTCCACTGGATTGTCGGAAACCCACATCCGATGGAGCATCAACTGCCATACATTTCTCGGACCTCGCTTCAGCTCTGACCGTCCCCTTCGTCTTTGCTCAACGCGTCGGGGTCGCATCGTGACGCCTCGCACATTCCGACCAAAACGACGGCCCGACTGGTCAGCACTGCCGATTTGCCCGTGAAATCTCCTGTCGGCCCCTTGAACACAAAATCCGGTGCAGGCCTACCCCTGCACCGGATCAAAAAGTCCCTTTAAAAGCCAAATTTGGAGGCCGGTTTTCGGCGCCTCACCAGCGCCTGCTTTCGAGCGCCCGCACAAGCTCGACGACCTTGTCAGCCACCAGTGATTCCAGCAACTTGCCTTTCTCCGCGGTAGCTTTGCCGGGATCCCCCCAGACACCGCCGGGCCAGAAGCTGCGCTTGTCGCGCACCAGGATGCCGGTCGGAAAACTCGGGTATTCGGCTGCGGCGGTTCCCTTGACCAGGTGCGGATGCGAGTGCATGATACGCGAGGTCTCGATCTCGCCTGCATGTGCGTCGCCGCGCGTCTCGATCAGGTGTGCGCCTGTTTCCTTGGCGAGATCGTACTCCGTGACCACGGCCATGTTTATCTCCGGCAACTCCTGAATCAGCTCTTCGCCGGCGTCCTGCAGCGCCATGCGATGCGATCCTCCGGCATGCCCGGTCAAAACTATGAAGTTTGCGAGTCCCTGTGCATGCAGCGAACGTACGATGTCCTTGAGAAGCGCCTTCAAGGTTCCGGTGCTGATGGAAATTGTGCCGGGATGCCGAGACGTGGACCGGCAGGAACCGTAATGAATCGGCGGCACGACAAAGAGCGGTATCCGCTCGGCTGCACGTTTGCCGACTTCGTATGCCTCGATGGTGTCCGTCGACAAAGGCAAATGACTCCCGTGTTCCTCGACGGAACCAAACGGTATATATACGGTCTTGCAGGTGCGCAATCCCGCGGCGAATTCCTCCATGGTCATATTTTCAATAATCATTTTTCACCCAAGCGCCTGTTATTGTTGAGCTTAACCACCCTCCCCTCTTTAATAAATGAAGAGGGGAGCCGGCTATGCGTCGAGCATCTCCCGAACCTTTCTCGCGAGCTCCAGCGGTTTCGCAGGTTTTTTTATGATATCGATCCCTTCCATAAAAATGCCCTTGTCTTCGATGACGTCCGCCGTGTAGCCGCTCAGGAACAAAACCTTGAGGTGCGGGGAGCGCGCCCGGAGTGCCTCGCAGAGCTGTTTTCCGTTCATCTTGGGCATGATCACGTCGAGCAGCGCCAGACTGATGTCATTTCCGTTCGACTCGAACAGCCCCAAGGCCTCCTCGCCGCTGCCGGCCAGCATGACCCGATAGCCGTAACGCTTCAAGACCGATTCCACAAGCCTCCCCACAGCCGGGTCGTCTTCGACCACCAGGATGGTTTCGTTCCCCCCTTCGGGAATGAACGCGCGGGTGGCTTCTTTCGACTTGATGGTCTTCTCCGCTAGCGGAAGGTAGATGCTGAACGTGGTACCGAAGCCTTTCTGGCTGCTTATGGTGATGTAGCCTCCATGCTGCTTGATGATGCCGTAGACGATGGAGAGACCGAGGCCGGTGCCGCGTCCTGGGAGTTTGGTGGTGAAGAAGGGTTCGAAAATCTTCCGCTGTGTCTCGGCGTCCATCCCGGACCCCGTGTCGGCAACGGTAACAAGGGCGTAGCGCCCTGGAACGCCGTAGCCGTGCAGGCGGTGGAATTCGTTGTCGAGGGTGACCGCAGCCGTCTTGATGCTGAGCTCTCCGCCGCCGGGCATGGCGTCCCTTGCGTTGGTAGCGAGGTTCATCAGCACCTGTTCCAGCTGCCCGCTGTCGGCCATCACCGGCAGCGGTACTTCGCTGAAACAGGTCTTCAGAGCAACATCTTCGCCGATGATGCGCATCAGGAATTTGGAATGCCGGCGCGCCAACTCGTTAAGCTCGACCTGCTGCATCACCATGACCTGCTTCCTGCTGAAAGCGAGCAGACTCTTCGTGAGGTGCGTGGCACGGTCTGCGGCATCGAGGATCTGCTCCATGTTTTCGAGCATGGGATCCCCCTCAGGAAGCGAGTGCTGGAGTAACTGGCCGAACCCCATGATTACCGTGAGGATGTTGTTGAAGTCGTGCGCAACGCCCCCTGCCAACTGGCCGACCGCTTCCATCTTCTGGGCCTGACGCAACTGTTCTTCGAGCTTTTTGCGCTCGCCTATGTTCTCCATAAAGGCCATGTAGTGGCTGATCGCACCGGAAGCGTTGCGGATGGGCGAGATGGTGGCATGCTCCCAGACCATGCTGCCGTCCTTGCGACGGTTATACAGCTCGCCGGTCCAGACTCGTCCAGCCAAGATCGTCTCCCACATCCCCTGGTACAGTTCCGGAGCGGTCGTGCCGCTCTTGAAGATGCGCGGATTCTGACCGGTCACCTCGTCTGCCGTATATCCGCTGACCTGGGTGAATTTGGGGTTCACATACTCGATGTTGCCGGACGCATCGGTGATCAGTATGGAGACCGGGCTCTGCATGACGGCCTGGGAGAGCTTGAGCAACTGTTCCTCCGATTGCCTCCGCTCCGTCACATCCTTGTAGATCACCACGGAACCGACCAGTTCACCCCCCTCACGAATCGGACTGCAGGTGTATTCCACATAGAAACCGGAGCCGTCCTTGCGCCAGAACAGCTCGTCACTACCCTGGTAGGAGCGCCCCTCGCAGCAGGCGGCGGCCATGGCGCATTCCTCTTCCGGGTAGTGCGAGCCGTCCTCACGGGTGTGATGCATGAGGTCATGCTGTGATTTGCCCAAGAGCTCTTCCTGAGACCAACCGACCATCTGGGCTGCTGCGGGATTAGCAAAGGTGATATTGCCGTCCCTGTCGACGCCGTTGATCCCCTCACCCGCCGCATCGAGGATGAGCTGAAATTGGCGCCTGGTCTTTTCATGCGCCTCCTGGGCCTTCTTGCGTGCAGTTATGTCTTCTACGGTCTGGATCGCACCGAGCACGGTACCGTTTCTGTCGCGAATCGGAGCGGCGGTTATGGTGAGGTAATGCAGCTCACCCTGCGGATCATGATAGGAAGTCTCCGCCTGAATCGCTCCGGCGATCAGTCCTGAGCTCATGTTGTTGCTGAAGTACCTCTCGATCCCTGCGATGTCGCCGTCAAGGACGAGGTCGGCAAGTAAGGGTCTGCCGTCGTTGTAGAAGAGGCTCGATATCTGTCGCTGTCCGAGAACATCAGCCGCCTTCACACCGGTAAGGGCTTCGAATGCGTAATTCCAGATTATGACGCGGTGCTCGCTATCCAGCACGAAGGTCGGCATTGCCGAATTTAGCACGAGATTCTCGGCGAATTCCTTTTGCGCCTGGAGCGCCGCCTCCGCGTGTTTTCGCTCGGTGATGTCGAGCATGACCCCGACAAGGCCGCCGCAGGAGCCGTTGGATGCGGCGAAGCTGGTCTTGAAGAACACGACCTCCCTAGGGGCATGGTTGCCGTCGTAAGCCCGGCATTCATATACCTGCACCCCGCCTTTGGACAGAAGCTCCAAGTCGGCGCGCTGATGGGTGTCGGCGAGCGTGGAAGTGGTCAGATCCAGCACGGTCTTGCCAAGCACGGCCTCCCTGGTCATACCGGTGAAATCAAGGAAGGCCTGGTTGCAGCCGAGGTATCTGCCATCCGGCCCCTTGTAGAAGACCGGAATCGGGGTCACCTCGATGAGCTTCTGTGAGAACTCCAACTGCCGCTGCAGCTCAGTCTTTTGTTGATCAAGCTCGTTAAGGAGCTGGTTGAAGGCATCACCCAGGACCCCGATTTCGTCACCCGTTTCGACGATGATGGGAGCGGCGTTCTCCCCCTTGCTCTGGGCGCGCTTCCTGATTTGCTCGGTGAACGAGACGAGCGGTGCAGCGAGGAATTTCATGCACAGCCAAACGACGAGCGTAGAGGCAAGCAGCACCACGACGAGCGCGCCGGCGATGTAGCTGCGGACCTTGCGGATCGGGGCGTACGCCTCCTGCTGCGGGAAATTGCTGGCGAGGATCCAGCCGGTGGTTTTGAGCCGCCTGAAGGAGCTGATCACATGGACGCCGCGCGAATTTATCGTCTCCCCGGTACCTTCGTACCCGGCGATCGCCTTGTCGTAGAGCAGGTTCACCCCGGCAGGGACGTCCTGCTTCAGGACACGGTTACGATCAGGGTGCGCGATCATGACCCGGTCCCTGTTGTACAGGTATATATAACCTTTCTCGCCAAGGACGATGCTGCCTAGCTTGGTGAGCACATTGGGCCTGGTTAGGTCAAGGCTGCCGGCGAGAACACCCGCCACGTCACCATGTTCATCCAAAAGGGGTGCGGTGAGCATGACGATGGGATGGTGGTGCGGTTGAGCCGAGATGAAGGGTTGGGAAATAAGGGGTTGGCGCGTGGCCAAGGTTTCTTTCAGATAGTCACGGTAGAGGAAATTCTTACCGACTATGCCGGGCTCGTAAGGGTTCCCTGAGATCAGCGTCCCCTGGGGGGAGAAAAGGAACAACCCGTTGTCGAACATAGCCAGGGTGTCGGGGCGTTCCCGGAAAAAACGGCTCAGGGCAGCGGGGTTATGTAGATCTTCCTTTTTGAGCGTGCTCGCCGTGGCGACAAGTTCCGTCTGCATGATGCGGAACCTATCGTCGATCTGATCGGCTATGGCGGAGACCATGTTGAACTGCTGGGTGAACAGCAGCGTCTTGAGCTGGTCGACAAAGTACAACTGGGCAGTGAGCGCAAGAACGGTAAGCAACCCGGCAAAAAGCAGGGAGATGGTAACCGTCATTTTGGTCTTCATGCTCAAGGACCGCAAGCTGCCTCCTTATGTGGCGACGTTATCGCACGGCGACTGCACGTGCGACTTGCAAACATAGTATGAAAGAAGAAGCGATGTCTATATAAAACATGGATGGTTAAGAGCGGAAAAGCCTGTGTGATTACGGTTTTTTCGCCCTTTCCTATCAAGCCTTGCCGAGAGGCCCTGAAGAAGTGAAAAAAGATCGTTAGGCCGAGGAAGCGATCTGTTATAGTATCGGTGCCTCGCCGGCAATGCATTAGGAAAAGGAGCGAAACAAATGCTGGAGATCGGCAAGTATAACCGTCTTGAAGTTAAGAAACTGAGCGCCATCGGCGCCTATTTGGACTCGGAGCTTGGGGAGATCCTGCTGCCGACCAAGTACATGCCCCCCGGGTTGCACCACGGCGAGCACCTGAAGGTGTTCGTCTATCTCGACTCGGAGGACCGCCTCATCGCAACCACCCTGGAGCCCAAAGCGCAGGTCGGGGAGTTCGCTCTCCTCGAGGTGAAGGACGTAAGCCGCGTGGGCGCCTTTCTAGAGTGGGGGCTCGAAAAGGACCTCTTGGTACCGTTCAGGGAACAGCCCCGCCCGATGCAGCAAGGGGAAAGGTACATGGTGCGGGTCTACCTCGACCCGTCCGGCCGCATTGCGGCATCGGCGCGGATCGCCAAGTTCCTCGAGAAGTCCCCAGCCGGGCTGAAAGAAGGGCAAGAGGTGCAGCTCACCTTGTACGAATTCGGTGACCTCGGCGCCAAGGTGATTATTGACGGGCGCTATGACGGCCTCTTATTCAGAAGCGAGCTATTCGGCAATTACCAGGTGGGCGACACCCTTTCCGGCTATATCGGGAAGATCAGAAACGACGGCAAGATCGACGTCACCCTGCGCAAGGCTGGAAAACAGGACACCGCCGGCGGCCGGGAAACGCTGCTGCGGATTCTGAGTGAGAGCGGCGGTTTTCTGCCGGTCGGCGACAAGTCCACTCCGGAACTAATCGCTGAGATGTTCAAGATGAGTAAGAAGAGCTTCAAGACCTTGATCGGAAACCTCTACAAGGAGGGGGTCATCGAGATAATGAAGGACGGGATCAGGCTGCGCTAGTCCATTTGCAGCGACGAAAAGAGCCCCGGGTGGTCGACACGCCGGGGCTCTTTTTGTTTTTCGCCGGGGTGGCTCACCCCGCCATGTTACCTGCGGTTACCGAAGAACCTGAGCAGGAGCAGGAACATATTGATGAAATCGAGGTAAAGGGTGAGTGCACCGAGAATGGCCCCCTTCCTTCCCGAACCGCCCATCTGCTTGATCCTCTGGGTGTCATAGGCGGTGAGACCTGTGAAGACGAGGACGCCGCAAATACTCATGACCCAGCTGACCATCGGGCTTTGCAGGAAGATGTTCACAAGAGACGCGATCACTACACCGACGAGTCCCATGAACAGAAAGCTCCCCCAGGAAGAGAGGTCGCTTTTGGTGAGGTACCCGTAGAGACTCATGGCGCCGAACATGCCGGCTGTCACCAGAAAAGTCGACGCGATGGAGGATTGGGTATAGGCGACGAAGATCGTGGACATGGTGACGCCGTTCAAGGCTGCATAAAGCAGGAAAAGGGCGCTCGCAGTGGCGCTGCTGATCCTGTTGATGGCACCGCTAATGGCAATAACGAGGCCCAGTTCGCCGAAAACTAAGGCGTAGAAGAGCAGCCGGTTGCCTAAAATGGCCTGTAAAAGGACCGGCGAAGATGCTGTAATCATGGCGACGAAGGCGGTAAGGAACAACCCTCCCCCCATCCAGCCGTAGACGCCACGCATCACAGTGCTGTTTGCGACGGTTATGGTTCTGTACTGCGTCTGGTATCTTTCCATTGATGCTCCTTGTGTGTCCGACTCTTTTAGAACCGGAGGTCATGTTCGTAGTTTCAGCTCAGTCGTTATTTATACCATTACAGCTAAGACCAGGGCATCAAAATAAACATCACCACGAGAATTTTCAAGGGTGTGTGATACAATCCAGGCTTTCGTTTCCGCGAGCGTCGAAAGAAGACGCCGCTATTACGGCTTTTGCCGCATGTATAAAGGAGGATGTACCATGTTGAAAAAGTTGGCCATCATTGTCTGTCTCATATCGATGGTTCCGGCTGCAGCCGGCGCCCAGGATGTGACCATTCTTGCCCAGGCACAGCCTGCGCAGGAGGCACCGGCCACGGTGAACCTCATGCCCCAGGAAAACCGTACCGGCGTGATCCTGGCTGCGAACGATATGCAGGGGACCCGGGAGGAGCACCCGAAAAAGACACACACCGGTCTTACCTTTAAGGAATTCTGCGACGTCCACTTCGGCGAGTACCGCTGGGTGTACTGGGTCGGTGCCGTCGCGGCGATCGTGGCCATCCATGTGGTGGCTGCAGACTAGCGACAAAAAAGGGCGGCAGGAAAGACTTCCTGCCGCCCCTGCCCTAAGCACCCCTGCCCTTTACCGCCTCTAAATCCTATTTAGCCCTTTCATACTGCAAGGGCCACGGCAGATCCACCCCGAGCGCCTTGGCGGCATGCAGCGGCCAGTACGGGTCCCTCAGCATGGCGCGCGCAAGCAGCACGGCGTCGGCCAGCCCGGTGGCAACGATCTGTTCGGCTTGCGCCGGGTCGGTGACGACCCCCACGGCCCCGGTGGCGATCCCCACCTCCTTCTTTATCTCGGTGGCAAACGGTACCTGGAAGCCTGGCCCAAACGGCGGCATGGCCTCCGGGACGAGACCTCCCGAAGAACAGTCGATAAAATCGATCCCCATGTCCTTGAGCGCACGGACGAGGTAGAGCGTCTGCTCCAGGTCCCAGCCCCCCTCCATCCAATCCGAAGCGGACACCCGGACGAACACGGGGAGATGCTCGGGCCAGATGTCGCGCACAGCCTTCGCCACCCTGAGAGGGAAACGGCAACGGTTCTCGAGCGACCCTCCGAATTCGTCGCTGCGCCGATTCGATAGAGGCGAGATAAACTCATGCAGGAGATAACCGTGCGCCATGTGGATCTCGACGACCTCGAAACCGGCGTCGATGCTGCGGCGGGCAGCTGCGGCAAACTGGCCAAGGAGAGTCTCCAGGTCCTGAACGGTGGTTTCCCTGGGGAGTACCGGGTCCTCTTTTGAGAAGGGGACCGCACTCGGGGCGATGGTCTGCCAGCCGCGGTTTCGGGCGTCGACGGGCCGCCCCCCTTTCCACGGAAGATCGGTGGAGGCCTTGCGCCCGGCATGGGCCAGCTGGATACCGGGCACCGAGCCGTGCTCCTTGATGAATCTGGTTATCGGCGCGAAGGCAGCGGCGTGCTCGGCGCTCCAGATGCCGCTGTCGTCAGGCGAGATCCTTCCCTGCGGCGTCACCGCGGTGGCCTCGACCATGACCAGTCCTGCTCCCCCGACGGCACGGCTTCCAAGATGCACCATGTGCCAGTCGGTAGGGAGCCCGTCCCTGCTCGAGTACATGCACATCGGAGAGACGAAGATGCGATTCTTGATGACCAGTTCGCGCAGGGTAAGCGGGGTGAAGAGACGGCTCATGTTGAGATGACCTCCAGGTGTGTTTGACATCTGCGGCAGTTTACCAGGCAGCGCATCAATTTCAATGAGAGAGGAAGGGAGCATGCTCTAAAGTGCACGGCATGCCTTAAAGGCTCTGCGTTCAACTCTGGCAGTGAGTGCAGAAAAAGGTGGAGCGGTTGCCGAGCCTGCCTCGTTGAATGGGCGCCATGCATTTCCGGCACGGTTTCCTCTCCCGGCCATAAACGTAGAGCTCTTGCGGAAAGTAGGCGAGCTTCTCTTCGGCGCGGGTGAAGTCCATGCTGGAACTACCGGTGGCGATGGATACGGTTAGCGTCTCCTTTACGGCGTCGACGAGGGCCTTGCATTGGGCCTCAGTGAGGCTCCCTGCGAGGGTGTCGGGGAGCATGCGGCAGCGGAAAAGGCTTTCCGCCGCGTAGATGTTTCCGATCCCGGCGACAACGGCGCTGTCCATGATAAAGCGCTGGATGGCAACCTTCCTGTTACGGCTCAAACGGTACAGATACTCGGTGTTGAAGGCAGCCGTCAGCGGCTCCGGCCCGATCTTTCTCAGCAGTTGATGCTGCATGGGGTTCTCGCTGGTCCAGTGGATCGAGCCGAAGCGACGGTAGTCGTTAAGTCGCAAGACGAGTCCTGAGTCGAGTACAAGATCGAAGTGGTCATGTGGCCCGGGCGCCGTCGCGGCAGACACAAGCCGCAGGTGCCCGGTCATGCCGAGGTGGAGCAGCAAAGACCCGTTGGGACATTCGAGGATCAAGTATTTGCCACGACGCTGCACCGACGCTATGGTACGGCCGCACAGCAGTTGTGGCAGTCCAGCCGGGACCATGGCGCGCAGCTTTGAGCTGTGCACGGAAACCGCACTGATGCGGGCACCGGTAAGGGCACGGGTGATACCGAGACGGGTTACTTCGACTTCCGGCAATTCAGGCATCGAGGTTCCTTTTACTTATCGAGCGGCATCGGGTTACAGACGTTCTCCGGGGAGTTCGCCTCAACCCCGCAGGTAAAGCAGACCACGGTGGGGCTTGTCGTTATGTGTTCGATCTCTTCAAAGCGCCCCATGCTCTTAAGCATGCATATGTGTCCTTTGTGCTCAGCTCCACATTGGCAGATTTTAGTTTCCATGACGTCTCCTCGCCTCAAAATGGCCGATTGCGGCTATCAGAAAGTACTGCAAAGGGGCATTTGCAGTCAATAGGTTCCGTGTTTTCTGGCACAAGGTCTGCGGTGCCATATCCACTTGCAGTCTATCTAGGATAATTTTTCACAATTTGCAGTTGCCACAGAGAGAAAATGTGGTTATATTAGAAAGCATTGTTAATACTAATCTTAACAGCGGGCCTGCCGTCTTCACAGTGCCAGACACTGCCGGCACTAACAGTAACAAGATGACGGCTGTGCATGCTTCCGGCTATCTTCCGGGAAAACGGCTCGACGTTATGAGTATTATCATGATTGCCCAAAGGGGTAAAAACATGAATCGAGCGGCGCAACTGCAAAACCACGTAAAGACCCCGGTCCGGACCGCCTCCGCCAGCCGGGCCGGGAGCCCCACGCCCCCTACCCTTTCTTGGGAACAGGTTTTGTGCAACATTTTGGAGCACACGCCGTTGGGGCTGTACCGGACCGACATCAACGGAGAGGTGCGCTCCACGTCTGGCGCAACGGCTGGGGAAAACCGGCTCAGATTGACTGTTGTGGAGCGCAAGGCACTCACCGAAACCTTTTGCTGCGCCATGGAGAATGAGGCCCAGTGGTCGCAGCGGTTTTGCCGTCGCTCCGCCGATGGTCACATCCGTTGGCTGCAGACCGTCATCGCAAACCTTAGGGATGAAAACGATTCCCAGATCGGCTATCAGGGTTTCACCACCGACGTGACGCATGAGGTTCATGAAAAACACGAAGTGGCGGTCAATGAGGAGCGCCAGCGGCTGGCGATTGAGGCCGCCGAACTCGGGATTTGGGATCTGGACGTCTTGACGGGCAACTGTTTCTTCAGCCCTTACTGTTACGAAATGCTCGGTTACGCCCCAGGCCAGATGCAAGGGAGTTTGGCCGACTGGATCAACATCATCCATCCGGAGTACCTGGAAAACGCGCGCAGGTCGCTGGAGGAGTGCATTGAAGGCCGCATCGACAAGTTCGAGCTAGAGTTCCGTTTGAAGACCAACGAGGGGAAGTGGCGCTGGTTCCGCCTCACCGGTAAGGCGGCGACAAGGGATGCTTCGGGTCGTGGTTTCCGGCTGGCGGGCACCCTCCTGGACGTCAACCAGGCCAAACTGATGGAACACCTGCTGCGCATGGAGCACGACCTGCTGAACCTGATCACGGCAACAAGCCCCGTGGGTATCATGTTCATCGAGCCCGACGGCAACACCGCTTTCGCCAATCCAAGGGCGGAAAAAATCCTGGGGCTTGCCAAGAAAGAAATGCTCACATGCGGGGACTGGTCACTTTTAAGGACGATCCGGTCCCCGGAGAAAGACGGCGGCGAGGAGGAATCGCTGGAAGATGTGCTGCGCCAGGGGGTGTGCCTGCAAAACGCCTGTTTTCTCTTCACGCGTCCCGACGGCTCCAGCGTCTTTCTCTCCATAAGCACCGCACCTTTTCTTGACAAGGCGAGCAAGGTGAGCGGCACCGTGGTGACCCTCGAAGATGTAACCGAACAGAAACGGCGCGAACAGGTCATCTCGGACAACGACCACCTGTTGCAGGAAACACAGAGGATAGCGCAACTCGGGAGCTACGTCCTCGACCTTGAACAGCAGCACTGGGGATGTTCCAGTAAGCTGCGTGAGATCCTCGGCATCGACGAGCGCTACCCGATGACCCTGCAGGGGCATTTCGACCTCGTACACGAGGAGTTCCGTGCCCGGTTTGTAGAAAGCTACCGCTCGGCAATCGCCCACTCCCGCCCCTTCGAGATGGAGTACAAGATCAAGCGGCACAGCGACGGCGAAGAGCGCTGGGTAACCGAGTGTTGCGAGATGACACTGGACACCGCGGGCAAGAAGCGGCGCATGATCGGGACGATAAAGGACATCACGGAACGCAAGGCGGCCGAAGAGGCGATCCGCAACCTTAATAACGAGTTGGACCGCAGGGTCATCGAGCGCACTTCACAGCTCGTAGCTGCTAAAAAAGAGATCGAATCGTTCAGCTATTCGGTTTCTCACGACCTGCGCGCGCCGCTTAGGCACATCAACAGTTACAGCTCGATTCTGGTGGAGGAGCACGGCGCCGCCCTGCCGGATGAGGCACGCTACTACCTGGAGCGGATCTGCACGGCAAGCAACAGAATGGGCGAGCAGATCGATGATCTGCTCGCCCTCACCCGGGTAGGTCGCGCCATTATGAAACGCACCAACTTCAACATCAGCCAGCTAGCGGCGGAAGTCGTGGACATGATCCAGGACGACGATGTGTCCAACGCGGCCGAGTTCGTCGTGCACCCCGCGATCAACGCCTACGGCGACGCCGCACTGGTGCGGCTCGTGCTGCAGAACCTGCTCGGCAACTCGGTGAAATACTCGTCAAGGAATCCAAACCCGCGCATCGAGTTCGGCCAGACCACGGTCAACGGCGCTTCCGTCTTCTTCGTCAGGGACAACGGCGTCGGCTTCGACATGGCCTATGTGGAAAAGCTGTTCCAGCCCTTCCAGCGTCTGCACGGATCGGAATTCGAGGGGACCGGCATCGGGCTCGCTACGGTGCGGCGCATCATCGAGCGTCACGGGGGGAGCATTTGGGCCGAAGGAAAGGAAGGCGAAGGGGCGACCTTCTACTTCACCCTCTCTCACCCACGCAAAGCCTGAGAGGGGGCCCCTCCTCTCTCGGGTCGCAGCATCCCCCGCTGTATTATAAAACAGCGTACAACAAACCCACTATCTCTGCATCGACGCCTTCACCTCAATTTCTAACGCTGCATCCATCTCAGCCCTTACGCCCTCACATCCCACGTTATTCTGCCTCCATATGCTAACTTTTCGACATTCCCGTGAGGAAAAGAGTTGTCATTTTAGCAGAACTATGTTTTACACTTAATCAAGTTCCTGATACCATGAATAGCTACACCGCAAATGGCACGACAAGAGTTGCCTGCGGTCTCACGTGCGAGGGCTTTATGAAAAAAAGCTGCCAGATGGTGGAAAGGGCCTTGGTGGAAGGACTGCTTAAAGGGGAGTTCAAACCGGGGTGTCCGCTGTCGAGTGAACGGGAACTTGCGGCACGGTTCGGGGTTAGCAGAGCGACGGTACGGGATGCGCTTCAGAAACTGCAGAGCGCCGGGTGGATCTCGGTGCAGGAGCGCCATACCACCGTCGTCAACGATTTTTGGTCTCACGGAGACCTGGAAATCCTTTCCTCGATAACGAGAAACAGCGAGGAGTTCCCGCCCGAACTGGCTGCCCACCTGCTGGAGTTGAGGCTCCAGTTCGCCCCGGACTATGCGCGCAGGGCGATCGAAAACAACGCCGCCGGGGTCGCTGCGATCCTCAGCAAGGCCGAGAAGTTACGTAACTGCGCCTCGGCGCTGGTGAAGTTCGACTGGGAGTTGCACCTTGCGATGGCCGTCATGTCCGGAAACCGCGTCTACCCGCTCGTACTGAACAGCTTTTCCGGCGTCTACTCCAAACTCAGGTCTTCGCTTTTTACCAAAGAGAAACACCGGCTGCAATTGCGCAACTACTACCGCGAGATGCTCGCCGCGGCAAGTGCCGGTAACGCGCTGCTGGCCGAGAACATCACCCGCACCGCGATGCTCTTCAGGCTGAACGATTTCAAGAACTGTTTCGGCCCGCTGCAGGGAGAACTACCGGCCCCCGCCTGAACCGTGGCCGGTCTCACGTTGTGATGGTGAAATAAAAAGAAGCGCCGACGTCGGGCTGCGCCTCTACCCAGACCCTGCCGCCATGGCGGTGCACGATGCGCTGCACCGTCGCAAGTCCAACCCCGAGCCCCGGGAAATCCTCCTCGCGGTGCATGCGCTGAAACGGGCTGAAGAGCCGGTCGGCAAAACGCATATCGAACCCGACACCGTTGTCGCGCACGAAGAAGACGCGCTCTCCCCCCTCCTCTTTGCTCCCCACCTCGATAATGGCGGGATCTTTCCTCACAGTGAACTTCCAGGCGTTGCCAAGCAGTTGTTCGAGGACGGCTCTCATAAGAACCGCGTCACCGTGCGCATGCAGATGCTCCTGAATCTTGAACTCGGCCTTCCTTGCCGGATCGGCCTCCTTCAGAGTCGCGGCATGACTCGTTGCCATCTGGGTCAAATCGAGGTTGAGCAGGGTCATCTCCTGCCGCCCGATCCGGGAAAGCCCAAGGAGAGCCTCGACCAGGTTCTCCATTTTCCGGCCCGCCCTGACGATGCAATCGAGGTAGCTAAGCGCTGTGGGTTCCAGTTTGTCGCCGAAATCTTCCTGCAAAGCGTTGCTGAAGCCGATCATATGCCTGACAGGGGCGCGCAGGTCGTGGGAGATGGAGTAACTGAGGGATTCAAGCTCGCGGCTCACGTTGTCCAGGGAAGCCTTCAGGCGCACCGTCTCGTCGTGCAGGCGGCCAAGCTCCCGCTCGGCTTCGGCACGTGCGGCCTGCTCCTGCTTGAGCTTCGCCTCCACTTGCCCCAGACGGAGTTCCAACTCCTCAGAGTTTCCCCGCGTCTCGTGCCCGGTGTCGCGCTTTGCTACGGGCTCAGCCGCGGCCGCAGCCGTGGTCCCATGCTTTCCGTGCTCATCAACGACGCTCTTCGGCCCCGCCATCTTCCCCTCCCTACGCTACTGGCACAGAGAATCTTAAAACTCTCTTAAAGGAACATTGTGCCACAAGAATTGCGTCCGGACTATTCCCGAATGCATTATTTTTTGTTCTAAAAAAAGACTATGTCAGAAAAGGGTGTTCATCAGAGAGTGCTTACGACCGGCATAAGGGCTTTTCGGAAACGACACGAGCCGGCGACACGGCTGTGTACGCCGGCTCTTTATGCACTACCTGCTGTGCTAGAAGGGATATCTTTCGGACTCTATGACTGCATCGGCTAAAAGCCGCTTCGCATCCAGAAGACCGGTCGCGTCATACTTGGTGAAGCGCCTGACCGCTCCAAGCAAGACCGCCAGCGCATCCCCCTCTTCCACGTAAAAAGCGGCCTTGCGTGCCGCAGAGGCGGCCTGCTCGTTGGCGCTAAAGGTGAAGGTAAACACCGCTGCAGAAACGGTTTTTCGGCGTGCTTCGCTCAGAGCGGGGAGGATCTTCTCAGCGCGCAGCACTACGCTCTCAAGCGCGAAAATCCCGATCACCACGTCGGCAAGAGCGAGGAGAAGCTCCTGCTCCTCCTTGATCCTGGCCTGGTATTTCCGCGCCGCGGAACCCGCAAGGACGAGGAAGAGCTGCTTGAGACCGGAGAGGAGCGCCTTTTCCCGCGCGAAGGGAACCGCCTCGTCGAGCTCTTCGAAGGACGGGGTGGTGAGGGCGTCGAGCGCCTTCATCGCCTCGCGCTCGAGCGGGAGCTCCCCTTTCATCGCCCTGGTCAAAAGGGTGCCGGGGATGAGCAGGCGGTTGATCTCATTGGTCCCCTCGAAGATCCGGTTGATGCGCTCGTCCCGGTAGTAGCGCTCCGCAGGATACTCCTGGATGAAACCGTAACCGCCGTGGATCTGCACCACCTCGTCGGCCACGAAGGCGAGCACCTCGGAGCAGAACACCTTGGCGATGGCGCACTCCATGGCGTACTCCTCGATGCCACGCTGGTAGACGTCGTAGTAGTTCGGCGTTTCCTTCGGGATGGTGGCGAGCCGGTCGTCGATCAGTCCGGCAAGGCGGTAGACGAGCGATTCGGAGGCGAAGATCCCGGCGGCCATGTCGGCGAGTTTCTCCCGAATGGCCCCGAACGAGGCGATGGGACGACCGAACTGCTTTCTCAGCACCGCGTATTTAGCACCGTCGGCAAGGGCGCCCTTGGCCGAGCCGGTGACTGCCGCGCCGAGCTTGAAGCGTCCTACGTTCAGCACGTTGAAGGCTATCTTGTGCCCCTTGCCAATCTCACCCAAGAGGTTCTCCACGGGCACCTTCACGTTGTCGAGGATCACCTGGGTGGTCGATGATCCCTTGATCCCCATCTTCTTCTCTTCCGGGCCTACACTCACCCCTTCCATGCTCCGCTCGACGAGGAAGGCGGTAAAGTGCTCCTTGTCGATTTTCGCGAACACGGTGTAGAGGTTGGCGATGGCGCCGTTGGTGGTGAACTGCTTGGTCCCGTTCAGGACGTAATGGCTGCCGTCGGCGGAGAGGGTGGCGCTCGCCCGGGCCCCGAGGGCGTCGCTGCCGGACTCGGGCTCGGTGAGGCAATAGGCGGCGACCCACTCCCCGGTGGTCAGTTTCTCCAGGTAACGCGCTTTCTGCTCCTCGGTGCCGTAATAGACGAGAGGTAGCGTCCCGATGCCGCTGTGGGCCGCATAGACGACCGAGAAGGAGCCCGAGCCGGAGATCTTCTCGGCCGCCAGCATGCTGGTCGCCTTGTCGAGCTCGAGGCCTCCGTACTCCTCGGGGACGTCGATCATGAGGAGGCCCAACTCGCCGCAGCGGCGCAGCAGGTGCACGACCTTCTCGAAGTCCTGGTGCTCTATGTCGTCACGGACCGGGATCACCTCGTTGGTGACGAACTGCTCGGTGGTGGCGCCGATCTGGCGCTGCTCGTCGCTGAAGTCCTCCGGGACGAAGACATCGTCCTTGCCCGCCTCGGTGATCAGGAATTCCGCTCCCTTGAATATTCTCGCTGCCATGACACACCTCACAAAATGGTGGTTGCTGCTCCAAGGCTCAGAGCAGTTCGAAGATACCCGCTGCCCCCATGCCGCCGCCGATGCACATGGTGACCATGCCGTGGCGCGCCTGCCGGCGCCGCATCTCGTGCAGCAAGGTTGCGGTCAGTTTGGCCCCGGTGCACCCAAGCGGGTGGCCCAGGGCAATGGCGCCGCCGTTCACGTTCACCCTCGCAGGGTCGAACCCGAGTTCACCGATGCAGGCAAGCGTCTGCACCGCGAAGGCCTCGTTGAATTCGAAAAGGTCGATTTGATCGGCGGTAAGCCCCGCCATTTTGAGCGCCGCCGGCACCGCCTCGACGGGACCGATCCCCATGATCTCGGGGGGGACACCTCTGACGGCGAAGCAAATGAAGCGGGCCAGCGGTTTCATGCCGCTTCTTTTGAGGAACTCCTCGGAGACTACGAGGGTGGCCGCCGCGCCGTCCGTCATCTGGGAAGAGTTCCCGGCCGTGACCGAACCGTTCACCTTGAAGGCGGGTTTCAGCTTTGCCAACGCCTCCAGGGTGGTGTCGCTTCTCACCCCGTCGTCCGCGTCGACCACCTCGTCATGGCACTTCATCTTCCCCTTTTCGAGGGCGCAACGAGAAGCGGTCACCGGGATGATCTCCTCGGCAAACCTCCCTTCGGCGATGGCACGGGCCGCTTTCTGGTGGCTTCCCAGGGCGAAGGCGTCCTGATCCTCGCGGGAGATGCCGTACTTCGCCACGAGGAGCTCCGCCGTGATCCCCATCGAGGCGTAGCTCTCGGGCCAGGTTGCGACAAGCCCAGGGTTGGCGCTGTACTTGTTGCCCCCCATCGGGATCATGGACATGCTCTCGGTCCCACCAGCGATGATGCAGTCGGCAAATCCCGCGATGATCCGGTCCGCCGCCGCGGCGATGGTCTGCAGCCCGGAGGAGCAGAACCGGTTCACGGTCTGGCAGGGGACCTGGTAGGGGATCCCCGCCCTCAGCGCGGCGATGCGCGCCACATTCATCCCCTGCTCCCCTTCCGGAAAGGCGCACCCTATGATGACGTCTTCGACCTGCATGGGGTCGACCCCGGTGCGCTCCACAAGCCCCCGGATTGCGGCTGCCGCCAGGTCGTCCGGGCGGACGTCCTTCAGTTTTCCCTTGTAGGCCCTGGTGGCCGGGGTGCGTACTGCTTCGACTATGTATGCTGCGCGCATGGCTCGCTCCTTTATTTGTTTCCGCCAGACGTAAAGCCCCCCTAGTTTCTGAGCGGCCGTCCTTTCTTCAGCATGTGCTGGATGCGCTCGAGGGTCTTTTTCTGACCGCAGAACTTGAGAAACATCTCGCGCTCCAGGTCCAGAAGATGCTCCTCGGTGATCATGGTCCCGGCCGGCACGTCACCGCCGGTGATGACATCTGCGATTCCCGAGGCCAGGTAGCGGTCGTAGGCCGAGATGAAGCCCCCCTCTTCCAGGTTCCAGAGCTGCGTCTTGATGCTTGCCGCGATGGAGCGGCCGGGGGCCTTGAGATCGGTCGCCGGTCGGCCGGGGCGGTAGTTCGCCGAGAGCGCGATCGCCTTCAGCTTCGCATCATGGATGCGCCGGTCGAGCGCAAGGGAGATGCCGTCGCCCGGCCGCATGAGCCCCATCCGCATCAGGTCGGCGGCGGACGTGCTCACCTTGGCCATGGCGATGTTGCGGTAGTTCTTGAGGATGAACGGCATCACATCGGCGTCCTGCTCCTCGGCAAGCCTGATGGCGCGCAGGGCCATTTCCTTCGTGCCGCCGCCCGCCGGGATGAGTCCCACGCCGATCTCCACGAGTCCCATGTAGGTCTCGGCATGGGCGTTGATGGCGTCCGCGTGCAGGCAGGTCTCGCACCCGCCCCCCATCACCAGGGCGTGCGGAGCCGCCACCACCGGGACCTTGGCGTACTTGATGGCCATCATGGCGCGCTGGAAGGCGCGTACCGTGAGGTTCAGGTCATCCCAGGCCCCTTCCGCCACGGCCATGGCGATCAGCATGAGGTTCGCCCCGGCGGAAAAGAGGCTCCCCTCGTTGGCGATGACCATGCCGATGCCGTCCTGTTCGGTCCGGCGCACCCCTTTCTGGATCATGGAGAGGGTGTCGTTGCCGATGGTGTTCATCTTGGAATGGAACTCGAGGCAGAAAACCCCGTCACCCAGATCGACCAGAGAGGCGGCGCTGTTCTTCTCCACGACGTTCCCTGCGCTCTTCAGCAGGGAGAGGGAGATCTCCCCTTCGCTTCTCGGCACCTCGCGCCACTCCCTCTCCGTTACGCTGTAGAAAAGGCGCTTGCCATCCTCGGTGCGGTAGAAACTTTCCACCTCGTTGAGAAGCTGCGGCACGGCGACGCCGTCGTACCCGGCACGCGCCACGAAGGCGGCGACCCCGATGACGTCGAGAAGCTCGAAGGGGCCGAGCTCCCAGTTGTACCCCCACCGCATGGCATTATCGACGTTCACCACGTCGTCGGCGATCTCCGGGATGCGCTTAACCGTGTAGATCAGCGTGTCCCTGAGCGTGAGCCATGCGAGGCGGGCGCCCTTGTCGTCCCCCTGGATCAGGGTCCTCACCCGCGCCGCCGGGTCATCGACCTGTTTTGCCGCGCCCACCGAGGGGAACTTGGGGGATGCGGCCTGGCGGTAGGCGCCGGTCGTCGGGTCGTAGAAGAACTTGGTGCTGACGCCATCGACGGTCTCGCGTTTGAAGAAGCCCCCCTTCCCTTTGCGGCCGGTGAGCCCGTCGGCCACCATGCGGCGCACGCTTTCCGGCACCCGGAACAGCTCGCGTTCGTCATCACCGTCAAGAATCTTGTAGCTGTTGTCCATCACGCGGACCACGGTATCGATGCCGACCAGATCCCAAAGGGCGAAGGTCGCCGTTTTCGGGCGCGCCATCGCCTGCCCGGTCACGGCGTCCACCTCCTCGATGGTAAGCCCCGTCTCCTCCATGTGACGCCAGGTGGCGGCGCCCGCATAGGTGCCGATCCGGTTTGCAATGAAGTTCGGGGTATCCTTGGCGAACACCACCCCCTTGCCGAGACGCCTGCGCAGGAACCCGGCCATCTCCTTGAACGTCTCGGGGTCGGTCTCGGCGCAGGGGACCATCTCCATGAGGCGCATGTAGCGCGGCGGGTTAAAAAAGTGGGTCACCATGAAACGGGGACGCAGCGAGGCCGGGAGCACCTGTGCCAGTGCGTTTACCGACAGCCCGCTCGTGTTGGTGGAGAGCAGCGCGTTTTCGGAGAGGTTGGGCACCACCACGTCCTGAAAGAGCCGTTTCTTCACTTCGAGGTTCTCCACGACCACCTCGATGACCCAATCGCACTCCTTGATCCGCTGCGCGTCGTCCTCGAAATTGCCGGTCTCGATGTAGCGGGCGTACTCGGGAAGGTAGAGCGCCGCTGGCTTGGACTCCAAAAGGGCGGCGAGCGCACGCTGCGCGACAACACTGCGGTTAGTTCCGGCCTGATCCGGAACCAGGTCGAGCAAGAGCACCTCGAGCCCCGCATTGGCGAGATGCGCTGCGATGGCGGCGCCCATGACACCAGCACCCAGCACGGCAACTTTGTTGATCTGTCTCATAAATCCTCCCGCTAAACGCCGGCTCAGTTGTCGGCGGCGTACATCCTGTCAATGGCGTCCTTGTAACGCTCGGAAATCACACGCCGCTTCAGCTTGAGGGTCGGGGTAAGCTCGCCCGCCTCCAGGGTGAAATCGCGCGGCAGCAGCACGAAGTTCTTGATGGTCTCGTGGTGGGCGAGGTCCGTGTTCACGGCCTCTACGCGCTGCCGGTACAGCTCCTGTACCGGCTCGTGCACCACGAGTTCTTCCAGGTCGTTATAGGTGATCTTATGCTCGCGCGCGAACTCGAGGAGCTTCTCCAGCGTCGGGACGAGAAGTGCGGTCAGGTAGGGCCTGCGGTCGCCGTAGACGTATGCCTGGGAGATGTATTTGTCGCGTTTTAAGAGATTCTCGATCGGCTGAGGGGCGACGTTCTTACCCCCTGCCGTGACGATCAACTCCTTTTTCCGGTCCGTAACGAACACGAAGCGCCCCTCGATGCGGCCGATGTCGCCCGTTCTGAACCACCCGTCACGCGTCGCCTCCTTGGTCTCCGCCTCTTCCTTATAGTAGCCCATCATCAGCTGCGGACCGCGGACAAGTATTTCACCGTCGTCCGCTACGGCGATCTCGGTTCCCTCGAGCGGAGTACCTACGCTGCCAAACCGCAGTTCCGAGAAGGTGTTGGCGCAGACGACGGGGCTCGTCTCGGTGAGCCCGTACCCCTCGAGGATCGGCACGCCGATGCTCCAGAAAAATTCGTTGATCTCGGGATCGAGGGGTGCCCCGCCGCTGGAGCAGAACTTCAGGTTCTCGCCGAAACGCATGCGCAGTTTCCTGAAGACGACCCGGTCCGCGATGGCGTGCTTAAGGGCGAGCAGGAGCGGCACCTTTTTGTCGACGTAGCGCGCCTGGACCCAGGCGCGACCGATGGCAAGGACGGTCCTGAAGAGCTTTCTCTTGTAGAGCGAGAGCTGGTGCACGTGCTCGTAGATGCGCGAATGGATCTTCTCGAAAAGCCTCGGCACGCAGACCATGATGCTCGGCTGTATCTCGAGCATGTTCTCCGCGATCTTCTCGATGCTGTCCGCAAAGGCGATCATCGCCCCCTTCGCGATGGGAAGATAGTAGCCGGTGGTCCTCTCGAGTACGTGACTCAAGGGGAGAAAGCTCAGGAACACCTCGCCATCCCCCAAAACGGCGACCTTCTCCATGGTGGCAAAGACGTCGAAAAGGATGTTTCGGTGCGACAGCATGGCGCCCCTCGGGATCCCGGTCGTTCCCGAGGTGTAGATGATGGACGCGAGGCTTTCCGGCTCGATGGAATCAACGACCGCCTCCAACTCGGCCCGCTCCTGCTCGGTGATCGGATCGTCGATCTCGGAGAGCTGGTAGAGCGTGGTGAGCGGCAGTCCGGGCTCCCCGAGGAAGCGCTCGAAGGAAACCACGAGCTGCACCATGGGGATGGCGTCTTTCACCTTTAAAAGCTTCCGGTACTGCCATTTCCCGGAGATGAAGACTATGCGCGCATCGCCGTGATTCAGGGTGTATGCGATCTGGTCCGGCGTGTTGCTCGGATAAACAGGAACGGTGACGGCACCGGCGCACAGGATCCCCATGTCCGCTATGATCCACCCGGCTCGGTTTTCCGAGAGTATGGCGACCTTGTCGCCCGGTTTTATGCCGAGTTTGCGCAGTCCGCGCGCCACCATGAGGGCGCGGTTGTAGAACTGGGCGTAGCTAAGTGTGACCCAGTTCCCCTGCTTTCTAAACTTCACAGCAAGTCGGGCGTCCTGTTTGGTCGCCTGATGCCGCAGCAGGTCGGGTATGGATCGAAACGGCACCTTTTCCACGGCAGACTCCTCGGAGCGGGAAAAACCTCTCTCCCATAGTTAAAAGATAATTGATGCAATGCGCATTACAAGCAGAAAGAGAGACTGTCGCAAAAAAAGACAGTATCTGTTGCTGTCAGTGACTTACATGACAGTCGCAGCATTTTGGAGATGAAGGATTTGACAAGTCTGCGGTAGATCAATACTATCCCGGAATACGTATTGCCCCTGACTTCGGTTTTCTTGAGAATGGATCTGCGCCGCAGATACAGTCAGTCAGCGTGCGGTAAGGCCTTCGGCACTTTTAAAAAAGCTGCAAAGCGCAAGGAGTTAACTATGATCGAAACCATGATTTCGGAGATGGAGTCCGCATTCTGCAAAGATGTCTTCAGCAAGAAAACGACCTTCAGGTTCCGGCTTGAAGATACCACCATCGTGATAACCGTGGATGGGGATGGCTATCAGGTGGAAAGAGGCGGCACGGCAGTTGTGGACTGCGACTGTGCAACCAGTGCCGAGATTTTCCGCAAGATCTGGTACGAAGGGTACCGGCCCGGGATCACGGATTTTCTGTCCGGTGCGATCGTTTGCAACAACCCGCTGCTGCTGCCCCAGTTTCTGCGCGCTTTCGGCCGGTAGCTTTCGGCCGGCCCGTCAAGGCTATGCCGATACGACCAGCCGCTCGAATTCGGCGGCAGCAAGCGGCTTGCCGATCAAATCACCCTGCACCTCATCGCAGCCCCGGTTCTCCATGAGCGTTAGTTGTTCGGGGCTCTCGACGCCGACCGCACTTACCCGCAGCCTCATGCTGTGCGACATGCAGACCACCGCCGTCACCACATCAAGCGCCTCCGGCTCGATGATGGTGTTGCTGATGAAACTCCGGTCGATCTTCAATTTCGCGACAGGAAGCCGCCTGATTCTCTGCAGCGACGATGCCCCGGTGCCGAAGTCGTCGACGGCAAACGCGACGCCACGCTCGGTGAGCCGATGCATGTTCTTTTGGCCGAGCGACCCGCCGTCCATGAGGGCGCGCTCCGGAACGTCGAGCTCGAGGGACCAGGGGCTCAACCCGTTGTCCGAAAGTTCCCGCAACACGGTCTCCGGCAGGTCGGGCTGCTGCAGTTCGCGGCTGGTGAGGTTCACGGTAAGCTTCAGGTCGAGCCCAAGCTCCTGCCATCTCCTGGCCTGTGCGCAGGCACGACTTATCACCCAGGCACCGATTGGTATGATGGCTCCGGTCTCCTCGGCGACGGTTAAAAACTGCGCGGGTAAGAGAACGCCTTGTTGGGGGTGGCGCCAGCGCAAAAGCGCCTCGGCGCCGCAAATGCATCGGCTCCCCAGGCTGTAAAGCGGCTGATACAAAAGCTCGAGTTCCCCGTTATGGGCCGCCACGCGCAGGCTCCGCAGAAGGCTTTGACGGTTTGCAGTCCGCGCGTTGATCTCGTCGTTGTAAAACAGGTAGCTGCTCCCGTCGTGCTGCTTCGCCGCATACATCGCCGCATCCGCTTTTTTCAGCAGCTCCTCTGTGCTGTCTCCGTCTTCGGGATACATACTGACGCCGACGCTGGTGGTCGCCTTCACCTCGACCCCCTCCAGCCGGAAAGGAGCTTCGAACACCCCCATGATCTTGTGCACCACCACCCCCACGTCGTCGGTCTGGGATAGGTCCGGCATAAGGACGTTGAACTCGTCCCCGCCGATGCGCGCTACCGTGTCGGACTCGCGCACACAACCTTTCAACCTGCGGGCGACCGCCTGCAGGAGCTCATCTCCGGCGGCATGACCGAGGGTGTCGTTGATCTGCTTGAAGTGGTCCAGGTCCAGAAAGAGCACGGCGAGGCTCTTTCTGTTGCGGCGCGCCTGGGCAAGCTCCAGGGTGAGAAAGTCCATGAACAGCTTCCGGTTCGGCAGGTCGGTGAGCGTATCGTGCTGCGCCTGGTGCATCATGAGCTGTTCCATACGCCGGAGCTTGATCTTTTCCCCTACCCTTTCCATGATGCGGAACAGTTCCGGGTAGTTCACCGGTTTGAGCAGATAGTGGTCGATGCCGATCTCGATGGCGTTCAAGAGGTAGGATGTTTCGCTGTGCGCGGTGACTGCGACGATGGTGGCATCCCGGTCGATCTCCTTGATCTCACGGGCCATTGCGATGCCGTTCATGTGGGGCATGTTGAGGTCGGTGATCACCACCTCCGGCCTGAATTGGCGATACATCTCCAGACCGGCGGCGCCGTCATCGGTCTGGTAGATCTTCGCCTCGGGATAGTTGAGAGAGAGCATCCTGCCGAGCATCTCGCGCGCTTCGACCTCGTCTTCCACGAGCAAAAGCGCCGCTCCGCTGAAGAGCTTTTCGGCCCGGTCCATCGGCTAAACCTCGATACGGAAACGGGCGCCTTCCCCGGTGTTGGTCACGGTGAGCGCCCCGTTCATGTTCTTTTCCACAATGGTCTTCGACATGAAAAGCCCTATGCCGGTCCCCTTGTCGGGTCCTTTGGTGGTGAAGTACGGATCGAAGACCTTTTCGATGATCTCCTGGGGGATCCCTCCCGCGTTGTCCTCGATGGTGATCACCGTCTTACCTTCCGTCACGTTCAGCCTCACTGCCACCCGCGGTCGCTCGACTTTTCGCTCCACCAGGGCGTCCTTCGCGTTCATGAGGATATTGAGGAGCACCTGCGCAAACTCGTTCGGGATGCCGACCACCCAGGCGTCGGGGTCGGCCTGCAGGTCGATCTCCACCTTTGCCGCAGCGAAGGCCCCCTGGAGTATGGTCAAGGTCTGCTCGAGAACGTCCAGGGCCCTGAACCTCTGCTTTTCCTTGTCCGGGCCGAAGAAGTTTCTGAAACCGTCGATGGTCTGGGACATGTAGTTGATCACCTTCATGGCACGGGCCACGCTCGTGTCTAGGTAATCCTCGTTGAAGAGCCCCTGGTTGTAGTAAGTGGGTAGTTCCTGCACGATGAGCCCCAGGGTGTTAAGGGGCTGACGCCACTGGTGCGCGATGTTGGCGATCATCTCCCCCATGGCGGCAAGCCGCCCCTGCCTGATGAGAAGCTGTTCCTGCCGGCGCAACTCTTCCACCGCCCTCAGACGCTCGGTCATCTCCTCCCTGAGCGCCTCCTGGGACATGACGATGTCCGATATGTTCATACAGGCGCCCACAAGCCTTAGCGGTGTCCCGTCCTCGGCATAAGAGACCCGCGCCCGCATGCTGAGCCAGCGCACCTTCCCGTCAACGGATCCGACGGTTCGGTACTCTGCGCTGTACAGCCCGGCGCCGGCTGGAGTGCGTGCGTCTTTCACGATCTGCTCCAGCCGTCCCCTGTCGTCCGGGTGAACACACCGCAGGACAGTCGCCAGATCGGTCACGGCATCTTTTGGAAGACCGTAATGCTGCCGCGCGATTGCCGACCACTCCCCCGCCCCGGTGGCCAGATCCATGGAAAAGATGCCGAGCCCGGTGGTTTCCACCGCGAGCTTCAGGGTGGCCTCGCTGTCCTTGAGCGCCTGCTCGGTGCGTTTCAGTTCCGTGAGATCGACGGCGAAACCGATCCCTTCCTCGTCGGTGTCGGCCATGCGAGCGAGGGCGGTCAACGCGGCAACACGTTGGCCGTTTCTGGAACGGATGAACACCTTCTCGTAGGTTTTGCTGATGCCCCGGGAGATGATCTCGTCCATCGCGCTCCTATCCTTTGCGTGATCCTCCGGGGCGGTGACATCAACGAGATTCAGGTCGCCGCTTCTGCACTCTGTCCCGGTGTGGCCGATCAGGTCACAGTATGCATCGTTTGCGTCGGTGATCCTGCCATCGCGGTTCCAGAAGAATATTGCAATCAGGTTGGACTCGTAAAGCCAGCGAAACCTCGTTTCGCTGGTGCGCAGCCGCTCCTGCACCCCCCTCAGCTCGTGAATGTCGGTGGCAGTCCCGTATCACTTGGCAACTTTGCCATGCTCGTCACGTTCGGCGGTGGCGCGGCTTAGGTGCCAGCGGTAACTACCGTCGGCACAAAGGATGCGCTGTTCGTTCTGATATGTCGTCCCCGTGGCGATCGCCTCCCCCCAGAGCTCGGCCGTGCGCTGCCGGTCGTCCGGGTGGATGCAACAGGCGATCAGTTCCGAAGGTGACCCGCCGCATTCATGCAGGAAAGCCGAGCCGATTCCGGTGTAGCTGTGAAAGTGTGCGTTCAGGTAATCGATTGTGCCGTCGGGATCCGCAGTCCAGACGATCTGGGGCATGGAGTCGGCGAGGTTGCGCAGCCTCCTCGTGGAACGCAGGAGTTCCTCCTCAGTCGCCTTTCGGCGGGTTACGTCGAAGATGACACCGATGAAACGGCAGGAGCTTCCCACCCGCTCGCAGACGAAGCGGCCGATCACGTTGACCCACACGGCATCACCGCTATCTGCACGGATAATCCGGTGCTCCGAGCTGAACAGCTGGTTCTGTCGACAGGCCTCATCAAGAGCAGACCGAACCCGTTCCCTGTCCTCGACGTGAATCAGATCCTGCCACATGGAAAGGGAGGCGGGGGCGGGATCCCTGCCCGGCGCCGGATATCCCATGAGGAGGAAGTGCCTGCGGGACCAGTTACCCTCTCCGGTAGCTACGTCGATGTCACAGGCCCCCATCTCAGCGGCATCAAGGGCAAGCTTCAGGCGTTCCTCGCTCTTCGCAAGCGCCTTAGCCGCCACCCTGCTTTCCGTCACGTCGGTAAAAGTGGCAAGCCCGGAGATGATACTGCCGGACATGTCGCGCAGCGGTGTCGCGTTGATGCTCACAAAACCGCGGGACCCGTCTCCCCTGAGTATCTGGTACTCTTCACCGAGCACGGTCTCCCCCTTGGTTATGGCGCGGCTCAAGGGGATATCCGGTGCCGAGACATGACTTCCGTCCAACCGGTACAGCTTCCAGCTGTCGAAATCGGACACGGTGGCCGTCTCCTCCGGTTGAACGCGGAAGATGGCACGGATGATGTCGTTTTGGTACACGACCTTACCCGAGGAGGCCTCTGCTACCACCACGCCGACGGGAAGCTGCTCAACTACCAACTCGAAGCGGTTCTGCTGAAAAGCGAGCTCGCGAAGCATGGCCTCATGCTCGGCCTGAGCCGCCTTACGCTCGGAGACGTCACGTGCGATGGTCTGGACCGCCGGGCTTCCCCGGTACACGATGACAGTGGAAGAGCCTTCCATGAACCGCTCCTCGCCGTCCAGGCGCCTGATGCGGAACTCAAGCAGCGGAATTTCCTCCCCGTCCTTCATCGCCACGATCTTATGCTCCATCGCCTCCCTGTCGTCAGGATGAATCAGATCGTACAGCGTGTGACGGCGCAGCGTATGTAGATCTCGCGCGCCGAAGACACCGAGCGCGGCGCAATTCGCGTAGAGAAAGTCGCCGCCGCGGTGCACGAGCACCGGGTCCGGGGCCATTTCCACCAGGGTACGGTAATACCGCTCGCTATCCCGCAAGAGGCGCTCCATCTGGACGCGCTCGGCGTCTTCGCGGGCGATGATGGAGATGCCGGTTAGATTTCCGGCGCTATCGAGGATCGGGGACAGGGTGAGGGACACGGGGACTTCGCGCCCCCCTTTGGCCAGGCGCACCGTCTGCAGGTTGCGGATGCGTTCGCCGCGCAAGATCTTCTCGGTGATCTCGCGCAGCTCGTCACGCCTGCTTTCCGGGACGAGGAAGGATATGTTGCGTCCGACCGCCTCTTCGGCGCTGTAGCCGTAGAGCGTTTCGGCGGCATGGTTCCAACTGGTGATGATCCCTTCACGGGTCTTACTCAATATCGCGTCATCGGAGGAGTCAACAATGGCGGCAAGATGAGCCATGGCCTCTTCGTTACCTGCCGCCTGGATTGCGCCCGCTTTCCCTGTCATGACGCCTCGCTGGTACTCATCCCTGTCTGAGGTAGCTGCCCGATTCAGGATTCTCAGCAAGGGTGAAATAAAAAGTTGCGCCCGTACCAACCTCCCCTTCTGCCCAGATACGACCGCCGTGCCTGAGCACGATGCTGTGCACGATGGCGAGCCCGATGCCGGTACCGTTCCAGGCGAACTCGCCGGGCGTATGGATGGTCTGAAAAGGTTTGAAGAGCTTGTCGGCGTATTTCATGTTGAACCCGACGCCGTTGTCCGAAACGAAGTAGACCGGCACCCCCTGCTGCTCGGTGATCCCGAACTCGATACGGGCGCGCTCCCTTTTAGAGGTGAACTTCCAGGCGTTGTACAGCAGATGCTCGAGCGCCTTTTTCAAAAGGGCCGGGTCTCCATTCACCCTCAATCCCTCGGCTATGACAAACTCCACCTCTCGCCCGGGATGTAAGACCGCGAGATCTCCTGCAACGGTTCTCGCGATGCCGCTTAAGTCGGCGTCGGCGATGGAGAGGGTGCAGCGCGCGAGATGGGTAAGACTGTTGAAGGCGTCCATGATCAGCTTGATCTGCTGCACCACGAGCCCAGCCCGCTCGGCGTACCTGCGGCAGTCGGCGTGGCCGCAGGTGCCGCAGTCTTCCAAGAGCGCGGTGCAGTACCCCTCCAGGCGGGCCACCGGGGCCCTGAGGTCATGAGAGACGAAATAGCTGAAGCTCTCAAGTTCGCTCACCGTAGCCTGGAGCAGTGAAGTCCGCTGCTCCACACGCCGCTCCAGTTCCCCGGTGAGGGTGCGCACCTGCTCCTCGGCACGTTTCAGCTCCGTCACGTCATGACATGTGCCGATCACGGTCCTGATGCCGCACGTGTCGACGACCGTCTCCGCCTCAAGTCTTACGGTCCTGAACGAACCGTCCGGGCGCAGGACCCGGCAAAAAAGCGGCCCGGCGAGCCCCGACTCCCCTGCCCCCTAGATCGCCTTCAGGACTAGGTCGCGGTCTTCCGGGACGAAACGCTCCAGAAAGGAGGCCGGCGAAGGGGTGACGGTGCCGGGCTCGACCCCGCAGATGCGGTAAAGTTCCTCGGACCAGCTCATGGCGCCGGAGTCCAGGTCCTGCTGCCAGCTCCCCAGCCGTGCGATACGCTGCGCCACCGCAAGCTGCCGCTCGTTTTCTTCAAGACGCCGGTGCTGCTGCTCCACGAGCCGTTTCAAGGCGATCTGCTCCAGCACCTTGTCGAGAACCGCGAAGAGTTCCTGGTAATTAAGTGGTTTCAGTACGTAGTTGTGCACGCCGATTTCTATGGCGCTCAAAAGGTAGGAGGTGTCGCTGTGGGCCGTGACGGCGATGATCGTCACCGCGGGGTTTATCTCCTTGATCTCGCGCGACATCCTTATCCCGTCCATCAGCGGCATGTTGATGTCGGTCATGACGATGTCGGCTTTGTGCTCGCGGTACACCTCCAGTGCGGCAAGGCCGTTCTCCGCGACGTAGACCTCGAGCATCGGGTAGTTCATGGCGAGCATCCTCGTCACCATCTGACGGGCATCCGCCTCGTCCTCGACGTAGAGCATGCTGGCAGCACCCAATTCCCTGGCCCCTTCGCTCATTCGTGCCCTCCGCCCCGCGACAGGACACTTTTGAGCCGGTCCGCGGTCATCGGCTTGTAGATGTAATCAACGACACCGAGCTCCCAGCAAGTTTCCTGATCGGTCTCGTTGTCCGAGGAGGTGAGTATGGCAACTGGAAGCTGGCACAGCCGCTCGTTTTGACGTATGAACTGCAGTATGTCGAGGCCGCTTATCTTTGGGAGCTTGAGATCCAAAAGCACCAACCTGATCCTGTCATGGCCACCTTCCTGTTCCATGCGCCGCAAAAGCTCACTCGCCTCTTCGCCGTCCCGCGCGACCAGTATCTCGTCAGTGCAGACCTTACGGATGATGCGACAGGCGAGGAACATGTCGTCGGGGTTATCTTCAACGAGCAGGATGAATGACTGAGCCATCGGCATCTCCGCGCCCCGGAGGGTAACTGCAGACCGCAAAACAGCCGAGCGCTTGGAGTAAGGTTTCGGCTCGGCTGATTGTGCTGCGACGCAGTACATTTACCACTTAACATTAGCACCCGCTTATTCTATCCGCATGCACCCCCTTGTCAAACGGCGCCGTCCGTACTTCACCCTATGGGAACCTCGATGGTGAATTCCGCCCCCCTGTCCACATTGTGAACAGTGAGCCGCCCGGGGATGTTCTTTTCAATGATCACCTTGGACATGTACAAACCGATCCCGGTCCCCTGTTCAGGGCCTCTGGTAGTGAAATAGGGATCGAAGATGCGGTCCATTATCTCTTCCGGGACCCCACCCGCGTTATCCCGTATCCTCACCGCGGCGTATCCGCCCTCTTTTTTGACCGTAATGGTGATGATGCGTCGTTCGACCTTGCGGTCGAGGAAGGCGTCGCGGGCGTTAAAGAGGATGTTGAGGATCGCCTGGGAAAACTCGTTCTGGTGCCCTGTCACTACCAAGTCGTCCACGGCGTTTAACGCTACGTCGATCTGCAGGTGGCGGAAGCTGTCCTGGACCAGCGACAGCGTGCGCCCCACCACCTCTACGACCTTGAAGGGCGCGGTGGCCTTGTCCGGCCGGAAGAAGTTGCGGAAATCGTCGATGGTGCGCGAGGTATGGTTCAGCACCTTCATGAACCTCGCCACGCTGTCGTTTAGGTAGTCACGGGTAAAGCTGCCATGGTCGTACATGACGGGCATCTCCTGCACGATGAGACCGAGCTCGTTCAACGGCTGACGCCACTGGTGCGCGATGTTGCTGATCATCTCTCCAAGC
Organism: Geomonas terrae; assembly: GCF_004791675.1. Taxonomy (NCBI): domain Bacteria; kingdom Pseudomonadati; phylum Thermodesulfobacteriota; class Desulfuromonadia; order Geobacterales; family Geobacteraceae; genus Geomonas; species Geomonas terrae. The sequence continues at coordinate 488,926 of NZ_SRSC01000002.1, forward strand.
GCCGCCAGACGGCTTTGCTGCAGCAGCATGCGCTCCTTTTCGCCCAACTCCTCAAGCGCCTTCAGCCTCTGTGCGGTCTCCTCCTCCAGCTCGAAAAGGGTCCGCGAAAGTTCCTCGTGTTGCAGTTCCACCTTCTTCCGACTTAACTCAAGATCGGCGGTCCGTTCGACCACCCGGGCTTCCAGATCCTCCTTTGCCTGCTCCAGGGCACCGATGAGCTCGCAGTTGCGATAACTGATGCCGATCACCGAGGCGGTCCCCATCATGAGGCTCACGTCACGCTCCACGAGAGGGCGCTTGCTCCTCACGTTCTCCGCAGTCAAAACCCCGATGGACATTCCCTCCGAGGTGATGGGGCAGCAGATGAACGACCTCGTGCCGTTTTTAACGGCGCAGGCCAAGGTGCGTCTGCCGAGGGTCTCCTGCTCACGTTCGAGGTCGTTTATGAGAAAGGGGCGTTTCTCGTTGAAGCAGGCGACGTAGACGTCACGACCGGCGCCGTTTTTGTCAAGGTGAAGCGACAGCCCGTTCAGACATTCAAGCTCCCGCGCGCCGTAGCCGTACGAGGCCCGCAGCTCGAGCCTGCCGCTGTTGCCGTCGGCGAGGAAAATGGCGCCCCGGTCGTATTCGAGCCGACGCTGCATGATGTCGGCGACATCGACGAGCATCTCCTCGATGCGCGTGAAATTGCCGAGCCGCTGTCCGATCTCGTTGGTGAGCATCGCGGTGTTGTAGTTCAAATCGATCAGTTCCAGGAGGTTGTCGATGGAGTCCTTGGTGCTGCTCAGGCTGTCCTTTACGGCCCGTTTCTCGCTCGTCTCCGCGGCCAGCGCCACGAGGAGCAGTAGGACCAGCGATCCGAGCAGAGCGTATCCCGAGGCCATGCCGGCGACAGCAAGGGCGATATTCAAAAGCGCCAGGGTCGGCACCAGGGTATTGCGCAGCTTCTTCAGGTAGGTGTAAGCGCTCTTCTCCCAGGTGACCACGTAGCGGCAAACCGGGTCGCCGCGAAAGACGCACTCGGGCTGCTGGATGGTGGGGAGGTGTCTGATCTCAGGGAAGTACTGCAGGTCGGTCAGCTTGTGGTTGAACATGAGGACGATCGCCTCGAAAAAACCGATGCGGTTTTCGCACTGGTACTGCTGTTCCATCTCCCCATCCACCGGGGTGACCGTAATCTCCACCGAGTTCGAGGCGAGGCGGCGCGAGCGGTAGCTCGTGCTTCTGGTGAAGTTAGCGGTCGCTTTGCTGATGATCTCGAAGGTGCTCGAGGCGTCCACGAGACCCAGGATGTACTGGCGCATGGCACCCAATACGTCGGGGGAGGCGGCGTAGCGTCCGGCCTCCCTTGCGATGCGCGGGTTGCCGGTCATCTGCAGGAGCTTTTCATAGAAACGGTCCACCTGGGTCTGACTGAACCAGTGTGCCTGGTCTGCCACTTCGTACTCCTTCATCCCCGCGTACTCAAGGAGTTCGGCGATGTCGACGTGGCTGTACTTGTGCTTTATGAGCAGGATGAAGGAATTGATGATCCTGCTGTTGTATAGCGGCTTGTCGCGCTGGAAAGCTTCCATGTCGGCTCCGGGGATCACTGCGTCTTGCGCGGCCCCTTGAGGAGCGCGTCGCAGTAGTGCAGAAAATGGTCCGTGTATCGCATGTCGAGGATCCAGAGCAGGTAGGTCTTTTCGACGGGAAGGGCCTTTTCAACGGCATACGAGTGCGGAAACACCAGAGCCGGCATCGCCCCACCTTCGTAGTGCCGGCTCACATGGCGCAGCGACAGTTCGATCAACACGCGCGGCATGCTGTCATCGATCACGAAGATGGTCACGCAGTTGGTGAGTTCCGCCATATTGAAACCGGCGTCGGTGCAGTTGACGAGAAAGAAGGCCTTAAGGCTCCCCTTGCGGCGCAGGGAGTAATGGTGGACTTCCTTACGAAAGCCAAGCCCGTTGTATTCTCGCGCAAGCCCCTTATCGCCGTTGCCCCCCGGGCGAAGGTCGAAGGCCTCGATGAGGGCGCCGCCGGAGACGTGCCGGTAGAAGCTCCCCATCTCGGAAAGATCAAAGGCGCTACTTTGGGAGAGCTCCCATTGCGGCGGAAGTGCTTCGCCCCCCCCATCGTTTTGGTAGTGAAAATAGGCGAAGAGGTCGAGCGAGCAAGTGCGCTGGTCCGCATGCTTCGCCGAGAAACCGCCGAAGACACGCGCCGGAAAACGGTTGTCGGGACGGTAGTAACAAAAGGCGTAGCGCAGTCGCGCGAAGGCGAAACTTTCCAGTTCGCTCAGGTAGTGGCTCACCTGGTCCAGTACGGCGATACCCGCCTTGGCCGCTGACTTGCGCGCTGCGTGGTGATGTATGAGCCAGGAATTGCTGTAGAAGCGGACCATGGCCAGGTGCCCTAAAATGACGCCGTGGTCCAGGTAGATGAAGTGGCGGGCGATCTGGGGATTGCCGCTGTAAAGCCTCGCGTAGGTCTCCTTGATCCTCTTCTTGTTCTCCTGGAAATGGGCGTACTTTGACGGGTAGATGAACCCGGTCTGGAAGAAGAAATCCCAGAGGTCGTCGAGATCGACCTCGGTGTCGACGTAGGACTTACGGTTCGTCACCTGGTGCAGCAGAGAGAGGAGTTTTACGTGGTCGCCGATTTCCATATCCAAAATGGCGAGGCCGCAGCGCACGAGCTTCTCGTCCCCCTTTTCGCCCGCGGGGTTGCGGGAAAGCACCTGGGCAAGACAGCAAAGGCTCATGCCGTGACCGAAGGTAATCTTAAGACCAGGGATCATCAAACCGGGCATGAGCAGAGAATCGCCCTCGCTCTCCTGGACCGAAAAGCCGGTGCCGGACATGTCGGTGACCATCAAGTTGACGCGCTTGCCGATCAGGGGGTGATTGAAGACGGCGTTCGGCGTCGGGACGAGTTCCTGCCGGAAGTTACGATATTTCTTCGGCTTGAAGCGTCGTATCGAGCTGTGCCGCAGGCTAAGAACAAAAGAGCAGGAGCCGCCTGCGGACTCCATGGCATGGACGTCGAAGACGCCCGAATAGAGCATGGTTTCGCCGCGAAACAGGCGCAAATGCACCGGCTCTTCCGTGTTGATCCAGCGTAGCGTTTCCGGTTTTTCCCACGTACCTGAGATGCGAAGCGATACCGGGGTGTAGTCGACCAGGCTGCCGTCGAAGAGGACGCCGTTCTGCATGATCTGGGCGGATACGCCTTCGGAGAGGTGCCGCCGGATCTTGCGCGCCTGGAACTCACGACAGGCCGGTGGGAGCATGAGGGCAAAGCCGCAGTCGTCAATGGTGACCGGCTCGGGATTCACCACCAGGTATTTCCTGCCGTCGGCGATGAGCAGGTAATCGAAGCGGTAGCTCTTGAGGAGTTCCCTGAGGCTCGGCACGTCCTCCCACAGGCAGTCAAGCCTCTCACCCGCGCAGGGAAGAGGCATGGCTTTCAGAAAGATCGACTCGTCGTAGGCTACGTGCCTGAGCGCCACCAGGATGGACTGGTTTTGGAAGTTGATGTAGTTCAGACGGTTAACCAGATGGCTGCGGCCGACACTTTTGCCGGTGGCTGGACTCTCCGCATCGGAGGGAACGACATGAAGTCTCGGTACCGCGTCTCCCATGGGAAACCTCGCAGGGGTACCCCGGGAAGCGCGGACTGGCGCAGTCGGGGCGGGTTCCAGACGCCGTCTAGGCGGCCGGGCCGTACTGCCCACCGGCCTCCGCAGCTGCCGCGCCGACCCCGGGAGGAACGTTGAAGCCAAGCCAGTACTGCGCCACCCCCTGCATCAGCACAAGGAGGGCGTTGAAGGAATTGGGTTTGAAAAGAAAGGAGTTGCAGCCGAGTTCGTAGGCGCGGTTCAAGTCAGCGGCGGGGACGGGGACGGTGAGCACAACGACGGGCAGCCGCCTGAGCGCCTGCTGTTCGCGCAGCCAGGAGAGAAGCCCCACCCCAGAGATGTGCGGCAACTTGAGGTCGAGCAGCATCAGCATAGGTAGGGGATGCAGTTCGCGGTCACCGAAGTCTCCAGCGCCGCTTAGGTAGGCGATGGCCTCCTCGCCGTCGTGCGCGTGTTGCACCGGCGTGATCACCCCGACCCGCTGCAGGGCAAGCCTGGTGAAATGCGCCTGATCGGGGTCGCTGTCGACGAGGAGAACGGTGTGGTGCACGTAGCTCATGGCGAAGCCTCCCTACTGCTCCTTCCTAAGTTCGATCCAGAACCTGCTCCCCTCCCCCTCCTGCGACTCGAGCCCAATGCGTCCACCCAGCCGCTGCACGGCCTTCCGGACGATGGCGAGCCCCACCCCGGTACCCGGGTAACTTTCGATACTGTGCAGCCGCTCGAAGATCTTGAAGATTCTCTCCTGATGCTGTGGAGGTATGCCGATGCCGTTGTCCTGGATGTAGAGGCGGCAGTACTCACCGGAGTCCTCTGCCCAGATGCGCAGCAGCGGTACCATCCCTTTCGGTACGAACTTGATGCCGTTGGTCATCAGGTTCAGCAGTACCTGCACGAGCACCGTGTGGTGTGCAATCACATCGGGGAGATCTCCTGCAACTTCAAGGCGGTATCCCTTGCCGCCGCTGGCGAGCTCCAGCTGCTGAGAGGCATCCCGGACCGCCTGTTGCAGGCTTACCGTCTCCATGGTGATCTCCTGGCGGCTCACCCTGCTATAGGCTAGAAGATCCTGGATCAGCCGGTCCATCCCCTGGGCTGCCGTCTTGATGCGCACCAGGTAGGCGTTTCGCTCGGCGGGGGACTGGAATTCATCATCGAGCAGGATTTCGGCGAAGGCGTGCATGGCGCGGATGGGAGCGCGCAGGTCGTGGGAAACCGAGAAGGCGAAGGTGTCAAGCTCCTCGTTGATCTCCTCGAGCTGCGAGGTGCGTTCGGCGACGCGGCGCTCCAGGGTGGCAGCCTCGTACTCCAGGCGCGCGTTCAACTGCGCGATCTTCTCCTCTTCCTGCCGGTACTTCGTGCAATCGCTGATCACGAAGCCAAGATGTTCCTCGGTAAGCGCGAAGATCCTGATCCGGTAGAAGTGGCCTTCCAGGCTTACCTCGCCCAGCTCCTGGGAGCCGCCGAAGGCGGCGATTCGGTGACAGGTCTCACGGAACCCCTCCGCCTCGAGCCAGCCGGGGAAACAATCACTGACCCGGCAATTGCCGAAGTTGAAGGACCGGCACTGACATAGTTTCACGGCTGCCGGGTTCATTTCGACGATGAGGGGCATTGCCTCCGGGTCTCTCACGTCCAGACGCAGGATGGCCAGCCCTTCTCTCATGTTGGTGAACATCAGTCGGTAGAGTTGTTCGGCCTGTTCCATGTCCATGATGGCCTCTCCCTGGGCAAACGCAGAAGAGTATAGCGAAGAGTTATTAGTTTGCACCAATGTTTCACAACAGGTAGTGCGCTTTAGCAAGCTTGAGTGTCGGATGCCCAGCAGTGGCAACGAAGTGCGGGAGCGTTCGTCCAATGGGCGCAGGTTGGATGGAGGCGCGATGGCGTGGCCTGGATGGGGATTTGATGGTGTGGTGTCAGCGTTTAGATACGTGGGGATTTTCTGCAAGGTAGAAGCGAAGCGGCTTGGCGGCCCAATCACCGGCGTAGGCGACGCCGATGCGCGGACGCGCGACGATGCACCTTTCCTCCTCGTCCATGCGTGCCGCGACGAAGAGGTTCCCGCTCAAAAGGTCGTGACCGTTGCAGCGCAAATCGATTCCCATGGCGCGACAGAGAAGCCCCGGGCCGCAGGTGCGCTCGTGTACGTTTCGCACCGGCTCGAGGGCGCGCAGCAGCACGGCGCAGGCGTTTCCTTCACGCTCGGTGACCACGTTCAAGCAGCAGTGGATGCCATAGATGAGGTAGACGTAGGCAAAGCCGGGTGGGCCGAAGAGGATGCGGGTGCGCGGGGTGAGCCCCCTGGAGGAGTGGGCGGCAAGATCCTCCTCCCCCAGGTAGGCCTCGACTTCGACGATCTTCCCCACCCGCGTCTCTCCGGCGACATCATGGACGAGGTAGGCTCCTAAGAGCTCGTGTGCGACGGTCACCGTGTCCCGATCGTAGAAGGAGCGCGGCAACGGTGTCAAAGGCAGGGAGCACCGCGGCACCTAAAAAACCCCTTCCTTTCTGAGCGCCTTGACCACCTTGCTGGCCAGTTCCTTGCCGACGCGGGTCACCTTCTCCGGTTCGGTCGCCTCGATGGTACCCGCCCAGAGCAGTTTGTCCGAACGTGCGTCGAAGAGGTTCACCTGCATGGTAGCGATGTCGTAAGTCGTCACGTAGGTCGGCCCGTACGCGGCCATGGAGCGGTAGTAACCGGGGAAATCCCAGTCCGGGAAGGCGGGCGGGTACCAGTAGCCGGGGTACGGTGTGGCGACGGCGCTCGGCTGCACCGTGGTCTGGCGCTCGACCTTGATGGTCTGCACGGTGAGAACGGCCTGAGCCCCGACCCGTCTGACGGCGCGGTCAAGCGCGTACCAGTCGGGAAGTGCGTTCCCCTGGTTGACCGAGTAGCTCGCGACCCCTTCGACTCCGTGGCTGCTCAATTCGCTCACCAGGGTGTCCTCGTACACAACCCGGCTGGACTGCTTGGGGGAGAACCCGACCACCAGCACCTTCCGGATCCCTTCGCCGCGCAGCGACGGGTTGCGCCAGGTATCGACCATCGAGACCGAAGCGCAGGAGCAAAGCATGGCAGTGAGGCAGATAAAGACGGCTATCCTGAACAGATTACGCATGTGACACCTCCGACAACAGGCTCTAGTTGCGTGATTACGGCGGCTCATCAGGTGCCCGGGCAGAAGACCCGAATACTTATACCAAGTTGCTGCGGGTTGGCAATCGTATATACTGGGTGGGTCTCGTCGGCCGAAAGCCCAGGCCCAGGGCCACATCCACTAAATCAGGAGGCAAGGCGATGGAAAATTTCAAACGCGTTCTCGTGGTAAACAGGATGAGTGAGTACTGTCGGGATGCGGTGCAGGCAGGGATCTCGATAGCCAGGAAGTACGGCTCGGAGCTCATGGTTCTGCATATCGCTACCAACCCGGAGGGGACCATGAGCATGGCGGGGGGTGCGCTGAACGCCCCGAGTGCCATTCCGGACGAGGTGAAGAACTACGCGAGCATTCAGGAGCGGGCAAAGGACGAACTGGAGCAGATGATCGGGCAGGAAATCCGGGCCGGGCTGCCGATCAAGGTGATCATCAAGGAAGGCAAACCGGTAGACGAGATCGTGCAGACGGTGAAAGACGAGCGGATCGACCTGATGGTGCTCCTTTCCCACGAGGAGGGACGCCTGGAGCACATGCTCTTCGGAAGGGATAACGACGCCGTCCTGCGCAGGATGCCTTGCAGCATCCTTCTCATAAAGCGCGAGCCCGAATCGGTGGAGTGGTAGTCGCGGAGGCAACGGGAGAATGCCCATGCAGAGATGGATCTGTACCATCTGTCAGTACGTTTACGATCCTGCCGAAGGTGATCCTGTCAACGATGTCCCGCCTGACATATCCTTCGAAGAGTTGCTACCCGAATGGCACTGCCCGGTGTGCGAGGCGGCCAAGAGCTTCTTCGAACCCCTGGCGGAAGAACCACACTGACAAAGCGAACAGAGTGGCTTTACGAACAACCTGCGGAGCAAGTCTTATGACCTGCTCTTCTTTTTGAGACCTGCAGCGCCGCGTTGTGGCGGTCTCACAGCGGGCTGTTCCTGGAACCGCTCAGACTCCGGATGTTTGCAGACTACGTCATAGCCGACCGGCAGAGCGTAGCCGCACTCGGTCTCGTCGAGGCAGCAGTAAAATAGCTCCCTGCCGAGTCCGGGCATTACGGCACCTACACTGCTGGTTCTGCAGTCGTCGTGGCGGTCACCTCTTTTTCGGCATCGACTTTTGACATTTGCCATGGCACCCTCTCCTGGTTGCATAGTGCGGGAGAGTATAATAAAAATTCTTTAACTGTAAACCCGGTCGACAAAAAAGGCCGGAAAGAGTGCACGGCACCGGAACCACACCAGATGACCATCCTGAAAGCCAAAGAGATCACGAAGCAGTACCACATCGGCAACCGGGACATCACCGTCCTCGACAACGTCACCCTGGAGGTAGCCCAGGGAGAATTCCTCGTGGTGAAGGGAGAGAGCGGCAGCGGCAAGTCGACGCTTCTCACCATCCTCTCCGGCCTGGACCGCCCGGACCGCGGACGCATCTCCATCGAGGGGCGCGACATAACCGACCTGGACGAAGACGCCATCGCCCCGCTTAGAAACAGCACCTTCGGCTTCGTGTTCCAGTCCTTCCACCTCGTCCCCTCACTCAGCGCACTGGAAAACGTCATGTTCCCGGCCGAGCTCAAGGGGGACAAGGAGGCCCGCACCAAGGCGCTCGCACTTCTCGACCGGGTAGGCCTCGCGCACCGGGTCGCCAGTTTCCCGCACCAGCTCTCGGGAGGCGAGAAGCAGCGCTGCGCCATCTGCCGGGCGCTGATCAACGACCCGCGCATCATCTTCGCCGACGAGCCGACCGGCAACCTCGATTCGGTGAACGGCGAGGCGATCCTCGCTCTGCTACTGGAACTGCAGCGCGAGCGCGGCACCACCATGATCCTCGTCACCCACAGCCCTGAAATAGCCGGGAGTGCAGATCGGGTCATCACGCTTAAAGACGGCCGGATCGTCACGGGCGCCGACCATGGTTAACACCCGCTTCATCCTGCGCCAGATGACCGGCGCGAAACGCCAGTGCGCCGTCTTCATCCTCTGCGTCGCCCTCTCCATGGTTACCCTCGTCTCCTTAGGCAGCTTCCGGGAAAGCGTTGACCGCTCGCTCTTGCGCGATGCCCAATCGCTGCACGCAGGCGACATCATCATCAGGTCCCACGCCCCCCTGCCCGCTCCACTCGAGAATGAAATCGCGCGGCTCGCTCGGGCAGGCGAAGTAAAAACTGCCCGCTACTGGGACTTTTACACGGTGGTCCAGAAAGCAAAGGATGAAGGATCGCTGCTGTGCGACCTGAAGGTGGCGGAGCCCGCCTACCCCTTTTACGGGCAGGTGACGCTTCGCTCGGGCCGTAACCTCAAAGATGTGCTGAAAGCCGGGAGCGTGGTCGTCGAGCAGCAGTTCCTGGATCGTTTGCAGGTGCATCTGGGGGATGCCGTGAAGGTGGGCAACGCAACGCTCGTCGTGCGCGATGTGGTGCTCGCCGAACCGGACCGGCCGGTGAACTTCTTCTCGCTTGGTCCGCGTGTTTTCGTCGCCGCTGCCGATCGTGAGGCGCTCGGACTGATCGGGCTCGGCAGCCGGGTCGATCACGTGACCCTTTTGCAGCTTGCGGATCAGGGAAAGCTCGATGCGACGGCGGAGCGTCTGGGCAAACTGGCCGACCAGTCCCGCGTGCGCGTGGAAACCTACCGGAACGCCGGCTCGCGGGTGAAGCGCTTCTTCGACAACCTCCTTTTCTTCCTGAACCTGAGCGGCATCTTCACCCTGCTCCTCTCCGGCTTCGGAATCCAGAGCACGCTTTTCGCGCTACTGAAGGAACAAGAGAAGACCATCGCGGTGATGAAGGCCCTGGGGGCCGGGAGCCGCTTCATCATCGGCCACTTCCTCGCCCTGACCCTAACGCTCGGCTGCATCGGGACGCTGCTTGGGCTTTGCGGCAGCGTATTCCTGCAGCATCTCCTTCCCGCCCTGTTCAGCGGTCTCATCCCGGCGCGGGTGACGCTGCAAATCTCGTTCAACGCCGTCTGGCAGGGGATGTCCATCGGCCTCATGTCGGTATTGCTCTTCACCGCCCTCCCCCTGTACCGCCTGAAAGAAGTGAAGCCGCGCGCCATCTTCGGCAAGGAGGAGACGACCACCCTATGGAGCCGTTCCACCTGGCTCATCGCCGGTGCCGGGGCCCTTTTCTTCCTCGGTATGGTGCTGGTGCGGCTGCGCGACCTGAAGACCGGGCTCTACTTCATGGCCGCACTGGTGCTCCTCATTCTTGTTTCCTACCTGCTTGCCAGTCTGGCATTGCACCTGCTCAGAAGGAGCGCTCCCGGAAACCTCGTACTGCGGCAGGCGTTGAAGGGGCTCTTCCGGCCGCACAATGCGACTCTATCAATCATGGTGACGCTCTCGGCGGCGCTCGGCGTCATCTTCTCGATCACCCTGGTTGAGAAGAACCTCGACGCCTCCTTCATCGAATCGTTTCCCCCGGGGGCTCCCAACGTATTCCTGATCGACATCCAGCCCGGACAGAAGGAGGAGGTTGGCACGCTCCTCGGCCCGGGCGCCACTTACTACCCGATCGTCAAGGGGACGGTGAGCGCCATAAACGGAGCGGTCATCGATCCGGATAAGGAGCGGCAGTCGCGTAGTGACAACCTCGGTCGCGAGATGAACCTCACCTACCGGGACGGGCTTCTCTCCGACGAGAAGATCATCTCCGGGAAGACGCTCTTCAGGAAGGACTGGGGCGACGTCCTGCAGGTTTCCGTGCTGGACACCGTGCTCAAGATGCACGAGATGAAGGTAGGCGACAACATCACCTTCAGGATCCAGGGGGTGCCCATGACCGCGCGGGTTGCCAGCGTCAGGACCCGCACCAGCAGCGGCTTCACCCCCTTCTTCTATTTCGTCTTTCCCGAGCAGGCGCTCTCCGACGCGCCGCACACGATCTTCGCCGCGGTGCGCGTGGACAAGCGGAAGATTTCCGCGTTGCAGAACCAGGTGGTGGCCCGTTTACCCAACGTCAACGTGATCGATCTTACCGAGACTGCCCAGCTTTTCGGCAGGATCATGGGGAAGCTCTCCACCATCGTCCGTTTTTTCACCTCGTTCAGCATCGTCGCAGGGGTGTTAATCGTGGTAGGATCGGTTTTCGCCACACGATATGCGCGCATACAGGAAGCCGTTTATTTCACCGTTTTGGGAGCGAGGAGGCGGTTCGTGCTCGGGGTATTTGCCGTGGAGAACCTCGTGATCGGCAGTGTGAGCGGGTTCATCGCCCTGTTGATGTCCCAGGTTGCGAGCCGGCTGATCTGCACGAAAGGGTTGGACATGACCTATGCCCCCTACCCCGTCGACAGCCTCTTGTTGGTAGTGGCGACCACCGTGCTGGTAGAGCTGGTCGCGCTCGCCGTGACCATCCCCCTGGTCCGTCAAAAGCCGGTGATCTTCCTCCGCGAGCAAACCGATGAATAGGCCAAGGAACGCCTTCCCATAATTCCCAGGCCTCCATTATTCCCATAAATCCGCTGCCGCCAAAACCAAGGAGCCCCCATGCCCACCCCTCCCTCCCGCAAGCTTCTCACCCTCTTCGCCCTAACCCTCTGCTCGGCCATCACCGCCGGTCCTGCGATCGCCGCCGGAACCGCGAAGCCCGCGGCAAGCTCCACCCAGGGTACCATCGTAGCCTTCGGCGACAGCCTCACGGCCGGCTACGGCGTGGCCGAAAGCGACTCCTACCCCGCGCAATTGCAGCGCAGGCTGCATGAGAACGGGCTTCAATGGACCGTGATCAACGCCGGGATCAGCGGCGAAACTAGCTCCGGTGCGCTTGCCCGCGTCGACTGGGTCATGAAGCTCAAACCCGACATCGTCATTCTGGAAACCGGCGCCAACGACGGCCTGCGCGGTCAGGACCCGGAGCTCACCCGGAAGAACCTCGACAGCATCATCACGAAGCTGCAGTCCAAAAACGTGGTCGTAGTGCTCGCCGGCATGCGTATGCTGAAAAACCTGGGTCCCGCCTACACGAGCAAGTTCGCCGAGGTGTACCGCCGCGTCACCAAGGAGCACAAGACCATCCTGATCCCGTTTTTCCTGGACAAGGTCGCCGGCAAGGAAGGGCTCAACCTCTCCGACGGTGTCCACCCGACCGGCAAGGGGTACGCCATCGTGACCGAAAACATCTACCCCTACGTCATCAAGGCGATAAGTCAGAAGACGCGGCGCTGACCATTCGGAAGCGGCTAAAAGTTGTCTGAACCCGCGTCTTCTCTTGCTTTTTCGCTCGATTTAATGTACAGATGCTCTGTTAAACTGGGCATCTTTGCTTACAGTCGGTGGACCTGCCTCCTCAACTCCCGACTCTTGTCCTTCTGCCGATTCATCACCTTAACGCCATCGCAATTCCGCTGCTGATTCGCTGGCAACAGGAGAATCCCGTTTGGATCTATTTTCACTTCAGGGCGATGCAAGCGTTCGCTCTGCCAGACCCGACAGTTTCGAGCCTGACACTATGAGCCTCCAAGAGGCGCTTCGTGACATACGCCATCCCCTGTACCTGCAGAAGAAAGACGGTGCCCTCGTTCCCCACCTTGGGAACGCCGAGGGACTGGCTTCCTTCGCCGGATACGCCCCCGCGTGTCTCCCGGAAAACCTGGGCGACCCCTCCTTTTGCCGCGAACTCGGCATCCGCTACCCCTACATTGGCGGCTCCATGGCCAAGGGGATCAGCTCCGCCGCAATGGCCGAAGAACTGGGGCGTGCCGGCATGCTCGGCTTCTTTGGCGCTGCCGGGCTCCCAATAGCGAAGGTCGCCGAAACGGCAGACCGCCTGAAGGCCTCCTTGGGCGACATCCCGTACGGCTTCAACCTGATCCATTCTCCGCACGAGCCTGAGCTCGAGAAGGAACTGGCCGAGCTTTACATCCGGAAAGGGGTGCGCATCATCGAGGCATCCGCATTCCTCGGCCTCACCCTTCCCCTGGTGCGCTACCGCCTGCACGGCATAAGCCGCGCCGCGGACGGCAGCATCGTCACGCCGAACCGTATCATCGCCAAGGTGTCGCGCGAGGAACTCGCCGCCAAGTTCTTCGCCCCGCCCCCGGAAAAGCTCCTGCGCGCGCTGGTTGAGAACGGCTCCATCACGCCGGAGCAGGCCGAGCTCGCAGCCCACGTCCCCCTCGCCCAGGACGTAACCGCCGAGGCGGATTCCGGCGGGCATACCGACAACCGCCCCGCCATGGCGCTTTTCCCGACCATCCTCTCGCTCGCCGCGCGCCTCGAGCGCCAGTACGGCTACGACTGCCGGCTGCGCGTCGGCCTCGGCGGCGGCATCTCGACCCCGGCCTCCTGTGCCGCAGCGTTCGCCATGGGGGCCGCCTACGTCATGACCGGTTCCGTCAACCAGGCCTGCGTCGAGTCCGGCACCTCCGACACGGTGCGCGCCCTTCTGGCCGGCACCCGCCAGGCCGACGTCACCATGGCCCCCGCCGCCGACATGTTCGAGATGGGGGTCACCGTGCAGGTCCTCAAACGTGGGACGATGTTCCCGATGCGTGCCGCAAAGCTCTACGAGATCTACCGCGCTTACGGCAGCATCGATGAGATCCCGGCCGCGGAACGCGAGAAACTGGAAAAGACCATGTTCCTTGCGCCGCTTGAGGAGATCTGGCGCGGCACCCGCGACTACTTCCTGAAGCGCGACCCGTCCCAGGTCGAGCGCAGCGAGCGCGACCCCAAGCACAAGATGGCGCTCGTCTTCCGCTGGTACCTCGGCATGGGCGCCCACTGGGCGAAAGACGGCGTGGAAAACCGCAAGATGGACTACCAGGTTTGGTGCGGCCCCGCCATGGGGGCCTTCAACGAATGGGCCGCGGGCACCTTCCTGGAGACGCCCGCCGAACGTAGGATCGTCACGGTAGCGCTCAACATCCTGCACGGTGCGGCGCACCTCACCCGCGCCAACTTCCTGCGCGCCCAGGGGATCGACCTCAGGCAGGAAGAGATCGCACCGCAACCTCTCGATATCGCACAAATCAAGGAGTACCTTTGTTGAAAACTGATGATCTGAAGCCCGCCACTTCCAGCAACGGAAATCAGCTCGCCATCATAGGCATCGGTTGCCTCTTCCCGAAGGCCGGTGACAAGGACGCCTACTGGGCGAACATCACCGACGGGGTCGACGCGATCACCGAAGTCCCCCCCACGCACTGGCCGGTGGACGCCTATTTCGACGAGGACAAGAGGAGCCCGGACCATACCTACGGTCGTCGCGGCGGCTTCCTTTCTCCGGTCGATTTCAACCCGATGGAGTTCAACATCCCTCCCAACGTGCTCGAGGCGATCGACACCTCGCAGCTTCTGGGCCTCATCGCGGCAGGCCAGGCGTTGAAGGACGCGGGTTACGGCCCGGAGCGCGCCTGGGACAAGAGCAACGTTTCCGTCATCCTCGGGGTTACCGGCACGCTGGAACTGGTCATCCCGCTGGGAGCACGTCTTGGGCACCCGGTCTGGCGCTCCGCCCTGAAGGACGCGGGTGTCGACGAAGAGACCGCCAAAGACGTAGTCGAGCGCATCTCCGACTCCTACGTTTCCTGGCAGGAAAACTCCTTCCCTGGGCTTCTCGGCAACGTCGTCGCGGGCAGGATCAGCAAACAGTACGACCTGGGTGGAACGAACTGCGTCGTCGACGCCGCCTGCGCCAGTTCCTTGAGCGCGCTGCATCTCGCTTCCATGGAGCTGAACTCCGGTAAATCCGACATCGTCGTGACCGGTGGTATCGACACCTTCAACGACATCTTCATGTACATGTGCTTCAGCAAGACCCCCGCACTCTCCCCCAGCGGTAACGCGAAACCCTTCGACGTCTCCGCGGACGGGACCATCCTGGGCGAGGGACTCGGTCTCGTGGTGCTGAAGCGGCTTGCCGACGCCGAGCGCGACGGCGACAGGATCTATGCAGTCGTCCGCGGCGTAGGCTCCTCCAGCGACGGCAAAGGGGACGCGATCTACGCGCCGAGCGCCGCAGGCCAGAAGAAAGCGCTTCTCGACGCCTACAAGAACGCCGACGTCACGCCGGAGAGCATCGGGCTCCTTGAAGCGCACGGCACCGGTACCAAGGTTGGCGACGCGGTCGAAGTGAGCGCGCTGCGCGATGTGTACGGGAAGTCCGATGCGCCGTGGTGCGCACTGGGTTCGGTGAAGTCGCAGATCGGCCATGCCAAGGCTGCGGCGGGTTCCGCAGGCCTCATCAAGGCCGCCCTTGCCCTGCACAACAAGGTGATCCCCCCTACGATCAAGGTGCAGACTCCGCAGAAAGAGGTGGTGGCCGACAACTCTCCGTTCTACCTCCCGGCCCACAAGCGTCCCTGGTTCCCGCGTCCCGACGTGCCGCGCCGCGCCGGCGTCTCGGCATTCGGCTTCGGCGGATCGAACTTCCATGTCGTGCTCGAGGAGTACCGTCCGGAGAAAGAGGCGGCCGACTGGGACGGCAACACCCAGATCATTACCCTTGCCGGCGCTGATGCGGCGGCCATCACGGCACAGCTAGACACCGTCCCGGCAGGGAGCGCGGAAGCTGCTTCGGCATGGACCGCGGTGAGGGATTTCGCCCTCGCCTCCCGTGCCTCGTTCGACGCCAAGGCACCTTGCCGCCTCGCGCTCGTTGTGGAACACGACAAGACGAACCTGGCCGCTATGGTGAAAAACGCCCGCGCCATGCTGGCAAAGAATGACAAGTCCGCCTGGCAGACCCCGGACGGCGCCTACTTCGCCTGCGGTGGCGTGCCCGGCAAGCTCGGTGTCCTCTTCCCTGGGCAGGGTTCGCAGTACAACGGGATGCTGAACGATCTCGCCTGCAGTTTCCCGCAGGTGCTCGACGCCCTCGTCACAGCCGATTCAGGTTTCCTCTCCGAAACCGGGTCGCGGCTATCCGACCTCATCTATCCGCCGTCCGCCTATGACGAGGCAACACGCGCGGGCCAGGAAGAAGCGCTTCGTGCCACCCAGGCCGCACAGCCCGCCATTGGTGCTACGAGCCTCGGTGCGCTGCGTCTGCTCCAGACTTTCGGCGTCGCCCCTGAAGCGGTCGCCGGTCACAGCTACGGCGAACTGACCGCGCTCTGCGCCGCCGGAAGGCTCGACGAAGGCGCCTTCCACGAACTCTCCCGCCTGCGCGGCAAGCTCATGGGCGCAGGCGACGGGGACAAGGGGAGCATGTTGGCCGTCTCCGCACCGCTCGCGAAGATTGCCGAGGTGGTCGCAGCCGAGAAGCTCGACCTCGTCATCGCCAACAAGAACGCCCCGACCCAGGCAGTCCTCTCCGGCGCCACCGCCGAGATCAAGCGCGCCGTCGCCATCTTCAAGGAGCGCGGGCTCACCTGCAAGGAGTTGCCGGTAGCGGCAGCGTTCCACAGCTCGCTTGTCGCCGACGCGGCGAAGCCGTTCCTGGCTGCGCTGGAAAAGATCGACATGCCGCAGGGTCGGATCCCGGTCTACGCCAACACCACCGCCGCCCTCTACCCGGCCGACACGGCCCAGGCGAAGGCGCAGCTTGCCGGCCAACTGGCCAAACCGGTCGAGTTCGTAGCGGAGATCGAGGCTATGTACGCGGCAGGGGTCACCACCTTCGTCGAAGTCGGCCCCGGCAACAGGCTTACCGGTCTTGCCCAGGCGATCCTTTCCGAGCGTCCGCATCTCGCGGTAGCCCTCGACGCCTCTTCCGGCAAACGTTCAGGCATCGCCGATCTCGCCCGCACCCTGGCTCAGCTGAGCGTACTTGGCTACGGCGTCAACCTCGCCCTGTGGGACGAAGGGCATCGCCCTGCCCCGGTCACCGGCAAGAAACCGGCCCTCAGCATTCCGATCAGCGGCGCGAACTACGTGAAACCGAAGCAGAAGAAACCGCCGGTTCCGCCCAAGCCGGTCGCGGCACCCGTTGCTCCGGTCCAGGCAGTTCCCACAAATACAAGCCAGGCCGCCGCTCCGGTTCAGCATGTGGCGCAGCGTCCCCAGGCGCCCCATCAGGTTGCGGCACCGGTAGCGCCCGTGGCACAGCCGAACTTTGCGCCCGTACAGGCAGCAGGCCAGGAGTCGCTCAGCGAATCGTTACGTCT
This sequence comes from Geomonas terrae, assembly GCF_004791675.1. Lineage (NCBI taxonomy): Bacteria > Pseudomonadati > Thermodesulfobacteriota > Desulfuromonadia > Geobacterales > Geobacteraceae > Geomonas > Geomonas terrae. The sequence continues at coordinate 505,761 of NZ_SRSC01000002.1, forward strand.
AGCGCGTGAAGGGATGGCGGTACTGCAGAGGATGCAGGAAGACACCGCTCAGTTGCACCGTCGTTTCCTCGAAGGACAGGAAGTCGCCGCCAAGACCTTCCAGGCACTGCTCGAGCAGCAACAGCAGCTTGTCATGGGCGGCATGAGAGCGCCTGCGGCCACCGTCGCACCTCAAGTTGCGCCCGCAGCACCAGTACAGGCCGCAGCGTTTGTCGCGCCCACACCGACCTATACTCCGGCAGCCGTCGCCCAACCCGTGCCGTCGGTACCTGCCGCTTCACCGGCAGCAGTCTCGCAGCCCGCGGCAGCCATTCAGGCAGCGTCCGTCGCGGCACAGGCAGCACCCGTAGCATCTGCAAAGCCCGCTGCCGACAATGAACACATCACCCAGGCCCTGCTTGCCGTGATCGCCGAAAAAACCGGCTATCCCGTAGAGATGCTGGAACTCGATATGGGCATGGATTCCGATCTTGGCATCGACAGCATAAAGCGCGTGGAGATCCTGTCCGCGCTGCAAGAGCGTCTGCCCGGCAGCCCCGTGATCGGCCCCGAGCATCTCGGCACCCTGCGTACCTTGGGCGACATCGCCGGTCACCTCACTGCAGGTTCCGCAGCCGCAGCCCCGGTTGCAGCACCCGCTGCCACCACACCTAGCGCAGCAGCGGCCACCGAGTCCACCGATGGTGCCGCCAAAGTCACCGAGACCCTTCTCTCCGTGGTGAGCGAGAAAACCGGCTATCCCATGGAAATGCTCGAACTCGACATGGGCATGGACTCCGATCTCGGCATCGACAGCATCAAGCGTGTAGAGATCCTTTCCACCCTGCAGGAGCGTCTACCCGGCGCCCCGGTGATCGGCCCCGAGCACTTAGGCACCCTGCGCACCCTGGGCGACATCGCCGGTCACCTCGCTGCAGGCGCCGCCTCAGCGCCCGCAGTAACGGTTGCCGCGTCGACCGTCAGTGCCGCCCAGATCACCGAGACCCTCCTCGCGGTAGTGAGCGAGAAAACCGGCTACCCGGCAGAAATGCTCGAACTCACCATGGGCATGGACTCCGACCTCGGCATCGACAGCATCAAGCGCGTTGAGATCCTCTCCACGCTTCAGGAGCGCCTTCCCGAGTGCCCGACCATCGGTCCCGAGCACTTAGGCACCCTGCGCACCTTGGGCGACATCGCCGGTCACCTTGCCGCAGGCGCCGCCTCGGCGGCCCCAGTAGCAGTTGCCGCGCCCGTCGGGGCCGTCGCGTCCACAACGTCCGCGGTGTCCGCCATCAGCGCTGCCCAGGTCACCGAGACACTTCTCGCGGTAGTGAGCGACAAAACCGGCTATCCCGCAGAAATGCTCGAACTCACCATGGGCATGGACTCCGACCTCGGCATCGACAGCATCAAGCGCGTGGAGATCCTCTCAACCCTGCAGGAGCGCCTCCCCGAGTGCCCGACCATCGGTCCCGAACACTTAGGCACCCTGCGCACCTTGGGCGACATCGCCGGTCACCTCGCCGCAGGCGCCGCCTCAGCGGCCCCAGTAGCAGTTGCCGCACCCGCTGCGTCCACCGGGTCCACATCCACTACGTCTACCATCGACGCCGACAAGGTCACCGAAACCCTCCTCGCCGTAGTGAGCGACAAAACCGGCTACCCCGCAGAAATGCTCGAACTCACCATGGGCATGGACTCCGACCTCGGCATCGACAGCATCAAGCGCGTGGAGATCCTGTCCACCCTGCAGGAGCGCCTCCCCGAGTGCCCGACCATCGGTCCCGAGCACTTGGGCACCCTGCGCACCTTGGGCGACATCGCCGACTACCTTGCCGCTCCTGCGAAAGCTGCCGCCCCGGCCGCCCAGCCCGCGACTCCGGCCGTAGAAGCAATCCCGGCACCCGTCGCAGAGCCGGTACAGGCCGCACCGCAAAACATCCAGCGCAGCACCGTCGTCCCCATGCTTCTCACCGAGAATGACGACGCCGACACAATCACCCTCGCCAACGACGGCGAGATATGGGTCACCGACGACGGCTCCGCCTTCGCGGCGGAACTCTGCGGTATCCTGCTCGAGCACGGCTGCTCGGTCCGCAAGGTAAACGCCGCACAGGCAGGCCAGATCGCCCCGGCCGGCAAGCTTTCCGGCCTGGTCATCTGCGCGCCCGTAGCCGGCACCGACGACCAGTTCCTGGAGGACGCCTTCCTCCTGGCGAAAGACGCCTCGGCGGCACTCGTCGAGTCCGCCCGCGCCGACGGTGCCGTTTTCGTCACCGTCTCCCGCCTTGACGGGGCGTTCGGTTTCGGCTCCGCGAAATCACTCAAGGACCCGCTCTCCGGCGGCCTCGCCGGCCTCTCCAAGACCGCCGGTTACGAGTGGCCGGAAGTCTCCTGCAAAGCGATCGACCTCGGGGAGTTCGCACACCCCGCCACGGCAGCCGGCGCCGTCGCCGTCGAGATGCTGCGCCGCGGCCCGAGCGAAATCGGCCTCACCCCGGAAGGGCGCTTCGCACTGCAGACCACTGTGCTTCCGGCAGCTCCCGCACCGGAGCGCGCCGCTCTCGAGAAGGGCGACGTGGTCGTGATCACCGGCGGCGGACGCGGCGTTACCGCGGTATCCGCCCTGGCACTGGCAAACGAGTACCACCCCTTCCTGGTTCTGTTGGGTCGCTCGCCCGAGCCGCAGGAAGAGCCTGCCTACCTCGCAGGCCTCACCGAAGAGGCGGACATCAAGCGCGCCATCATGCAGAACGCAACCGGCAAGCTGCACCCGCGCGAGATCGAGGAGCGCTACCGCTCCGTGGTGGCCGGCCGCGAGCTGCGCGCCACGCTGGAAAGCATCTCCGCCACCGGCGCTCAGGCCATCTACCGTTCGGTCGACATCCGCGACCAGAGCGCCATGGAACTCCTTCTAGGTGAGGTGCGCCGCGCCCACGGTCCGATCCGCGGCATCGTCCACGGCGCCGGGGTCCTCGCCGACCGCCTCATCGTCGACAAAACGGCTGAGCAGTTCGAGCAGGTCTACAGCACCAAGGTGCACGGCCTCCGCTCCCTCCTGCATGCAACCCGCAACGACGAGCTGAAGGCCATCGCCCTCTTCTCCTCCTCGACCGGCCGCTTTGGCCGCGTCGGCCAGGTGGACTACGCGGTGGCTAACGAGGTGCTCAACAAGACCGCTCAGGTCGAAGCGCGTCGCCGCACCGACTGCCGCTGCGTCAGCATCAACTGGGGCCCCTGGGACGGCGGCATGGTCACCCCTGCCCTCAAGAAGGTGTTCGCTTCCGAAGGGATCGGCGTGATCGGTCTCACCGAGGGAGGCTCCTTCCTGGCCCGCGAGATCGCAGCCAACGACGCACCGGTGGAAATCGTCGCCATCGCCGACCTGCCGGAGCAGGCAAGCGTCACGCCCGCCGTACCGTCTAGGGCGCAGAACCTCTCCGAGGCATTCGCACTCACCCTGACCGTGCCCGAATTTCCCTTCCTGCGCTCCCACGTGCTGGACGGCAAAGCGGTACTCCCCATGGCCGTGATCGTCGAGTGGCTCGCCCATGGCGCTCTGCACGGCAACCCGGGCTTCCGCTTCCACGGCTTCAACGACCTGCGCATCTGCAAGGGAGTGGTTTTCGAGGACAACACCCCCTTCACGGTGAACGTGATGGCGGGGCGCGCCGAGAAACGCGAGTCCTTCTGGCTCGTCCCCGTCGAGCTTTGCAGCCCGGGTGTGAACGGCAAGACCGTACTCCACGCACGCGCAGAGATCGTTCTCGCGACTAAACACCCGGAAGGAATCCGCTCTATAACGGAAATTCCGAGCACCACCTATCAGCCGCTCGAAGGGGTGATCTACAACAACGAGCGTCTCTTCCACGGCCCCGACCTGCACGGCATCGAGCAGGTGGTCGGCTGCTCCGCGAAGGGGATCGCCGCCACGGTGAAGGGTGCCCCGGCGCCCGGGAAATGGATCAGGCGACCGCTCCGAAGCGCCTGGATCACCGATCCGCTCGTTCTCGACAGCGCCTTCCAGATGATGATCCTCTGGAGCTTCGAGCGCTTCGGCGCAGGCTCGCTGCCGTGCTTCGCGGCACGCTACCGCCAATTCCAGGAATCCTTCCCGCGTGAAGGGGTGCAGGCGGTGATCCGCGTCACCCAGGAGAGCGCGCACGGCGCCAGCGCCGACATGGAGTTCCTCGACCGCGCCAGCGGCAAACTCGTGGCGCGCCTCGAAGGTTATGAGTGCGTCATCGACCCGTCCCTCAAACAGGCCTTCCAGCGCAACAAGCTGCGCACCGTGACGGTCGTGGGGGCGGCATAAGCATGAAGCAGCAGTCCCCATCCGTAGCAATCGTCGGCATCGGCGGGATCTTTCCCGACGCGCCGGAACTGACCGTCTTTTGGGAGAATATCCGCAACGGTAAAAGCGCCGCCCGCGAGGTCCCGCAGGGGCGCTGGGCCGTTTCCGCCGACACCGCCTTCGACCCGGAGGCAGGGAAGCCGGACCACGTCTACTCCAGGCGCGGCTGTTTCATCGAGGCGATCCCCCATGCTTCCGAGCTTTCAGGCCTGCAGTTGGACCCGAAACTCGCCGACGGGCTTGATCCCGCGTTCCACCTCCTGCTGAACGCAGGCAAAAGGGCCTTCGACAGCGCGGTAACCGCAAAGCTCGACCGTTCCCGCATCGGCGTCATCATCGGCAACCTTGCCCTGCCGAGTGAATCGTCGGCGCAGCTCTCCCGCGCCCTCCTCGGGCGCTCCTTCAAGGAAAAGCTTCTTGGGCACGCGGGAAGCGACCCGATCACCAACCCGCTGAACCGCTACGTTGCCGGGCTTCCCGCCGGACTTCTCGCCTCCGCCCTCGGCCTTGGCGGCGGTTGCTGCACCCTGGACGCCGCCTGCGCCTCGTCGCTCTACGCCATCAAGCTTGCCTGCGACGAACTTCTTGCCGGGCGCGCCGATGCCATGCTCACCGGCGGTCTCTCCCGTCCCGATCCCCTCTTCACCCAGATGGGCTTCTCGCAGTTGCGCGCCCTCTCGCGCCGCGGCATCTGCTCGCCGTTCGACGCCTCCGGCGACGGCCTGGTCGTCGGCGAGGGTGCCGGCATCTTCGTCCTGAAGCGCCTCGACGACGCCCTCGCCCAAGGGGACAGGATCTACGGCGTGATCAGGGGGATCGGCCTCTCCAACGACGTGGGGGGAAGCCTGCTCGCCCCGATGGCCGACGGCCAGTTGCGCGCCATGCGTGCCGCCTACGTGAAGGCCGGCTGGACGCCGCAGGACGTCGACCTGATCGAGTGCCACGCCACCGGCACCCCGGTTGGGGACGCGACCGAAGTCGCGAGCCTCAGGGAGCTCTGGGGCGAGGTCCCGGGCAAGCCGTGCGTGATAGGGTCGGTCAAGTCGAACATAGGCCATCTCCTCACCGCCGCCGGTTCCGCAGCGCTCACCAAGGTGCTCCTCGCGATGAACGAGGAGACGCTGCCTCCCACCGCCAACTTCAGCCAGGCGCCCGAAACCTTCCGGCTCGAGGAAAGCCCGTTCCGTGTCCTGACCAAGGCGCAACCGTGGAAACGGCGTGCCGACGGCGTACCGCGCCGTGCCGCGGTCTCTGCCTTCGGCTTCGGCGGCATCAACGCCCACCTCCTCGTCGAGGAGTGGCTCCCGGAAAATAAAGCCGCGGCAGCCGCCCCCCCGAAGCAGGTCGGAGCGGTGGCCGTGGTCGGCCTCGATGCCCGCTTCGGCAAGTGGCAGGACCTTGCCTCCTTCCGTACCCGCGTGCTCGGCGGCGACGAGGCTTCGAAGCCTTCCCGTCCCTCCGACTGGTGGGGCGCCGAGAAGTGCTCCTGGTTCGACCGCGAAAAGTTCAAGGAGACCCCTTTCACCGGCTATTTCCTGGACGAGTTCGCCCAAGGGACGGACCAGTTCCGCATCCCGCCGCGCGAGATGGAGGAGATGCTCCCGCAGCAGCTTCTCATGCTGCAATCGGCGGCCGCCGCGATGAAGGACGCTGGATTTAACAACAGCGACAACCTGCGCGCCGGCGTTTTCGTCGGCATAGCACTCGACCTGAACAGCACCAACTTCGCCTTCCGCTGGTCCATCGCCGAAAAGGCACGGGAATGGGCGAAGGGGCTCGGCCTGGAACTCTCCGACGCCGAGCTTGAGGCGTGGATCGCCGAGCTGCGCGACCAGAGCGGGCCCGCTTTGACGGCGAACCGCACCATGGGCGCGCTCGGGAGCGTGGTGGCGAGCCGCGTCGCGCGCGAGTTCCGCTGCGGCGGCCCGAGCTTCACCATGTCGAGCGAGGAAAGCTCCGGCCTGCGCGCCCTGGAGACCGCAGTGCGCCAGCTGCAGTCCGAGGAGATCGACCGCGCCATCGTGGGCGCCGTAGACCTCGCGGGCGACCTGAGAGCCGTCATCGCGCAGCACCTGAACCGCCCGTATTCCGCCTTCGGGAGCGCCACCCCGTTCGACCAGTCCGCCGACGGCACCGTCATCGGCGAGGGGGCGGCCACCGTGGTCCTCAAGCGCCTGGAGGACGCGGAGCGCGACGGCGACCGCATCTACGCAGTAATCGAGGGGATCGGCGCCGCCAGCGGCGAAGTGATCCTCCCCGGCGCAGACGCCTACCGCCACGCACTGGAGCGCGCCTACGGGGAGGCTGGGTTGACGCAGCAGAGCGTCGACTTCATCGAGGCCCACGGCAGCGGCTACGCCGGTGAAGACCGCATGGAAGCGGCAGCCCTGAGCGCGTTCTTCGACGAACCCGGCGCCGTGGCCAAGCCGCGCCGTCTCGCCGTCGCGAGCGTCAAGGGAGACATCGGCCACACCGGTGCCGCCTCCGGCCTCGCCTCGCTCGTGCGCGGCTGCCTGGCCCTTTACCAGGAGATCATCCCCGGTGCCCGTACGGGCGAACGTCCGTTGGACGCCCTCTCCGGCTCCGGCACCCTCTTCCTCCCCGCCGGGTCGCGCTACTGGCTCAGAAACCGCAGTGAGGGCGCACGCCACGCAGGTGTCAGCGTCTTCGGGGTGGACGGCAGCGTAAGTCACGTGGTGCTGAAGGGTTACGAGAAGGTACCGGAACGCGCCGCACAGGAGCGGGTGGCGCCACTTGGCGCATGGGACGAGTTCCTCTTCTGCCTCACCGGTTCCGATCGCCAGGAACTCTCCGAGAGGCTGCGGCAGTTGCGTGAAGCAGCGGAGGCAAAGCCCGCGCCGGACCTCGCCGCCCTCTCCCGGAAGACCTGCTCCGACGCAAAAGTCGGCGCCGAGATGCCCCTCGCCGTGGCGCTCGTGGCTCGGAGCGCCTCCGAACTGGCATCGCTTTGCCTGCAGGGAGAGCGGATGCTGGGAGAAGATGCCGTCTACGCCGACGCGGTGCTGCACCCGTCGCTGCGCGACAGGCTCTTCTTCAACGCGACTCCGATGGGCGCCGCCGCGAAAATCGGCTTCGTCTATCCCGGTTCCGGGAACCATTTCCTCGGCATGGGGATGGAGCTCTCGGCGCGCTGGCCGGAGGTCTACCGGCGCCAGGACGCGGAAAACCTCTACCTGCGCGACCAGTTCCAGCCCGAGCAGTTCTGGAACGGCGCTTCGCTCGAGAGCGTCAACGAAGACCACCTCGCCGTCATCTTCGGCCAGGTGGCGACGGGATGTGCCGTTACCGACGTGGTGCAGCGCTTCGGGATCAAGCCGAACGCCGTGATCAGCTACAGCCTGGGCGAATCGGCCGGTCTCTTTGGCACCCGGACCTGGACCGAGCGCGACCTCATGCTCACCCGCATGAAGGCCTCCACCCTCTTCACCCGCGACTTAGCCGGAGAGTGCCGCGCCGCGCGCAAGGCGTGGGGCGAGCCTGAAGGGAAGGAGATCAACTGGTGCATCGGCGTCGTCGACGCACCGGAGCGCGAGGTGCGCCGCGCGCTCAAAAAGACCTCCCGCGTCTACCTCCTCATCGTGAACACCCCGGACGAGTGCGTCATCGGCGGGGACGTCAAGTGGGTGAAGCACCTTGTCGCCATGCTGAACTGCCGTTTCTTCGCGCTGCAGGGGGTTACCACGGTCCACTGCGAGGTGGCGCGCGAGGTTGGCAACGCCTATCGTGACCTGCACGTCTTCAACACGAACCCGCCCGCCGGTGTCACCTTCTACAGCGGCGCAGCAGGCAGCGCCTACCAGGTAAACCGCCGCAGCGCCGCTGAGTCCATCCTGGCCCAGGCGGTAGAGGGGATCGACTACCCGAAGGTGATAGAAGCGGCCTATGCCGAAGGGGTGCGCTACTTCATCGAGATGGGTCCGGGCGCATCCTGCAGCCGTATGATCGGGCGCATACTCGGGAACCGTCCCCACGTGGCCCGTTCCGTCTGCCAGCCCGGTACCGACGCCAACTCTGGACTTTTGAGGCTCCTGGCGCAGCTGACCGCCGAGAGGGTCCCTGTCGACTTGGAACCGCTCTTTGCCGCGGCCGCGACTACGACCAGCCTGCCGTCCGCAGCGAAAAAGGGACTCCGCTTCACCACCGGCGGAACCCCGTTCGCACCGACTGCTCCGCAACCCGCACGACCGTTGCAGTCGCAACCGGCACAGCCTGAACCTGCGTCTGCCGCCGCGCCGTCCAGCGCCCCGCTCAGTTCAAGCGCCACGCCCGTCGAAAAAGAGACGGCTGCGGCTTCCGCATCGGGTACGGCGCCGCAGATAAGGCAACACCCCGATGCGCCGATACTTACCCGGCAAAAACCGGCGTCACAACAAGTATTTGTGCAACCCGCACCTGCAGCGCCGACCGTTTCACATGCGGCACAGGTATCGGCAACGGAGTCGCAGATGAGGCAACCGGAAGCTCAAGCAAGGCCCGCCGCGGCGTCCCTTCAACCCGAAAGGGAGCAGGTGACCGAACCGTTGCTGCGCCAGTTCGCGCAGGCGCAGGACGCGGGCCGTCAGGCCCACGAAGCCTACCTGCGTATCGCCGACGATCTCAACCGCTCCATCGCGCAGACCCTAGCGATGCAGATCTCGCTCCAGCAGCAGATGCTCGCTGCCGGGATCCCTGTAGAGGCGGCGCACGACCTCACATCCCACACGTCCACATCCCCTCTCCCCCCGGGAGAGGGTCAGGGTGAGGGCGCTCCCATAACGTCCGCCCCCTACCCCGGCGCTCTCCCTGCCCTGTACGACTACGACGCGTGCCTGGAGTTCGCGGTAGGTTCCGCCGCCAAGATGCTCGGTCCCGAGTTCGCCGAGATCGACAGCTACCCGACCAGGGTAAGACTGCCGGACGTGCCGCTGCAGCTCGTGCACCGCATCGTCGCCCTCGAAGGCGAGCCGAAATCGATGACGCACGGCCGCGTGGTCACCCAGCACGACGTGCACCCCGGCGCTTGGTACCTGGACGGCGGCCGCATCCCGACCTGCATTGCAGTCGAAGCAGGCCAGGCGGACCTGTTCCTTTCCGGCTACCTCGGCATCGACTTCATCACCAAGGGGCTCGCCGTCTACCGGCTCCTCGACGCCGTGGTGACCTTCCACCGCGAGCTTCCGGCGCCGGGCGAGACCATCAACTACGACATCCACATCGAGCGTTTCTTCAGGCAGGGGGAAACCTACCTGTTCCGTTTCCACTTCGAGGCAACGGTGAACGGGGCGCCGCTTCTCTCCATGCGCAACGGCTGCGCCGGGTTCTTCACCCAGGAGGAGCTCGACGCCGGCAAAGGGATCGTGCGCGGCGCGGTCGACCTGCGTCCCCGCACCGGGAAGCTCCCCGCGGACTGGCGTTACCTGGTGCCGATGCAGCCCGCCTCCTTCAGCGCGGCGCACCTGGGCGCCCTCAGGCGCGGCGACCTGGCCGGCTGCTTCGGCCAGCTCTTCGCCGGTCTGCCGATCAAGCGCCCGCTCACCATCCCGGGTGGACGCATGGAGCTCGTGCATCGCGTCACCGAGCTTTCCCCGGACGGCGGACGCTGCGGGCTCGGCTTCATAAGGGCTGAGGCGGACATCCACCCGGACGACTGGTTCATCACCTGCCACTTCGTCGACGACCGCGTCATGCCCGGCACGCTCATGTACGAGTGCTGCATGCACACGCTGCGCATCTTCCTGCTCCGCCTGGGGTGGGTCGCCGAGGCCGATGGCGCGGCATGGCAGCCGGTTCCCGGCGTGGCAAGCCAGCTCTGCTGCCGCGGTCAGGTACTCGAAACGACCAAGGTGGTCACCTACGAGGTGACGGTGCGCGAACTTGGGTACCGCCCCGAGCCCTACGCCATCGTCGACGCGCTCATGTACGCCGACGGCAAGCCGATCGTGGAGATCACCAACATGTCGGCCCGCCTCACCGGCACCGATCAGCAGACCTTGCAGCGTCTCTGGCAGGGGGAAGCTCCCGCCGCAGCGCTCCACGCGGCAACACCGGCGGCGGACTACGACCGCAAGCCCGCGATTTACACCAAAGAGCAGATCCTCGCCTACAGTAACGGCAAGCCGTCCGAAGGGTTCGGCGACCGCTACAAAGTGTTCGACAGCGAGAGAAAGATCGCCCGTCTGCCGGGTCCCCCCTTCCAGTTCATGGACCGGGTCACCGCCGTTGCGGGCGAGCCGTGGGTGATGGCGCCGGGCGCCATGGCCGAGGCGCAGTACGACATCCCGGTGGACGAGTGGTACTTCGCGGCGGACCGCCAGCCGCGCATGCCTTTCTGCGTGCTGCTCGAAGCCGCTCTGCAGCCCTGCGGCTGGCTCGCCGCCTACGTTGGCTCCGCGCTCGTGAGCCCGACCGACATCTCCTTCCGAAACCTGGGCGGTACGGCCGTGCAGCACCGCCCGGTCACCCCGCAAAGCGGCACGCTGACCGCCACCGCGAAGCTTACCAAGGCGGCCACCTCGGGCGGCATGATCATCCAGGAGTTCGACTTCTCGGTATCGGACCGTCAGGGCGTCATCTACGAGGGGGAGACCATGTTCGGGTTCTTCGCCAAAGAGGCGCTGGCAAACCAGGTCGGGATACGCGAAGCCGCACCGTACCAGCCCACGGCGGCCGAGGTATCGCGCGGGCGTTCGCTCCCCTATCCCGAGTCCCACCCCTTCCCGGAGAAGTCGCTCCGCATGATCGACCGGATCGAGCTGTACGTCGCCGACGGCGGTCCTGCCGGGCTTGGCTACCTGAAGGGGACCAAGCGGGTGGTCGCCGAGGACTGGTACTTCAAGGCGCACTTCTACGAGGACCCGGTCACGCCGGGGTCGCTCGGGCTCGAGTCGTTCCTGCAGCTGGTGAAGTTCGCCGCCGTGCAGCGCTGGGGATGGCACCAGGGGGACACCCTCGCCGCCGTAGCACTCGGTCACAAACACCGCTGGCTCTACCGCGGCCAGGTGGTACCTACCGACAAGGAAGTCACCGTGCTGGCCTGGATCACCGCCGTCGACGAAGAAAGGCACGTCCTGACCGCCGCCGGTTATCTCTACGTCGACGGTAGGGCCATCTACCAGATGGAAGATTTCACGGTCCAGCTGGAGCGGTAAAGGCGTTCCGCCTACAAAGTTTTCAAGCATCCCAAGTTAAGGTGATAGATGAAGTATTCCAAGGTATACATCGAATCTTTCGGCTACGAGCTCGCCCCGGTCGTAGTCACTTCCGACGAACTGGAAGCGCGCCTCGAGCCGCTCTACAAGACGCTGCACTTCTCCCCGGGACAGCTCCAGGCGCTGACCGGGATCCGCGAACGCCGCTGGTGGGAGCCGGGCTTCCAGCTCTCCAAGGGGGCCATCGCCGCAGGCAAGAAGGCCCTCTCCGCTGCGGGAATCTCCGCCGGCGACCTCGGCGCCCTCCTCTACACCGGGGTCTGCCGTGAGCGCTTCGAACCGGCCACGGCATGCCGCGTGGCAGCGGGTCTGGGCGTCTCCGGAAACGCCGCGGTCTTCGACCTCTCCAACGCCTGCCTCGGTGTCTTAAACGGCATCCTCGAGGTGGCAAACCGCATCGAACTCGGCCAGATCAGGGCGGGCCTCGTGGTCTCATGCGAGAGCGCGCGCGACATCAACGACATCATGATCAAGAAGATGCTAGAGGACCGCAGCATGGAGAACTTTGCCAGTTCGCTTGCGACCCTCACCGGCGGCTCCGGTGCTGTTGCGGTGCTTCTCACCGACGGCTCCTTCTCCAAGTCAGGCCGCAGGAGGCTGCGCGGCGGCATCACCCATGCCGCACCGGAACACCACGCGCTCTGCCTCTGGGGCATCACCCCGGACGGCAAGGGTGGCTACGAGCAGTCCATGAGCACAGACGCGGTGAGCGTGATGAACTACGGCGTCGACCTCGGACGGCGCACCTGGGATGAGTTCCTCCCCGAGGTGGGGTGGAGCGAGAGCGACGTGGACCGCGTCGTCTGCCACCAGGTCGGCAGCGCCCACCAAAGCGCCATCCTGAAGACGCTCGGCATACCGCTGCACAAGGACTTCACCACCTACGAATTCCTCGGCAACATGGGTACCGTATCCCTGCCGCTCACCGCGGCCCTGGCCGACGAGCGGGATGTACTCTCGGCCGGTGACCGGGTCGCCCTGCTTGGGATCGGCTCCGGCCTGAACTGCCTCATGCTGGGGGTCGACTGGTGAGAGACGAAGTGAACAAGCACTACCCCTTCACCGGCCGCACCCTGGACCTCGACGGCCTCTCCTACCACTACCTCGACGAGGGGGCGGGCGAGCCCGTGGTCATGGTACACGGCAACCCGTCGTGGTCTTTCTATTACAGAAACCTCGTGCTCGCGCTCAGAAACCGCTACCGCTGCATCGTTCCGGACCACATCGGCTGCGGCTTCTCGGAGAAGCCCGGCGACGACCGCTACGACTACACCCTCTCGCGCCGCATCGATGACCTCGAGCGCCTGATCGACTCCCTCAACCTCGAAGGGAAGATCAACCTCGTGGTGCACGACTGGGGCGGGATGATCGGCATGGGTTACGCGAGCCGCCACCCGGAGCGCATCGGCCGCATCGTCATCCTCAACACGGCGGCCTTCCATCTCCCCAAGGAGAAGACCTTCCCGCTCGGCCTCAAGATCTGCCGCGACACCCTACTCGGAACCCTGCTCGTGCGCGGCTTCAACGCCTTCAGCGTCGGTGCCTCCATCGTCGGGTGCAAGAAGAACCCGATGTCGAATGAGCTGATGCAGGCATACCGCGCACCGTACGACTCCTGGGCGAACCGCATCGCGACGCTGCGCTTCGTGCAGGATATCCCGTTCGCGCCCGGCGACCGCAACTACGCCCTCGTGAGCGAGATCGCGGACTGCCTGCCGCGCTTCGCCGACATCCCGATGGCGATCTTCTGGGGTGAGCTAGATTTCGTCTTCGACACGACCTTCCTCGCCGAGTGGCAGCGTCGTTTCCCGAAGGCCGAGGTGCACAGCTACCCCGACGCCGGGCACTACATCCTCGAAGACATGAAGGACGAGGTGGTGCCGCTCATCGCCGACTTCCTGAAACGCACCTGACCCCGGAGAGCACCTGAGACCATGGCAGAGACCGAACTCGTCAATATCGCCGCGCACCTGCCGGAGATGGCCCGCCGCCAGCCCGACACCAGGGCGATCATCTTCCCGAAGGGGAAGCGCAGCCTCTCCTTCTCCGAGCTGAACCGACTGAGCGACCGTATCGCCCGCGGCCTCCTCGAAAACGGCATCTGCCGCGGCGTGCGCACCGTGCTCATGGTGACGCCGAGCCCCGAGTTCTTCGCCCTCACCTTCGCCCTCTTCAAGGTCGGCGCGGTGCCGGTGCTCATCGACCCGGGCCTCGGAATCAAGAACCTCAAGCAGTGCTTCGCCGAGGCGGAGCCGCACGCCTTCATCGGCATCCCGAAGGCGCATATCGCCCGCAAGCTCTTCTCCTGGGGCAAGGAGACCATCCGCACCTGCATCACCGTCGGGCCGCGCCTTTTCTGGGAGGGGACCACACTCGCCGCCATCATCGAGGGACAAAAGGACGATTCCCCCTTCACCCTGGCGCCGACCATGAAGGAAGACGTCGCCGCGATCCTCTTCACGAGCGGCAGCACCGGCGCCCCCAAGGGGGCCGTCTACAGCCACGGCAACTTCGCCGCCCAGGTGCAGGCACTCAAACAGGTGTACGGCATCGAGCCGGGCGAGATCGACCTGCCGACCTTCCCACTCTTCGCCCTCTTCGCCCCCGCGCTCGGCATGACCGCGGTGATCCCTGAGATGGACTTCACCCGCCCCGGTTCCGTCAATCCCAGAAAGATCCTGGGACCGATCAACGAATACGGCGTGACCACCATGTTCGGCTCCCCGGCCCTCATCAACCGCGTCGGACGCTACGGTGTCGAGCACGGGGTGAAGCTGCCGACCCTGCGCCGCGCCATCTCTGCGGGCGCGCCGGTCCCCGCCTCGGTACTCGAGCGCTTCACCAGCATGTTAAACCCCGGCGTCCAGGTCTTCACCCCCTACGGCGCAACCGAGGCGCTCCCGGTCTGCTCCATCGGCAGCAGGGAGATTCTGGAGGAGACGCGCCAGATCACCGATGCAGGGGGCGGGGTCTGCGTGGGGCGTCCGGTCGAGGGTATCCGCCTCGAGATCGTCCAGATCACCGACAACCCGATCTGCGGCTGGGACGAATCGCTGCGCGTGCCAACCGGGACGATAGGTGAGATCGTGGTGCAGGGCGAACAGGTGACGCGCGGCTACTACAACCGCCCGGAATCTGACCACATCTCGAAGATCGCCGACCCGGCCACCGATTCCTTCTTCCATCGCATGGGGGATCTGGGCGGGATGGACGAGGAGGGACGCGTCTGGTTCTGCGGCCGTAAGGCGCACCGCGTCGAGACCGAAACCGGCCCCATCTACACCATCCCATGCGAGGCGGTCTTCAACACGCACCCGGCCGTCTTAAGGAGCGCGCTCGTCGGCGTGGGCGAGCCCGGTAGCCAGCGTCCGGTCATCTGCATCGAACTCGAGAAAGGGCTCCAGGTCGACCAGGAGAAGGTGCGCAAGGAGCTCGCGGAGCTTGCGCAGGAACACATCCACACGAGCTCCATCGACACCTTCCTCTTCCACCCCGCCTTCCCGGTGGACATCCGGCACAACGCGAAGATCTTCCGCGAGAAGCTCGCGGTCTGGGCCGCTTTGAGGCTTAAATGCGCGCATTAGTCACAGGCGGAGGCGGGTTTCTCGGCTCGGCAATCGTTCGGCAGCTGCGGGCCCGCGGCGACGAGGTGGTCAGCTTCTCGCGCGGCGACTATCCCGAGCTCGCTGAGCTGGGCGTCGAGCAGCGTCACGGCGATTTGGCCGACGCGCAGGCTGTTTTACAGGCCGCCACCGGATGCGACATCGTCTTTCACGTCGCCGCCAAGGCCGGGATCTGGGGTGATTTCGAGGAATATTTCCGCGCCAATGTGATCGGGACGAAGAACGTCATCGCCGCCTGCCACGCCCTGGGCATCAGGCGCCTCGTCTACACCAGCTCGCCGAGCGTGGTCTTCGACGGCTCGGACGTCGAGGGCGCGGACGAAGCGCTCCCCTACCCCGCCCACTTCGAGGCGCCCTACCCGAAGACCAAGGCGCTCGCCGAAAAAGCCGTTCTCGCCGCCAACTCCCCTGAACTCGCGACCGTCTCTTTGCGCCCGCACCTGATCTGGGGCCCCGGCGACAACCACCTTGTGCCGCGTATCGTCGCCAAGGGACGTGCGGGCCAGCTCAAACGCATCGGCAAGCGGCCCTGCCTCGTCGACACCGTCTTCGTTGAGAACGCGGCCGAGGCGCACTTAAACGCCGCCGACCGCCTCGTCCCCGGTGCTCCCCTCTCCGGCAAGGCCTATTTCATCTCCAACGGCGAACCGATCCCGCTTTGGGACATGGTGAACCGCATCCTTGGCGCCGCAGGCGTTCCCCCGGTGACCCGCACCATACCTTCCGCCGTGGCCTACGCGGCGGGTGTCGTCTGCGAGTGCCTCTGGAAAAACCTCAAGCTCTCAGGGGAACCACCCATGACCCGGTTCGTCGCGAAGGAACTCGCCACCGCGCACTGGTTCGACATCTCCGCCGCACGCAGGGATCTGGGCTACGTCCCACGCGTCAGCATAGACGAGGGAATGGAGCTTCTGCGCCGCTCCTTAGGGGGCGGGCGGTGAGAGAGGTAGCGGGACTGGAAGACACAGCGGTACGTTACCGTCTTCTTTCCCTCCAGCGCACGGCGGCCGAGCGGGCGCGTCTGGAAAGCTTTTTGTCCGATGCGGAGTTGCGTCGCGGGTCGAGGCTTCTGGACACAGTAAAACGTGATGAATTCATGGTCGGGCATGGCTTGGTCCGGGAAGTGCTCGCGGAGCTTCTGTGTGTTGAACCACGTACAGTCGAGTTTTGTGAAGGGGAGTTCGGGAAGCCGTATCTGCGCGGTCAGGAGGAGCTTCAAGACGGGCTGCGCTTCAACGTTTCGCACTCAGGCGGAAAGCTGCTTTTAGCGGTAACTCGCGGCTGCGAGATCGGCGTCGACCTGGAAGAGATCAGGGAGGATCTGGCGTTTCGCCCTATGGCGGAGCGCTATTTTTCTTTGCGGGAAAATGAGGAGCTTTTCGGGCTGGATCCTGCGGAGCAGTTGGAGGCCTTCTACCGCTGCTGGACCAGGAAGGAAGCGTACATGAAGGGGACTGGAAGCGGCTTTTCGCACCCTTCCACCGGCTTCGACGTCTCGCTTCTTCCCGGCGCGCCGCCGGCCCTGCTGGGGCATCGTGGGGATCCGAGAGAGGTCGAAAGATGGAGCATCGTCGAACTCGATGCCGGTCCCGGCTACTGCGCCGCGCTGGCCTTCTTCTCTTCTCCTCCCCCCGGAGGGGGGAGGTTGGGAGGGGGGCATTCGCAGCGATAAGCAGGCCCCCCCCCACCCTAACCCTCCCCATCCGGGAGAGGGGACTCTTCACCTCATCTGCTACTTCATCCTGAACGCCCGATACGCGTCCATGTGGCTCTTGTACTTGGTGAGGCTCACCTCGCTGTTCAGCCAGGCGTAGATGATCGCGTTGGTCTCCTTGTCCCACTTGAAGAAGAGCCGGTGCTCCTTGGTCGGCTTCGCCCTGCGCCACTGCCGGTAGGCATGCCCCTCCGCCTCACCCTGGTAATATGAGGCGTGCTGCGGGTCCGCCGGTATCTCGTCCTTGATCGCCCGATAAACCCGCGCCAGAAGCTTCGCCTGCGGCGAATTCATGTACGTCTGCGGGTTCCTCTCCCGCTCCTTCGCCACCACGTTTATCAGCTCATCCAGCACCTGCTCGAACGCGGCGTGAAACCGGATGCGCGACTCGTTACTCACCATGATCAGACCTCCACGCCCCGCACCAGTTCCTCGATCAGCTTCATCTTGTCCGGGTCCGGCACCTTGATGTTGTCGGCGCTGCCTGCCAGCTCACGCTCCATGTAGTCATAGAGCTCGTATATGGTCCCGTTCTCGACGGAGAAGGAGAAGACATCGAAAATGCGGGGATGACAGGCGACAGTCGCGAGCCTCTCGGCGATCAGGTCCTCGTAATAGGTGGCGACCAGGCTGTCCGGAAGCACGAACCGGTAATGGATGAAGGAGGAAGCCTTGCCGGTGACCAGTTCGTAACGGTAGCTCGAGAGGATGACGTCGGTCTCGGAAAAGGCGGTGCCTATCGCCGCCAGAATGACCTTGAGATCCTGTTCCGCGAGTCCTTGGGCGGCGAGGATCGCAGTCAACTTCTCGAAGTCCCCCTGCCTCGGGTGGTGCACACCCTCGTGGCTTTCCTGCCACTGGGAGAGGAGCTTTTTCAACAGGGAAAAGCGGCCGGTGAGCGGTGCGATGCCGATCGCCGCGTTCAGAAGCTTCTGGTCTTTCGGCGCGCGGTCGAGCGCGAGCAGGGTGTACTTGGCGGACTCGTTCCACATGCAGGAGGTCTCGAGGGAGAATGCGTAATACATGAGCCCCAGGTGGGACGGGGAAAGCTCGATAGCCTGGGCGTATTCGGCAGTCATCGCCTCGATGTTATGTTCGAGACAGGCCACCATGCCGAGGAGGGCATGCGCCGAGACCGGGTCCTTCTTGAGCAGGGAATGCGCCGCCTTCCGATACCGGGCAAGCTTCAGCCCTTGGGTGACGTCCCGGCGGGTGAAGCCCCCCAGTTCGCGGAGCAACTGGGCAAAATCAGGCTGTTTCCAGAAAAGCATGTGGAACTCAGGAAAGCTCGGTGCCGCAGAAACGGCACGAGGTCTCGCGCCATTTGGAGAACTCGCGGCATTTCGGACACTGGCGATAGTGTCCGTCCACCGGGCGCAGCGGGCGCTGGAAGATGGTGACCATC
The DNA here is from genome assembly GCF_004791675.1 of Geomonas terrae. NCBI lineage: Bacteria > Pseudomonadati > Thermodesulfobacteriota > Desulfuromonadia > Geobacterales > Geobacteraceae > Geomonas > Geomonas terrae. Next base: position 524,047 of record NZ_SRSC01000002.1, read on the forward strand.
ACGGTGGGAGGGAAGCAGAAGTTAAGCAGGAACCACATGAGGGGATTTCTCCCCTTGGTGTAGGCAACCCAGGCACCGATAAGCCCGGGCAGCAGGAAAAAGACGCCGATGTAGCCCCACTCCATGATCTCTTTAGGCATGTCTGCTCCACGTGCATCTGGTTTCAAGTTAGAGATTGCAGCTGCCGACGCCCTCACCCGGCCTTCGGCCACCCTCTCCCGGGGGGAGAGGGAATGTCAATCAGGTCTTGGGTTCGGTCCTGGTGATGGTGCTGCGCACGTCGAGACCGAGCAGCCTGGACGCTTCGTGCATCGCGTTCAGGTACCGTTCCTTGAAGTGCGGCAGGGTCTCGGCGGGGTCCTCTTCGTCGTCCCAGGGAAGCTTGGTGCGGGCAAGCACTATGAGGATTTCCTCGAGGGCATCCCTTTGCTCTCTCAGTTCGCGGATCTCCAGCAGGGCCTCCTGCAACAGCGCCTTCTCTGCACTCTGACTTTCGATCGCCGACTGCAGCTTATGTAGTATATCGGTCATGGATCGCTCCTCTTGAGTGGAGGCATCCTATCAGCGTGCCGTATACGAGTCAACAGCGTTTATCTGCGCACGGGGCTACTGTTTTCACGGCTTCGAGAGCCTTTTCACGCAGAAGGAGAGCGTTTCTTTTAATTGCCAAACAGCCATAAAGGTTCTATGCTCTCCCTTCGCAGTCACCACTACACAGACAAAAGGACGATTACATGAACAGGTTCGCAACGTTACTCATCGGCTCCGCCCTCAGCTCGCTTGTCGCCGCCCATGGTTTCGCCGCAGAGTCCGCACCTGAAGCGGCAAAGCCCGCTGCAACATCTGCCGCTCCGGCCGCCGTCGCTTCTGCCGCTCCCGCAGCGTCTGTCGATGCCACTCCGGCAGCAATCAAAATCGGCTTCGTGGACATGAGCAAGATCGCTGAGGAAAGTGCAGAGGGAAAGGCCGCCACCAACACTTTGAAGGCGAAGTCCGAGAAGCTCCGCAAGAAGATTGAGTCGCAACAAAAGCAGTTGGAGAAGCAGAAAGAAGCCATCCAGGCGAAGCTTCCCAGCATGACTCCGAAAGAGCGTGCCGCCAAAGGGAAGGAGTTCGAGAAGAAAGTCGACGAGTACCAGAAAACGGTGCGCGCCAGCGAGCTCGAGGTGACCAAACTGCAGGACAGGCTGACCAAAGAGGTCGGCGGGGTCCTCAAGAAAGCGGCATCCGACTACGCCAAAGCGAACGGGTACCTTCTCGTTGCCGAGGAGAAAGCCGTGCTCTTCCTCGACGACAAGGTGAAACCGAAGGACCTCACTGACGAGATCATAGCTTTCATGGCTAAGTCCAAGTAACCCGCTTTTCACGCGAGAAACACGAGCCGCCCCACTTCACCAAGGGGCGGCTCTTTTTTTGCCCCGCCTCCTTGGCGTTCTGCATTTCCCCCCCTCTGTCTACAAAAAATTAATACACTCCAACAAACCTCGCCCACGCATGGTAGAATCCCCCCTTGTTTGCGTCAGGAAGGAATTTCCACGACATGAAGGGGGAAATCATGGACCTGCGTTGCCTCATGCCGCTCTGCCTTGCGGCCGCCATCTGCTTCTGTCACGGCCGGGCAGAAGCAACCCTCGGTGAGCCGGCCGACACGATCGCAAAGGACAAAAAGGCGTTGGCGGCTGTATCCCAAAAGTCACTCAGCAGCGCGCGTTTCAAGGTGCAGCAAATGGCATCCGGAACGACCAAAACAGCGATCAGGGAATACGTGTCTCCCACCGGCGTCGTCTTCGCGATTGCTTGGAACGGACTCGTTCACCCGGATCTCAAGGTGCTCCTCGGCTCTTACCACGACGACTACCGAAAGGCGCTCTCGCGCCGGGCTCGCAACCCTGGGCGCAGAGAGATGAAACTCGTTTCGGAGCGGCTGGTTGTGGAGACGTGGGGACACATGCGCAACCTGCAAGGGCGGGCATACCTTCCGGCACTGCTCCCCGAAGGAGTGAACATCGATGAGATACGTTAACCTATCAGCGCTGCTCACCATCTGTTGCCTCTTCATCATGACCGGATGCGGCGGCGGTGGTGGCGGCGGTTCGCACCCCTCCCTAACCTCAATCACGATCACGCCTGACGCCTCCACGCTCGCAGTCGGCTCGACCACACAACTCACCGCGACAGGCACCTATTCCGACAACAGCACCAAGAACATCACCAACGACGTCACCTGGAGTTCGTCTGCCGCAGGCACGGCGACGGTAAGCAACACGCAGGGGAGCAAGGGGGTGGTCACCGTCATCTCCCAAGGGGCGGTAACCATCACCGCGTCTTTTGGGGATGTTTCCGATACCACCGCACTCACTACGACACCATCCGCCAACGCGGCAAACGTCATGAAGATCACGGTGAACGGATCGCTCTGTGCCGCGGGGAGCTACATCAACAAGCCCTGCGTCAGCGTCACCATCTGCAACCCCGACCTCTCGGCCTGTCAGACCGTGAACGACATCCTGCTCGACACAGGCAGTTTCGGTCTGCGCATTTTCCAGCAGGCCATCCCCGGCCTCACCTTGCCGCAGGTCGCAAGCGGCCAGGGCGCCCTCACCGGATGCGTAGAATTTGCTGACGGGAGCTCGCTTTGGGGACCGATCCAAAGGGCGATGGTGAAGCTTGGCGACGAGCCCTACGTCTCCGTGCCGATCCAAGTAATCAACTCCAGCTTCGGATCGCTACCCCTCCCCTGTTCCAACGCTGACCCCACACCGGTATCTTCCGGCTTCACCGGCATCCTCGGGGTCGGCCTCTTCAAGGAGGACTGCGGTCTTGACTGTGCCTTTACCGCCGCGAACGGGGTCTACTACAGTTGCATCGGTACATCCTGCACCGGCGCTGCGGTCCCGCTCTCGGATCAGGTGCAAAACCCGGTGGCAGCCCTGTCCACGGACGGCAACGGCGTTATCGTCCAGCTACCGTCGGTACCGCTTGGCGGCGCCTCCTCCATCGACGGTTCACTGATCCTCGGGATCGGCACCAGGAGCAACAACACGCTCACCTCCCCGACCGTGCTTCGTACCGATTCCACCGGGGACGTGACCACCGTGATCGACAGCATCAGTTCCTTCGGTTTCTTCGATACGGGCTCCAATGCCCTGTTCTTCCCAAACCCGGACACGTCGCTACTACCGGTCTGCCCCTCGCCGAACACGGACTGGTACTGCCCACCGGCAACCCGGACACTTTCTGCGACCAACACAGCGGCGACCGGCTCACCTTCCTCTACCGTCAACTTCAGCATCACCAGCCTCGAAACGCTACTCAACACCTCGAATAACGTGTTCGTCGATATCGGCGGTCCATCCAGTTTCGGCTTCGACTGGGGACTTCCCTTCTTCATGGGACGCAGCGTTGCCTTCGGCATCGAGAGCGAGACCTCGCCGCTGGGCACCGGGCCGTACGTCGCCTATTGAGACCCCTCCAGCCGCCCTACCCCCGAAGCTGGGGCGGCCGGAGCATGAGACCGATAGGGCGCCATGACCTCCAGTAGGGGCGAATGATTATTCGCCCAGCCGACGATGCATCGACTCAGTCGTTGGCGATATCGACGCCGGAACGATAAAGGGGGGCGAATGATTATTCGCCCCTACAGTCATCCGGTCTAAATGCACGTTTGACCCTTCGAGCGCCTTCCGATACTATGACTCCTTGTGATGTCATGCATTTGCCCTCAAGGAGGCGCTCCAAAAATGAAACCAATGGTCCTGCTGGTTGCCCTGCTTGCAGCCTCGCTCTCCGTACCTTCTTTCGCCGCGTCGACACCCGACACCAAACAGGAGCCCGCAGCCCGTCAGGAGCCGCAACAACATCCCTCCGCCGCAACCGCCGCGGCCACCCGGCACAAGGTGCGCATCGACGGCAGGGAGATTGCCTACGAGGCGAGTGCGGGCACACTCCCGGTGCAAAATGACGCGGGGGAGACCGAAGCGGAGATCTTCTACGTCTCGTACCGCGTGCCGCAGGCAAAAACGGCGCCCCCACGCCCACTGCTCTTCATCTTCAACGGCGGCCCCGGCGCCGCCTCGGTGTGGCTGCACCTCGGAGCGCTCGGGCCGAAACGGGTGCAGATGCTTCCCGACGGCAACATGCCGGCCCCTCCATTCAAGCTCACCGAAAACGCCTCAAGCTGGCTCGATCTCGGCGATCTCGTCTTTGTGGATCCGGTAGGAACCGGCTACAGCCGCGGCACCAAACCGGAGCTCACCAAGAAGTTCTCCGCGGTACAGCCGGACATCGACTCCCTGCAACGCTTCATCAGGCTCTACCTCACGCGCAACCAGGCGTGGAGCGCACCGCTCTTTCTTGTCGGGGAAAGCTACGGCACCTTCCGCTGTGCCGGGCTCTCCGACCTGTTGGTCGAGCACGGCGTAGCGCTAAACGGCGTCATCCTCATCTCCAGCATCTTGAACTTCCAGACGATCGCTTTCGACTATGGCAACGATCTCCCCTACCAGCTCATCCTCCCGAGCTACACGGCAACCGCCTTTTATCACAAAAAGCTCGCACCTGAGCTTATGGCTGACCTCGACCGGACTCTCGCGCAGGCGGAGCATTGGGCATCGACGGATTACGCGCTGGCGTTGGAAAGAGGTGATCGGCTTGACGCGGAAGGGAAAAAGAGGGTGGCGACGGAGTTCGCCAGGTTTACCGGACTGGATCCGGCGTTCGTACTGAACCGAAACCTGCGCATCGACAACAGGGATTTCGCGCGTGAAATTTTGCGCAAAGAGGGACGGATGGTGGGGTTCATGGACAGCAGGCTCAACGCCGAGAACCCCGAACCGGCGAAATCTGCCGGTTTCGATGCGACGATCACCACGATCCGCCCCCCCTTCACCGCGGCGATCAATACGTACCTGCGCGAGGAACTCGGCTACCAGTCGGATCAGGAGTATTTCACCCTGGGGGGCGGTATCGGGCGGTGGGATTGGGAGGCGAAGAACAGCTATGCCGACACGGCGGAAAACCTGCGTAACGCCATGGTGAAGAACCCGTACCTGAAGATCTGGGTCGCCTCTGGGCTCTTCGACCTCGCCACGCCGCACTACGCAGCCGAGTACACCATGGCCCACCTGGGCGTCGGTGAAAAGCTGCGGGAGAACATAACGATCAGACGTTACCGCTCCGGACACATGATGTACCTCGAGACGGAAGCGCTGGCTCAGCTCAAAAAGGATGCCGCGCAGTTCATCGGCTCGGCAGTAAAACGCTAGAGCGCGTCTACTGCCAAAGCCCTGCGGGTTGCGCCGTTTCGATCCGGTCCTGCTCCTCACGCGGCAGGACCGAGAAGAAGTCGAGCCCGGTCCGCTTCTCGACCTCGCGCACCGGGACCAGGTACTTGGGCATGTCCTCGGTTTCGAGCGGCTCGTTCGGCATGATGACGGCGATTGCCTCGCGCCGCTTCGGATCGAGAATCACCTTGTATAGCGCCTCGGGAACCGCGACCCGGTTGCGTCCGATGGTCTTTCCTCCGGTAAGCGGATAGATCGGACCGCTGTAGATGAAAAGCTCGCCGCGCTTTTGGACCCACGCGCGCACCTTCCCTTCCAGTTCGGCCCAGATGCCACGGTTCATCCCCTCACCGGCCTGGGGCACCATGTTCGAGAGATAGAAACTCTCCGACATGGCCTCTTCGTCCCACGCCATATCCGCCGCAGGCGCCATGTGCCCCCTGTCGTACCCCGATCCCTTGTAATCGGAAAGCTCGGCACGGCTCCCCCTCGGGAGGTCGACGTCAGGTCGGAAGTTGTTTCCCCTTTTCAGCTTTGCAAGCAAGCGCTCCCGCGTCATGCGCTCGGCGACCCAGAGCGGCGTCTTTTTCTCGGCGTCGTGGCTCAAAAGGTACCCCTTGCGGCACAGAAGGTCGCCGGAATGCCCCGGGACGCCGAAGGCAGCGTACTCGCCGCAGTCGTCGATGGCACCGCCAAAGGCAGCGCCGGCACTCAGAAAAACGATAAGGATGAGGTTGAATAAACCGGTTCGAAGCATGGAAGGACCGCCTTGTATCCGCTCACGGCGGAGAATGCAGGCGGCAGTTTAACAGGAGGGACGCAACAGAAGCAACACCCTACAACAGGTCCCGTTCCGTCTCGACGTTGTTCATATAGAGTTTCTGGTTGATTTCCCGCACATACTCAGGTTCCGTTTTGGACAGGCCACGCAATTCGGACAGGTAGTCGAGGTACAACTTGAACAGGTAACAAAACAGTCCCAGTCCCAGACAAGGGAGCACGCACCCCAGCACCAGAATGAACCCGGAATATCCCACGCCGACCTCCTTGGTTGTAATCTCAGGATCCAGCGTGGCAAATATATATTAGTCTAAATTAATGTCAAGCAGACCTACCATTAATGTGGTGCATGAATTGCGGCTCAACGAAGGAGCTCGGAGCGAGCAGGACAACGGTGAAAAAAAACTAACCGGCCTCATTTACACAAGGATAAAATCATCTATCATAGCCATTGTCTTTACATGCCGGTCTCACAGCGAGGTATCAATGACAATGCATGAGGATTTCCTGGGCAACCACAGCCACAGTCCAGCAGCGCAAGCGTTTCATCGTACCTCTATATCCGGGCAGCCCGCCGAGGTAAAAGCAAAGCTGATTCACAATGTCAGACGAAACTCCAAACGGTACGGCGTTCTTACCTCCTCTCACATCCTGACCGTCATCGCCCAGGACCTCCCCGCCAACTTTCATTGTCCGCTTCTGGAATCCATCTCGCACGACCCGCTCTGCAGTGACATCCGCACCCTTGTGACCAAGTCGGGGCAGCTCTTCTTCTACTCGATCGCCCATATGAGCATCGAAGATGCCGCGACCAAGGGACAACTAGAGGAAGTAAAGTTAGCCATGGCGGAAAGGATCCGCAGAGACTCACGCATCGCCACGGCACTCACGCCACTGAACGCCATGTTCGCCCTTTTCCCCGAGATAACTCAGGTGAAGGTCTGTGCCATGCTGAACGAAATGCAGACACAGGCGCACTACCGGGATATAAAGACGGTCTCTTCCACGAGCGGCGAACTTTACCTCTACTGCGATGCCCATGTAACAGAGAAGTACGCGAGCATGCTAGCGAGATCCGCGGTCAGCGACGCCTGCCAGACCATAGTCGATACGGTACGGGAAGAGTCGCGCCTCTACCCGAAACCGACGAAGGTCTCCGCCTTCACAAGTCAGGTCTACGGCATCCCCCCAACGACGCTCCAGCCATGCATCGTTCGGGTGCTCAATGCGACGGAATACGCCGACATAAGGAAGCTGGTGCACCCGGAGACCGAGTCTGAATACCTCTACTCGAACCTGCACATGACCGAAGAGCAGGCGGTCGCGCTTATGAAGTGGCTCGAGGAAGGACGACAGCCTTCGACCTGAAAACCGGGCGGCACTAAAGCGCTAGAGCGACGACCTCGGCGATGTCCTTCACCTGAGTCTTGCTTCCGGATACTTCCTTTATGCCGTCCTCGAACATGGTCATGCAAAACGGACAGCTGACACAGACGGTAGCCGGGCTTTGCGCCAGTGCTTCCCCCACCCTGTTTCGGTTGATCGGCGTCCCCTCGTGCTCTTCGAGCCACATCCTGCCGCCACCTGCGCCACAACAGAAAGCGTTCTCGCGGCTGCGTTCCATCTCAGCGGATTCCGCTCCGGTACTTTTCCGCAGCACCTCGCGCGGCGCATCGTACACGTCGTTGTGACGCCCGAGATAGCATGAATCGTGAAACACCACCTTCCCGAGATCAACCGTCTGCGATAACTCGAGCCTTCCACGCTGCATGAGATCCAGGATCAGCTCGCTGTGGTGCATCACCTCCAGTTGGATCCCGTACTGGCGATAGTCGTTCTTGAGTGTGGTGAAACAGTGCGGACATTGGGTGATGATCTTCGCAACGCCCTTTTCCCTGAACTGCCGCGCGTTCTCCTGCGCCATCTGGTCGAAGAGGTATTCGTTACCGAGGCGCCGCACGCTGTCACCGCAGCATTTCTCCTCCTTCCCAAGGACTCCGTAGGAGACGCCCGCCGCGTCGAGCACCCTGGTGAGCGCTACGCTCACCTGCTTGTTGCGCGCATCGAAGGCCCCGGAGCATCCGACATATAGCAGATACTCGGTCTTTCCCGCTTCGAACGGGCGCAGTTCCAGCTGCGAGCTCCACTTGCCCCGCTCCGAAGGCGCCATCCCCCACGGGTTCGAACGCTGCTCCATGTTCTCGAAGAGGTTCAACAGTTCCTCTGGAAACCGCGCCTCCATCTGCACCAGGTGACGCCGCATCTTGACGATCTTCGGCAGGTGCTCGATGAAGACCGGGCACGCCTCCATGCATGCGCCGCAAGACGTGCAGCTCCAAAGGGCGGCTTCGCTCGTCGCAGCCTTCCCCTCGCCCCCGATGAGCGAGACGCAGCGCTCCGCTTCAGTATCGCCGGCGAGTTTTTCCATCACGGCGCCGTTTCGCAGTAGGTTCTCCTTGATGGCATGGATCACCTCACGCGGGTTCAGCGCCTTGCCGGTCGCCGCCGCTGGGCATGACTGCTGGCAACGGCCGCACTCCGTGCAGGAGAAGGAGTCGAGCAGGTCCTTCCAGGAAAGCCGGTCCACGGTGGCGGCTCCGTAAGTACTGTTCGCCATGAATTCTTCGCGCTCCTGGGTGTTGCTCTTCCCCATGGTCCGCAAGAAGACGTTCGGTATGGCGGTAAGTATGTGCATGTGCTTGCTGTACGGCAGAAAGTTCATGAAGCCGAGCAACACTACGGCATGGATCCACCAGAAGAGCCGTCCGGCGGAATCAAGGTTGGGGGCAAGGGGCGAGGTCTGGAGCAGATGCGCGGCGAGGTTGGACACGGGCGTTGCCGTGGACGTCGCAAGTGCCCCCTGCGCGATGCGCACGCCGTTCAGTCCGAAATAGGCGAGCATCAGGGTCGCGATCATCGACAGGATCAGGTACGCCTCGAAGGTCCTGGCACCTTTAAAGGGCGGGTTCGCGGTGCGGCGCGCCGCGGCCACGGACACCGCGACCAGCGTGGCAAGCGAGCAGACGTCGAACAGCAACAGCAGGGTCGCATGGAACGGCGCCGGGAGCAGATCGAAGGATAGCGCAGGGACGACGCCGGAAACGAGAAACTCAAGGTTGGCTGCGGCGAGGACAAGGAAGGCCCAGAAGATGACACCGTGGTTCACGCCGAAGGGGCGACTCACCACTCGTTTCTGTCCCACGGCGTAGATGAGCATCTCCCTAAAGCGGGCGACCGGCCGGTCGAAGCGGTTGTCACTGGTGCCGACGGCGACCAGCGCCAGGCGGCGATAACAGCTCACCGTGAAAGCGGCAAGGGAAAGAGTCAAAAGGGAGATGAATAGAGTCTGTTCCATGGGTGCTCCGTTAAAGTTGCAGGAAGAATTTGGAAGAAGCTGCCTTTGCCCGCGACGCGCCGCAGGTGACCTCGCGCCCCCCCTTGCAAAGAGGGGAACGTTTGGCAGGCTTTCTGCTCCGAGGCAACACTCACGTGCCTCCACGTAATTTCCTGAAGAACCTTCGCAAAGGTGGGAACGTGCTGCCGTGCTTACTGCTTCGAGACTAGCGCACATGCCTCCCCGGCATTTCCTTTCACGTTCCTGATCCCGGCGGTGAGTGCCGGGATCACTTCGAAGAGGTCGCCGACGATGCCGAAGGTCGCCACCTCGAAGATGGGCGCTTCGGCGTCGCGGTTGATGGCGATGATGACGTCGGAGTCCTGCATCCCGACCAGGTGCTGGATGGCGCCCGAGATGCCGCAGGCTATGTAGATCTTCGGACGCACCGTCTTCCCGGTCTGTCCGACCTGTCGGTCTTGCGGGAGCCAACCTGCGTCGACAGCGCTGCGCGAGCCCCCCACCACACCACCGAGTTCATCGGCAAGTTCTTCGAGCATGGCGAAGTTCTCCTTCGCCATGAGGCCGCGGCCGCCGGAGACGATGAATTCGGCTCCTGCCACGTCGACCTTCTCCTTGCCCCCCTTTTCGGTGATGACCTCGAGAACCCGCGTGAAGATCGACGCCTCGGAGACGGGACAGCTCTCCTTTATGAGGATGCCGGTGGCGCCTGCGCGCTGCGCCGGCATGGGCATCACGTGCGGACGGACCGTCGCCATCTGGGGCCGGAAGCGGTCGCACATGATGGTGGCCATGATGTTGCCGCCGAAGGCCGGGCGTGTCTGCATCAGGTTCCCTTTTTCATCGATGCCGAGACCGGTGCAGTCGGCGGTGAGTCCGGTCTTCACCCGTGTTGCCACGGCGCCCGCGAGATCGCGCCCCATCCCCGTCGCCCCCATCAGCACGACCTCGGGCTTATGCTTGCCGATGAGGTAGCACATCGCCTCGAGGAAGGGCTCGGTGCGGTACTGGCGGAACACGGGATCGTTGATGAGATAGGCCTGGTCGGCCCCGTAGCTGAAAGCGAGGTCGGCAAGAGGCTGGATGCCGCTGCCGATGATCACCGCCGAGAGAGGGACGCCTAGCTTGTCGGCTAGTTCGCGCCCGACGCCGGTGAGTTCCCAGGAAACCTTGGCCGCTTCGCCGTCGTTTTGTTCGATGAAGACCCAGACCCCCTTGTAGGCCGAGATCCTGCGTCGGCGCTCGAGTTCCTCGTCGTCCGCCTCCTCGCCGCCGTGTTTCTCGAAGCTCGCGATGATGGCCAGCTCCTCCGGGGTGTAGAACATCTCCAGGGCGCCGGCCGGGCACGCCTTAACGCACTTCACGCAACCGATGCATTTGTCGGCAGCGATGATCGGCTCGCCCTGTTCGCTCATCTCTACGCCGTTCACGGGGCAAACGCTCTGGCAGCGTGCGCCGCAGGCGATGCACTTGCCGCTTATCACCCGCGCCTTGCCGCGCGGCCTTTTCAACTTTTGTGGTTCAGTCATGGGTTCACCCTGTTTGTTTTAGTGCCAGTCCGACTGGTCCGACTGGTCCGACCGACGAGCGATCTGTCACACCGCCAGCATATCCCCTTCGATCAGCCGCTCGAGCAGCAGGCGGGCGGCACCCGCGGGGTCGTTCATGCCGTCGCCGACGATCTCCCCTTCCTTCCTCTCCGGGGAGAAGATCCGGCTTACCCAGGTGGGGGAGCCCTTGAGTCCGACGCTGTTCACATCGAGCTGCAACTGCTCGTTGCTCCAAACCTCTACTTCGGCCTTAGCTGAAGCAAGCCGCATGGGAACGGTCGGGTAACGCGGCCGATTCAATTCGCGCACCACGGTGATCATCGCGGGCAGTCGCGCTTCCACGATCTCGTAGCGCCCCTCCAGCTTGCGCCTCACCGTAATCGTCCTTTCGACCAGATCTATCTTCTCGATCCGGTCGACAAGGGTCAGCTGGGAAAAGCCCAGACGCACCGCGATACCGGGCCCAACCTGGGCGGTGTCACCGTCGATGGTCTGCTTGCCGCAAAAAACTATCCCCACTTCTTCATCTTCGCGGAGCTTGGCGATGGCAGCGGAAAGGACGTTGCTGGTTGACAGGGTATCGGCGCCGCCGAAGACCCGGTCGGAGAGAAGGACGCTTCGGTCTGCTCCGAGCGCGAGCGCTTTTCTGAGCGTGGCTTCCGCGTTGGGCGGCCCCATGGAAAGCGCCACCGCCTTGAAACCATGACTGTCCTTGAGGCGCAGGCTCTCCTCCAGGGCGTGACTGTCATATGGGTTGATGATGAACGGAATCCCGTCTCTCACCAGCGTGTTGGTCACTGGATCGATCTGTACCTGCGTCGTATCTGGAACCTGCTTGATACAGGCAACGACTATCATACGCCCTCCATTAATGGCATAGCCTCGGGTTAAACATTGTACTTACCGGCTTACAGCAGTATTGACATATCAAATTACCAACTTATGATCCATCATCGCTAATCACCCCATACTTCCCATACTTGCCAAGGCATAGACGCTTTGAGGATGGTAGTCGGGAACGGCTCCAAGATACATCAGTGCATTGTTGCCACGGATCGAGAAACCTTTGCGTGCAAGCAGCGAGGCTGCCGCAACATTGCCGGCGGGAACATCCAGAAAGATAGGCTCGGCGGTGCTACATAGAGCGAGTTCAAAGAGAGCTGCCGCCTGCTCGTCTCCGAGCGCACCCCACGGTCCCACTTGCATCCCCCCCTCCCAATGCTGCGTACAAAGAAAGGAGGCCTCTGCGCAGAACACCCGCCCCCTGCTGCTGGTTACCTGGAGCAAGGCCTCACGCCAGTCACCCCAGCCGTAAGCATCCACCTTCCCGATGACGTTCCGGTCAATGGGAGCTGCGGAAAAGGGTGTGCACACGACACCACCCTCCCCCACCCATCGGTTGATGCTGTCGATCGCAACGAAACCAAGCTTGCGGTAAAGATCCACACCTTTCGCCGAGGCGGTGAGCCAGACCGTTTTCACACCCGCACAAAGCAGCGCGTCGATAGCGCCGCGCATCAGTTCCATCCCGATGCCGCGCCTGCGGTGTCGCGGGGCAACTAGCAGGTTGCCGATCCAGCCGCTTTTATCGTGGCGCACCGCGGTTACGTAACCCAGGACCTCGTTTCCTTCCCGCTTCACAAGACACCCCTTTGGGAAGGCCTGCAGCAGGAACTTCAGTTCCCACTCGCCGCAGACCCACCCCTCGTCAGTACCCATGGCGATAAATGGGGCTATATCGTCGTTGCGAAACGGTGCCGTCATGATCAAAGGGGCGTCGTGGCAAGCTGCAGGTTTTCGCCGATGAGCCCAACCGCGTCGGCCCGGCACTGCTTGCAGTGTTTGAACTGCCCTATGGTCTTCTCGTTGTCGCGGCGCAAGGCATCGAGCCTTTCCACCGAGGGGGCTTCGATGTGGGCGAAGTCGGCCTGCGGGATGAGGGGCATGATGTTCATCACGAAGGCGCCTAATTCCTTGACCTTCTTGGAGATGAGTGGTATCTGCTCGTCGTTGACTCCCGGGATGAGCACCGTGTTGATCTTTATGGTCATCCCAAGCTCTGCCGCCAGCCTGATCCCCTCCAACTGGTTTCTCAGCAGGATCTCGCCCCCTTCTTCGCCGGTGTAGGTGGTGCCGTTGTAATGCACATGGGAGTAAATCCTGCCCCCCACCCTGGGATCGAGGGTATTGAGCGTTACGGTGAGGCTGTGCAGCCCAAGCGCATACAGAATCGGCATCTTGTCGGGCAACAGCAGGCCGTTTGTGCTCATGCACTTGATGAGGTGCGGGAATTCCTGGTCCACGAACTGGAACGTCCGGAAAGTCTCGTCGTTGAAAAGCGGATCACCCGGACCAGCTATGCCGATCACCTTGATGATCGGGCCGGTTATGGGGCTCGCCATCACCTCGCGGACTCTGACGATCGCCTCTTCCGGGGAAAGCAGACGGCTGGTCACGCCGGGGCGCGATTCATTGGCGCAGTCGTGCCGCCTGGTGCAGTAACCGCACTTGATGTTGCATTTGGGAGCCACGGCGAGGTGCATCCTGCCGTTTTTGTGGTGGTTGCCGCCAAAGCAGGGATGCCCCTGGATCTTCTCCATCTTTTTGCACGCCGTTGCCATGATATCCTCCTTGATCCTCGCTCCAGGCTGGTCCTGAAAAACGAAAAATGCCCGGTCGGATAGTGTTCTCCGCCGGGCATCGTTGCCGTCAATGTGAGATACCTCTTTGTATCTGTTGATCCTCGTTGAGCATTTAGCGTGCCAGCTTCCGGGCTGAAGACGTCTACACAACCTCACGATACGGCGGCTAAGCCGGTTCATGGCGGTCTCAGCGCCTCCACATCCATTGCTGCATAAGGGTTTAAGGACTTTTATACGACATCGCCGCTGTAGTGCCTGATTGTGCCTGACAGTGCCAGTTGTAAATGGGCGGTGGCGCTATCAGCAACAGGCTGTGATGCCTATCAGGTACCCATGAGACTATTTTTTGTGCACGGCAGGCCGGCATAACCTTCCTGAACACGTTTCGAAGAGAAGCGCAAACCGCAGCTTCGCGCGCTTCCGTCGCAGCATGAGCAATTTCAAGGCGATCGGAGTGGATATTGCACCGTAGTCTGCATGAGCTTCCATTCCTTCCATAGCGAGACAGTGTCCAGAGCGCGGGGGGCCTTCATCGGTCTCGCGGTTGGCGACGCGCTCGGGGCTCCGGTTGAATTCATGACCCGTGGCGAGATAAAGGGAAAGTACGGCGTCTTAAGGGAAATGGTTGGCGGCGGATGGCTCAGGCTCAAACCGGGACAGGTGACCGACGACACGGAGATGTCGCTCTGCCTCGCACGGGCCATCAGCAGGGCCGGAGGTTGGAGCCTAAGGGACGCCGCCGACAACCTCGCCGCTTGGCTTAAGTCTAAGCCGATAGACGTCGGAGACACCTGCCGGCGCGGCATTCGGAACTACATGCTGCACGGCACCACGGAGACCCCACCGAACGAATGGGACGGCGGCAACGGCGCCGCCATGCGCACCCTTCCAGTCGCCCTCTGTACCGTTGGGGACGCCACCCTTCTCAAGACCTGCACCATCGGCCATGCCCACCTGACCCACAATCACCCTCTCTCCGATGCGGCCACCCTTTACCTCGGGCGCCTGCTGCATCTGGCCCTTACCGGCCGCTCCATGCAGCGCATGAGGCGCGAAACTGCCGACCTGATTTCCCTCTACCCGAATTTCAACTTCGAACCATACAAGGGGCTCGCCTCAGGATACGTGGTCGACACGATGCAGACCGTCCTCCACTGCTTCTTCAGATCACGTTCTTTCGAAGGATGTGTGACGGAAACGGTGAACCAGGGAGGAGACGCCGACACAACGGGCGCCATAGCCGGCGCACTTGCCGGTGCATACTACGGCGAGGAAGCGATCCCCGCACGGTGGAAGAAGAAGCTTTCGAAGGGACTTGTGAGCGAGATCGTCGAGCTTTCAGAGCAGTTGGTGCAACTTTCGCCGCTATTTACAGAAAAGCAACATCGCTTCTAAGCAATTAAGTAAAGCTCCCGGCATGGCCTCAACGACTCATGCATCGCACCCAACGACTCGTGCATCGCTCCCAACGACTCGTGCATCGCTCTCAACGACTCGTGCATCGCTCTCAACGACTCGTGCATCGCTCTCAACGACTCGTGTATCGCTCCCAACGACTCGTCCATCGCACCCAACGACTCGTCCATCGCACCCAACGACTCGTCCATCGCCCCCAACGACTCGTCCATCGCAGCTAACGACTCGTTCATCACCCCCAACGACTCGTTCATCACTCCCAACGACTCGTTCATCGCTCCCAACGGCTCGTCTATCGCACCCAACGGCTCGTCTATCGCACCCAACGACTCGTCCATCGCACCCAACGAATCGTGCATCGCTCTCAACGACTCGTTCATCGCACCTAACGACTCGTTCATCACTCCCAACGACTCGTTCATCACTCCCAACGACTCATTCATCGCACCCAACGACTCGTGCATCGCTCCCAACGACTCGTGCATCGCTCTCAACGACTCGTTCATCGCACCCAACGACTCGTGCAACGCTATCGAGAACTCATCCACCGCTCACAAGGACTGATGCTCCTACACGGTACACATGAGCCGTGTAACCCTGAACTCACCGCCGACGACGAGGCACTCTCCCTCCCCTTTCAAGATGGAGTTGGGCAGAAGCTCACTGAAAAAGAAGATCTTGGCGAGTGGGACCCGAACCTCCCAAACGATGAAGCCGAATTCCCAAGCGCGTTCCTCGTCGGTCGTAAACGAGTTCAGGTTGTTGAGTCGCACGATCTCTTCGCGCTTCGAGACGGTCTCCAGTATATCGTGCTCCGAACGCTCGAAGGTCCCGCGGTACAGGATGAGGTGCTTACGGTCGGGATAGCGTTTGGCGAGTTCGTACTGGCAATATTCATAGAGCAGGTCCAACTGGGAATTGATGGCGGAGGTCCGCGCACTCCCCTTGGTTCGGTCGATGGCGTACTGCAGGTAGTTTTGGTCATGGATACCGGTTATGCGCACGTTGTGGAAGGTAGGTGGAAGCCCCATCCGGCTCTCGACCCATCCCTTCAGCACGGCGCCCTCCACCGAGTTGGAATCCATCATCCACCCCCTTAGAAAGCGGAGGTAGCTGTTTTTGAGACTCTTGCGCGCCAGGGCGGTTTCCTGCTGCCATTGATGCAACTGGAATTTCACCGACATGTAGTCGTTGAAGACCGAGGCGCGCTCTTCGGCGGAATCTATGCCGTCGAGCTTGTCGAAGAGGAAACGGTTCACCGCACGTACCCCCTGGATCTCGAGAGGTTGCGGGTGGTCGTTGAAGTGGCGGGAAGCGATGACCCACGGGGGAAGGTTGCAGTGGTTGAATGAATTCTCCATTGAATCGCCACTTTTGTTACGGATTAAGGTTAAGGTTGGAATCCGGGACTCGCACGGATTAGCCGGAGTTCCCAGCAAGTACCGGGCTTTCTACAGCACTTTGGCAAGATCCTTCAAGACGGGCTCTATCTCGCCTTCTATCACGTACGGCTCGACGCCGAGGCGTTCAAGCTCAACCTTGGGAGCTTCACCGATCATGGAACAGACCACGGCACGGCATCCTTTGAGGGCGTCGGCGGTGTCCTTCAGCGTGTGGGCCCTGAGCGGGTGCTCCGGATCGAAGCGGCAGTACTTCTCGACCGGACGCTCCTCAACGAAACTGACCGTGTCGTCCTCCACGCGGTAGATCAGGAACCGCTCGACATGCCCGAAGTGCTGGTTGATTTCCTTGCCATCTCTGGACGCGACTGCAAAAAGCATCGGAACCTCCTAAACACAAATCAATTGGAAGATCCAGCCCCCTCCCCCCGGAGGGGGGAGGATGGGAGGGGGGAAGACTGATCGAGCCGCTGCGCCCCCCTCCCTGCCCCTCCCCCTCCGGGCCTTCGCCCACCGAAGGGCTTCGGTCCGCAGGCGGGGGCGGGAACTAGTAGATCCTGAATATCTGTCCTTACGCCACCACCGGTTCGAAGGTGAAGCATTTCTTCGAGCAGGTTCTGCCACAGGCCTGGCAGCCGATACAGTTGCCGGGGTTCTCCACCTTCATGAACATCTTGGCGGAATCGTCCTCGTCGACCTCTTCGAAATTGAGCACACTGTGGGCGCAGACCTTGAAGCAACGGCCGCAGCCAATGCAGGTTTCCTCGTCAATGGACGTGATGAACTGCGGGGTCCACTCTTTCTTGTCCTTGGTTAAACCGGTGATGTAAGCCATGGCAAATCTCCTTTTTTCGATGTATTGACTGCTGATTATCGATTCATTGCTTTAACCTTTACTGTTCCTGCAACGTCCCCTCCCCTGGAGGGGGAGGGCCAGGGAGGGGGCGCGAAGCTACTTCTCCCCCTTCCCCCCTCCCGACCTCCCCCCTCCAGTGGGAGGAGTTGGCTACTCTTCGTCGAGGAAAGAAGTCGCATGGTCCTTGTTCATCGCCTTGCGCAGCCAGGGCGGCGGGTTACCTCTGAGCACCTCCTGCATCCGTTCGATCGATTCCTTGAGCCCCACCTCCACGTTGGTCTTCATGGGATGGATGCGTTTGGCTACCAGCTTGGCCGCGGCCGGCCCGCCGATCTGCATGGTATAGACGATGGCGCAGTCACTAAGGAGATTCGCCCTCGCGGCGATGCGGTCCTCCTCGTCGCTGCCGCTTTCGCCGACGGTGAGGGTCTGAACGTAGTGCGCTTCCTCCGGCCCCACTTCCCACACGTGAAACGAATCAGCTTGCCCGAAGTGCATGTCGATGGATTCACCGGTTTTACTCGTAAAAGCGATCTTCATAGCGGTCTCCTTTGAAGGCGATGTCAGGATATTACATCTGCCGACGCCCTCACCCTGACCCTCTCCCAAGGGGAGAGGAGACTGTTTTAGTTGTGCGCCAGCTTCTGCGCTTCTTTCGCATTTGCCTGGAAGATGTTGGCAACCTCGAAGATGAGGTTCAGCGTTCCCTGGTAGCCCACCCACATCTTGTGATGCGATCCGAGCCGGTCGAATACCGGCATCCCGGTCCTCAGGTGCGCCCCTATCCCCAGTTTCTTCGCGGCCTGCCTGCCGTTCGAGTTCGCCACCAGGAGGTCTGCACCAGCAGCACTCTTTTCCAGATCTTCCAGATCTCCCACGAAGAGATGCTCAACCGGCAACTGGTCAAGCCCCCGCGTCCTCGTCGCGGCGATGGCCACCTGAATGTCGCAGCCAAGGCTCGCGAGGAAAGTGGTCATCCCCTTCAGGTGGTCGGCCTCCAGCGCCAGAGCGATCTTCTTCTGCCCCAACTGGTAATGGCAGTCGACCATGGCGTCCATAAGACGGCTCCTCCAGCGCCTGAGCTTCTCGGGAACGGGACGCCCGGAAACCTTGGCAAGCGTCGCCATCAGGAGGTCGGACTCGGCGAGTCCCGTGATCGAGGTGAAGCCGTAACTCGGGATGCCGTACTTGTCCTTCAGAACTGCGGCGGCATCGGCCAGCGAATCTCCAAAATAGAGCGTCGCCTGGCTTCTACCCGCAGCCTTGATCCGTTCCACGGCTATCCCCCCTACGGACAGGGCGGAGACCGTCGCGTCGATGTGTCCGTCCAGCGCGTTGGAGATGTCGGGAACGATGATCGGGTCGAGCCCGAAAGACTGGCACAACTCCGCGATTTCCTCCACTTCCGCCGGCGTTAAATGACACCCGGGCAGGATACTTACCTGTCCAGGTACTGGGATATCCCCTTCCGGGATGGTGGCTAGAATCGCCTCGACCGCGGCGGCATATCCCTCCTGCATGGAGCCGCAGTAGTCCGGGGTGGATGCGTGGATCACCGGGATCTGATCATGCTCGGGATGCGCCTCGCGGAATTTCACGATCGCGCTACGCACGTCGTCCCCCATGGTCTCGGTAAGACCGGTGGTCATCACGCCGACCACCGCCGGCTTGAACTTCTCCATGACGCGGTTCAGCCCGAGCTTCAGGTTCTCCCACCCACCGAAGATGGCGGCTTCCTCGCTCATGCTGGTCGAGTTGAGGGCGATGGACTCCTTGAAGTGACGCGAGAGCTGCAGCCTTATGAAGGTTGAGCACCCCTGGGCGCCGTGCAAAAGTCCCAGCATCCCGTCGATACCGAGGTACGCGAGCGTGGCGCCGAGCGCCGGAGAGTTCTTCTGCGGGTTCACCGTCGCGTGCTTCGTCGGGACTTTCACGCGGGAAGCTTTCATGTCGAGGGCGGCAAGGCGCTCTGCGTGTCCCGCGGCGAACGCGAGATCCGTTTCCAGCGAGGCGGCGTCCTTCTCCCACGGCGCCTTCGCGTTCAGAGCGGTCCAGATCGGGTTGTTCACGGTCAGGTCGAGCTGCTTTGCGAAGGTGACCATGCCTGAATAACCGGCGTAGGGGTGGCTGCGGCCGTGGTTAATATCCAGAAAGGGCGTTTTGGTCTTGAGGGCCAGGTATTTTGTCTTCCCTCCGGCAACGATCAGATCCGGAAGCTTGTCGTACATGACGGATAAAAGACCGGCCGTGCTGGTGTCCGCGATGATGGAAGCGTCCTCGTGCATGAGCGCCTTCATGCGGTAGAAGTCCTCAAGCGTGGAGTTTTGAGTACCGGCGGCGAGGATGTCGACGCCAAGCTCGGCCAGCGCGTTAACCATGGACCATGTCTTGACGCCGCCGGTGAAGAGAACCGCCCTCTTCCCGACGAGCCGCTCGCGGTAGGGCGCCAATTCTGCGCGGCAGGCCTCCTCGCACTCGGCGATAAGCGCCTCGACCCGCTCCTGCATAACCCGCTTCTCCAGGCCGTTCACTTGGTCGTCCAGCTCGCGGGCGATGTCGCGCAGCGCCTTCGCCACGTCGGTCATGCCGTAGAAGGATTCCTCCAGGTACGGGATGCCGTAATTCTTCTGCATCTTCTTGGCGAGGTTGGTGAGACTCTTCGAGCAGACGATGATGTTCAGCTTCGCGCGGTGTGCGTAGCGCAGGTCCTCGAATTTGGCGTCGCCGCTGATGCAGGAAAGGACGCGGATGCCGAGCCGGTCGAAGAGCGGCAGCATCCCCCACAGGTCGCCTGCGATGTTGTACTCGCCGATCAGGTTGATGTCGTAGTCGGTGGTGTACTCGGGCTCGGCGGTGCCGATCACGTATTTGAAGAGGGTCTCCCCCGCGAGGCGGTTGCCGATGTTCTTGTCGCCGATGAAGCCGGGGGTGTTCACCGGGATCACCGGTACGCTCACCTTGTCGCGGGCCGCCTTGCAGACCGCCTCGATGTCGTCGCCGGTCATGGAGGTGACGCAGGTCGCGTAGACGAAGATGGCCTTCGCCTCCGGGTAGCGCGCCGCGAGTTCCTGGATGGCGCGGTAGAGCTTCTTCTCACCGCCGAAGATCACGTCGTTTTGCAGCATCTCGGTGGTGAAGCCGCGGCGGTAGATCTGGGAGTCGGAGGAACGCGCGCCGCGGTTGTCCCAGGAGTTTCCGGCGCAGGCGATGGGGCCGTGCACCAGGTGAATGACGTCAGTTATGGGCATGAGGACGACGCGCGCACCGTCGTAGGCGCAGCTGCGCTCGGTCCCTTCGCCCGGTTCGGATTTCTTGCAGAACTTGGGAGCCCCGGCGTCGTGTGTCTCGCAATCTGTCGTGTCGTACCAATCCGGCTTCGCCATTGGAGCCTCCTTTTTGTGTGCGGTTTGCTCAGCAACCCCTCTCCCCCCGGGCCTGCGCGCCGAAGCGCTTCAGTCCGCGAAGGCGGGAGAGGGTGCCCGAAGGGCGGGTGAGGGAGTTGCCCAAAGTGACACGGGTGCCTGTGGCAACGCCCTCACCCCTGCCCTCTCCCGGAGGGAGAGGGAGTTATGGCGTCGGGGTTACCTCATCATCTCGAAGTTACGGTCGTCACAGGTCTCGTCACGGATGTCGATGAACTTGTTGCAGATGGTGGTGAGCATGTTGATGGCGCCCTGGTAACCGATGAGCGGCATGCGGTGCAGGTTCACGCGATCAAAGATCGGGAAGCCGAAGCGGAACAGCGGCACCTTGGCGTCGCGGGCCATGAACTTGCCGTGGGTATCGCCGATGACGGCGTCGACCGGATCGGTCATGAGGAGGCTCCTCATGTGCCAGAGGTCCTTGTTGATGTAGATCTTGCACCCGGCGCCGTAGGGGGAGCCGTCGAGGAGCGCCTGCAGCTCCTTCTCGAGCTTCTTAGTCCCCTTGCTGCAGAGGATGTGGTACGGACGCGCACCCATCTCCAGGAGGAAGGTGACGTACCCGATCAGGTAGTCGGGGTCGCCATAGAGGGCGAACTTCTTACCGTGGATGTACTGGTGCGCGTCGGTCATGGCGTCGACGGCGCGCCCCCTCTCCGCCTTCAGGGATTCGGGGATCGGCTTGCCGAATTCCCTTGCGAGGGTCATCAGGAGCTGGTCGGTCTTTTCAACGCCGAACGGGGTCGGCATGGAGATGTGCTTCCCGGAGAAGTTGTCCTTGATCCAGTTGAAGGTCTTGGCGCTCGCGTAGGGGGCGACGGTGAGGGTCACCTTCCCGTTGACGGAGTCGGCCGCATCCTCGAGCGGCGTGCCGCCCGGATAGGCGCGGTAGGTGCCGTCGAGCGGGGAATCGAAGGATTCGGAGATGTCAGCAAGCAGCGTGCTCGGGATGCCGATCTCCTTCAGGATCCGCTTGTACTCGCGGTAGTTGCCGGTGTTGGCGTCGAACCCGGCGATGAGGTTCAACTTACCGGTGCAGCGCCCCTCGATCTTCTTCCCCTCGGTGAGGGTCTGCAGAATGGAGAGGAGCATCGCGTCGTAGCCGTGAACGTGCGAGCCGTTGAAACTCGGGGTGTTGGCATAGGGGAGCGGGTAGTCCTGCGGCACGATCCCCTTGTTCCTCGCGTTCTTGATGAACGCGGTCAGGTCGTCGCCGATGACCTCCGGCATGCACGAGGTGAAGATCGCCATCATCTTGGGCTTGTAGATGGTGTAGGCGTTTTCCAGCCCTTCGTGCAGGTTGTTCTGTCCCCCGAACACCGCGCCATCCTCGGTCATGGAATCTGACACGGCCGGCGCCGGCTCGCGGAAGTGACGGTTGAAAGTGGAACGGTAGTAGGAGGCGCATCCCTGGGAGCCGTGCACGAAGGGGAGCGTCCCCTCGAAACCGTGCGCGGCGAGCTCCGCACCCAGCGGTTGACAGGCGTGGGCCGGATTGATCACCAGCGCCTGGCGGGCGAAGTTCTTCTCCTTGTACTCCTCGCTATTGATCCACTCGGAAACCCGGCTCACTTCCTCTTCGGGTATCTCGGTGACGTATTTCACGGCAGCTTCTGCAGTCATAGTATTGCTCCTTTCGGCCGGAGACTAATCCGTCACACGGCGGTAGGTCTTGGTTGTGTTCTAGAAGGGTGCGTTCACGAGTTTCCATGTCGGGCTGTTCACCGCCATGTCGATGTCGCGGGCAAAGATCGGGAAACCGTTGTAGGCGTGGTAAGGACCGGAGTAATCCCAGGAGTGCATCTGCCGGAACGGGATCCCCATTTTCTGGAACAGGTACTTCTCCTTGATGCCGGAGCCGACCAGGTCGGGGCGCAGCTCGTTTACGAACTGCTCGAGCTCGTGTTCGGAGGCATCGTCGTAGATGACGGTCGCCTCGGGCATCTCGGGGGAGGTCCTCTCGTAGTCGTCGCCGTGGGCGAACTCGTAACCGGAACCGACCACGGTCATGCCGAGGTCCGCGTAGGCGTTCACGGTGTGACGGGGGCGCAGGCCGCCGACGTAGAGCATTACCGTCTTACCTTCCAGGCGCGGACGGTACTCGTCGATGACCGCCTGCATGATCGGGTCGTACTTGGCGATGACCGCCTCCACCCTCTCCTTGATGTAGTCGTCGAAGTACTCGGCGATCTTTCTCAGGCTCTCGCGGATCTTGGTCGGACCGAAAAAGTTGAACTCGACCCAGGGGATGCCGTACTTCTCTTCCATGACGCGGCACATGTAGTTCATGGAGCGGTAGCAGTGGATCAGGTTCAGCTTCACCGTGTGGGTCGCCGCGATCTTCTCGAGCTCGCCGTCGCCGGTCCATACCGCCTTGACGTTGAGTCCTATTTCCTCAAGCAGAGGTTTAACGCTCCAGACGTCGCCGCCGATGTTGTAGTCGCCGATCAGGGCGATGTCGTACGGGCTCGCCGGCTCGCGGAACTCGCGGGTGCCGATGATGTGGTCGCGGATGGTGTCGTTCGAGATGTGGTGACCAAGCGACTGGGACACGCCGCGGAAGCCCTCGCAGTTGCAGGGGATGACCGGGATGTCGAGATCCTTCGATGCGGTCTTCGCGACCGAGTTGATGTCGTCGCCGATGAGACCTACTGGGCACTCGGACAGGACCGAGATCCCCTTGGCGAGCGGGAAGAGCTCGTGGGCCTCCTCGAGAAGGGTCCTGAGCTTCTTGTCGCCGCCGTAGACGATATCTTTCTCCTGAAAGTCCGAGGTGAACTGCATGGCGAACTGGGAGACGCCGTTCACACCGGTGACCAGGTTGCGGCGCGTGCCCCAGGAATACCAGCCGCAGCCGACCGGACCGTGGGAGACGTGCACCATGTCGCGGATCGGACCCCAGACGACCCCTTTGGCACCGGCATAGGCGCAACCACGGGCGCTCATTATGCCGGGGACCGTCTTCCTGTTGCTCTTGACGCAGGCCCCCTCCCCCGCGTTCGGGGCGAGGTGCGGCGCCCTCTTCTTCTTCGCTTTATCGGGATAGATCTCCATGGCGGCGTCGATCATCGCCTGCGTCGACTCCATGGTGATACCGTCTACCTTCTTCTTTGTTTCCTCAGACATATCTGGCTCCTTTTAAGGGGCGGCGCCGGCCGCCCCTTCCCGAATTAGACCGCTGCCGCCTCGGCCACGCCCACGATGCTCTCGTCCTCGGCCTCCATGATGCCGAACTCCATGAGCAGGTCTTCCAACTCCTCCATCTCGAGCGGGGTCGGGACCACCAGCATCTTGTTGTCCGCGATCTTCTGGGCAAGGGTGCGGTACTCGTTGGCCTGCGGGTGTTCCGGGGAATACTCGATGACGGTCATCCTGCGCAATTCGGCGCGCTGCACCTGGTTGTCGCGGGGGACGAAGTGGATCATCTGGGTGCCGAGCTTCTTCGCGAGGGCGTCGATCAGTTCGTACTCCTTGTCCGTCTTTCTCGCGTTGCAGATCAGGCCGGCGAGCCTCACCTTGCCGGAGGAGGCGTATTTCAGGATCCCCTTGGCGATGTTGTTGGCGGCGTACATGGCCATCATCTCGCCGGAGCAGACGATGTAGATCTCTTCCGCCTTCCCTTCGCGGATCGGCATCGCGAAGCCGCCGCAGACGACGTCGCCCAAAACGTCGTAGAAGACGAAGTCGAGGTCCGGTGTGTAGGCCCCGTTCTCCTCGAGGAAGTTGATGGCGGTGATAACGCCGCGCCCCGCACAGCCGACACCCGGTTCCGGTCCGCCGGACTCGACGCATTTCACGTCGCCATAGCCGACCTTCATCACGTCCTCAAGCTCCAGATCCTCTACCGTACCGAGTTCGCGCACGAGGTCCATGACGGTGGACTGCGCCTTCGCGTGCAGGATGAGGCGGGTGGAGTCCGCTTTGGGATCGCAGCCTACGATCATTACCTTCTTGCCGATGGAGGCGAGGCCTGCCACGGTGTTCTGTGTGGTGGTGGATTTGCCGATGCCGCCCTTGCCGTAAATCGCGATCTGTCTCATGTCTTCCTCTCCTTTTGGTTGCCCCGCCGACCGCGTCCACCCTCAGGCTGGAGCGCTTAGTCACCGTCGCCGGCCTATCCGGCAAACCTGGCACCTGGCATGCTCCTGTTCGGGGCGGGCTGCGATGCGGGGCTCGTTTGATTTGCGGGGGCCCTAAATAAAAAAAAGGCGCTCCGTTACTGCTAACGTGGGCGCCTTTGCCAAAACTCTCGACGGGATACGACGTCGTATCCTTTATTCGGTTGTTGTCTTACTATTAGCAGCTACCGTGCCAAGTTGTAACCTATAGCTGTTACAGGGTTTTGCCGATTGCGAGTGCTTCTTCTGCCGCCTTCGAAGTTGTATACCGGGGCAGCTGCCTAACTATTGTGCAGCCGACGTCTCGGACTTCTCGGAACTGTCAGGCGGCCAGCGAGACGGCGCGACCCTCGTGCAGCTTCAACAGGTCCCGGGGGGCCAGGGGGCCCTTGATGCGCTGCGCGGTGCTGCGCACCTTTTCCATGAGCTCCTGCGCCTCCTCCCTCGAAATGGGGATACCGATCTGGCGGTAACTCTCCACGATCCCGTTCGTACCGGAATGTTTACCGGCGACGATGTGCCGCGTGAGCCCCACCTCCTCGGGTGCGAAGACCTCGTAGTTGCGCGGATCCTTCAAAACCCCGTCCGCGTGCAGCCCGGACTCGTGCGCGAACACCTTCTCCCCCACCACCGCTTTCCAAGCCGGGACCTCACGATTCGAGGCGCGCCCGACGAGCCGCGAGACGCCACGGAAGCGTCTCGTATCGATACCGACGTCTATGCCACAGGCCACCTTGAGCGCCATCACCACCTCTTCGAGAGCCGCGTTCCCCGCCCGCTCTCCGAGACCGTTCACCGTGGTACTGATGCAGCGCGCCCCTCCCCTCACCCCGGCCAGGGCATTCGCCGTGGCGAGCCCCAGGTCGTTATGGGTGTGCACCTCGATCTCAAGCTCCGGCACCGCCGCGGTGAGCCGGGCCACCTTCTCATACATCCCGAACGGTTCCAGGACGCCCAAGGTATCGCAGAAGCGGAAACGGTCGGCGCCGTGCGCACGGGCGATGGAGAGAAGCTCAATCAGGAAATCACCGTCGGCACGGCTTGCATCCTCCCCTCCCACGCAGACGTAGAGCCCCTTCGCCTTGGCGAAATCGAGAGCCCGCTTCAACTGCTCCTTCACCCACTCCCTCGTTTTATTGATCTTGTGCTCGATCATGATGTCCGAAACGGAGAGGGAGATGTCGACGGCTTCGACACCGCAGGCAAGGCTCGCCTCGATGTCCGGGATCACCGCGCGGTTCCAGGTGATGAGCCGCGCCGACAGCCCCAAGTCTACGAGCGCCCTGATCGATGCCCTCTCTTCTTCCCCCATTGCAGGAATGCCGCATTCCAGTTCGTGGACCCCCATGGCGTCTAGATGCCGGGCGATGGCAATCTTCTCGCGTGCGCTGAACACAACACCCGCGGTCTGCTCGCCGTCGCGCAGGGTTGTGTCGCCGATACGTACCTTCACTTCCTCAACCATGTCGCCTCCTTCCGGGGAACATGCGCCCCCCTGTCAAAGCGTGACGGGCGTCGTTGCCCGGAAGCTGCGTCAACCGCAACCTGAGCATGCCTTGAGCAGGAGCTGTGCCAGATGAATGCGAGACTTCGGTATACGGGCAGACGCGAGCACCTCAATTTCGTGCCCCGGGTCGCCCCCTCCCCTTGCGTGAGGGAGTACGGGGGTGGGGTAAGAGGCGATTATTTCCGCTGTTTGCGGCTTTACCCACCCTCCATCCCCCTACCGTAAAGGAAGGGGGCCGTGCGAGTGACGTTCTTGGTGCAATAGCAGAAAAGAACGTTTTGGGGGCAAGGAGCACTTAGGTCGGGATGACTTGGCGGGATGCGCAGGCTGACCTCGCATTATGCGGCGCGCTTAAAATAGCGGCACAATGAGCGGTCCATAGACTGGAAGCGCTCTTGATCAGGAGGACACTTGGTCATAGAAGTCCTCCCTGTGAACTTTTTCGTTGTTCCACATTAACCCTGGTGCTATGATCCGGCCAGCCAACCCACATATACATATTGCGGTTTTCAATTGTCACGAACGGAGGCATATGCCATGGCTTTGAAAGACGTACGGATACTTATCGTTGACGACGAGTCTTTTTTCCGTGACTCGCTGCGGGAGACGCTTGAGAAGATAGGTTTCACCGTGGTTGGGGAGGCGACAGACGGCAGACAGGCGGTGCGGCAATACCTCACCCACCGACCTAACATCACCATAATGGACGTGTACATGCCCGAGAAAAACGGCATCGACGCCACGCGCGAGATCCTCGCCATCGACCGGAGTGCGAATGTCCTGACAAGTAGCGCCTCGGACTGTGCCAGCGACACGCAGGCCGTGCTGAAAGTTGGCGCAAAGGGCGTGCTGAAAAAGCCGTTCGAAGCGAGAGAAATCTACGACACCATCAAGACCATACTGTGCGGCCGGTAATATCAACCAAGGGGAATAGAGAACCACTACCCGGGATGAACTGATACGGGACGGGAATATGTACAACGGCTTCTACATCAATCTTGACCGCGCAGTGCAAAGAAGAGAAAGCCTGGAGCAGCGGTTGGAGGAGAGCGGTCTTGCCGGCTGTTACCAGCGTTTCGCCGCCATCGACGGCCGTTCCATCACCTACGGTCCCGACGCCGTCCCCGGTTCGGCGGTGTTGGGATGCACGCTTAGTCACCTGAGCATCATCAAGGGTCAGTTGGGAAGCAGCCGGCACGTCCACATCGTCGAAGACGACGCAATGCTGCACCCCGACATCGGCCGGGTCTTTGAGAAGTTCGTCGAACTGAAGCAGGATGAGGAGTGGGATCTGCTCATGACCGACGTCTTCCTGCCGCCGGACCTCTACCTCTTCAAATATCTGCACGAAAGCTATCAAAAGCTTTCCGCCACCGGCTCACTCTCCTTCTTCGACATCGGATCATGGGAATTCGCAGGCACCAACTCCTACTTCATCAACAAGAGGAGCATGGAGGGGTTCCTGCAGATGGCCGAGCACTGTTTCCCCCCGGAGACGCCTTACGACCTTAGAATCAGGGAACTTGCCAAGCGAAAGAAACTTAAAGTATTCCTCTGTTTTCCTTTCTTCAGCACTGTGTCCAGTACGAGCGGCGACTCCACGATAGCCGGAAGCTTTACCCACGTTCTACCGCTCACCGAGTACAGGCGCGCCTTTTACGTGTCGGCAGACCGAGAGGCCATCGCCCGCGATCTGGAGACCCTTTGCAAGGAAGAGGCGGATACGTTCACCAGGATCTACCTCAACCTCGTGAAGTGTATGGTAAGTCCGCAACACGAAGCGTTCTAGCCCGCCTGCGCACCAACCTGAAGCCACACGGTTAACTATCCGGTGACATGAATACACAACCAGGAGATCTGCAATGAGAAGAATCAAAGCGGCAATGATGGCGCTCGCACTATACAGCGCACTCGGCAGCAGCGCGGGCGCGACATCTGCGCGCTACGTCACCCTGGATGGGCTGGAAAAGAGCCTTCCCACCACTCCCATCGTCGCAGGATTCGACATCGACGACACGGTGCTCTTTTCCACCCCCGCCTACTCCTACGGTGCCAACAACGGGGAAGGTCCTGGCGGCACGAACCGCTACGGCGCCGATTACCTTGCGAACCCTCAGTTCCGCAAGGACCTGAACCAGTACCTGGACAAGTTCAGCATGAAGAAGAAAGCAGGTGAGGAGCTGATCGCTATGCACAAGCGTCGCGGTGACACCATCGTCTTCATCACCAAGCGAAACTGCTATGACGACGATGCGGAGGTGATCCAGAAGCGCATGAACAAGCTATTCGCGCTCACCTCTCAGGTCTTTTGCACCAACGAGCAGTCGAAGACTCCGTACCTGGAGAAAACCGGAGCGAGGATCTATTACGGGGATGCCGACACCGACATCGAATATTCGATGCAGGTCAAAGGCGATAAGGTAAGACCGATCAGGGTAGAGAGGAGCAGGATGTCGACCAACAAGGGGGAATACCACCCGGGGAAATACGGCGAGGAGATCCTTGCCGACTCGGAGAACTGAGAAGAACCTGCATCCAGGCCGACCACGGCGCGAGTAGGCCTTCGCCTTTCCTCTTAAGTAATTGTATACAGTGCCGATAAGCCAAGGGCTATTGCAACTATCCGGCTAGGGTGCCGGAAAAAGGAGTTGGCCCATGTCTATATCTAAGAGGTTGTTCCTGCTGTTGGTCGTCGCGGTCATGGGGATGCTGGGACTCACCATCTTCAACGAGTTTCAAACCGGGAGGGTCTATACCGCCGCCAATTTTGGCAACGTCAACACGGTACCGAGCCTGGTAGCCCTTGGGCGGGCTTCTACGGCTATGCGCAACCTGCAGACCTGGACCCTTACCCACGTCCTGAACACCGACGCAGGCAGGATGGCGGAGCTCGACAGGTCGGTTCAGACCGAGAAAGACGAACTGGAAAAGGCGCTGAAGGATTACGATCAGTTGCTCGTCGACGACAAGGACCGGCAACTGTTGGCGAACGACCGTGCCGCGGTCGCCGAACTGTACGCCTTCACCGACAAGATCCTCTCCCTGTCCCGCGCGAACAAGAACGAAGAGGCGCGTGACTATTTCTCGCATAACCGCTCAGTCAGCAAGAAAGCCGACGACGTTTTCGAAGCGCATCTCCAATACAACCTTTCAATGTCAGACAAGGGGAGCAAGGAAGCGGTCGCCATAAAGAAATCCTCGCTGATCCTTGCCATCGTTTCCGCTGCGGTGGTGATAGCCATCGTGGTCTTCGTCGCACTCTTCATCATCCGTTCCGTTCGGGCCGTCGTCGCCGAGGTGCTTGACGCAGCCAACAACGTATCGTCCGGCAGCCTGCAGATGTCGCAGGGGGCGGAAGAACTGTCGCAGGGGGCCACCGAGCAGGCAAGTGCCGCGGAAGAGGCATCGTCTTCAATGGAAGAGATGTCCGCAAACGTGCGGCAGAACGCGGATAACGCCCTGCAGACGGAGAAGATCGCCCTTAAAACGGCGGCCGACGCGAAGGAAAGCGGCGAGGCCGTCACAAATACGGTCCAGGCCATGAAGGAGATCGCGGGGAAAATTTCCATCATCGAGGAAATCGCTCGGCAGACCAACCTCCTAGCCTTGAATGCAGCCATCGAAGCGGCAAGGGCTGGCGAGCACGGCAAGGGGTTCGCGGTCGTGGCAAGCGAAGTGAGAAAGCTCGCGGAACGTTCGCAAAAGGCGGCGGCCGAGATCTCCAGCCTATCCCAGGCAAGCGTGGAGGTGGCGGACAAGGCCGGCGAGATGCTGGCAGAGATGCTGCCGAACATCCAGAAGACATCGGAGCTCGTCCAGGAGATCACGGCGTCGTGCAAGGAGCAGGACACCGGCGTCCAGCAGATCAACAAGGCGATCCAGCAGCTCGACCAGGTGATCCAGCAGAACGCGTCGGCCGCCGAGGAGATGGCGAGCACCTCCGAAGAGCTTTCGACCCAGGCAGACCAGTTGCAGAGCGCAATCTTGCAGCTGACTGCGGGTGAAGGGAGCGGCAAACAAGGCGCCAGACGGCGCGTCCCCCCCGCAAAACCGCCCGTCAGAAAGACGCCCGCCCAGACACAAGGCAAGTCTGGTTCCAGCCAGAAACTCACCTATTCCGGGGCCGACCTCGATATGGAGGAGCGCGATCAGGGGTTCGAGCGGTACTGACGGGGTGGGATAAGACAGCAGCGTGGGGTGAAAAAACCGAGGGATGGACGCAGCATCCCCGGCCAGGCGTTCCCACGCTTGAGCGCAGGAACCATTACATTGCAAAGATGCCGCGACCGCGTGACGCTACGGTCGCGGCATCTTTTTATCTGGCGGCGGGCGCCATCTTCGCCAGGAAGGCCCTGATCCTCTTCGCGTTGGTCCCGACATCGCTGATACCGACCCTGGAAACGGAGCGGACGTCGAGGAGGGATCGGTCGCCGGCCGGCACGATCCTTATCGCGATATCGTCCTTGAAACCGAACCAGCGCGTCGTGTCGGTTGCCTCGATGATCCACTCCGCCGGACGCTCGGCCACCACGGTCCACTTCAACTCCCGCGCGATCAAAAGCGCCCTTTTGTAGGCCTCGTCCGCAGGCATCGACAGCACCACGGTCTTGAGATCGGGATAGGCCTTCAACTGCTGTGTCGCTACGTCGATCCCGCCATACCGGACCCCGGCGCCGCGCGCGCTGCTGATGGCCACGAAATGAGGCGGGTTGCTGAGATCGGTGCTTATGTCGTGGATGCGCGGGTAGCTTTGCGCCTGGAAATTCCAGTAAAGCGGAATGGCGAAAGCGAACAACGCCACGATGAGGGCCAGCAAGGAGATGAATATACCCTTGAAGTGCCGCCGCCGGACCGACACGACGGAGGACGCCAGGGCAAGCACGGCGCAACCGAAACCGATGTAGCCGGCGAGTTTTATCATGGTGAAACCGGTTCTGAAGTCCCACAGGTTCAGCCGGGCGCCGGGACCCGATGAGAATAGGAGCAGGAAGGCGCTGGCCGCGCACGCCGCGGCGAAAAACGGCAGCACCATGCTTGTTACTGCGGCTGAAGGTTTCTTCTCTTCCATACGCCCTCCCTTCGTGACGTCACCCCGATGCTATGACACGGCTAGTGCCATTCCACCAAGACGCTACAGCGGCACCCTGAGCCGGGTCCGGTCATGGGACGATACCGGCGACCACGCCGGCACCGTTGGGAAGCTCGATGGGGAGGCGGCGCACCCCCTTCGCTCCAGCCGACTCGAGCATCCCGAAAAGCTCGCTCTCGCTGTAGGACTGCCCGTCCGGAGTGCCAAGCAGCATGTTCAGTGAGAACAGCGCCGGGAAAACCGGGGCGTCCCTCGTATCGTCGAGGATAAACTCCTGTACCAGGATCATCCCTCCCGGTTCAAGCGCCGCGACCGCCTTTTTCAGCACGCTCTGACAGGCATCGGGACCGATGCCGTGCAGCACATGGGAAAGCCAGGCGACGTCAAACCCGCCCGGCAGGTCGTCCTGCTCGAAATCGACGGCGATGAAGCCGATGCGCTCGGAAAGGTCGAAGCGGGCGACGGTCTGCTCTGCGAAACCGCGCGTGGTCGGAAGATCGCAGATGACGGCGTCGAGTCCCGGGTTTTGCCGGCAGAAATGTATCGCGTAGGTGCCGGGGCCACCGCCCAGGTCCATCAGGCGCCTGCGTCCGCTGAGGTCGATCTGCGGCACGATCTTCGGTGCGATCATCTGGGCTAAGTTGAACATCCCCATGAGGAAGCTTTCCCTTGCGCTCTCGGCATCCTCGTGGGAGACGCGCTCACGCACGGGATGACCGGTCTGCACGGCTTCGTCGAGCCTGCTCCACCCGTTCACCAGGTGATGGTGATGCATGATGATGTGCCCGAGGTAGTCGGGTGAGGTGCGGGACAGGAACTTTGCCGCGAAGGGGGTGGCGAGGTACTCCCCTCCCCTCTTTTCGAGAAGCCCCAGTGCCGCCAGGGCATCGAGCAGCATGGCGAGGGCACGGCTGTCGCAGCCGATCGCTTCAGCAAGCCTGAGAGCGGATGACGGCGCGGCGGACAGGGGCGTGAAGACGTTCAGTTTCACACCGGCGTGGAGGGTACAGGTACTCCAGTAGCTTCCGGAAGTCTCAAGCAGTGTCGCGGGCGACCATTCTTTCTTTTCCACACTCCCCCCTGAGGTGCCGAGGTCGCCGTCGTAGGTGCCAAGACGACCATCGTGCTGAAATCATTGAACCCGGCAAGTCTACCCGGCGGCGACATCAGCGTCAAGCAGAGCCGCCGCCGGGTGGCCCATGGAGATGTCCATCGCAGGAAACAAAAAAAGCCCCGGGAAGTCCCGGGGCTTTTTTAAAGGGAGAAGCAAAGTTGGTTACGCTTCGTCGAAAAGCGCGGTGGAGAGGTAACGCTCGGCGAGGTCGGGAAGGATCACCACGATGGTCTTCCCGGCGAACTCGTCCAGGTTGGCGAGGCGGACGGCGGCTGCCGCTGCGGCTCCACTGGAAATCCCGACCAGGAGACCTTCCTCCTTGGTGAGCCGCTTGGCGAATTCGATCGCCTCGTTGCTCTCTACCTGCTCGACGCGGTCGATCAGTGAGAGATCGAGCGTGTCGGGGATGAAGCCGGCACCGATCCCCTGAATCTTGTGCGGGCCGGGGCGCAGTTCCTGACCGGCGAGTTTCTGCGTGATAACCGCGCTTTCCTTGGGCTCGACGGCCACGGCGACGACGTTCTTACCTTTGGTGTGCTTCAGGTAGCGGGCGATACCGGAGATGGTGCCGCCGGTCCCTACGCCGGAGACGATGACGTCGACAGCGCCGTCGGTATCGGCCCAGATCTCAGGACCCGTCGTTTTCTCGTGAATGGCGGGGTTAGCCGGGTTCTTGAACTGCTGCGGCAGGAAGTAACGGGCCGGATCGGAGGCCACGATTTCCTCCGCCTTGGCGATGGCCCCCTTCATCCCGGCGGAACCGGGCGTAAGGATGAGGTTCACCCCGAGTGCGGCCAGTACCCTGCGACGCTCGATGCTCATGGTCTCGGGCATGGTAAGGGTCAGCTTGTAGCCGCGGGCTGCAGCAACGTACGCCAGCGCTATGCCGGTGTTTCCGCTGGTCGGCTCCACGATCTCGACACCCGGCTTGAGCACGCCACGCTCCTCGGCATCCCAGATCATGTTGGCGCCGATGCGGCACTTGACCGAGTAGGCGGGATTGCGCCCCTCGACCTTGGCCAGAACGGTTGCCTTGGCCCCCTTGGTCACATGGTTCAGACGCACGAGCGGCGTGTTACCGATGGATTGGGAGTTATCCAGATAGATACGTGACATGGCGGTTGCTCTCCTTTTTGTTTGGATCCCGGCGCATGGTGCCGGACGCATGGATTTCTTACAGGCGTCTGTATTTTTATATTTAACCTGCAACGTTGTCAACTATTTTATTTATGTTCTTGATAGACAGAGTGTACTTTGATCGATGGTGCCGTTAGATCTGGTAATCATTGACAAAAAAACGAACGTTACGCGGGCGTGCGAAGACCTGCTCCCCCACCTGCAAGGCCAGCCGATCCGCCGCATCACGGGAGAGATCGACCTCGAACTGCTCGCCTCCGGCATGCAGCAGATCGACCCGCACCAGGGGCCCCACCCGCAGTACGCCACGCACCTGGGCCGCGATCGCATCACTCCCGCTACCGTGACGCGAGATGTCGATATCGTGGGAGCGCACGTAGCCGACTGCGGGGCCGTCTGTGCCGGAGGAGGAACCGGAGGCGGGAAGCCGCACCCCTCCGAGTTGAGCCACGCCGTTGTCGATCCGGCCGTGAAACAGGTTGACCTTGCCGAGAAAGTCGAAGACGAAGGGGTTCGCCGGATGGTCGTAGACCTCGCTCGGCGTCCCTTCCTGCTCGACCTTGCCCCGGTTCATCACCACGATACGGTCGGCCACTTCGAGCGCCTCCTCCTGGTCGTGGGTCACGAAGACGCTCGTGACATGGATCTCGTCGTGCAGCTGTCGCAGCCAGCGGCGCAGTTCCTGGCGTACCTTCGCGTCCAGGGCGCCGAACGGTTCATCGAGCAGCAGCACCTGGGGTTCCACGGCCAGCGCACGCGCCAAGGCGACCCGCTGCCGCTGTCCCCCGGAGAGTTGCGACGGGTAGCGGTCCCAGAGATGCTCCATCTGGATGAGCTTCAGCAGTTCGAAGACCTTGCTCCGGATCACCTCCTTGCCCGGCCGGGTCCTTTTCGGT
Source organism: Geomonas terrae (assembly GCF_004791675.1). Classification (NCBI taxonomy): domain Bacteria; kingdom Pseudomonadati; phylum Thermodesulfobacteriota; class Desulfuromonadia; order Geobacterales; family Geobacteraceae; genus Geomonas; species Geomonas terrae. The sequence goes on from NZ_SRSC01000002.1 coordinate 558,611, forward strand.
TTCACAGAAAGACCGAAGGCTACGTTGTCGAATACGTTCATGTGCCTGAACAGGGCGTAATGCTGGAAGACGAAGCCGACCTTCCTGTGCCGGGGGTCGTGCAGGCTCGCGTCTTCCCCGTTCAGAAGGACTTTCCCCTCGTCGACGCTCTCAAGCCCGGCGATGATGCGCAGCAGGGTCGTCTTCCCCGACCCGGAGGGACCGAGGAGGGCCACCAGCTCCCCGGAGGGTACCGAGAGGCTGACGTCGTCCAAGGCGGCGAAGGCGCCGAAACGTTTGCTCACATTTTCTATTTCGATGCTCATCTTTTCTCCTTTCATGCCCCGGCTTTTTGAAGCTGGCGCATCTTCCACTCGGTAAACGTCTTGAGCGCGAGGGAAACCAGCGCGAGCAGCGCAAGCACCGAGGCGACCGCAAATGCGGCGACGAAATTGTACTCGTTGTAAAGGATCTCCACCTGCAGCGGAACGGTGTTGGTCGCGCCGCGCACGTGCCCTGAGACGACGGAGACCGCGCCGAACTCCCCCATCGCCCGTGCGTTGCAGAGGATAACCCCGTACAGAAGCCCCCACTTGACGTTGGGCAGGGTGACCCGAAGGAAGGTTTGCAGCCCACCGGCCCCGAGGGTGAGAGCGGCCTCCTCTTCTTCGCGCCCCTGCGCCTCCATGAGCGGGATAAGCTCCCGCGCTACGAACGGGAAAGTGACGAACACGGTCGCGAGCACGATGCCGGGCACAGCGAAGATGATCTTGATGTCGTGCGCCTGAAGCCAAGGTCCCAGCCACCCCTGCAGTCCGAAGACGAGGACGTAGACGAGCCCGGACACCACAGGAGAGACCGAGAACGGCAGATCGATCAATGTCACGAGCAGGCTTTTGCCCGGAAAGGTGAACTTGGCGGTGCACCAGGAGGCGACGATGCCGAAAAACAAGTTGAACGGAACGCAGATAACCGCCGTGACAAGGGTGAGCCTCATCGCGGAGAGCGCATCCGGCTCGAGGAGCGCCGCACGGTACTCCTGCCACCCCTTCGAAAGCGCTTCGGAAAAAAGGGCTCCGAGAGGCAACAGCAGAAACAGAGTGAGAAAGAGCACGGTGCCGCCGACCAGGAGCAGCCGGACGGGGAAGGGCTCGGCGAGAGCCCCCGCCTTTTGGACACGAAAGACGCCGGGATAATGGGAACTGTTCATGTCATTGCTCCGCATAGCGCCTGCTCCATTTCTGCAGCAGGTTCAGTACAAGAAGCAGCATAAATGAGACCAGCAGCATCACCACGGCTACCGCCGTTGCGCCTGCATAATCGTACTGCTCCAGCTTGGTGATGATCAGCAGCGGCGTGATCTCGGACACCATCGGCATGTTCCCTGCGATGAAGACGATGGAGCCGTACTCGCCTACAGCACGCGCGAAGGCCAGGGTGAAGCCGGTGAGGACCGCGGGAAACATCAGAGGGAATACGACCCTCGTGCATATCTGCCACCGGTTCCCGCCAAGGCACGCCGCCGCCTCCTCCACCTCGCGATCGAACTCCTCCAGCACCGGCTGCACGGTCCGCACCACGAAGGGGAGACCGATGAACACCATGGCCAGCCAGATCCCGACCGGCGTGAAGGCGACCTTGACACCGAGCGGTTCCAGCACCTTTCCGAGCAAGCCGTTGGAGGCGAAGATACCGGCCAGGGTGATGCCGGCAACCGCGGTCGGGAGCGCGAAGGGAAGATCGACGAGCGCGTCGAGGATCCTCCTTCCGGGAAACCGGTAGCGGACCAGGGTCCATGCCACGATGACGCCGAAAAAGGCGTTGGTCAGGGCCGCAAGGAGCGCGGCACCGAAGGTGACGCGGTAGGAGGCCAGCACGCGCGGAGCGGCTACGGCGCCTACAAATTCGTCCCAGCTTAGTGTGGCCGCCTTGAAAAACAGGGTGGACAACGGGACGAGAACGACCACGAGCAAGCAGAGGAGCGTGTACCCCATGGTGGGGGCGAAGCCGGGCAGGTTTCCCCACCCGGCGGCGTGACTTTTCTTCAAGCTTCTTGCCATGACATCACCTGCTCGGCCGGTAGATCTGGTCGAAGGTGCCGCCGTCGGCGAAATGCGTCTTCTGAGCCCTGGTCCACCCGCCGAAGGTCTGATCTACCGTCACTAGTCTCAATTTAGGGAAGAGCTTCGCGTATTTGGCGGCCACCTTGCGGTCCGAGGGGCGGTAATAGTTCTGTGCCGCGATTTCCTGACCTTCCTGCGAATAAAGGTATTTCAGATACTCCTGCGCGACCACGCGGGTGCCTTTGCGGTCGACAACCTTGTCCACCAGGGCGACGGGCGGCTCCGCCAGAATGCTGAGCGAAGGAACCACGATCTCGAACCTGTCTTTGCCCAGCTCGTTCACGGCGAGAAACGCCTCGTTCTCCCAGGCGATGAGGACGTCGCCCTGCCCGCGCTGCACGAAGGTGGTGGTGGCCCCCCGGGCCCCGGAATCAAGCACGGGAACGTTGCGGAAGAGCTTGCCGACGAACTCGCGGGCCGAAGCCTCGTTGCCTCCCTTCTGTTTCAGGGCGTAGGCCCACGCGGCGAGGTAATTCCACCGCGCACCGCCGGAGGTCTTCGGGTTTGGTGTGATGACGCTTATCCCCGGGCGCACCAGATCGTTCCAGTCCCTGATCTGCTTCGGGTTACCCTTACGGACCAGGAAGACGATGGTGGAGCTGTAGGGAGAGCTGTTTTTAGGCAGGCGTTTCTGCCAGTCCTTCGGGATGAGCTTCGCCTTGTTGTGGATCTCGTCCACGTCGTAGGCAAGGGCTAGCGTGACCACGTCGGCGTCAAGGCCGTCGATGACCGCCCTCGCCTGCTTTCCAGACCCGCCGTGCGACTGCTTCACGGTGACATCCTGGCCGGACTTCTGTTTCCAGTGCCGTGCGAAGGACTTGTTGAAATCCTGGTAAAGCTCCCGGGTCGGATCGTACGAGACGTTCAGCAGCTCGGTAGCGGCAAAGACGTGGGATGCGTGAAAGAGTGTTGCGACCAGCAACAGCATGACAATACGGTACATTTACTCCCTCCTTTTTGGGCGGCCGCCGCACCTATTCCGGGCAAAGCGGCTCGCGTGTTAATGAGCATTACATGACAAGAACGAGAGATGGTTGCGGCGCGCCCGACACTATCTACTCTACCAAACAAGTAGACATAGCACTAACACTACCCGAATCATCGGGTCAAGTATATTAACAATAAAAGCAGTTCAGTTCACCACCTGACTGCTCAACAAACTCGCAACAAAAGGCATAATAATATAGGCTTACCCCCTCGTAACCTCATATCAAAAAAATACTACTCGCAACGATTTAGTTGATTAACCAGGGATTTCCGCCCTAAAAGATTTCCACACGGCCACACAGTGGTTACCAGATATATTTCTTGACAAAATGAGTAACTAAAACTACCCTCGCACAACCCTTGCGCCGAGTGCTGGTTTAATCGGTGTCTTATAGTTGGAATGGGAGGAGCGACCGTGGGAGTAGTTGACGGCAAATTGAGGTTCGACACGAAGCTGATCCATGGCGGGTCAAGCAGGGACGCTTCCGGCGCCACCAAGACGCCGATCGTTCAGGCGTCAGCCTTCGCTTACAACACCGCAGAGGAACTGGAAGACGTCTTCAGGGGAAGAGCGGTCGGGCAGGTATATACGAGGATCGGCAACCCGACCCTGGAGGGCCTGGAAAAACGCCTCGCCGCGGTTGAGGACGGCATCGCCGCCGTCATCACCTCCTCGGGAATGTCGGCCATCACCACCGCGGTCATGGCCGTGGTGCGCAGCGGCGACGAGATCCTTTCCTCGTCTTCGCTCTTCGGCGGCACCTACTCCCTGTTTCACGACACCCTCTCCAACTACGGCATCACCACGAGCTTTTTCGATCCGGTCGACCTGTGGGCGCTGGAGGCGGGCATCAACGAGCGGACAAGGCTCATCTTCGTGGAGACCATAGGCAACCCGAAGATGGACGTGCCCGACATCGCGGCGTTCTCTGCTGTGGCGAAGAAGCACGGCATCCCGCTCATGGTGGACGCGACCGTCTCGACGCCCTACCTTGCGCGCATGCGCGAGCTCGGCGCCGACATCATCGTCCACTCGACCAGTAAGTACATTAACGGCACGGCCAACTCCATCGGAGGGGCGATCATCGATGCCGGCAGCTTCAACTGGAACAGCGCCCTCTTCCCGCATTTCGAGCCCTTTTACAAGAAGTATCGCAACTTCGCCTTCACGGCCCGGGTGAGAAAGCTGATCCACAAGGACTTCGGAGCATGCGCCGCGCCACTCAACGCCTTTCTCTCCGGTGAGGGGCTCGAGACGCTGTCGCTCAGGATGGAGCGTCACTGCTCGAACGCCATGAAGCTCGCCTCCTTTCTGCACGCGCACCCGAAGGTCGCCTGGGTGAACTACCCGGGGCTTGCCGACTCGCCGTTTCACAACGTCGCCAGACGCCAGTTCAACGGGCGCTTCGGCGGGCTGCTCACCTTCGGCCTTGCCGACCGGGCCGCCGCCTTCCGGTTCATCAACGGCCTCACGCTCGCGAAGAACCTGGCCAACATCGGGGACACGAAAACCCTCGTCATTCACCCGGCCTCCACCATCTGCGCCGATTACACGCCCGAGGTGAAGGCGCTCATGGGTGTCTCAGAGGAACTGGTGCGGGTATCGGTGGGAATCGAGGCACCGGAGGACATCCAGGACGACTTCGCTACCGCTTTGGAACAGGTTTAACGCTGTTTTTTGCCCAATATCTATGCTATCAAACGAGGAGCGCATCTAATGAACCTTATGGTCAACGGCAAACCGGCCAGTATCACCGAAGCACAACCCGTCTCCATCACCTACCTGCTCGAAGCGCTGCAGGTAGAGCAGCGCGAATACGTCACCGTGGAACTAAACGGCGACATCATGGACCGCGCGCAATTCGACGGAACCACGGTGAAAGACGGCGATAACGTAGAGTTTCTTTATTTCATGGGTGGAGGTAGACCGTGAAGCTCACCGAAGAGCAGATCAACCGCTATTCGCGTCACATCCTTCTTAAAGAGGTCGGCGGCAAGGGACAGCAGAAGCTGATGAACGGCCGCGTGCTGGTGATCGGCGCAGGGGGCTTAGGCTCCCCGATCGCCCTGTACCTCGCCGCAGCCGGCGTCGGGACCATCGGCATCGCCGACGCGGACCAGGTCGACCTCTCCAACCTGCAGCGCCAGATCATCCACAGCACCCCGGACGTCGGCAAGGCCAAGGTCCTTTCAGCGAAGGAGAAGATGGTCGCCATCAACCCGGATCTGAACGTGGTCACCTACGAGACCTGGGTCAACGCGGACAACATCCTCTCCATGATCGAGGGGTACGATTTCGTCATCGACGGCACCGACAACTTCGCGGCGAAGTTCCTCATCAACGACGCCTGCGTGCTCGCCGGCAAACCCTACTCGCACGGCGGCATCCTGCAGTTCGACGGGCAGACCTTCACGGTGGCCCCGGGTGAGTCTCCCTGCTACCGCTGCGTCTTCCCGGAGCCTCCCCCCAAGGACGTCATCCCCACCTGCTCCAGGGCGGGGGTCATCGGCGTCCTCCCCGGCATCATCGGGACCCTGCAGGCGACCGAGGCGATCAAGTACCTCCTGGGCATCGGGGACCTTCTGCACGGCAGACTCCTCACCTACAACGCCCTGCGCATGCGTTTCCGCGAGGTTCCCATCCGCAAGAGCCCGAAATGTCCGATCTGCGGCGAGCACCCCACCATCACCGAGGTGAAGGACGAGCTCGACGCCCTGACGGTCTGCGACCTGGGGCACTAGCATGCTGGAGATCCCCAGAGAGATACTGGAGGCGACCATCGCCCAGGCAAAAGAGGGCTTTCCCCTCGAGGTGTGCGGCATGATGGGCGGGGTGGGACACCGCGTCACCACGCGCTACCCGATGACCAACACCGACGCGAGCAACGAACACTTCACCATGGACCCGAAGGAGCAGTTCGCCGCAGTGAAGGCGATGCGCGCCGCGGGCGAGGAGATGCTGGTCATCTACCACTCGCACCCCGAGTCGCCGGCCCGCCCCTCCCAGGAGGACATCCGGCTCGCCCTCACACCGAACGTCTGCCACCTGATCATCTCCCTGGAGAGGCCGGACGAGCCGGTGGCGAAGGCGTTCCGGATCACAGCCGGGGTCGTGGAGCCCGTACAACTTACCATCGCAGGGTAGTCCCCCTACCCTTTGCTATCGAACAGGAGAGCGTTTTGGCAGAACAGAAAATAGATCTGAGGAACCTGAAGGCCGGCGGCTTCATCAAGGAGCGCGGCAAGGATTTGTTCACGGTGCGCCTGCGCGTCCCGGGTGGGAGGCTTTCGGTGGACCGCCTGGCGAAGATCGCCGAAGTCGCGCAGAAGTACGGTAAGGGTTACGTGCACCTGTCGGTGCGCCAGTCCATCGAACTCATAAACGTGAACTTCGCCGATTTCGACACGGTGGTCGCGGAACTGGGCGAAGAGCAGCAGAAGGTCGCCTCCTGCGGCGCCCGGGTCCGCGTGCCGACCGCCTGCGGCGGCTGCGAGTACAACCCCAACGGCCTCGTGGACACCCAGAAGTCGGCCCTTCAGGTGGACGAGAAGCTCTTCGGCACCGCCACCGGCCATCACAAGTTCAAGGTATGTTTCGCCGGTTGCCCCTTCGACTGCCCCAAGTCGGCCATCAACGACGTCGGGTTCCAGGGTGCGGTCTGGCCGAGGCTTGAGGCGGACGCCTGCATCGGCTGCGGGCTGTGCGCGAAATCGTGCGCCGAGGGTGCCCTCGCCATGGCGGATGGCAAGCCGGTATTCGACGCTGAAAAATGCATCTACTGCGGCGATTGCATCAAGGTCTGCCCCACCGGCGCCTGGAGCGCGGCGAAAAAAGGTTACACGGTCCGCATCGGCGGGAAGTGGGGACGCCGTCCCCTGGTTGGAACGCTTTACGCCACCTTCTTACCGGAAGAGCGTGCCGTAGACTTCATCGCCGCCGTGCTTGCCTGGTACCAGGAGAAGGCGGAAGGGGCCGGACGGGTGCGGCTGGGCGACATCATCATCCGCGAGGGGTGGCAGTCGCTGCTTAACCACCTGCGCCGCGACTTCGCCGACTTCGTCGTCGCCGAAACCACCGCTCCGCAGGTCATCGTCAACCAGATACCGCTTCCGAGCCAGGCCTGAAGCACTTATAGAGGAACCTCCATGCAAACCATCGATTTAAGGGGCGTTACCTGCCCGACCAACTTCGTCATGGCCAAACTCGAGCTCGAGGATATCGAGGCGGGGACCACCGTTGAGTTTCTCCTGGACGACGGGGAACCGGTCAAGAACGTGCCGAGAAGCCTCAAGGACGAGGGGCACAAACTCTTGGGCCTCCAAGAACAGGATGGTTACTACACCCTGCTCCTGGAAAAGGGTGCGGATTAAGAGGCGGGCGCTTCAGCGGGAATGAAAGAGATGTCAGAAAGAAAAAGAGTACTAGTGGCGATGAGCGGCGGCGTCGATTCCTCGGTGACCGCCGCTCTTTTGAAGGAACAGGGTTACGATGTGATCGGCGTGTCGCTGCAGCTCTACGACCGTCCCGAGAACACCCCCTCCGGCGGCAAGACCTGCTGCTCGCTCACCGACGTGATGGACGCGGCCCGGGTCGCCAAGAAGCTCGGCATCCCCTTCCAGGTGATCGACATGCGTGAGCGCTTCAAGGAACTGGTCATCGACGACTTCGTGGCCGAGTACGCCTCCGGGCGCACCCCGAACCCCTGCGCACGCTGCAACGAAAGGATAAAGTTCGGCCTGCTCCTCGAGACGGCCGACGCCCTGAACGCCGACCTCCTCGCCACGGGGCACTACGCCCGGATCGAAAAGGACGAGGACGGCGTGTTCCAGCTGTGCAAGGGGCACGATCCCCGCAAGGACCAGACGTATTTTCTCTTCGCCATGAACCAGGAGCAGCTCTCGCGCACCATCTTCCCGGTGGGGAGGATGGAAAAACCGGAGGTGCGCGCACTGGCGGCACGCTTCGGCCTTCCGGTGGCAAGCAAGCAGGAAAGCCAGGAGATCTGCTTCATCCCGGACAACGACTACGTCCGCTTTCTCGAGGAGCGTGGCGTCTCAAACCCCGGCGGCGACATCGTCGACCGTGAGGGGAAGAGGCTGGCAGGCCACGACGGCATCCACCGCTACACGGTGGGGCAGCGGCGCGGGCTCGGCATCGCCTGGAAGGAGCCTCTCTACGTGACGGCGCTTGATGCCGAAAACGCGCGGGTCGTGGTGGGGCCGAAAGAAGAGCTTTTAAGGACAGAACTGCTCGCCGACCAGCTCACCTGGACCGGCGCCCCCATCTCCGGGATATTCCGCGGTGCCTGCAGCATCCGTTACCGGCAGCAGCCGGTTCCTTGCCGCGCCGAGCCGCAGGCGGACGGTGGGCTCAGGATCGCCTTCGACACCCCGCAATCCGGCGTCACCCCCGGACAGGCCGCAGTCCTCTACGACGGCGACCGGGTCGTAGGCGGCGGCTGGATCCTCTGACGCTCAGCTGAGGCGCCTGAAAGAGGCCGCCTTGATCACGGCATAAATCTCGTTGCGCGCCTGGATGGCCAGGTCGTCCGCGGCCTGGACCACCACCTCGGCTATCAAAGTCTCGTGGCCGCAGCGCAACTCCACCCCCACCTTGTTCCCGGACGGAAAGGTGTCCACCACGGTGCATTTCAAAAGGTTTCTGGCGCTTATCGCCTCAGGGTGGCGCGTGAAGAGGATGATATCGCGCGAGGATAGCTCGAAGACCGCCATCGGCTCCTCGTCCCCGGCAGAGATGAAGAGTTCCTCCAACCCCCACCGGTACACGTACAGCCCACCCATCTTGCGCAGTTTCTCCAGCTGCAGCACGTTGATGTAACCCACCTGGCTCCCCCCCATCCGCTCGCGCGCGAGTTCTTCCGGCGTCGTCTGCGCCAGCACGCGGCCTCCCGCCATCGAGATGACCCGGTCCGTCATGAGCCGGATTTCGAGGAGCGAGTGCGAGATGAAAAGATAAGGAATCCCGAACCTTTCACCGGCACGTTTCAGGTAATGGATGATCTGCAGCTTGAGGCCGTCGTCGAGCGCCGAGAGGGGTTCGTCCATGAGCAGGAGGTGCGGATTGGCGAGGATGGCGCGCCCGAGCGCCACGCGCTGACGCTCCCCTCCCGAGAGACGGTTCACGCCGCGCCCCAGGAGTTCACCGAGCTGGAGCACCGATACCAGCGTGGCAAAATCGACGCTGCGCCGCCCCACCCCGCTCCTTTTGTACCCGTACCTTAAGTTCGCCTCGACGCTTAGGTGCGGGAAGAGGCACGCATCCTGGAAGACGAGCGAGATGCAGCGCCGCTGCGGTGCTACGTTGATCCCCCTTTTGCTGCTGAACAGACACTCCCCATCCAGCCATATCTCTCCCTCTTCAGGCCTCTCCAGTCCGGCGATCAGCTTTACCAGGGTGGACTTGCCGCTTCCGGAGGCGCCGAAGATGCCGACCTGGCTCCCTGACGCAGTGCAGTCGAGGTCGAGATTGAAGGATTCTGCGAAACTCTTGCGCACCTTCAGAGTCAGCTCCATCAGGTCCTCCTTGCCAGGCGTTTGACGAGCGCCTCGTGGCCCGCGAGCACGAACACGGAAATGCCGACGGCGACGGCGCACAAAGAAAGGGCGGCCCGCTCTCCGCCGGGCGAGGAGGCGTAATCGTAGATGGCTAGTGGAATGGTTTGGGTGCTGCCGGGCATGTTCCCGGCAACGATGATGGTGGCGCCGAATTCGCCGAGGCTTCGGGCGAACATGAGCGAAGCGCCGGAAACGACGCCGGAGACGGACAGGGGGAGGATCACGGAGAGTAGCGTGTCGATGGGCCCGGCACCCAGGGTGCGCGAGGCCTGCACCAGCCTCCCGTCTATCCCCTCCATGGCGATCCTGATGGACCTTACCAGAAGCGGAAAGCCGACGATGGCCGACGCCAGCACGGCGGCCTTCCACGTAAAGATGAGGCGCACGCCGAAAAGATCCAAAAGAGGCGCCAGCCAGCCGTTTCTACCAAGGGAGACGAGCAGCAGGTACCCCATGACAACGGGAGGCAGGGTGAGCGGGAGGTTCACCAGCACCTCAAGGAGCACCTTGGCCCGGAACCGGAAGAAGGTCATCAGGTAGGCGTATAGAAAGCCCAGGGGGAGGCTGATCAGGGTCGCCGTGAGGGCTACCTTGATGGAGAGGATGATGGCGTCGCAATCGGCACTGCTCAGAAGGGGCATGGCTCACCTCGCTGTGATGCCCATCTTCTAGCAGGTTCCGTTCCAGATGTGGTAAACGGTAAAAACGCCTGTTTCAGTGGAATTCTAAGTGCTGCGGCAAAAGTGGGCGGGCCTGCACCGTGGGCGTTTGCTGAAATTTAAAGCAGCGCGGCGGCAAATGCGCCCCTTCCATCGCGAAGAGGGGCCATGAACTAACAAAAGCAAATCCCCCCTGTCCCCCCTTCGCAAAGGGGGGAACGTAAGGCTCATGCAGCGCTTCGTCGTAGCACCAAGCTACTTCAGAAAATCCAAGAAAAAGGGGACGGCCGCATGCAAGGCCGTCCCCTTTTCCGCTGACAATATGTCAGTCGCCTCAGCCGACGAGCCTGAACCGGCTCACGATGCGCTCGAGGTCCTTCACGCACCCGGTGAGCTGGGAGGCCTGCCCCGCGCACTGGTGCGCCCCATCGGCGGTCCCCTGCACAAGGTCGGTGATCTGTCTTATGTTGCCGCTGATCATCCCGGTGGTCGCGGTCTGCTCCTCGGCAGCCTGAGCGATCTGCACCACTTCTCCCGCCACGGCATTCACCTGCTCGAGGATCTCCTTTAGCGCCGTGCTCGACTTGGTCGCCTCGGCAGTGCCGTTTTCGACCTCGTGCACCCCTTCCTCCATGGCGTAAACGACCTCTTTGGTATCGGACTGGATCGCCTTGATCATGTCGGCGATTTCCCTCGTCGCTCTGGTGGTCCGCTCAGCAAGGGCCCTCACCTCGTCGGCGACGACGGCGAAACCCCGCCCCTGCTCGCCGGCACGGGCCGCCTCGATGGCTGCGTTCAGGGCGAGGAGGTTGGTCTGGTCCGCAATGTCCTCGATGGTCCCGATGATGAGCCCGATCTGATCGCTGCGTTCTCCGAGCTGTTCGACGGTCGTGGAAAGTCCTTTTACCCGCTCGGCGATGCGCTGCATCACGGTGATGGTATTGCCTACCACCGACACGCCCGTTTCAGCGATGTCGCTCGTGGTGCGCGAATTGTCTGCTGCGTGTTGGCAGGTCCGCGATATCTCCTGGGACGTAGCCGCCATTTCTTCGCTGGCGGTGGCGATGGTGACGGTCTCGGTGGCGACGACCCCGGCGTTGCCCGCTATCTGCCCGGAGGCGACTGAGAGCTGATCCGCAGAGGTGACGAGGGTGATCGAGGTGGCGTTGATCTGGTGCATCACCTCGGCGAAACGCTCGACCATCGTCTTCATGGTCTCCATCATCACCCTGACGCTCCCCCTCCCCTCCACGGCGACCTGCACGGAGAGATCGCCCCCCGCAATGCGCTCGAGCACCGAGGTGCAGGCCGAGAAAGATCCCTGGATACTCCTGATGATGAAGAGGCTCAAGAGCACGCAGCCGAGGGTGACCGCGATGCACATGACGATGAGCACGGCAAGCGAGCGCGATAGCTCGCTGACGGTCGTTTTTTCCAGGGCACTCCCCTTGCTGTCGGCGATTTGCACGAGCTTGTCGATAGTCGCCCGGTGTTCCTCGTACAGGCCGGTGAGCCTGGTCAAAACCTCGCCGGCCTTGGACGCATCACCCGAGGTGACGGCAGGAAAGAACTCGTCCGTCGCGGTGCGGTAAAACTGCTCCGCAGGCCGGTAGGAGGACTCAACGAGCAGGGTCTTCTCCTCGCCTGCGGCAAGTTCCTTGACCCAGAAGGCGTGGCGCTCTTCGTATTCACCCTTCAGCTTCTTGAACGATTCCTGCAGTTTTTGCAGCTTGGCGGGGTCGGTCTCACGGGAAGCCTGCAGCACGACGAGATAGGACTCGATGATGTACTCGGGAGGGGGGAGTATGTCGGCAACGAGATCCTTTCCCTGGACAAGCTGGGCGTAAATCGGGCCGTTCACCTTTACCCTGTTTATGATGGAATGCGCCGTAATGGATACCAGGATCAGTCCCGCGATTGAGACTGCCGCCATGGTGACGATTAGTTGCAGAATGCTGAACCTTGATACTTGGGACTTGCTCATCGTTACCTCACAGAGGGATTGGTTCACTCCGTCAACCGTTATCGGCTTCCCACTGGAGGTGCTTGAGGTAAAAAATGCGGTGCTTTTACCGTGACTGCAGGAGGGTGCCCCTCAGAAGAGTCAAAGCGGCCTCCTCGCCGACCTCGGCTGTTATGGCCTCCTTCCCTTTTTGCAGCATCTCGGCGAGACCTTCGGGACGATGAGCGTCGCTGCCGATGCAGGAATAGAGACCGTGACGCAGAAACAGTAGGGCACGCTCCCGGACCTCGTTCCCGTAACGTCCGGCGAAGCTGCCGAGGTTACCCTGAAACACGCAGCCCGCGCGCTTCGTAGCCATGATCGTCGAGTCGTCCGACAGTTCGGAGGTTTTCTGCCATCCCATAACGGAGAAAAGCGCTCCATGCAGACCGTGCTCGCGCACCTGCGGTTCGAAGGCGCGGCACCGCTCCGGGTGCGCGATCAAGGGTTCAAGGCCGAGCCGGAAGAATCTCTCCACCATGGAGGAGAGCAGTTCCGGGCCGTCCCGAAAGGGGACCTCCACCAGCATCCTCCTGTCCTCCGGCCTGGCGTGGACCGATTCGAGCAGCAACTCGGGCAGAAACTCGTCGAGATAATGCTCGCACCCCGGTACGAGTTGAAGAGGGATGCCGGCGTCGTTTAGATGCCCCTGCAGCACGCTCACCGCGCTGGTAACGCGGGCGGGATTATTCTCAAAGCAGCCGCGGATCATGTGCGGCGTGCAGACTACGGTACGGAAACCGAACTCACTGAGGATCCTCGCCATGGCAAAGGACTCTTCGAGATCGGTTGCGCCGTCGTCAACGGCAGGCACGATATGGCAGTGATAGTCGGTAAAATCTTTCTCCATATAGTTTCTGTAGCACCTATGCCGGTCGAAGTCAAAAATCACCAGTGAAAATTGCCGTTTCTCCTCGCGATCAGAGCATGTAACGCTGGCAGTCGCAGTATGGCACTTGCCTTTGCCTTCTCCGCCGATAAAATTGAGCCTTGTGCAAGGGGGTAAAAATGGAGAAGTCCTTCCTCGAAGCGACACAGCTAAGCAGTTTCCTTGAGAAGCTACGGCTGTTCGGCGAACTGCACGGTCCGACAGTGACCGATGCCGGAGTCGCCACCTTCGCACCCATTACGGCTCCCTCACAACTTCGCATCAATTACCGCAGAACCCAGATCCCCCCAAAGAAATACCTGCTCCCCTTCCGGGAGCAACTCCTGAGCTACCGGGACGGGCGCTACGCTGAACCCGCCGAAGCCCAGCCCCCCATCGTCCTTTTCGCCCTTCATCCGTGCGACCTGGCCGGGATCGCCTACCTGGACCTTGTCTTCCTCGGCGACAACACCGATCCGGGGTATGCGGCGCGCAGGGCGCGGCTCACCCTGGTCGGCATCTCCTGCGAGCCTGATGATTTCTGCTTCTGCTCTGCTCCGGATTCCGCTGCCAACTGCGACGCATTCCTCACGGCGGTTGAAAGCGGATACCTCTTCTCCGCGGTTACCGCGCGGGGGGAAGAGATTGCCGCGGCGGCAGCTGATCTCTTCAGCGCAGCCGACGTCCCTCAGCCGGTGGCAGCGCAGCATCCGGGAACTGGCGTCGCCCCCCAGGATCCCGAACTGCGCTTCTCGGACAACCCGCTCTGGCAGAAGTTCGCCGACACCTGCGTCTCATGCGGTGCCTGTTCCGTCTGCTGTCCCACCTGTTACTGCTTCGACGTGCGTGAATATCCCGCTCTCGACGGCGGGGGAGTACGCATCAGGGAGTGGGACAACTGTTTCTTCGCGACACACGGAGAGGTGGCGGGCGCGAACTTCCGCCCCACGCGTCTCGACCGACTGCGCTACCGTTTCCTGCACAAATACTGCGGCTTCACGCCGCTGCAGGGCACCACCTCGTGCGTCGGCTGCGGACGCTGCAAGGCCGTCTGCCCAGTCGGCATCGACCTGCGCGAGCTCTTCAGTGCGGCACGTGGGGAGATGTCGCCATGAACGAGAGGGTAAAAGACATGCACCTGCCGTTCACCGCCCGGCTTATCGAGCGGCATGAGCTCACCGAGGATACATCCCTCTTCCGTATCGCCCCCGAGGGGGCGGCCCTCCCTCAGCTGTCCCGTTTCGTCCCGGGTCAGTTCGTTCAGATCTCCGTTCCCGGCGCGGGAGAAGTCCCGATTTCGCCGGCCGACCTCCCGGGAGAAGACGGGACGCTTGAACTGTGCGTGCGCCGCGTGGGACACGTGACCGAGCTGTTGCACCAACAGCTCCCGGGAGCACCGCTCGGCATCCGCGGTCCTTTCGGCAACGGATTCCCTCTGGAGGAAATGACCGGCCATCCCGTTCTCTTGCTCGCCGGTGGCCTCGGCATTGCTCCGCTACGCTCACTACTCATGCACCTTCTCAGGCACCGCGACCGTTTCGGCGAGATCACCCTGATGTACGGGGCGCGCCAGCCAAGGCTCATGATGTTTCGCGAGGAGATGGCGGCACTCGCCGCACGCGGGGAGATGCGGCTGTACCTCACCGTCGATTTCGCACCGGAAACGAACGGCATCCAATCCTGCGCGGTCGGGCTGCTGCCTGATCTACTGAAGGGGTTCCGCTTCGACGCACCGGCGACCTACGCTGCGGTGTGCGGTCCCCCTCCCCTGTACCGCTGTCTCATCGCCGATCTCGAGCAGGCGGGGGTGGCGCCGGGGCGTATCATGCTGAGCCTCGAACGCAGGATGCGCTGCGGCATTGGGCGCTGTTGCCACTGCGCCATCGGGCAGAAACTCTGCTGCGTGGACGGCCCGGTCTTACGGGCCGGCGAATTAAAAGACATACCGGAGGCGCTGTGAAACCTGTAAGGCTTGCCATAGCAGGACTCACCGCCTGCTCCGGTTGCCAGCTCACCCTGCTTAACTGTGAGGATGAGCTCCCGGATGTGCTGCGT
Organism: Geomonas terrae; assembly: GCF_004791675.1. Lineage (NCBI taxonomy): Bacteria > Pseudomonadati > Thermodesulfobacteriota > Desulfuromonadia > Geobacterales > Geobacteraceae > Geomonas > Geomonas terrae. Next base: position 573,860 of record NZ_SRSC01000002.1, read on the forward strand.
CGCTTCGAGCTCGTTTATTTCCCGATGGCGCAAAGCGGCGGCCGCCGCGAAGGACCGTTCGACGCCGCCCTCGTCGAGGGCGCCGTTTCCACACCGGCAGATCTTGATATGCTCTTCAGTCTGAGAAACGCGAGCCGCCTGCTCGTGGCGTACGGAACCTGCGCCGCTTTCGGCGGCGTCGCCGCCATGAACAACGGCCAGTCACAGAGACAGGAACTGCTCCAGACCGTGTACGGGAGCGAGGCGAGCCTGCCTGAGAGCTTCGCCCCGGCCCCCTTCGGTAACTTCGTGAGTGTGGACTGGACCATACGCGGCTGTCCTCCCGAGAAGGAGGAGGTCGTAGAACTACTCGCCGCACTCCTTGCGGGGACCCTCCCGCCGGTCCGGTCCTACCCGGTCTGCACCGAATGCCGCAGCAGGGAGAACCTCTGCCTCCTTTTGGAAAAAGGGGAGCTGTGCCTTGGGCCCGTCATACAGGGTGGATGCAACGCGCGCTGCCCTGCTACGGGCATCGTCTGCGAGGGTTGCCGCGGCCCGGTGCGAGAGGCGAACGTGGCACAGGAACTGGAGCTTCTGCTCGAGCGGGGCTTTGGCCGCGAGGAGATCGAGCGCAGGATGAACAGGTTCAAGCCGGGGTGGGACTATGGGCAGCGTCGTTGAAATAAACCCGTTGACGAGGCTCGAGGGGCACGGCAGCGTGAAGGTCTTCCTTGACGGCGCCCGCGTCGAGCGGGTGGAGCTGCACCTGAGCGAGTCCCCTCGCCTTTTCGAGGCCCTCCTGGTCGGGAAGAGCTACGCCGAGGTCCCCGACATCGTGTGCCGCATCTGCTCGCTATGCTCGACGGTACACAAGGTCACGGCGCTGCTCGCCGTCGAAGACGTCCTCGGCATCGAGGTCTCCGAGCGGACCTCGCTCACCAGGGAGCTCATGCTGAACGGGGCTACCGTCCAGGACCACGCGCTACACCTTTATTTCCTGGTGCTCCCCGACCTCCTCGGCGTTCAGGGTGTCGCAGAGCTTGCCGGCGCGGCGCCGGAACTCGTCAAGCAGGGACTAGCCATCAAGAAGGTCGGGAGCCTCATCCAGGAGACGATCGGGGGGCGCCTGATCCACCCGGTGAACATCCGCCTTGGCGGGCTAGGACGCGTGATCCCGAAGCCTGAACTTACCCAACTGAGAGACGAGTTGCGCCTGGCGCTCCCCGCCTGCCAGGACGTCTGCCGGCTCTTCAGTACCCCGTTTCCCTTCCCCAAACTCCCGGAGCCCGCCTTTCTCGCCCTCGAGCCTTTATCGGCCCCACTTGCCTCGCGGCGCTTGCGCCTCAGTCGTGACCGCTCTTTTGCCGTAGGGGAATACCGGGAACATGTCGAGGAAACGTTTCTTGCGCACTCAAACGCGAAGCTTTCAAAGGTGATGGGGGTGGAGGCGACCGTGGGGGCCCTGGCCCGCTTGCATCATGGCCCCACCTTGAGCGACGGCGCACGTGAGATTTTCAAGGCACACAGGCATGAACTGATCGGGAAGGACATACGGGGCAACAACCTGGCCCAGGCCATCGAACTCTACGACGCTGCCGAGCGCGCCCTTCAACTCGTCGACCGTCTATTGGAACTGGGACCCGGCCCCGATGCCGGCGTCGCTGCGTCGCCGCGCGGCGGCACGGGAACCGCGGCCTGCGAAGCACCGCGCGGGGTGCTGATTCACAGCTATACCTTCGACGACGCAGGCATTTGCACGCAAGCCGATGTGATCACCCCAACCGCCCTGAACCAAGGTGCGATGGCTCGTGACCTGCTGGCGCTCGCGCGCGGCATGGAGGGTGAAGAAACGGCGCGCATGACCGCCGCGCTCGAACGGCTGATCCGCTGTTACGATCCGTGTATCTCGTGTTCGGTCCACACCTTCCCACTGTAGCTGCGCTAACCGGTGCTGACTCGGGGCGCTGCAAGGAAGCAACTTTTGTTGCACCCCGACACGGAACAGGACATCCCGGCAAAGGGCAACTGTCATACCAACAAGCAATAAAACTGGTCAGACAGGTCCTTCTAGCCGCTATGACGAAAGGGAAAAGACGGCGAAATAATTGCCGCTTTACGGAACAGTCATAATTGAAAAAAATGCAGTTTTACAGTCATTTACATCAGATGAAATTAATTTCATCTCCGTGTTGACTCTCTCTGGAGCGTTGCTACAATACCATCAAGCTTTAGCATGTGAGTGCGAGCCGCTCTGGAATACTCGTAGCGCATCCATTTGGGTCCCTGACTACCTTTTCATCACACTGTCTCTGGTTTCAGACGTGGTGAGCAAGCCCTCACAAGCAGAGGGAAGCCTGAAGCGTCTCACCGGGGAATGTTGCGACAGAGGTCAGTAATCCAAGTCTTCCCGCACGGTGTTCCGGAGCAACCAAATTGGCGTTACTGGGAACAACGCTGAAAGCGACTTATCTCATCCGCCAGGCGGTTCGCCGCTTGAAAAAGGGTTGCGAAACGGAAACCTGCTGCGCGGCGGCACCGACCACGCAGCAACAACCGCGACGCTTCACCGACGGATCGGAAGAAAGTGTTCCGCTTTAACGCCAATGTACGAAAAGGCCCATGGAGATCCCATGGGCCTTCTTTATTAAGTCCTTGTAAAACAAAGAAATACGTCACACCCCGCGACAACGCCTCATAAATATAAGTAGTTATATTATCAGGGCAAATATCGTTACCGATATTCCACAAAACCTGTGGAAAACTCTGTGGGAAAACCTGACCGCGTGGCTAGAAAGTGGCGTTTTCGTCGCTAATGATAGCGTTTTGCCTGTTTTTTAGGCAGCGCCTTCTCCCGATCCCACGGCATCAAAAAGGGTCACGACCTGTTAGGCCGCGGACGCGCCTGTCATCCCCATAACTTAACTCAATCCTTCAATCCCGCCTCCAGATTCGGGTAGAGCAGGGTGATGCCGAGCTCTCTCAACATCTTTCCGCTATCGACGATGCGCCCTTCGGAGAAATAGGAGATCATGAGCGGCGTCATCACCTTGCGCGCCTCTTCCATGGTGACCTGTCTAGGCCTCGGTAGTCCCAGCTTGTCGGCGGCTGCGTTGAAATAGGCGGTCATCGAGCTGGGGGCCCCGTCGCTTACGTTGTAGATCGCGCCGTCCGGCCCCCTGTCGAGGGCGGCAAGGCAGATGCGGGAGAGATCGTCGGCGTGGATCCTGTTGCTGGGAAGCGACTCCTCTTCGCGCAGCACCGGCTGGCCCGTGGTAAGCTGCGACACCGGCAGGCGGTCCGGCGCGTAGATCCCCGTGACCCGTAGTACGACCACCGGAACGCCGTGCTCCAAGCCCCACTGTTGAACTATGCGCTCCGCGTGCAGCCGCCTCTTGCCGCGCGCGGTCTGCGGCACCGCCTCGGTTTCCTCAGTGACCACGTCGCTGCCGTGATCCCCGTAGACGCCGCTCGTACTTATATAGACGATCTTCGTCGGTTCGCTGCCGTCGCCGATACCGGCAAGGAAGTTACGCATCCTGGTGTCCTCGATCCCTCCCCCCGGCGGAGGAGCCAGGTAGATGACGCCGGCACCGCGGGTCGGCAGGCCCGCCAGCGTTTGCGGCTCATCGAGGTTCCCGGCGCAGTGCGTCACCCCCTCCAGTGGCGCTACTTCGTTCCTGTTGAAAGTACTGACCTTAAGCCCCCGCTTAAGAGCGAGAGAAGCGACCCTGCGTCCTATGGCGCCGCAGCCGATGACAAGCAGATGTTCCATATGATCCCCTTTCTGATGGATTCCCCGCCACGACAAGTCCCGCAGCGCCTACTTTATCTATCAAATGGCGCCGGCGATGTCAGCAAAAACCTGGGGAGGCGTCAGGGTTACCCAGTTTTTGTAAATATCCTCTAACATGCTATCTTTGTGCTTTCCGCGGAGGTCCGCTATGAAGCACCGCAAGGGGACATACCTCGCACTGCTCATCGTCACCGGCTTTGCCACCGGCGCCCTTGCCCCAACGGGTGAACCGCTCAGGATAGGTAGCGAGGAGTACTTTGAAGCCGACGACTGGTTCGAGGCTGGCGTGGAGCTAAACGGCGACAGGAATTACCCGGAGGCGGCCGAGGCCTTCAGCAGGAGTATCGCTCTTGAGCCGTACAACGCGCTGTCCTGGTTGAACCTCGGCACCGCCCAAGCCCTCGCCGGTGACTACCCGCATGCCATAGACTCGCTCAAGAAATCGGTAGAACTGGACCCTTCTCTCGCCCTTGCCGTTTCGAACCTCGGGGAAGTCTATTTCCGGGTAGACCGCTACGAGGAGGCGGCGACCGCCTACAAGGATCTCCTCTCTCTCTGGCCCGGAAATGCAAACGCACTGTACAAGCTTGGACTGTCACATCTCATGCTGAACGATGCGGGCAAGGCACAGGCGGAGTACCTGTTACTGAAAATCATCGACCCGGAACTGGCAGAAAAGCTGCATCGTGCGATAATTCAGGGTGCCAAATGACTAAAAGGGGGCGCCATGCGTTATTCGCCGCTGATTACCGACCTTTATGAGCTAACCATGCTCGCAGGCTACCATGAGCAGGGGATGCACGAACGTCCCGCCGTTTTCGATCTCTTTTTCCGTCACAACCCGTTCAAGGGTGGATACGCCGTCTTTGCCGGGTTGGAACCCGCGCTTTCCTACCTCGAGGATCTCTCCTTCAGCGAGGAGGAACTCGCCTACTTAGATAGTCTGAAACTCTTCCGCCCGTCGTTTCTCGACTACCTCGCCGGTTTCCAGTTCAAAGGAAGAGTCATCGCCCCCGGTGAAGGGACCGTGGTATTCGGTACCGAGCCGCTGGTCACCATCGAGGGGGGACTTGCCGAAGCGCAGTTCGTTGAAACAGCACTATTGAACATCATCAACTTCCAGACCCTCGTCGCCACCAAGGCCGCGCGCATCAAACAGGCCGCCGGGGACGCCACCGTCCTCGAATTCGGCCTGAGACGGGCCCAGGGGCCCGACGGCGGTTTGTCCGAGGCCCGGGCGGCTTACGTCGGCGGGGTGTGCAGCACGAGTAACGTTCTCGCCGGCATGCGCTACGGCATACCGGTCAGGGGTACCCACGCCCATAGCTGGATCATGGCCTTCCCGGACGAACTCACGGCATTTCGCCGCTACGCAGACAATTTCCCGGACAGCTGCATCCTCCTCATCGACACCTACGACACCCTCGGTAGCGGGCTCCCCAACGCGCTCACCGTGGCCCGGGAACTGCGTGAGCGTGGCCATGAACTGGTGGGGGTGCGCATCGACTCGGGCGATCTTGCCTATCTCTCACGCCAGGTCAGAAGCGCCTTCGACGCCGCAGGCTTCCCCGCTGTCAAGATCGTCGCCTCGAACGAACTGGACGAGTTCGTCATCGAATCGATCAGAAGCGAGGGTGGCCAGGTGGACATCTACGGCGTCGGCACACGGCTCGCCACCTGCGCGGGAGAAGGAGGAGGCGCTCTCGGCGGGGTCTACAAGCTCGTGAAAATCGACGGCGAGGCGAAGCTTAAGATAACGAGCGACCTGGCGAAGTCCACCCTGCCGGACCGCAAGCGGGTGCTGCGCGCCGTGGCCCCCGACGGCTCCTTCATTCAGGATGTCATCGCCCTACATGACGAGGAGGTGCTCCCCGGAGCACAGGTATTCGACCCCGCCAATCCGATTCAGCAAAAGCGGATACCTCGGGAGGCACGACTTATAGAGTTGCGCGGCACGGTGATGGTGAACGGCAGAAGGTGCGCCCCCTCCCCCACCCTGCAAAGCTGCGCCGAGCTTTCGAACAGCGAGCTCAAACGGCTGCCCGAGGGTTGTCTGCGCCTCGTCAACCCGCACCTGTACAAGGTCTCCATCAGCCCGGGTGTCAACACGCTCCGGCTAAAATTGATGTCTCAGATCCAGAGCAGGTACGGCGAATAACCGCTCACCTGCAAAGGAGGTCTCGATGAAAAGGAGATCTGCCCTTCTTGTCGTAGATGTTCAGGTTGATTTCTGCCCCGAGGGAGCGTTGGCCGTTCCGGACGGCGACCAGGTCCTGGCGCCGCTCAACCGTTACCTCGACCTCTTCAGCGAGGCGAGTACCCCCGTATTCGCCTCGCGGGACTGGCACCCGCCGGCCAGCAAGCATTTCCGGGAGAACGGCGGAATCTGGCCGCCGCACTGCATCCAGGGGACCGCGGGGGCCGCCTTCCACCCACGCCTGAGGTTCCCGGAGGGTACCATCGTCGTCTCGAAAGGGATGGCCGACTGGGACGACGGCTACTCCGCCATGGCAGGCGTCACGGAAAATGGCACCCCGCTTACCATGCTCTTGCACCGCATGGCCCTGGACCGCCTCTACGTCGGCGGACTCGCTACCGACTACTGCGTCAAGGAGACGGTCCTGGATGCACTGAAGGAAGGTTTTGCGGTGACACTTTTGACCGACGCGATGCGCGGCGTGGACGTTCAGCCGGGCGATTCCCACCGCGCGGCAAAGGCGATGCTGGAGGCGGGTGCCGAGGAGGCTTCCTTCGACTCGGTGCTCAGCGCGCTGACCGCGGACCGAAAGGGCGCAGGTCACGCCAAACGCGGCTAAACCGTCGGCTTTTACAGCGTTTTTTATACCTGCACCATACAAAAATATGCTCAGGGCAAAATTCCTACGCCCCCGGGCATTTTTTTTTGACAGCGGATGGGAAACGCGCTAGATTACGCCACATTAAAAACCGCTAGCGGGGAGCATACGATGATTAAGACCAACAACCTGAAGATCAAAAGCATCACCCCGATCATTGCACCGACCGACCTGCGGCAGGTCTTTCCGATCTCCGTGCAGTCGGGCGCCTGCGTAACCGAGAGTCGCGCAGCCATCGCCAAGATACTGAGGGGCGAGGACAAGAGGCTCATGGTTGTGGTCGGCCCCTGCTCGATCCACGATCCCAAGGGGGCGCTGGAGTACGCGGAGAAGCTCGCCGCCCTGTCGAAGGAAGTATCGGAAGAGCTCCTCCTCATCATGCGCGTTTACTTCGAGAAGCCGAGGACCACGGTAGGGTGGAAGGGACTCATCAACGACCCGGGCATGGACGGCACCCACTTGATCTCCAAGGGGTTGGGCATCGCGAGGGGTCTTCTCTGCAAGGTGACCGAGATGGGACTTCCGGTAGCGACCGAGATGCTCGACCCGATCACCCCCGAGTACCTGGCCGACCTCCTTTCCTGGGGCGCCATCGGCGCGCGTACCACGGAATCGCAAACGCACCGCGAGATGGCGAGCGGGCTTTCCTTCCCCATCGGTTTCAAAAACGGCACGGACGGTAACCTGCAGATCGCCATCGACGCCATGAATGCGGCGCTCCATTCGCACAGCTTCCTCGGCATCAACCGTGACGGGCTCTCTTCCATCATCCAGACCACCGGCAACCCCGACGTCCACATGGTGCTCCGTGGCGGCAACAAGAAGCCGAATTACTACCCCGAGGACATCGCCAAAAGCGAGGAGATGCTCAAGAAGGCGGGCCTCACCCCGACCCTCATGGTGGACTGCAGCCACGGCAACTCGGAGAAGAAATACGAGCGCCAGCCCGAGGTGCTGAGAGCCGTTGTCGACCAGATCGTCGCCGGCAACCGTTCCATCTCCGGCGTGATGATCGAGAGCTACCTTAAAGACGGCAACCAGGCGTTGCCGAAGAACCTGGCCGAGCTTAAATACGGCGTATCCATCACCGACAGCTGCATCTGCTGGGAAACCACCGAGAAGGCCCTGCGCGAGGCGCACCAAAGGCTGAAGGCCTGCGGCGGGAGGAAGATCTCCTAACGACCCCCTACAGATGCATTAACGCAAAGACGCAAAGGCGCGGAGACGCAAAAGGAAAAGCGGGTAACCCGAAAGACCTTTCAAGTCTTGGACTTTGGTTTTGCAGTTTCCATCCAGAAGGTTTTCTTTGCGACTTGGCGGCTTTGCGTCTTTGCGTTGAAGCTTTAAAACCCTTCAAAAGCAAAAGGCACAATATTCAAACCATAAAAAAAGCCCCCCGGCGGACGCCGGGGGGCTTTTTCGTTCTGCAGCTATCGCAACACTACTTCGCGGTGACGAGGTAGAGCGGTTTGACGAAGTTGGCTTCGGTCGCCTCCCTCACCTCCTGCACGACCTCGGCGGGTACTGCGGAATCGAGGGAGAGGATGACCATCGCCTCCCCTTTCTTCTCGCGGCGACCGAGGTTCATGGCGGCGATGTTGATCTCGTGCTTGCCGAGGATGGTGCCGATCTTGCCGATGATGCCCGGGCGATCGCCGTAGGCAAGAAGCAGCATGTGCTCCTCCGGACGGAAGTCCATCTGGTAGTCGCGCAGCTTCACGATGCGCGGCACCCCTTCGAACGCGGTGCCGGAGATCAGGCGCTTCTCGCCGGAGCCCTCGATGGTCACGGTGATCATGTTGGAGAAATCATCGGAGTGGGTGCTCTTCACCTCTTCGATCACGATCCCCATGTTGTCCGCGACGAGCTGGGCGTTGACCATGTTGACTTCCTGCTCGACCCTGCGGTTAAGCAGCGAAGCGAGGCCGCAGACGGTGATCGGGGTGCAGTCGTACTGGGCGAGACCGCCGGTGTAGGTGAAGGTGATCTTGTTCAGGTTGGTGTCGACCAGTTGGATGATGAAGTCGGCCAGCACGTTCACAAGGTTCAGGTACGGACGCATCTGCCCCATGAGGGAGGCGTCGAACTTCGGGATGTTGATGGCGTTCTCGATCGGCTGCTCGTCCATGTAGCGCAGGATTTCCTTGGCCACGTCGACGGCGACGTTCACCTGAGCCTCAAAGGTGTTGGCGCCCAGGTGCGGGGTGACGACCATCTTCTCGTGACCGATGAGCTTTTTGAGGACCTCGCTGTCGGGCGGCTCCTGGCTCCAAACGTCGAAGGCTGCACCGGCTACGCGGCCGGAGTCGAGGGCTTCCAGCATCGCCTCTTCGTTGATGATCCCGCCGCGGGCGGCGTTGATGATGATCACGCCTTCCTTAGTGGCTGCGAGCTCCTTCTTGCCGATCATGTTGTGCGTTTCGCTGGTGAGCGGGGTGTGCACGGTGATGATGTCGCAGTTCTTGATGATCTCGTCGAGGGTGACCAGCTTGACGCCGAGGTCGTGAGCGCGCTTCTCGGCGATGTACGGGTCGCAGGCGAGGACCTCGCACTCGAACGCCTTCAGGCGGGTGGCGACGCGGCCGCCGACCTTACCGAGGCCGATGACGCCTGCGGTCCGCCCTTTGAGCTCAAAGCCGGTGAAGGGGGCGCGTTTCCAGGCGCCGCCCTTAAGGGAGTTGTTCGCCTTGGTTACGTTGCGGCAGAAGGAAAGAAGCAGCGCCATGGCGTGCTCGGCGGCGCTGTTGGTGTTGCCGAAGGGGGCGTTGACCACGATGACGCCTTTGGCGGAGGCATAGTCAACGTCGACGTTGTCGACGCCCACACCGGCGCGGGCGACGAGCTTCAGGTTGGTCGCTGCGTCGAGCAGGGGCTTGTCAACGGTGGTGCCGCTTCTGGTGATGATAACGTCGTAATCACCAATGATCGAGTAAAGCTCTTCTTTCTTCAGTCCCAGCTTGATGTCCATCTGCACGCGCGGGTCACGCTGCAAAATCGCCAGTCCTTCCTGAGCCACCTCATCGGTTACGATAATCTTCATTGCCACTCCTTTGCTTTGGGTTAGAAACCGTTCTACGTTCAACGTTCTACATTCTACGTCCGTATTCTACGTCACACCGCATCAGATCGGGTGCGGATGTTTTGCCAGCTGGATGAAGCGCCGCACCTTGTCAGGGTCCTTCAGGCCTGGTGATGCCTCGACGCCGCTTGATACGTCGACGCCGTAGGGGCGCACCTGTGTCACGGCTGCGGCGATGTTGTCGGGGGTGAGCCCTCCGGCAAGCACGATGGGGCCGTGCTCCTTGGCGGCAATGGCGCATTCCCAGTCGAACACCTCACCCGTCCCCCCGTGGGCGTTGGGCGAGTACGCGTCCAGCAGGTATGCGGCCACATGGAATTCCGGCAGCGGAACGAGACTTTCGGGTCCGCGGACACGGAATGCCTTCATGATCCGGCGCCGCACCAGCGTGCAGAACTCGGGGCTCTCCTCGCCGTGCAGTTGTACGATGTCGAGCCCGCAGTGGTCGGCGGTTCGGTTCACCACGTCCAGATCGGCGTTGACGAAAAGACCCACGACCTGCACGAGCGGAGGAAGCTTGGCAATGATCCCCGCCGCAGCCTCCGGGTTGACGTAACGGGGAGACTTCTCGAAGAAGACGAACCCCAGGGCGTCCGCTCCGGCATCCACCGCCATGAGAGCATCGTCCACCGATGTTATGCCACAGATCTTGACCTTTGTCATGGGCGTATACCCTTAGAATCGTTCAATTTGCTGCTGACATCCGGCAGCCTGAGCAGCGTTGAGACTTCTACAAACAGACCTTGGGCAGCCTTTCCAGCGACTGGCGGATCGACTCCTCGGGGTACTCATAGTCTTCGAGCTTGCCGGAGAGGTACGCGTCGTAAGCCATCATGTCGAGCTGGCCGTGGCCGGAGAGACCGAAGAGGATGGTCTTCTCCTTCCCCTCCTCCTTGGCAAGCACCGCTTCGTCGATGGCGGCACGCAGCGCGTGGGAGGACTCGGGCGCCGGAACGATCCCCTCGGTCCGTGCGAAAAGAAGCGCCCCTTCGAAGCAGGCATTCTGCTTGTACGCCTTCGCCTCGATCTCGCCGGCGTGGTAAAGCTGCGAGATAAGCGCGGACTCGCCGTGGTAACGAAGCCCGCCCGCGTGGATTCCCGGCGGCATGAAGTCATGCCCCAGGGTGTACATCTTGGTGATCGGCGCAAGCTTCGCGGTGTCGCCGTAGTCGAAGGCGTAGATCCCCTTGGTGAGGGTCGGGCAGGAGGCAGGCTCGACCGCGAGGCAGCGCACCTTCTTGCCGTTCGCCCGGTCACTAAGGAACGGGAAGGCAAGACCGGCGAAGTTGGAGCCGCCGCCGCAGCAGGCGATGACCACGTCCGGGTAGTCTTGGGCTAGCGCCATCTGCTCTTTCGCCTCGAGGCCGATCACGGTCTGGTGCAGACAGACGTGGTTCAAGACGCTGCCGAGCGCGTAGTTCGTATCGTCATGGGTCGCCGCATCCTCGACCGCCTCGGAGATGGCGATGCCGAGGCTACCGAGGTTGTCCGGGTCGTGTGCGAGTATGGTGCGCCCGGCGTTGGTGAGCTCGGAGGGGGACGGAATCACCGTAGCACCCCAAAGCTGCATCATGCTCTTTCTGTACGGCTTCTGCGTGCAGGAGACCTTGACCATGTAGATGGTGCACTCCAGACCGAACATGGAGCAGGCAAGGGCGAGCGAGCTCCCCCACTGCCCGGCACCGGTCTCGGTGGCGAGCCTGCGGATGCCGGCCTGTTTGTTGTACCAGGCCTGCGGGATGGCGCTGTTCGGCTTGTGCGAACCGGCAGGCGACACCCCTTCGTATTTGTAGTAGATCTTCGCGGGGGTCCCAAGCGCCTGCTCGAGCCTGTGGGCACGGAAAAGCGGGGACGGACGCCAGATACGGTATTTCTCACGCACCTCGTCCGGGATGTCGATCCAGCGCTGGGTCGACATCTCCTGCTCGATGAGCGACATCGGGAAGATCGCGGTCATGTCCTCGGGGGTGACCGGCTTCAAGGTCGCCGGGTTGATCACCGGCTCGAGCGGACCCGGCATGTCGGGGATGATGTTGTACCACTGTTTCGGGATGCGCGATTCATCAAGCAGGAACTTGGTATTCATAGCCTCTCCTTTTCAGTTGGAACATTGCATTCCATAATACGGGCGCCCTACCCCACCAGTTCGGCGAGTTTCGCCCCCACGTCGGCCTCTCGCATGAGCGATTCGCCGATCAGGAAGGCGTGCAGCCCCTTTTCCATAAGGTGCACGATCTCCTCGCGTTTGTTGATGCCGCTCTCCGCGACGATGATGCGCCCCGCGGGAACCATGGCGGCAAGCCGCTCGGAGGTGGCGATATCCACCTCGAAGGTGCGCAGGTTCCGGTTGTTGATGCCGATCATGCTGCAGTCGGTCTGCAGCGCCATCTCGAGCTCGTGCTCGTCGTGCACCTCGAGGAGCACGTCCATGGAAAGGTCGCGGGCAAGGGCGTGGAAGTCACGCAACTGCGGCACGTCGAGCATGGCGGCGATGAGGAGGATGGCATCGGCCCCGGCGGCGCGGGCCTGGTAGATCTGGTAGGGATCGAAGATGAAGTCCTTGCGCAGCAATGGGAGCGAGACCTGTTCCCGGATCAGGGCGAGGTAGCTCAGGTGCCCCATGAAGAAGTGCTCGTCGGTAAGCACGGAAAGACAGGTGGCGCCGTTATCCTGGTAGGTGGTGGCGATCTGCAGCGGATCGAAATCGGCCCGGATCAGCCCCTTGGAGGGGGAGCCCTTCTTCACCTCGGCGATGATGGGTGTCCACCCGGAGCCGAGGGCATTGATGATGGCGTTCTGGAAGCCGCGCGGGGTGTCCTCGAGATCGCCCAGACGGTCCATGATCTCGTTGAGCGGTACGGCGGCCATCGCCGCTTCCAGCTCGCCCTGCTTGTGGTCCACGATCTTCTTCAGTACGTCTGGTACCTGGGTCATCTGCTACTCCACCTCGTTGGTGAGCGCTACGAGCCGCTCCAACTGTTTAAGGCCACTGCCGGAATCGATGGTCTCGGTGGCGAGCCTGATCCCCTCTGCGACGTCCTGAACCTTTCCGGCCGCAAGCAGTGCGTAGGCCGCGTTCAAAAGCACGATCCGGCGCTTGGCGCCGTCCTTGCCGGAGAGGATATCCCGGACGATGACGGCGTTGCCTTGTGCGTCGCCGCCATGCAGTTCGGTGAGCGGCGCGCGCTCGAGGCCGAACTGCTCAGGGGTGATCTTGTACACCCTGACACCATCAGGTCCGACTTCGCCTATGGTGCTCTCGCCGGTAAGGGTAACCTCGTCCATCCCGTCGCAGCCGTGCACCACGTAACCGCGGCGGCACCCGAGTTTCTTGAGCACGTGGGCGAGTTTTTCGACCAGATCTTCGCGGTAGACGCCGAGCACCTGGCAATCTGCCGCGGCCGGGTTGGTGAGCGGGCCCAGGATGTTGAAGATGGTGCGGACGCCGATCTCGCGGCGGGGGCCGATGGCGTGCTTCATGGCGCCGTGCAGCGCCGGGGCGTATAAAAAGCCGATGCCGATCTCGGCGATGCTGCGCTCAACCGTTTCGGGGGTTACGTTCAGGTTCACGCCGAGCGCCTCGAGGACGTCCGCCGAGCCGCAGGAAGAAGAAACCGCGCGGTTGCCGTGCTTGGCGACCTTTACGCCGCAGGCGGAGACGATGAAGGCGACGGTGGTGGAGATGTTGAAGGAGTTGGTGCCGGAGCCGCCGGTACCGCAGGTGTCGAGGATGGTCTCACGATCGAGGTTGATGTCGTCGCGGTCGATGCCGAGGACGCTTTTGCCGACCCGGATCGGCATGGCCCGGTCGCGCATGACCCGCGCGGCGCCCGTGATCTCGTCCACCGTCTCCCCCTTCATCCTGAGGGCGGTGATGAAGGAGGCTATCTGCGCGGGCGTGGCGCCGCCGGACATGATCTGGTCCATCACCTCGATCATCTCCGCCTCGCTCAGGTCCTCCCTCTCGACGACACGTGCTATTGCCTTGCGAATCATAGCGACTCCTTCACAAAAGAATTTAAAGGCCGGGAGAGCTGCCCCGGCCGGATACTATCTCGACATCTCGAGGAAGTTCTTCAAAAGGTCCATCCCCCCTTGGGTGAGTATGGATTCCGGGTGGAACTGCACCCCCCAGAGCGGAAGAGTGCGGTGCCGCATCCCCATGATCTCCCCCTCCTCGACCCAGGCAGTCACCTCCAGCTCGGCAGGAAGCGTATCGCGCTCGACGATGAGGGAGTGGTAGCGGGTGGCGGCGAACGGATTCGGAAGCCCCTTGAAAAGCCCCTGACCGTCGTGATGGATGGGCGATGTCTTGCCGTGCATCAGGGTCGCGCTCCGGATGACCTTCCCGCCGAAAGCGTAGCCGATGGACTGGTGCCCCAGGCAGACACCCAGGATCGGGATCTTGCCTGCGAAGCGGCGGATCGCCTCGACCGAGATGCCTGCCTCCTCGGGCGAGCAAGGCCCGGGGGACACCACGATCCGGTCCGGCGCGAGCGCCTCGATATCGTCAAGGGTGATCTTGTCGTTGCGGAAAACCTTCACATCCTCACCCAGTTCGCCAAGATACTGGACGATGTTGTAGGTGAAGGAGTCGTAATTGTCTATCATCAGGAGCATGGCTGGTAACCTGCGGGAACCGGAGGCGTTAGATGCGGCGTCGCGGAACCCCACCCTTTTGGTGTCTTATGCGAATCGCAAAAATATAAAGGTTTTGCCGAAGAAACTCAAGAGATTCCGTCAGGAAATGCGCAAAAGAGGCGGACCAGGAGGGGTGATGCGGGGTAAATTAGGGTGGTATCCCACCCGCGGGCGTGGGAATATTTCACACCCCCAAAAAGAATTTTGCCCTCCCTAGCCGGAGGGGCGTTTGTTCCAGGCAAGCCAGTAGAAACCGAGGTCTTGCAGAAGACGGCTGAAGGAGTCGAAGTCCACCGGCTTCGTCAGATAACTGTTGGCGTAATGGTTGTAGGCCTGGGCAAGGTCGCGCTCGGCCGCCGAGGTGGTAAGGATGACCACCGGGATCGCCTTTAACTGTTCCGAAGCCTTCACCTGTTTGAGCACCTCTATGCCGTCGACTTTCGGCAGGCGCAGATCAAGCAGTACGAGGTGCGGGCGCGGGTAGCTCAGTTGGTCGACGAAGCGCCCGCGGTTGTGCAGATAGTCGAGAGCGGCCTCGCCGTCCTCGACATGGAACACGCGGTTGGCAAGGCCCGCGTCGGAAAGGTTTCTAAGCGCGAGTTCGGCGTGGTCCGGGTTGTCTTCCACCAAAAGAATGCACAACGGTTCGCCTTCCACCATGTGTTCCCCCTTTCAGCTTTCAGTTGCCGCGGCAGGCGGCGTCATGTTCAGCGTGAAACAGAAGGTGCTCCCCTGCCCCGCGCCCTCCGACTCGACCCACAGCCTCCCGCCATGGAACTCGATGATGCGCCGCGCGAGGGCAAGCCCGATTCCGGTCCCCTCGGAACGGGCATCGAGCTTGTTGAACAGGCCGAAGATGGTCTCATGGTACTGCTGCGCCACCCCCATGCCGTTGTCGCGGACCGTGAAGACCGCGCCTTCCTCACCGTCGCGCACGCCGATCTCGATGCAGGGGTGCGGTTGCTCTCCGGCGTACTTGATGGCGTTTTCCAGAAGGTTCTGGAGCACCTCGCAGATGCGTCGCTGGTCCCCCCACACCGTGGGAAGTTCCTGCTGCAAAAGTACCTCGACACCCCGCTGCTCCAGGGGACCTGCCAGTTGGGCGAGCACCTCGTGGGTGAGGGCGTTCATGTCTATGAGGGTCGGCGCGTTCACGATGCGTCCGACGCGGGAAAGCTCCAGAAGGTCGTCAAGGAGTGCCGTCATCTTGTCGGCGGCGGCCATGATGCGGCGCACGTCGCCGTCAAGCCGCTGCGACTGACCGTTTTGGAGATCCTTGATGACGGCCCCGGCGAACCCCTTGATGGTGATGAGGGGACTCTTGAGATCGTGAGACACCGTGTAGGTGAAACGCTCGAGTTCGGCGTTTTTCGCCTCCAACTCGAGCTCGCGCTCCTTGCGCTCGCGTACCTCGCTTTCCAGGAGAAGCGCCTGTTCCCTGAGTGCTTCGTCGGCACGCTTTCGGTCGGTAATGTCGCGGTTGCTCGCCCTTACACCGCTCTCCGCCCCCTCTTTCGTGTAGACGACGCGGCAGATGTGCGAGATCCAGCGCACCTCGCCGTCAGGGCGTACGATGCGGAAATCGATCGGACTGGGGTTCCCATCAAAGGAAGCGTGTTCGTGGTCCAGGTATGCGGCGAGATCGTCGGGATGGATGACCCTCTCGATGAGGGTGTGGTCGGCATAGAACGCTTCATGGCCGTAACCGCAGAGCTTTTTGCAGGACGGCGATACGTACCTGAAGGTCCGGTCCGGCGCCTGCCAGTACTCCCAGTCGTCAGTGTAGTCGGCAACGGTGCGGTATCGCTCCTCGCTCTTTTCGAGGACCCGGGCGCTGCGGGTCAGGACGCGCGAACCGGTACCGATCATCCCCACACCCAACAACCAGAGAATGGAGTGACTTGCCACGCCCCCCATTATTACCGATGCGAAGGCCCCCTCGTTCGGTTCGATGGGAACGGAGGCGCTTATGCCCCCGCGGATGTCACCGACCTTGTACCCCTGCCTGGCATGACACTTAAGACACCCCTCTTCGGTGACGAACGGGCGCATGAGCCTCATGTACCTGCGCCCGTTGATCACCTGAACCTCGCTCACCTCCTTAACTCCCTGCTCGAACTTGAGCAGGGCCCGGGCTTCCCACGGGTCGGGAACGTTCTCGGGGCGTATCGGCTTCAGGCTTGTTATGTGACCGCGCACCAGGTTCTTCTGGCTGTCGGCCAATTCGAAGACCTGCCGGGTCATGTAGGCGGGGTTGACCAGGGTTAGTGCACGCCCTGACGGGGTGACGACGTCGCGTTCGGGGACCATGGCAAGGTTCGGATTCGGCGGGCTGGAGGCACTAACCGTTACATAGACGCCGCCATGATTGGTTGCCCAGCGACGGTAGAGGCTGTCCTTCTCGTAGGTGGCCCGTGCCTCAGCGCGGGCGATCTCGAGAACGGTATCCTGTTCGTGCTTGTAAAACCATAAGAGTGAAACCGCGATGCCGGCAGTCCAGAAAAGGGCGAGCACAATGGAGAAACGGCGTATGGTGTGTATCTGCGTTACCATGCCAGCGGGACTCCTTTTCGGCGTTAAGGGCGGTCCAGCATGTCACGGACCTTCGTGAGAAGAACCGCGGGCTTCACAGGTTTCATGACCAGTTCGGCCCCCTCGTCGAGATCGCTTCTGCTGCGGATGATATCGGCGGTGTAGCCGCTAGTGAAAAGGATCTTCGCGTCAGGAGACATGCCGCGTATGTGCTCAGCCGCCTCCTTGCCGTTCATCACGGGCATGATGATATCCATGAGCACCAGGCCGATCTGCGGGTTCTCCTTGAATTTCTGCACCGCCTCCAGACCGTTGGCGGCGTGAATGATGGTGTAGCCGAACTGCTGCAGGATCGAAGAGACCAGGTCGAGAACGTGCAGGTCATCCTCGGCTACCAGGATGGTCTCCGTCCCCTGCATCACCGGCTCGGGTGCGGGTGGCCCCTTCTTCTCGCGCTTTTCGGTTCCGATGGCAGGAAGGTAGATGCGGAAAGTGGATCCGATGCCGGGCTCGCTGTAGACGTTCACGAATCCCCTGTGCTGCGTGATGATCCCATACACGATGGCAAGACCGAGGCCGGTCCCCTTGCCGACCACCTTGGTGGTGAAGAAGGGATCGAAGATCTTCTTACGCGTCGTCTCGTCCATCCCCTCCCCGGTATCGGAGATGGTCAGGAGGGCGTAGTGGCCGGGCTCCCCGAAGCCGTGCGCGTGCACGAAGGCCTCGTCTATTTCGTGATACTCCGTCTGAACCATGAGCCGCCCACCCTTAGGCATGGCATCGCGCGCGTTGGCCCCAAGGTTCATAAGCACCTGTTCGATCTGGCCGGTATCGACGACGGCCCAGAGCGGCTCCTCGGCCAGGGACGTGGTGAGAGTGATGTCCTCGCCGATGATGCGCTGCAGGAACTTCTCAACCCCCTTCACGATTTCGTTCAGGTTCGCAGGAGCCGCCTTCACCTCCCCCTTGCGGCTGAAGGCGAGGAGGCTCCGGGTCAGGTTGGCGGCACGATCCGCAGCGGCCGAGATCTGCAGCACCTTATCCCTTACCGGGCTACCCTCATCGATATCCAGCTTCAACAGTTCGCAGTACCCGCCGATCACGGTGAGTATGTTGTTGAAGTCATGAGCCACGCCGCCCGCGAGGATACCGACCGCCTCGAGTTTTTGGGAGTGGCGCAGCTGTTCCTCGAGCTTCACCCGCTCGGTGATGTCGAGCGCGATGGCCAAAAGGCGCTCGCTTCCGTCGACGACGATCCGCTCGCAATAATACTCACCTTTCAGAACGCGACCGTCCTTCGCGTGGAGCGTGACCACATACCCGGTCACGATCCCTTCCTGGTTGAGTTTATCCAGCAGCGCCGCCCGGTCCGCCGCGTCGATCCAGCCGAGGGAAGTCGAGGTTTTCCCGAGTACCTCATCCCGACTGTAGCCAGAGAGGTCTACGAACTTGCGGTTCACGTCGATGAAGACACCGTCATCCATGTCGGTGATCACCATGATGAGGGGGGCGCTGTCGAAGGCCTTGTGAAACTTCTCCTCGCTAAGGCGCAGGGTCTCCTGGGCGAGTTTTCGTTCGGCGATCTCTTTCTTCAAGAGAAGCGCCTGTTCCTGCAGCGCCTCCTGCGCCATCTCGCGTTCCGCCACCTCGTGCTCCAGGCGGTTGCTTTGTACTCTTAACGCCTCCTCGGCCCTGCGGTGCTCGAGGATGTGGTCCCACTCGCGCAAAGCGCGCTCGACGATGCGCGGCATGGCGTCGAAAACCTCGGGCATCTTGACCACGTAGTCGATGGCACCCGATTTCATCGCCTCGACCGCTACCTGTTCGTTGCCATGCGAAGTCATCACCACGACCGGAGCAATGTCGGCCGATAGCGTTACCAGGTCTCCACCCTTGCCGTCGGGCAAAAGGTAATCGGTGAGCACGATATCGTAGTCACGGGTGCGTACATGCACCAGGGCTTCCTGGAGGCTTCCGGCAACGGTCAGCTCGTACTGGTCGGTACATTCGCTGAATCCGCGACGTATCAGTTCTGCGTGGGAATCGTCATCTTCGACAATGAGGACCTTCTTCACGGGACAAGCACTACCCATACAATCGGCTCCTGCGGCGGCATCAAACAGATCGGAAGATAGGTTGGATTAACGTGAAAATTCTACTATGTTTTTTTCTCCTGTGTGTTATTCCCTTCACAATATAAAATTAAATTACACACATTTTGTCTATTCAATGCCAGTTTTTTTCTTGGCAGTGAATAAGAGGTATAAACACATTGACGGATTAACACACCGGTTCTGCGCAAAAAAGTTTGGGCTAGACGTTTTAACAGAAGAGGGAAATTAGTCAGTGCAAGTTATACCAAACGTGAGGTCGGCCTCGCATATCCCACCCGCATCGGTACGACTTTTCAACGAGCGCACGCTAATTTGAAACGCGGCCGCGGAAATTTACAACGCGTGCGTAGAAACTTGAAACGTCCTCGTACAAGTTTGCAACGCGCACGTACAAACTTGGAACGTCCCCGTGGAGGTTTGCAACGCGCGCGTACAAACTTGAAACCTCCCCGTGCAAGTTTGCAACGCACACGTACAAGCTTGAAACCTCCTCGTGCAAGTTTGCAACGCGCACGTACAAACTTGAAACATCCTCGTGCAAGTTTGCAACGCACACGTACAAGCTTGCAACATCCTCGTGCAAGTTTGCAACGCACACGTACAAGCTTGCAACGTGGTCGTGGAAATTCGCAACACCTAGGTACCAACTTGTCGCGGCTCTTCAGATAATTCCGGGGAAACGTGTGTGTGTTAGTTTCGAAGCAGTGATCATGGCATTACGTTCCCCACTTTGCGAAGGGGGGACAGGGGGGATTTGCCTTGGTCGGACCTACAAGCACCCGCTGCCGCAGCCATCGCGCGCGCAATGTTAAATCTAAATAGCAGATGAAGAACAACCGCCTTAGTCTCTTCCTTTAGAAAATGAAGGTGGGACAAAAATCAAATCCCCCCCCGTCCCCCCTTCGCAAAGGGGGGGGCATGGTCACCAGCTGCGCTTCGTGGACACATTTTCCCGCCGTCCCCGGAATTCTCGGGCGCACCAATAAAAAAGGCGGCCGGAATTCCGGTCGCCTTTTTCTGAGCGTTGCAAACGATGAGGTCTAGTCGATGCCGCGCTCGGCCATCTCGATCGCCTTCACCACGGCCTTAGCCTTGTTCACCGTCTCCATGTATTCGGAGGCGGGGTCGGAGTCGGCCACGATGCCGGCACCGGCCTGCAGATGCACTTTGCCGTCCTTGATGACGAGGGTCCTGATGGCGATGGCCATGTCCATGTTGCCCGAGAAGGAGAAGTAGCCGACGGCCCCGCCGTAGACTTCACGCCGCGCCACTTCCAGTTCGTCGATGATCTCCATGGCACGCACCTTAGGCGCTCCCGAGAGGGTGCCCGCCGGGAAGGTGGCACGCACCACGTCGAAGGCGTCAAAGCCCGGGGCAAGGTTTCCCTGCACGTTGGAGACGATGTGCATCACGTGCGAGTACCGCTCGATGACCATCAACTCGGAGACCTTCACGCTTCCCGTGGTGCAGACGCGCCCGAGGTCGTTTCTCCCGAGATCGACCAGCATGACGTGCTCGGCACACTCTTTGGGGTCGGCCAGAAGGTCGCGCGCCAGCTCCTCGTCCGCAGCAGGGGTGGCGCCGCGCGTGCGGGTGCCGGCAATGGGACGCAGCTCAACGAGTTCCCCCTCCTTGCGCACCATGACCTCGGGGGAGGCCCCAACCACCATGGTGTCCTCGAGACGGAGGAAAAACATGTAGGGCGACGGGTTCAGCGTCCTCAGCACCCGGTAGATATCGAAAGGATCGACGGTCAGGTCGCCGGAGAAGCGCTGGGATAGCACCACCTGGATGATGTCGCCACTTTTCACGTACTCCTTGGCGCGCGTCACCGAATCCTCGAACTCCTCCCGCTTCACGTTGGAGGTGAGATCCACCTTCCCGTTGGCGGTTTTCTTCGGCTGCACGGGAAGGGGTTTCTTCAGGCGCTCGATGAGCCCTTCGATCTTGCTCACCGCGTCGGCGTAGGCCGCCTCGGGAGAAGTATCTCCGTCAAGGTGCGCGTTGGAGACGACCTTGATCTTCTGACTCAGGCTGTCGAAGATGATCATGGTGTCGGTGATGATGAAGTAGGAGTCGTAAGTATCGATGAGTCTCGGGTTGCTGTCCGGGAGGGTCTCGAAATGGCGCACCGCATCATACCCCAGGTAGCCGACGGCGCCGCCGAAGAACCTTGGGATCCCGGCCACCTCGACCGGCTGATAGCGAGCCATGTAGTCGCGGATGTAGTTCAGCGGATCGGCCACCTCGACGCGGCTCACCGCCCCACCCTCCACGATCTCGACCCAGTTGTCCTTGCCGCGTATCACCACCGCCGGCGATGAGCCGAGGAAGGTGTAGCGCCCCCACTTCTCCCCACCCTCGATACTCTCGAGCAGAAAACCGAAACGACCGTCGTCGATCTTCTTGAAGGCACCTACCGGAGTATCCAGGTCGGCCAGGATCTCACGAAAGACCGGAATCAGGTTGCCTTGTGCGGACAGGGTCTGGAACGAAGCGAAATCGGGGAAATACATGGGGCTCCTTGTTGCGCTGCGAGGTGTTTGGTGGGGCTATCCCCTTGCCGGGCAAAGAGTTTTAGCCCGACTTTATTAACATAGCTGGGAAATGGTGTCAAGAAACGGGGGATCTGGTAGAATCAGGTGCTAATGAAAACCATGCCGGTACTGAACACAATTAAAAAGCGTCTCTCGGCCTTCGCACTCGGGGTGGTCGACCTCGTCGTGCGCTTCAAGCGCACCACGGAGAAGATGTTCCTGCCATGGGACAAGTGGGTGAAACCGGAGGGAAGCATCGCGCGGGAGAAGCTGTTCTCGCGTTTCCCGCGCTACCTGAAGGAGCCCGCCGGAAGCGTGCGCTGCGGCGAGGGGTGGTATCCGCTGGTGTGGGATCTCTGCACCGCCATAGAGGCGATGGAGCACCTCGGCATGCCGCGCATCGGGCACTTCAAGGCTGAGGAGCGTCTGGGCGGGCTTTTCGTCCGGGTGGAGTCTGGCTCCTTCATCGTGAAGGAACTCGCCCGCGACGCGGAGCACAGAGCTGCCGCAATCTGCGAGGAGTGCGGTGAACCGGGGTCGCTACAGCTTGGCCACGGCTTCGCGAAGACGCTCTGCCAGTTGCATGCGGCGCAGCGCAAGCCCCACAAGGTGAAGACCGTCCCCATTCCAGAGAACCTCGCCACGCAAAGGCCCAAGCTACTTTTCCTGGATACCGAGTTCACCGATTTCGACTACCCGCAGTTGATAAGCATTGCCCTGGTCGCCGAGAGCGGCGAGAGCTACTACGCCGAGCTGGAAAACGGCTGGAGCCGCGAGGGATGCTCCGCGTTCGTGGTCGAGAAGGTGTTGCCGCAGTTAACCGGCGGCGAATTCTTTCAGGAAAGTGGCTACGCGGCGCGCCGGTTGCGCGAATGGCTCGCCGGCTTCGGGGTGCCGATACGCGTGGTGACCGATGCGCCGGGGTACGACTGGGTGCTCATGCTTGATCTTTTGCATCACGAACTCCCCCCCAACCTCTACCCTACCCCGCTCAATTTCTACAGCGAGAGCCTCCCCGAGCTGCGCCCGCTGCTCAAACAGGCCCACGACGACGCCTGTCGTGACCTTTCGCCGCACCATGCCCTGCAAGACGCCGAGGCGCTGCGCGAGGCATGGGAGGTGATGAAAGAGCACCTGCACCCCGCGATCCTTAGGCAGTACCTCAAACTTTAAAACCGAAGCTACAAACCGGAACACTTTTTTCCTCCCGCCCCTTGAAATCCTTACCCGCAATGCTTATGTTCCGTCGAGCACCCACTCAAGTACAAAGGAGACCACGAAGACATGGCCAAAACCGTCAAGAAGTTCGAGACCGAGGTCCAGCAGCTTTTGGACCTGGTGATCCACTCCCTCTACTCCAACAAGGAGATCTTCCTCAGGGAGCTCATCTCTAACGCATCTGACGCCATTGACAAGATAAAGTTCGAGTCCCACTCCAACATGGAACTGCTGGAGGGGAACGCCGACTGGAAGATCAAGCTGCATGCGGACAAAGAAGCGGGAACCATCACCATCATCGACAACGGCATCGGCATGAGCATGGACGAGGTGGCCGACAACATCGGCACCATCGCCAAGTCCGGCACCAAGAGCTTCGTGGCCGCCCTCAAGGAAAAGAACCTTTCCGAGAACCCGGAACTGATCGGCCAGTTCGGCGTCGGCTTCTACGCCTCCTTCATGGTCGCGGACAAGGTGGAGCTCACCACCCGCAAGGCGGGCGACAAGCAGTTCGGCTGCCGCTGGGAATCGGCCGGTGACGGCTCCTACTCCATCGAGGAGGTCGAGAAGGAGACGCGCGGTACCGAGATCGTGTTGCACCTGAAAGACGACATGAAGGAGTTTCTCGATGAGTGGAAGATCCGCTCCATCGTGAAGAAGTACTCCGACTACGTCCAGTACCCGGTCGTCATGGACGTTACCCGCTCCGAGCCGGTGAAGGACCAGGACGGCAACGTCATCGAGGGTGGCGGCAACATCGAGAAGACCGTCGAAGAAACCTTGAACTCCATGAAAGCGATCTGGACCCGCCCGAAGAGCGAGATCACCGAGGAGGAGTACGAGGAGTTCTACAAGCACATCTCCCACGACTACGACAAGCCGCTCTCCACCATCCACTACTCGGCCGAAGGGGTGAGCGAGTTCAAGTCCATCGTCTACATCCCTTCGCACAAGCCCTACGACCTCTTCCTGCGCGATCATAAAAAGGGCGTGCATCTCTACGTGAAGCGCGTGTACATCACCGACAACTGCGAGGCGCTCCTCCCCGACTACCTCCGTTTCGTCAAGGGTGTGGTCGACTCGGCCGACCTGCCGCTGAACGTCTCCCGCGAGATCCTGCAGGAGGATGTGCAGATCAAGCGCATCCAGAAGTCGCTCGTCGGCAAGATCCTCTCCACCCTCTCCGATATGAAGGAAAAGAACATCGACGATTACCTGAAGTTCTACGGCGAGTTCGGGCCGGTGATGAAGGAAGGGATCCATTTCGATTACGCCAACAAGGAGAAGCTGCAGGACCTCCTCCTCTTCGAGAGCTCCAAGACCGAGAAAGGGAAGTTCACGTCGCTCAAGGAATACGTCGAGCGCATGCCCGAAGGACAGAAGGAGATCTACTTCATAACCGGCATGTCCCGCGAGTCGGTTGAGAACTCCCCCTACATGGAGGCCCTGCGCAAGAAGGACTACGAGGTCCTCTACATGACCGATCCGGTCGACGAGTGGGTGGTGCAGGCGATCAACGAGTATCAGGAAAAGCACCTGAAGGCGATCGACAGGGGCGACCTCGAACTGGACAGCGAGGAGGAAAAGAAGGAGAAGGAAGCGAAGAAGGAGGAGGCCAAGAAGGAATTCGGCGGCATCCTCGACTTCATCCAGGAAACGCTGAAGGATAGAGTGAAGGAGGTGCGTCTCTCCTCCCGCCTAACCGAGAGCGCCTGCTGCCTCGTGGCGGACGAGATGGGGCTCAACGCGAATATGGAGAAGATCCTGAAGGCGATGAACCAGGAAGTGCCGGAAGGGAAAAGGATCCTCGAGCTCAACCCCGAGCACCAGATCATGCAGGTGATGACCGCCATGTACGAGAAGGACAAGTCGAACCCGAAACTCGCCGACTACAGCGAGCTCCTCTTCGACCAGGCCCTTCTGACCGAAGGCTCCCCGATCAAGGATCCGCTCCGTTTCACCAGGCTCGTAAGCGAGCTCATGGTGGTCGGCGGCAAGTAGCCGGCAACGCCCTACGCATAAGACGGCAAAAGCCGGGAGGATCGCATCCTCCCGGCTTTTTATTTTTCAGGTAACAAGAAGCAAATCCCCCCCGTCCCCCCTTCGCAAAGGGGGGGGCGCGAGGTCACCTGCGGCGCTTCGTGGACACACTTTTTCGCCTTTCCCTGAATTCCCGAAGTACCTTATTTGCCCTGCCGGAATTTATTCCCCCAGCACTCCTCGCAGCGTCCTGCTCATCTCGTTCACCCGATACGGCTTTTGTATGAACCCCGAAGGCCCGGCACCTACGAACTTCATGGTGACTTCCTGCTCGTTGTAGCCGCTGGAGATGACCACCTTCACATCCGGCTGCAACTCCCGCAGAGCCCGGAAGGTCTGTTCCCCGTCCAGATGGGGCATGGTGAGGTCCAGGAGCACGCAGACGATCTCCTCTTTATGCCGGCGATAGACTTCAAGCGCCTCCTGCCCGTCGCAGGCGAGCAAAACGTCGAAGCCCATGGTCTCAAGCATGTCGCGCCCAAGCCCCCGGATGCTCTCCTCGTCGTCGGCGAGCAAGACGGTGCCGCTGCCCCGCCAGAGCGGACCCGGATCGGCAGCCTCGTGGTGATCGGCGTACCCCTCTACGCAAGGCAAAAGGAGGCGGAAAGTACTCCCCCTTCCCTTCTCGCTGTAGACCTTGATAGCCCCGTGATGTGCTCTCACGATCCCCAGAACCGCTGCCATGCCGAGGCCGCGTCCCGTGAACTTGGTGGTGAAAAACGGGTCGAAGATCCGGGGTATCACCTCGCGCGCCATGCCGCAGCCGTTATCGGAAACTTCGATCACCACGTAGTCCCCTTCCGGGAGCCGGTCGTCGATCCAGGACTCGGATAGGTACGCACGGTCGCAGAAAAGGCGTTTGGTGCTGATGACGATCATGCCATTGGCATCGCCCACCGCCTCGCTCGCGTTGAGCACGAGGTTGAGAACGACCTGCCGCAGTTGAGTCGCGTCGCCGCTTACCGGCGGGAGCCCCGGCGCAAAGTCGTAGCGCAGCATCACCTTCTTCGAGATAGAGACCTCGAGCATCTGCCCCATCTCCTGCACCAGCCGGGTCATGTCGAGTTTCTCAATGACGAATTTACCCCTACCAGAATAAGCCAGCATCTGCCGGGCGAGGTCAGCCGCACGGCTCGCAGCCTGTTCGATCTGGGCCAAGTTTTCGCAGGCGGGCGAATCGGGCGCCATCCGCATCAGCGCGAGGTCGGCGTTACCGAGGATCACCATCAGGATGTTATTGAAGTCGTGGGCGATGCCGCCTGCGAGCACCCCGAGGCTCTCAAGTTTTTGCACGTGGAGCATCTGTGATTCGATCAGGCGCTTCTCCTGTTCCAGGCGCTTGCGCTCCGTCATGTCCACGGCGATAAACATCAGGTGATGCTTCCCCTCAACATCGAAGCGCGACAGGAAGCATTCTACTTGCAGCAGTTTTCCAAACGAGGAAGTCGTAGCGATCTCGATGCTCCTCGTCTGGCCGTCGGAGAGCACCAGCTCCGCGGCAGCACGCATCCCGGCCTCCCAGGACGGAACTTCGCGGAAATTCTGACTGAGCAACTGCTGCACGGTCCCACCTGCTAGATCCGACGCCGCCTGGTTCGCCTTGACGCAGGCGCCGCTTTCTCCCTCGTACACGAGAATGGCGGTAGGGGAAGAAGCGAGCAGCGATTCGAGCATGGCAAGAGCCCGGTCGCGCGCCTCCTCGATCATCTTTCTCTCAGTGATGTTGTCGTAGACCCCGAGTATGCCGGTCACGGTCCCGGTTTCGTCGCACAAGGGAACCTTGGTCGTGTCCACCCACAGGTGCCGGCCGCTCGCCTGCAACTGCTGCTCTATGATGTGGCACTTGGGACGGTTGCCCTCCATGACGGCGCGGTCATCGCTGCGGTAGGCGTTGCTCTCCTCCCGCAGCCAGGGGAGGTCGTAATCGCTCTTGCCGGCGATCAGCTCGGGGTCATCTAGCCCGGCCGCTTTTGCAAAGACGATGTTGCACCCCTGGTAGATACTGTCGCGATCCTTCCAGAAGACGAACTGGGGGATGGTGTTGATGATCTGGGCAAGCATGTTGCGCCCGCGGCGCAGTTCCTCCTCGGCGCGTTCCCGCACGGCAAGCTCGAGTTTCAGCTGTTCGTTGGTCAGCCGCTGCGCTTCGGTCCTCTCAGCTACCCTCACCTCGAGCTCTTCCCTCGCGCGGCGTTGTTCTTCCTCGGCCTGTTCCTGGCGCAGCAGACGGAGGTAGATCACGCGGGACAGGGCGGAGGTGACCGTCAGGAACAGCACAACCAGCGCCAGGATCTGCAGGAGTTCGCGGTGCCAGCGCATCAGTATCTCATCGGGAAGGAGGGCTATGCTGATGTACAGGGGGTAACGGCCGACCTTGCTGTAGGAAACGAGCCGTGGCGTACCGTCTGTGCTCCGGTCGGCATAATAGGTGTCACTCGACATCCCTCTAGCGATGCGCTTTTGCATCTCCGGAGAGACAGGCTTGCGCCCGAGCTCCGTGCTGACCGGGAGTTGCTGCGGGTGTCGCAGGATCAAATTGAGGGACTCGTCGCGCAGCGTGATGCGCCCTCTCACACCGACGTCGATCGTGGAGAGCATGTTGCGGATCTTCTCAAGGGGGATGGAGCAGTAAACGACCCCGGCGAAAGCACCGTTCGCACCGCTCACCCTGCGGGCAAGAATGACCACCCATTTGCCGCTGATAAGCCCAAGGACCGGCTTGGATATGACCAGCGCAGCCCGCGGGGTGTCGCGCAACTTCACGAAATAGTCGCGCTCCTCAATGCTCTTCCTGGAACCGGGGTCGACTCCGGTGCCGTAGAGGATGTTCCCCTTCTCGTCGGCCATGCGTATGCTGTCCAGAGCCGGTAACCGTGTATGCTGAGCGATGATGAAGGCGTTCAGGGTATTCGCGGAGATCCCTCCCTGCCGGTGCTGGCGTGCGGCCTCGTCCACCACGCTAAGGAGCGAGATATCGGCAGCGTCGAGAACGCCGGAGATGCTGTAGACGAGGGTCTGGGTGAGATTGCGCCCCTGGATCTCCGCACTTCTCAGGTACTGGTCCCTGCTCTGCCGCAAGGTCACCGTCCCCAAAACGATGACGAAGAGGTTGACGGCAAGCACCAGTGCCACGGTGCGCGCCATCAGTGTGGTCCCCGAAGTTTTTGTTTTCTCTGGCAGCGAACTTCGCATATCTGATCTCCAGCGGTCCGGACCTCAACTGGTGGACCGGCCGTGCGGGGCACGCACGGCGGCGGTACTTACCGGTACCTTATCGGCGCAGCGCCATCATTTCATTAGTCAAATTGGAATATGGGGGAAAGAGGAAGAGGCGGCCGTCGTGAAACGGCCGCCCGTAAACGAAGTGTTCAGGCGGTCTTCCCATACAGGGCTTCCCTGCTCGCGAAGGCCCGCTTCACACGGGTGAGAAGTCCTATCTCCTTCACGGGTTTCAGTACGAAATCGAAGAAACCCTTTTCCAGGGCCTCCTTCTCCTCGTCGGGGGTCGCCGCGGCGGTCATGAGGATCACCGGCATGTAGCGGAACTCAGGGATATTGCGGATGGCGAAGAGGAACTCGTACCCTCCAAGTTTGGGCATCACCTTGTCCGTAATGACCAGTTTGGGCTTAAGGGTGAAGATCTTGCTGAAAGCATCCATGCCGTCCAGGGCAGTTTCCACCTGGTACCCCTGGCGGGTCAGGATCTTCGACACCATCTCGCGGGAGAGCTGGTCGTCCTCGACAAGGAGGATGGTCTTGCTTGCGCCGCCGCCTATGGCCTGACCCAGGTAGTGCCGGGCGATGGCGCGGTTGATGTCGAGGCGGGTGGCGACGTAGAGCACCAGTTTCAGGTTATGCTGCGCCGAGATGCTCGCGAAAAGCTTGTCGGTGGTCGGGTCGGCCACGGCGAGCCCCAGCCTGCCGTCATCCAGCTTGAGCGGGAAGATGCAGTGCTTCACCGCCATGTCGATGGGGATGAGACTGAGGACGTTGGCCTGGTAGGTGTACTTGGCGAAATCACCGATTTTTCTGACGTGGTACTGAATCGCCAGCGCCTCCGCCAGCTCTTCGGGCGTCACGAGGCCGATCACCTCCAAAAGCTCTCCTAAACGAATGTTCTTACTCTTGGCGTGCGAGATGAGACGGTCCACGGAGGCCCTGGTGAGGAGGCCGCGCTCGACGAAGATCTCCCCAAGAGGCTTGCGGATCGGCGCCGGGGCGGGGGTGGGTTTTACATCTGCGGTCATGCTACTTCTCCTGCAGGACAAAAAACGGTATGAAACGAGGCCCTGCCGCGGATGCCGAAGGACCAGCCGTCGCAAGGGACGGGGTGCGGCGGGCGCAGGGCGAGCCATGATAATGAGAAACTACCGGACGGGATGTCTATGTCCATATCGGCAGGATCGCAAAAAAAATGATCAGGAAATGATGAGGTTGTCAGCCAACTCGTTGCGATCGTCGGCCCTGCGGGGAAAGTGACGAGAGAGTTCTTCGCCACAGGCGGCGACGACGCCGCAGACGGCCTCACCGCCTCGTCCGGCTCGCAGCCCCTGGGCGAGCTCTTCGGCGAGCTTCTTCCAGTAGCCGGGGGGTATCTTTTCGTTGATGCCGCGGTCTCCTACGATCCAGACCTTGCGCTCGAGAAGGGAGATGAAGATGAGAATCCCGGTTTCCTCCCGGGTTTTATAAAGCCCCTGCTGGTAGAAGGCGACCAGGGCGCGCTCCTGCACCGCCTCGGTCAGACGCCTGGGGCCGACGAAGGAAAGTTTTAGCTGCGGGAAACGGCGCAGGAAGAAAAGTAGCGGCAGGTACAATATGGCCACCAACGGTATGTAGGTCCAGATGGTGACGTGATGCCACAAGACGGCGACCACGACGCCGAAAAAACCGGCAAGCAGCAGGGCGCCTAAAGCCTCCGCCTCTCGATAGCGGTCACTTTCCGAGACCACCATGGTGGCGATTTCACCGCTGGACGCCGCTTCGGCACGAACCACGGCCTGACGGATCGCCTCCTTTTCGGCGTCGCTGAAGTAATTGTGAGCAATCGACTTATGCGAAAGGTCCATCACCAGTCTCCCGAAGCGCCGCCGCCACCGAAACTGCCGCCGCCACCTGAAAAGCCGCCCCCTCCCCCGCCGAAGCCGCCTCCTCCGAAACCACCCCCTCCGTACCCGCCGAAGAAAGGAGGTCCGCCCATGAAGCCGCCTCCTCCACCTGAGGAGAAGAGAAAGGCGATGAAGAGACCGGCGAGAAAACCTACCACGGCAAGTATGCCGAGAAGCAGCATAGAGAGCCCGGAGAAAGATATGAAAGCCGCGATGGGAAGCCCTATGGCACCGGCCACGCCGCCGAGAACGCGGGAGATGCCGCCCAGGAACACGGAGGCGACCAACACGAACAGGAGCAGGGTGAGGATGGGAGGGGCGCCCTTCTTACCGTGACGCAGGTCGGTCGGTTCGGCCTTGTACTCGCCGCGGACCGTGGCCATGATGGCGGCGACACCTCGGGCAATGCCGACGTCGAAGTTCCCCTGCTTGAAGGCGGGGGAGATCTCGTTGCGGATGATGCGCCCGGACATAAGGTCGGTCAGCTTCCCTTCGAGGCCGCGCCCCACCTCGATCCTGATCTTGCGATCGTTCTTCACCACCAGTAGCAGCGCGCCGTTATCCTTTCCCTTCTGGCCGATCTGCCATTTTTCGACGACTTTTATCGAGTACTGCTCGACCACCTCCCCTTCCAGGCTCGGAATGGTGAGGACCACGATCTGGGTGGAGTCGCTCTTCTCGAAGGCGGTGAGCTCGTCCTCGAGTTCACGCGCCGCCTGAGGAGAGAGCATCGAGGCGTAGTCGTTCACGTGCCCGCGCAAGGCTGGCACCTCGGCGGCCCAAGAGCCACCAGCAACCAGAAGCGCTATCAAAAGGAAGAGCAGTTTCTTCATGAACTCTCACACCTCGTTCTCAACCTGCTGCTTTTCGAGTAACCGATAAGGTTAGAACTTGACCTTCGGCGCCACCTTCGCTCCCTCTTCAGCCTTGAAGGGCTCCTTACGCTGCAGATGCAGCATAACGGAATTGGTGAGCGAATTCGGGAAGGTGCGGATCGAGGTGTTGAAGTCCTGAACCACCTGGTTGTAACGCACGCGCGCCACGTTGATGCGGTTCTCGGTCCCTTCCAACTGGTTCTGCAGGTCCATGAAGTTCTGGTTGGCCTTGAGCTCAGGGTAACGCTCGACGACAACCATCAGGCGCGAAAGGGCGCCGGAGAGCTGGGATTGCGCCTGCTGGAAGTTCTGCAACGCCTTGGGGTCGTTGATGGCGTCCTTGGTGACCTGCATCGAGCCCACCTTGGCACGCGCCTCGGTGACCGCCTTGAGCGTGTCCGCCTCATGTTTCGCATACCCTTTCACCACCTCGACCAGGTTGGGCACCAGGTCGGCACGGCGCTGGTAGGAAGCCTCTACGTCGCCCCAGGCTGCGAATACCGCCTCTTCCTTGGCCTGCATGGTGTTATAACCGCATCCGGAAAGGGATGCGATGGTCAAAAGCGCCACGAACATCAGGATCAAACGTCTCATAGTCTCAACCTCCTTGAACAGCATGTGCACAATAATAATCATGAGAGGGACTAATGTCACCCTCTAAGCAAAAAAAAACAAGGAATATCAACGGGCCTCAGATGATAAGGCGAAGATCACCGGTCAGGCTGTGGCCCGCGAGCAGGTACATGGCTGCGTTCCACGACTGCCTCGGCATCCCCATCGGTTCCCCGCTCCTGCCGTGAAACCACTCGTTGAATTCCCATCCGTTGACGCGGCTGCTGTGCGCCATCTTGATCAGTTCTTCCCGGGCCATCGCCTTCTCTCCCAGTGCGGCGAGGAGCATCACCCAGAAGCCTCCCACGAAGGGCCAGGCGCCACCGTTATGGTACTGCCAGGGGAGGTTCTGCCTGTGCCGCGCCATGTAGGAGCGCCAGACGCCCGAGTGCTCGTCGATGGGAACACCTACCACGCGCACCGGATGCGGTTCGTGCGCCCTGAGCGCTACCACAGCGGAAACCATCCTGCAGGCGTCGGAAGGGTACCCGAGACCGGTCAGGTAGGCGAGGATATTGCCGAAGATGTCGACTTCCTCTCCCCAGGCGGACAGGTTGACCCAGCTCAGCATGAAGGGGGTGGACCGGCTGCGGTTGCGGATGTAGTGGCGCATGAGGCGCACGCGCTTTTGGAAAGGTACGGCTGCGTCGAAGGGGTGAAAGAGTTGCTGCGCGAAACGCCTGGTCTCGCCGGTGCAGGGGAGCTGGTAGAGCCGCTTGACCCAGTACCAGAGCGCGTTGGTGTAAAGCACGAAACCGGAGCGCGGCATGATATCGGCCCAGTCCGAGGCCTCGTTTTGCGGCAGCAGGTGCCACCCCTGGTGTTCCTGGCAGCTTAGCCAGTTGAGGGCGCGCTCGGCGTGCTGGGAGAGCCGTTCCGCCAGGGTGAGCCGGGGGTGGGTACGGTCGAGGAAATGGAGGGCGATCAGCCACCAGAGGGTCGCGTCGATACACCCTGCGTACCAGAAATCGACCTCTCCCGTTTCCGGCTTCACGTACTTCGGGATCTGGCCGTTTCCCGCCTGATGCCGGGCCAGGGTGAGCAGCCCCTGCTCGGCCGCCTGGACGAGGGAGTCCTCGCCGGAAACGGCCATGCCGAGGGCACAGATGGCGGCATCACGTCCGAAGATGGCGTCGTAGTTGCGCGCGCTTGAACGGTCGTTGCGCGCCGAGGCGAGCACGCCCGAAGGGGTGGAGTTTTCCAGCAGAAGAGCGATCGCCTCGCGGCGGCACTGTTCGAGCAACGCGGTATCGGCATCACCGCACGGCTGAGCAGGCAGAACCGGGGCGTCGGTCACTTGAGGGGCACCATCTGATAACTTGCCCGGCCGTTTTTCACCCGGACCACGATGATGTGATAGACGCGCTCGCCGTAGCGGCTCATCCAGGCAAGCGGAGCCCCCGCTCCCCCCGAAATGAAGGCAGGCTTGCCGCCGAAGAGGTCACGGTCGTAGACATGCGAGTGGGCGAAGAAGCTTGCCTGGACCGGGCCTGAGGAGGCGATGACGCGCGCAAGCTCGGAGGCCCCGTCAGTAAAGGTGTGTCCGCGCCAGCGTGAAGTCTCGGGCGGCACGTGCATGGCGAGAAAAGTCGCCTGCGGGGCCGTGGCAAGCTCCTTCTCGAGGAAAGAAAGCTCTGGCGCCTTAAGCTCCTCCCCGGCGTTGTCGACGACGAGCACCCTGAGGCCGAGCCGCTTGCTCCCGAACCGGTATTGCCTTGGCGCAACCAGTTTCTCGAAGACGGCGGGGCTCTCATGGTTGCCAAAGACCACGAAGACCGGGATGGCCGGGACAGTACTCTCTACCAGCGACAGGAACTTCCTCGTTTCCTCATCGCTCCCCTTGTCGGAGTAATCGCCGCCATGGAGGATGAAGAGCGGTCGGTAAGTAGCAGCGACGCTCAGCGCCTTCTTGAAGACCGCCTCGTTGCCGCGGCTGTCGCCGAGCACGACGAAGCTGTAGTCGCCGGGGGTTGCCTTCGCCGCAAGCTGCTGCATCAGAACGCTCGAACGCTGGAAGAGGGTCTCGGCGTGAGCTGCGGAGACGGCCCCGAAACTGAGCAGCAGTATAAGGATTAAGAGGGAAAACTGAGAGTGGAACTTGCAGGTGCGTGAGTGACTAGAGGTTTGAGACATTGGGATTGTTGATCTCGATACAGAGTTTACACAGCTTCTCAATGGTAGCTACCTGTGTGGCAGTGAGCCCCGTAGTGTCAGGCAGCCGAAACGAGCGACAGTCACAGCAGCGACAGAGAATCCCAAGATCAAGACCTGTATCGTACGTTTCCATGTCAGAGCCCCAGCGAAAGCATGTGCTGTTTTTAATCTGCGCGATGGTAACACAATCAGAGAGCTAAGGCAAGTTTCTTGAAGCGGTGTTCAGGCAACACAGCCAGCGGATCAGCTTCTTGATAGTGTGCGGCGCTTTTTGACACCCGCGCGTGTCTTGCCGGTATCGTTCTTGGCGACCTTGGCGGTGAGCTTGCTGCGATGCCCGGCACGGGCCTGGACCACCCGGCGTCCCGGCTTGACCGAACACTTCGCCGCACGGCGATCGTCACGGTGCCCGAATAAGGCGAGCCTGAAACGGCGCGGCTCCTTCCTGAACACGGCAGCCGACGCCGCGATGACGCGGGCTTTGACGACCTCCGCCTCGACTGCGGGAACCTCGCCCCCCGCCCCTACCCTGAAGTCGGCGGCGGCAATGGTGGAAACGTTGCGGCGCAGTTGGTTGAAGTTGTGCACGTTACGGTAATCGACGCGCCTGGTCAGCATGATCACGAACATGTCCTGCTGGGGGTCGATCCAGATCGAAGAGCCGCTGTAGCCGGTGTGGCCGTAGGAGGCATCCGAGAACAAGGTCCCCTTAGGTGCGGAGAAGGGCGAAGAGATGTCCCAGCCGAGGCCGCGCTTCACCCGGCCGTTGTTGCAGAGGTACGGGGTGGTCATCTGGCCGACCGCTTCTTCCGAGAGGATCCGGGTGCCGTCCAGGGTACCCTTCCCCAGCATGAGACGCGCATAGCGTGCGAGGTCGTAGGCCGAGCTGAAGAGGCCGGCATGCCCGGCCACCCCGCCCAGAAGGCGCGCGTTCTGATCCTGCACTACCCCGCCCAGGCTCCCCGATGTCGGGGCGATATCGCTTGTGCCGTCACGGGAGGGAAGAAAAGCCGTGTCGCGAGTGCCAAGCGGAGCGTAAATCTCTTCGCGGCAGAACTGGTCCAGCCTCTCGCCGGAAACGCGGTGCACCAGTTCGCCGAGCAGGATGAAGTTTATATCGGCATACTCGAAACCGGAGCCGGGCAGGCGCGACCGCTGTGCCGCCACCTTGCGCACGAGCCCCTCGACGCTGCGGTCCTGACCGACCATCACGTCGGAAAGGCCCGAGGTGTGGGTCATCAGGTTGAGGATGGTGATGCTGCCCTTGTCGGTGCCGGCAAGTTCCGGGAACCAGCGGGAAAGAGGGTCGGTGAGCGCGATACGTCCCTCGTCCAGGAGTTTGATAACGGCCGGGGTGGTGGCGATCACCTTGGTGAGGGAGGCGACATCGAAAATGGTCCGGTCTGTGATGGCGGGTGCCCCGGCGGAGGAGCTCACCTGGCCGCGCGCCGCGGTGGCGAGGATCCCCTCGTGATTGCCGACCACGACCACCCCGCCTGCGATGAGGTCGTCGGCCATGGCACGTTCCAGAAGGCGATCAAGGTTTGTAGTGGTGACGGCAGCGGTAACCGCGGGGTCGACCATGGCATGGAGCTTGACCGGGGCGATAAGCGGGAACGACAGGAGTAACAGAAAGAGGACTATAACGCGCACGAGCTTCCTTTTACGTTCCGTGTTGCCACAGAAACTTCGAGTTAGGACTGCGGTTGACGTTGAAGTGCAAAAGCGGGAGGTTGCGGCGGGCGAAAAGGCTTCTGCATGCAAACAAGCTGGAAGCTACGATACCGGATGGGCGGGGATTTTTTTGTGACGGAAGTCACGTTTTGGGCGCAGAAACAACAAAAGGCCCCGGGGATTCCAGGGGCCTTTTGTTTGCCTGAGAGGCGAAGCTTACTTCATGCTCGGCAGGTCGTGAACATCGAGGTGGCAACCCAGGCAGTTCGGGAAGCGATCCAGGATGGTCTTCGGATGCGGAGCCTTGTGGCACTCGGTGCACTGCGGGATGTAGCCGTGCTTGGATTTGTGGCAGGAAGCGCAGGCAACCTTGTTGTGGCGGCTGGCGGTCTTCCTCAGCTTTTCAGCGATCTTGCCGTGGCAGGAAGCACAGGTCTGGTTCCAGTCGGTACCCTGGTAGGTGACCATCTTCGGCTTGTGAACCGAGTGGCACTTGGCGCAGGCTTCGACAGGCTGATCCTTGTAGTGCGGCCTGTGGCACATGAAGCAGGACGGCTTGTAGCCGTGCGAGGTGTGGCAGCGGTCGCAGGAGACGTTGGTGTGCTTGCTCGGGAACTTGACGAGCTCGGCCTTTTCGGCGGCGTGGCAGGTGGCGCAAGCGCCGGCAAGCCTCGGGGTCATGGCAACCTTACGCGGGGTGTGCGGGTTGCTGTGGCAGCTGGCGCAGTCCTTCGCGGTCGGACCGTGGATATCGGTGTGACAGGAGGCGCACTTGGGCATCACCTCGTCGTAATTGGCCTTTTTCGGGTTGTAAGCGTGGATCACGGTGTGGCAACCCTGGCAATCGAAACGGTGCTTGCCGCCGGCGTTCTTCAGACCGTTGAAGGCGCCGGTGTGACACTGGGCGCACTGCTGCGGGGTAAGCGCAGCCGGAGCGGTGGCGTACATCTCGGGCTTTTCCGGGATGTCAACGGTCGCCATCTTGCCTGCAAAGGCCGTAGAAGCGACGAGAATCAAGGCCGCGATGAACAGCGACAGACTACTTTTTTTCATCATTCCTCCCCAAAATAACATTGTATTCACTGCAATCGACTGATCCTAATACTACCTAACATGAGTATCTGTCAAGAGAGTTGTGACAAAAGCCGACCTAAAAGGTGGGTGTAAAGGAAAAGTCACAGCCGGATGAGATCCTCGTGCGGCTCGTCGGAAGGGTTGATGTGGATCATGACGTCCCCCACGTTGTTGAAGTGGTCGAAGATGCGTTTTTTGACCTCGGTCGCGATGTCGTGAGAGTGCTTGACCGTCATGTCGGGGGGCATGTCCAGTTTCAGATCGACGATGAGGTACTGTCCTGAGTGGCGGGCCCTTATCTCGTGCACCTGGTCCACCCCCTCGACAGAACCGGCGAGGCGCGAGATGGCGTCTAGGACCTCCTGTTCGGGCTGGCCGTCCATGAGCTCGTGCGCGGAGGTGCGGAAGGTGTGGACACCGATGTGGAAGATGAAAAACGAGGTGACGCCTGCCGCGATCGGGTCCATGATGCCGACGCCGAGATAGGCACCGCCGACGCCGATCAGGGTGGCGATGGAGGTGACGGCGTCCTTTCTGTGGTCCTTGGCGATGGCAAGAAGGGCCGGACTGCCGAGGCTCCCCCCTACCCTCATGGAATAGCGGTAGAGAGACTCCTTGATCACGATGGTCGCCGCGGCGGCGACCACGGCGATTAGCGCCGGGGCCTCATAGCTCCCCTCTCGCACCGTGGAGGCGGCCCCGTAAAGGACCCATACACCGGTGCCGCAGATCACGAGGGAGACCAGGATGGCGGAAAGGCTTTCAACTTTGCCGTGTCCGTAGGGATGGTCCTCGTCGCAGGGCTTGCGCCCCACCTTGAGGGCGATGATGGTAAGCCCGATGGCGATGAAATCACAGGCGCTCTCGATACCGTCAGCGAAGACGGCGCCTGAATGGCCGTAGTGCCCGGCGGCAAGCTTGACGGCCATGAGGACGGCGTTACTCCAGAAGCCGATCCGGATCACGCGGTCCGCCTTGTTGAAACGCTCCCCTCTTAGCATGTTCCCTCCGGGCGCAGGTCCTTCACCGTAAGCTGTAGCGAAGTCCTGCCGTTCCATACGTTGATCGCCGGCGAGAAGAGGAGGTCCACGCGACCGTCCGGGACCCCTTTTTCGGCAAGGCCGAAGGCGATGGCGTCGAAACTGCGCCCTCCCTGCCCTACCCTCAGTTTCAGATGTCCGCCCCTCAGCACGCGGCTCTCCTCAACCACGGCGCCCCTCAAAACGAAGAGCGGCTCCGGGTTCCCCATGCCGAACGGCCTCAGCCGCTCGAGCTCTTTGACGAGCCCCTGGTCGATGGCGCGGGCTTCCAGTTCCAGGTCGTAGGCAAGCGTCGGCGTGAGCGCATCGGCGTCGAGGACCTCCTGGGCGGCTTCGTCGAAGCTGAGCGCGAAACGCTCCAGTTCATCCTGCGCTATGGAAAGGCCGGCGGCGTGGCTGTGTCCGCCGAAACGCAGCAGGTGGTCGGCGCAGCTTTTGATGGCGTCCAGCAGATGAAAACGCGAGATGCTGCGCCCGGAGCCGCGCCCGGTGCCGTCTTCGAAGGCGAAGAGGATGGCTGGACGGTGGAACATCTCCACGATGCGGGAGGCGACGATGCCGATCACGCCCGGATGCCACATCTCGGAGCCCAAAACGATGCTCTTTCTGCCGCGGCAGGCACCCTGTTCGAGCATGGCGCGCGCCTCTTCGAAGGTGGCCCGTTCGAGGGCCTGCCGCTCGGCGTTCGCCTCGTCGAGCTCTTTTGCGATGGTACGGGCGCGTGAGGGATCGCTGCAGAGCAAAAGTTCGAGCCCAAGGGCGGCGTCCTCGAGTCGCCCCGCCGCGTTGATGCGGGGAGCGAGACGGAAGCCGACCGCGCCGCAGCCGATTTCGCCCGTGATCCCCGCCACCTCCTTGAGCGCTTCGATGCCGACCCTGCTCCCTGAGCAGAGCTGTTTCAGCCCGTAGCTCGTCAGCACCCGGTTCGCCCCTAAAAGCGGCACCACGTCCGCGATGGTGCCAAGGGCCACGAGGTCCAGGTACTCCCTCAGGTCGGGTTCGCTGCCGCGATCGAAGCACCCTTCCTCGCGCAGCCTCGCGCGCAGTGCGACGACGAGGTGGAAGGCGACGCCGACGCCGGCCAACGATTTGAAGGGAAACGGGCAGCCCGGCTGCAGCGGGTTCACGATGGCGCAGGCGTCCGGCAGTTCCGCCGCCGGTGAGTGGTGATCGGTGACGATCAGGTCGATACCGGCCTCGCGGCAAAGGGCGGCCTCGGCGACCGCGGTGATGCCGCAGTCCACCGTCACGAGCACCTTGGCGCCCGCCTGTGCTGCGGCGGCGACCCCTTGGGCGGAAAGGCCGTACCCTTCGGTGAGCCGTTTAGGGATGTACGGGAAGCAATCGAGGCCGATGCGCGTGAAAAAGCTGATGAGAAGCGCGGAAGAGGTGACGCCGTCCACGTCGTAGTCGCCGTGCACGCAGACGCGCTCGTTGTTCGCGAGGGCGCGCGCCAGCCGCTCCACCGCCTGCGCCATCCCCTTTAAAAGCATGGGATCGTGCAGCCTGGAGAGAACCGGGTTAAGGTACGCCTCGGCGTCGTCCGGCGTCGAAACGCCGCGTTGCGCGATAAGGCGCGCGATAAGCGGGGAGACACCGCTACGTGCGAGTTCCTCGACGGCCCCCGCATCGGCTTCTCTTGCCCGCCAGCATCTATCCGTAACAGGTTTCATGCACCCTCCACCCGATGAAAAACAGTGAGAAATAATATCATAAGCGCCGCCCGCTCGCGAACCTAATGTGGAACGGCACCGGGCAAAAAAAAACCCGCCGAAGCGGGTTTTTCTTCTACTTTTTGAAGCTTGGGGGCATGTTCCCCATGGTGCTCATGTCGCTCTGGATCTGCTGCGCCGTCGGGCTCGTGGAGTCGAACTGCAGGTACTTCATCCACACCTCCTTGGCCTTTTCGGGCTGCTTCAGGTCCTGCCAGTACACCACGCCGAGGTTGTAAAGGCTCTGCAGGTGCTTGGGATCGATGGTCTGCGCCTTCTCGAAGTTGGCGATCGCCTTGTCGTACCAGCCGATCTTTCGGTACATGATCCCCTGGTCCGTCATCACGTTCAGGTTTTTCGGGTCCAGTTCCAGGGCCTTGCCGTAGGCGTTCACCGCCTTCTGGGGCTGATCGGTGTCGAAGTAGTCGTTTCCGAGCTGGATCCAGGCCTGCAGGTTGCCGGGATCCTTGGCGACGATCTTCTCCGCCTCCAAGATGCGGCGCTGGTAGTCGGTCGGGGAACCGGCGCCCTGCGGGACCGACATGGCCTGCTGGGGCGCCTTGTTATGCCCGGCGATGCTGAAGATCAGGTACCCGCCGAGAAGCCCCACGATCAACGCCACCACGATGGTGAGTACGTTTTCCCTGTTCACGGGACCTCCTTAGGCGGCCTCAACCTCTACCGCTTTCTTTTCCCAGACCGCGACGATGGGGCTCGCCACGAAGATGGAAGAATAGGTGGCCACCACGACCCCCACGACCAGCGCGAAGGCAAAATCGTGGATCACCTCGCCGCCGAAGAGGTAGAGAGATACGGCGGCAAGGAAGGTGGTCACCGAGGTGATGATGGTACGGGAAAGGGTCTCGTTGATGCTGCGGTTGAAGATGGTGAGCATCGGGTCCTTGAGACTCTTGTGCATGTTCTCGCGGATACGGTCGAAGACGACGACGGTATCGGTGAGCGAGTAACCGGCGATGGTGAGCACCGCGGTGATGAAGAGGATGTTGACCTCGCGGTGCAGCACGTAGAACACGGCGATCATGGCCAGGACGTCGTGCATGGTGGCGACGACCGCGCCCACGCCGAACTTGAAGTCGAAGCGCCAGGCGATGTAGATGATGATCCCGAGCATGGAGAGCGCCACGGCGACGAGGGTGTCCTGCTTTAGCTTCTCGCCGATGGACGGGCCGATCTCGGTGGAGCTTTCAACGGTGAAGCTGTTGCCGGGGATGCCCGCTTTCAGCGCGTCGGAAACCGCGTCGGCGGACTTGCCGGTCGACTTGTGCATCTTGATGAGGATCTGGTTGCCGCCGGTTACTTCCTGCAGCTCCACTTCCTTGATGCCGGCCTTGCCGAGCGCGTCGCGCACGGCCTGGCTGTTGGCGGGCTGGGCGAACTTGATCTGCATCGAGGTGCCGCCGGAGAAGTCGATCCCCATGTTGGCGGTGCCGCGGGCGATGGCGATGATGCCGAGAATGCCGATGATGGCCATGATACCGGAGACGAGGAAGGAGAACTTCCTCATGCCGATGAAGTCTATGTTGGTCTTCTTAATCAGTTCCATGTTCGTCCCCCTCCTTATATGCTGAGTCTCTTCACGTGGACGC
Source organism: Geomonas terrae (assembly GCF_004791675.1). Taxonomy (NCBI): domain Bacteria; kingdom Pseudomonadati; phylum Thermodesulfobacteriota; class Desulfuromonadia; order Geobacterales; family Geobacteraceae; genus Geomonas; species Geomonas terrae. Next base: position 614,501 of record NZ_SRSC01000002.1, read on the forward strand.
GCTCCAGGAAGGCGTCAAAGATCACCTTGGTGGAAACAAGCGACGTGAACAGGTTGATGATGATACCGAGGCTCAGGGAGACGGCGAAACCCTTGACCGGACCGGTGCCGAACTGGAAGAGCACCGCCGCGGTGATGAGCGCGGTCACGTGCGAGTCCATGATGGTGAGAAACGCCTTGTCGTAGCCGGCGTCGAGGGCTGCGTGCGGCGTCTTGCCGAGCCTTAGCTCCTCCCTGATCCTCTCGAAGATGAGGACGTTGGAGTCGACCGACATACCGACCAGAAGGACGATAGCGGCGATGCCCGGCAGGGTCAGGGTGGCGCCCAGGGCCGAGAGCGCGCCCATCAGGAAGAGGATGTTAAGCACCATCCCGAAGTTAGCCACCATGCCGGAGATCTTGTAGTACATCGCCATGAAGCCCACGACGAGTACGACGCCGATGAGACCTGCCATGAGACCCTTGTGGATCGAGTCGCGCCCGAGGGAAGGACCGACGGTGATGTTCTGCAGGATCTTGACCGGTGCGGGGAGCGAACCGGCGCGCAGCACGATGGCGAGGTCGGCGGCGTCCTTCTCGGTGAAGGAGCCGGAGATCTGGGCGGAACCGCCGGAGATCCTCTCGCGGATCACCGGAGCGGAGTAGATGTTGCTGTCGAGCACGATGGCGAAGCGCTTGCCGACGTTGGCCGCGGTCACCTGATCGAACAGACGTGCGCCCGTCGAGTTGAACTCGATGGCGACGTAAGGCTGGTTGTACTGGGAATCGATCCGGATCTGAGCGTCGGTCAGAAGCTCGCCGGTGATCATGGCCTTCTTCTTCACGACGAGCGGGGTCTCGCTCACCGCGCCGGTGGCGGGATCGGTTCTCTTCTCGTAGAGGAGCTCGTCGTCCTCGGGGACCGAGCTTGCGGTCGCGGTTGCCGCGTTCACGGACTCGTCAACCAGCTTGAACTCGAGACGGGCGGTCTTGCCGATCAGCTCGATGGCGCGCTTCGGATCCTTGATGCCCGGAAGCTGCACGACGATGTGGTTCAGCCCCTCACGCTGGATCACCGGCTCGGATACGCCGAACTGGTCAATCCTGTTGCGGATGGTCTCCAGGGCCTGCGCCACGGCGCGGTCCTTCTTGACCTGGGCTTCCTTCTCGTTGATGCGCAGCTGCATGTTGACGAAGCCACCCTCGTCGAAGACCGGAAGCGCTTCGAGGTCGGGGTACTTCTTCTTGACCATGGCCTGCACCTTGTCGGCGGAACCGCGGTCGTAAAGGGTGAGCTGCACCTTGTCGCCGCCAAGACGGGCCACCTTCTTGAAGCGGAGGTTCTGGGCGTTGAGAGAGTCCTCAAGGTCGGTTGCGATCAGCTCGAGGGAGCCTTCGACAGCCTTCTGGGTCTCTACCTCCATGACGAGGTGGGTACCCCCCTGCAGGTCAAGACCCAAGTGGATCTTGTCCTTCGGGAGCAGACCGCTCCACCACGTGGGGAGCGTGTCGACCAGCGTCGGCGTCAGGTAGACGCACGAGGCGATGATGAAAATAAGGATGAGAGAAATGCGCCAGGTATAACCCTTCATGGGAAAAGCTCCTTTCGGAAAAATTGGATCAATGCATTAGTCCTGCTTCACAGACGCAATATACCCCTTGTTGATCCTGACGTTGACGCCGGGAGCGATCTCGAGGGTCACCACCTGGTCGTCCAGTGCGGTCACCTTGCCGTGCATGCCGCCGGCAGTCACGATCTGATCGCCTTTCTTGAGCGCGTCCAAAAGCGCCCTGTGCTCCTTGGCCTTTTTCTGCTGCGGCCTGATGAGCAGGAAGTAGAAGATGGCGAACATGAATACCAGCGGGATCAACCCCTGGAACTGGGCCATCATACCTCCGCCCGCAGCTGCACCCTGGGTGGGACCAGCCATCGCAAACGCCAAACCTAACATTTAGTTACCTCCTGGATTGTTTTCTTGCTCTTTCACTGCAAAAGCGGCGCTTCTTGCCGCATAAAAGTCCTTCCTGAACTGCACGAACTCCCCCTTGCCGATCGCCTCCCGCACCTCTTTCATCAGGTTCAGGAAGAAGTGCAGGTTGTGCCAGCTGTTCAGCCTGGAGGCGAGGATCTCCTGGCTACGGTACAGGTGCCTCAGATACGCCCTAGAGTAGTTGCGGCAGACGTAACAGTCGCAAAGCGGATCGATCGGGCCCTGGTCCTCGGCGAACTGTGCGCCTTTGATGTTGATCCTGCCGAAGCTCGTGAAGAGCGCACCGTTGCGCGCGTTTCTCGTCGGCATGACGCAGTCGAACATGTCGAAGCCGTTGTAGACCGCCTCGACGAGGTCTTCCGGGGCGCCGATCCCCATGATGTAGCGCGGCGCATTTTCGGGAAGGATGCCGCTGCACTCCTCCATCATGCCGTGCATCACTTCCTTTTCCTCGCCTACCGAGAGGCCGCCGAGCGCATAGCCGTCGAAACCTATGTCGGTGATCTGCTTCGCGCTCTCGCGCCTTAAGTCCCCGTGCATCCCCCCCTGGACGATGCCGAAGAGGGCCTGGTCCTCGCGTTTGTGGGCGTCCTTGCAGCGCCTGGCCCAGCGCGTGGTGAGCTCGAGCGATTTCTCTACGTAGTGGCGCTCCGCCGGGTACGGCGGGCACTCGTCGAAGCACATGGCGATGTCGGCGCCAAGCGCCTCCTGGATCGCGATGGAGACCTCGGGAGAGATGAAGTGGCGCGAGCCGTCGATGTGGGAGCGAAACTTTACCCCCTCCTCGGAGATCTTCCTCAGCTCGCCCAGGGAGAAGACCTGGAAGCCGCCGGAATCGGTCAACATGGGGCGGTCCCAGTGCATGAAGCGGTGCAGGCCGCCCAGGCGCTCGATCAGCTCGTGCCCGGGGCGCAGGTAGAGGTGGTAGGTGTTCGCCAGGATGATCTGGGAGCCGACCTCGACCAGTTCCTCCGGCGTCATCGCCTTCACCGTCGCCTGTGTGCCGACCGGCATGAAGATCGGGGTCTCGATCCTGCCGTGCGTTGTTGTCAGAGAGCCGAGCCGGGCCGCGCAGCCCGGGTCCTTCTTGATGAGTTCAAACGATATGGCTGCCAATAACTCTTCCCGTCATTAAATTCTGTGATCCTGCTTGATACCTCTGCCCATCCCGCATCAGGAGATGAACATCGCATCGCCGTAGCTGAAGAACCTGAAACGTCGCTTCACCGCCTCGCCGTAGGCGTGCAGCATGGTCTCCTTCCCGGCGAATGCGCACACTAACATAAATAGTGTCGACTTGGGGAGATGAAAATTCGTTATCAGCGCGTCGACCACGCGGAAGCGGTACCCGGGAAGGATGAAGATGTCCGCCTCCCGCTCCCCGGCGACGAGCTCCCCGGAGGCCGCGGCGTGCTCCAAAGCCCGCAGCGACGTGGTTCCAAGGGCGATCACCCTCCCACCCGCCTCCTTGGTCCTGCGGATGGCGGCGGCGGTCTCCTCGGGGATCCGGTACCTCTCCCGGTGCATGGTGTGCTCCGAGAGTTCCTCCACCCGCACCGGCATGAAGGTCCCAAGCCCCACGTGCAGAGTGACCGACGCGATCTGAACGCCCCGGCTCCGGATCTCGTCCAGAAGCTCCGGGGTAAAGTGCAGCCCGGCGGTCGGGGCGGCGACGGCTCCCTTCTCGCGGGCGAACACGGTCTGGTAACGCTCCAGATCCTCCCCTTCGGGCTGCCGCTTGATGTAAGGGGGAAGCGGCATGCTCCCGGCCCCCTCCACCCAGCCCATGAAGTCGGCAGCCCCCTCGAAGAGGACCTGCCACTCCCCGTCCTCGCGCGACACTACGGTTGCGGTGACGCCGCCGGGAAGGAGGATGCGGGTCCCCTCGCCGGGGGAGCGGGAGGCCTTGATGAGGCAGCTCCAGATCTCGTCCGCGCCAGGGAGGCGGCGCACCAGGAAAACCTCTACCGCGCCGCCAGTCTCCTTCTGCCCTTTGAGCCGTGCCGGGATCACGCGGGTGTCGTTTAAAATCAGCAGGTCGCCTGCCCGGAACTCTCCCGCGATGGCGGCGATGGTGGTCTCGGCAACCGCCCCGCTTGCGCGGTCCAGGGTCAAAAGCCTCGAGGCGTCCCTGCGGCTCGCCGGGTGCTGCGCGATCAGCTCCGGCGGGAGTTCGTAGTCGAAATCGGAAAGGCGCATGTTATCGACCGTACCCCTCGGCAAGTTTCACCCCGGGGTAGTAATAAGTCAGGATCTCCCGGTAGGCGAACCCCTCGTTGGCGCGCCCCTTGGCGCCCCACTGGCAAAGGCCGACGCCGTGCCCGGAGCCGGTGCCGACCACCTGGAGGCCGTCACCTTTCATGCGCAGCTCGAAGTTGGTGCTCTTAACGACGCCGTAGCCTAGCGCCTTTCTGAAGGCGACGCCCGGAACGGTGACCGACCCGCGGGCACACTCGGCGACCACGTCCTGCACCCTGCCGCTTTGGTTGCGCCCCCGCACGCGGAGCTCTTTGAGCCCGGAGACCGGATACCCGGCCGACCGGAGCGCGCTCTCCACCTTGCGCGTGGTGAGGTTCACATCCCACTTGATGGGGTTGGACTCGCTGCAGTAGCGGCAGGGGACGCCCTGGAGGTACGGGATGGAGAGTCCCCAGACGTTGCGGGAGGACTCGGTGTGCCCGGCGCAGTTGGAATGGTAGAAGGCCTGGATGATCTTGCCGTCGTAGGTCAAGACCTGGCCGGCGGTCTCGCGCACCCCGTAGGCGGCGCGGCCGTCCTCGGCGTCGGCGCCGTCGTAGACCTGGTCCATCACGCTCGACTCGAGCTGGTACGCGGCGCCCCGGCGTGCCTGGATCTGATACATGGCGTAGGAACGTGCGATGACCGCCTGCGCCTTGATCGCCTCGATGGGCCAGGCGGAGCTGATCTCGCAGTTGATGAGACCGATAAGGTATTCCTCGAGCGGCAGCTCGTTCACGACGAGGAGCCCCTTGTCTCCCGGGGTGACCTCGATGAGGGCACGGTACCCTTTGCCGTTCACGGTGACGCGGGAAAAAGCCGAGGCGACCAGCCGGTTCACGGTCCTGCCGTTCACGGTTACCGCACTTCCCGACCTCTTCACCTCGAGAGGCATCTCGACACGGAGCGGCTCGCCGCTGCCGTCGGTAAGGAGCACGCCGTCGCCGTCGATGCGGACCGTTTCCGCCCCTCTCAAGAGGGCGACCCGAACCATCTCGGGTCTCGTCGCGGCGGCACTCGCTCCGGCGGCGAGGCAGATGACAACTATGATCAACGTCCTGAAGAAACTCATCAATTCCGTTTACACATGGGTATGGCGCGAGCCTGAAAAGCCCTAGATATAAACCATGGAACAGCCGACAAAGTCAATAATTTTGTCGTTCTAATGCTTGACCACAGCGGGCGGAATTGGCAAGCGTTTTGCTATCATTCTCATTAATTCTTCGACGACACCGTCGCGCCCGGGAGGGGTCCCCTCACCCATAGCGCGCTAAAGTGCCGAACTCTATCGGTTTGGAGCCGCCGACGCGGCGCCGCCGGCGCCAAATAAACTGTTGCCAGAACTTGAAAAAAAGGCTATATCGCTGAGTGGCTTAGCGCTTTTGCGTGATTTGCCGCACACCTATAAGTACGGAACCGTATGTGCAACTCCCTTAAAATCAAGATACTGACCCTGGTCACTGTCATACTGGTGGTCATTATCTCCACGGTGGCCTATCAGAACTACCGGCAGCAGAAGGAAATGCTGCACGAGATCGCGAACCGCAACACCTCGGTACTCATAGAGACGATAAAGAGTTCCGTTGCCAACGCCATGCTCTCCGGCCGTTCCGACGAGGTCGCCGCCATCTTCGCACGGATCAAGTCACGCGAGTTCGTGAACTCCATCCGGATCGTCGACGAGTCGGGGAAGATCCTCAACTCCGCCGACCGCGAGGAGATCGGCACGACGCTCCCCGAGCTCGGGCGGCAGCAACTGCCGACCAGGAACCTCTCCGTACTACCCGAGGATGGGGTCTTCCTCTCCTACGCGCGCATCTTCAACGCCCCCCAGTGTTATAAATGTCACCCGGCAAGCAAGGAGACGCTCGGTCTTCTCGAGATCAAGCTCTCGCTCGGCTACATGAACGGGTTCATCACCCGGGAGCGCAACATAGCCGTGGTCTCCGCGATCATGCTCGTCCTTCTCACCGTGGCGACCATATTCGTATTCCTCGTCATCTACGTGGAGCGCCCGATACGCAAGCTGGTCCGTTCCATGGAGAAGGTGGAACAGGGTGAGTTCGACCAGGAGATCAGCCTCACCTCGAGCCACGAGATGTACACCCTCGGCAACAGCTTCAACCACATGGTCGGCACCATGGCGAACCTCATGGAGGCGACGGTCAGCCATGAGAGGGAGCTCGCCCGCACCCAGGAGAAGCTGGAACACCACCGAGAGACGCACCAGATGAACGGCAGGCTAGAGGAACAGATCCGCGAGATCGAGAACCTGAACGTCACCCTCGAGGAGCGCATCGAGGAGATCGAGGAGGCGAACTACAAGATCGCCGACCTCGCCGGGGAGCTGGAGGACAAAAACACCAACCTCGAGAAGGCGGTCGCCAAGCTCTCCACCCTGAACCGCCTAGGTCTCGCCATCAATTCCACCATCGAGGTCGAGGACCTCTACCAGCTCGTGGTGAAGACCACCATGGACACGCTTCAGGCCCAGGTCGGCTACATCGTGCTGTACGACGCCGAGCGCGGTGAACTGCGCATCACCAACCTGATCGGTTACCGCGACCCGAACTCGCAATACCTGCGCGTCCCGATGAAACCCTCCAGCGTTTCCAGCTGGGTGATCCAGAACAGCAAGCCGCTGCTCATAACCGACATCGCCCTGACGCCGGAGTTCGACCGGGTGAGCCCGCTCGGGTTCGAGAGAAAGACCCTGATCTGCGCGCCGCTCATGGTGAAGGACGAGATCATCGGCACCCTCACCGTGGTCAACAAGCTGAACAACACGGTCTACAACCACGAGGAACTGGAGCTTCTCTCTACCATCGCCGCCCAGGCCTCCATCGCCATGAAGAACGCGATGCTCTACGACGAGCAGCAAAAGACCTACCTGAACACGATCCAGGCGCTCGTCTCCGCCATCGAGGCTTCCGACAGCTACACCCGGGGGCACTCCGAGCGCGTCACCCGCTTCTCCCTGGCCCTCGCCCGTAAGCTCGAGCTCCCGGCCAATCGCCTGAAAGTCATCGAGCGCGCCGCCATCCTGCACGACATCGGCAAGATCGGCATCGACCTCTCGCTTTTGCACAAGGAGGATGCCCTCACCAGCGAGGACGTCGCCGAGCTGCAGCAGCACCCGAGCATAGGGATGAAGATCCTGGAACCGATCGAGTTCCTGCACGACGTCCGCCTTTGCATCGGGCAGCACCACGAGCGCTACGACGGCAAAGGGTACCCAAACAGCCTCACCGGGCAGGAGCTGCTCCTGGAGTCCAGAATCCTCGCCATCGCCGACAGCTTCGATGCCATGACCTCGGACCGCCCCTACCGCAAGGCGCTGAAGCTCGAGGTAGCCATACAGGAGCTCGCCGAAAATGCCGGAACCCAGTTCGACCCCGAGCTCGTGCCCATCTTCATCAAGCTGTTGAAGACGCCGAATTTCCTGCCGCAGCGCGAGGAGTACCTCGGTCTGCACGTGGTGTCGGCCTCGCAGAAACCAGGTAAGCCGCACTCCTGTATTGCCCAGTAATCCGAATAATGGTATAAGGTAAACTTTTGCAGCGCGGCCCGCAGAGCCGGTTCGCGCCATTTTTGTACCCAAAGGTAATCGGAGAGCCTCGTGCCGGCACTTCTCGAAATAACTGGACTGCGTACCGAATTCCGCGTGAAAGGCGGGACGGTGAAAGCGGTGCGCGGCGTGGACCTCGCCGTGGAGGCGGGAGAGACCCTGGCGCTTGTCGGCGAATCGGGCTGCGGCAAGAGCATCACGGCCGCCTCGGTGCTGCGTCTCGTCCCTCCTCCGGGCAAGATCGTCGCCGGTTCGATCCGCTTCAAGGGGGAAGAGCTCCTGGAGCTCTCCGAAGAAGGGATGCGCGGGATCCGCGGCAACCGGATCGCCATGGTGTTCCAGGACCCGATGACCTCGCTGAACCCGGTCTTCACTGTCGGCTACCAGGTGGCGGAGGGGCTCCGTATCCACCGCGGCCTCTCGGCGGCGGCCGCCGAGCGCGAAGCGGTTGAGCTCCTCACCCAGGTGGGGATCCCGGCTGCTATAGAGCGCATCAGGGACTACCCGCACCAGCTCTCGGGCGGCATGCGCCAGCGCGTGATGATCGCCATGGCGCTTGCCTGCGGGCCGGAACTCGTCATCGCCGACGAGCCGACCACCGCCCTGGACGTCACCATCCAGGCACAGATCCTCGAGCTTTTGGACCGGCTCATGGCGCAAAACCGGATGGGGCTCGTCCTGATCACGCACAACCTGGGCATCGTGGCCGAGCGTGCCCATAAAACCGCCATCATGTACGCAGGCGAGATCGTCGAGAGCGCCGCCACCGAGGCGCTCTTCGCAAACCCGCTGCACCCGTACACCAAAGGGCTCTTAGCCTCGCTCCCGGAGTTCGGTACCCCGGGAGAAAAGCTCGCCACCTTCGCCGGGGGCGTGCCCGACCTGAAAAGCGACTTCGTCGGCTGCCCCTTCAGGGAGCGCTGCCCGATCGGGGACGCGGAGTGCGGCAAAGCGAACATCGAAATGCGGGAGGTGGCGCCGGGACATCTCGTGCGCTGCAGGAAGGTATCGTGACCCCCATACTGACCGCCGAAAATCTGGTGAAAGAGTTCCCGGTGCGCGGAGGGATGTTCGCCCCGAAGAGAACCTTGACCGCCGTCGCAGGTGTGGACCTGGAACTCTACCCGGGCGAAACCCTGGGTCTTGCCGGCGAGTCCGGCTGCGGCAAATCGACCATGGCGCGACTCTTGACCGGGCTCACCGCCCCCACCTCGGGGAACATCCGCTACCAGGGGCGCGAACTCGCCGCCATGTCGAAGGAGGAGCGCACCCGGTTCCGCAGCGAGGTGCAGATGGTCTTCCAGGACCCCTTCTCCTCGCTGAACCCGCGCATGCGGGTCGCCGAGATCGTCGGGGAGCCGCTCGCGATCCACGGCATCGGCAACGCCTCGGAGCGGCGCGAACGGGTCGCGGAGCTTTTGCAGCGGGTGGGGCTTTCTCCCGAGCAGATGATGCGCTTTCCCCACGAGTTTTCCGGCGGGCAGCGCCAGAGGATCGGGATCGCCCGCGCCCTCGCCGTCGCACCGAAACTCGTGATAGCGGACGAACCGGTTTCCGCGCTCGACCTCTCGATCCAGGCGCAGATCATCAACCTGCTCCAGGAGGTGAAAATGGACCTCGGGCTCTCCTTCCTCTTCATCACCCACGACCTCTCGGTGCTGAGACACATGAGCGACCGGGTGGCGGTGATGTACCTCGGAAGGATCGTAGAGACCGGAAGCCGCGACGCGGTGCTCTCGCGCCCCCTGCACCCTTATACCGAGACGTTGCTCTCCGCCATCCCGAGCATTGATCCGAACAGGCGCAGAAAGCACGTGATCGCCAAGGGGGAGCTTCCCTCTCCGGTGTCGCCCCCGAGCGGCTGCCCATTCCACCCGCGCTGCCCGTACGCACGCGAGGTGTGCAGCCAGAAGCGCCCCGAACTGGTGGAGAAGGTGCCGGGACAAAAAGCCGCCTGTCATTTCTCTGAGGAAATCTACCTAGGCGGCAGCAAGTAATTCGTTGACAAGTCCAATTAGCATATATAGATTGTTTTCTAGCACAGACGGAGGATACCAACTTGGCATTTGACAAGACGAAGGATTACGGGAAAGAAGCGGAAATGCTGAAGGTGCTCGGGCACCCGATCCGCCTGAAGATAGTTGCGGGGCTTTGCGCCCAGGAATGCAACGTGAAGCACATCTGGGAGTGCCTCGCATTGCCGCAGGCGACCGTGTCGCAGCACCTGGCGCTTTTGAAGAACAAGGGGATCATCGAGGGGACCCGCGACGGGGTCGAGGTGCACTACGCTGTGGTGAGCCCGTTCGTGCGCAGGCTGATCGAGATCCTGCACGCCGAACCGTAAAAGAAGCATCCAGGCGGCAACAGGCTTTTGCGCCGCACCCTCTTCGGGGTGCGGCCTTAGGTGCCGCTTACGTCCAGTTCTGCGATCCTGAGCGACGGCGCGCCGGTTGAACCGAAGAAGCGCAGGTCGCTGCCGACCATATCCACCTTCCTGAAGAGTTCCAAAAGGTTTCCGGCCAGGGCGAGCCCCTTCACCGGATGCCGCAGCTCCCCCCCTTCCACATAGAACCCGGAGGCCCCGACCGAGAAGTCGCCGGTAATGGGATTTGCCGTATGCATCCCCATCACGTCGGTGATGAGCACCCCCTTGGCCACGCCGCCGATAAGCGCGCCTGCGTCCGCCGTTCCAGGCTCGATGAAGAGGTTGTTCGCACCGAGCCGGGGCGGGCTTTTGATGGCGCCGCGCTGGGCGTTCCCGGTGGACGCAGCACCAAGGCGCTTCGCCCAGTAACTGTCGTAGAGGTAACCCTGGAGGACGCCTGCGGTGACGAGCGGCGTATCCTGCTGCGGCACACCCTCGCCGTCGCAGGGGGCGCTCCCCATCCCCCCCTCGAGAAGCCCGTTGTCGCGCACCGAGACGAGCTCTGAGAAGATGCCCTCCCCTACCCTCCCGGCGAGGAGCGACTTCCCCTTGTGCACGCTCTCGGCGAGGAAGGAGGTGGCGAGGACGTCGAGGAGGTCCGCCGCCACGCGGTTGTCGAGCACGACCTGGCAGCGCATGGTGGGCATGCTGCGGGCACCCAGAAGCGCCGTCGCCTTGCGACCGGCACCGGCTGCGACCTTTTCCAGATCGATGGCGGCAAAGCTTGGGGCAAAGGCGAAGTCCCAGCCGGTCTGAGCGTCGCCGTCGGCCTCGGCCACGGCGGAAACGCTGCAGCTGTTGAAGCTCCCCATCGTTGCGGCGTTCAGGCCGTGCGAGTTCCGGACCAGGGTGTGGTAGACCGACTCGCCGTAGGCGCACTTTCTGACCCTTTTCACGCGCGGGTCATAGGCCCGCACCAGGCGTTCGAGCTCGAGGGCGCGCCCGATCTTTGCCTCCTCGTCAAGGGCCGGGAGCGCGGGATCGTAGAGCCAGGGGAGTTCGGGGTAGGATGCGGCGGGTCCGGGAAGGGTGTACCAGGAATCCGGGCTCTGCATGCGGGCGGCGACGAGGGCCGCGTCCACCATCCGCTCGAGTGCGGCGGGGTCCATCGTGGTGGAGAAAGAGAAGCCGAGCCCCTCTCCGGCAAGGAGCCGGACCGCCACACCGAAGGGTTCGGCGCACCGGAAGGCGTCCACCTTCCCTTCTTTCACCTCGATGGCGAGATCCCGCGCGCCGTAGAGCGCGATCTCCCAACCGTCGATGCGCCGCGCCCCGATCAGGCGCTCCACCGTCTCTGCGTGCCGGGCAAGTTCCATTAAAGCTCCAGTATCATCGCGATCTCGTCGCAGTCAGGGAACTTCACGCACTTGATGCAGTCGCCCCATACCTTGTGCGGGAGCTCCGACTTGTCCGCCACCTTGAAGCCGAACTTGGCGAAGAAGTCGGGCTTGTAGGTGAGGCAGAAGATGCGCTTCAACCCGAGCGATCTCGCCTCGTCGATGCAGGCGCCCACCACCTGGCTCCCGATGCCGCGGCGCCCGACGCTTTCGGCAACCGCCACGGAGCGCACCTCGGCCAGGTCTTCCCAGACGATGTGCAGCGCCGAGGTCCCAAGCAGTTGCCCGTCCTCCTCGAAAACGTAGAAGTCGCGCAGCGCCTCGTATAGTTCGGAAAGCGAGCGGGAGAGCATCTCTCCGCGGCTCGCGAAGTTGGTCAACAGTTTCTGAATGTCCTTTACGTCGCCAATTCTGGCCTTTCTGATCATCTTGCCGCCTCCTGAATCATCTCCCTGGCGTGTTCCAGGGTCTTGTCGGTGACGCGCGCGCCCGAAAGCATGCGCGCCACCTCGGCCACCCGCTCCTCTCCTTCCAGGAGTTGGACGCTGGTGGCGGTCCTGCCGTGCTCCACACCCTTCTCCACCTTCAGGTGCTGGTCCGCGAACGCGGCCACCTGCGGGAGATGGGTGATGGCGAGCACCTGCTGTTCGCGCGCCACGCGCTTTAGCTTCTCACCTACGAGCGCCGAGGTCGCACCGCCAATACCGGTATCCACCTCGTCGAAGATGAGGGTCGGCACCTCGGAGTCGGGGTGGAGCTGCTTCAAAGCGAGCATGAGGCGTGAGAGTTCGCCCCCCGAGGCGACCTTCGCGATCGGCCTCGGCGGCTCACCCGGGTTGGGGGAAAAAAGGAACTCGGCCCGCTCGAAGCCAAAGGACCTGGGCTCCGCGCTTTTCTCGAAGGAGGTCTCGAACACGGCGTGCTTCATGGCGAGCTCGGAGAGTTCGCGCTCCATCCCCTCCTTGAGGCGAACGGCTCCCGCCTTACGTGCACTGGTAAGCTTTGCGCCGAGCGACGCCAGTTCCCCCTCGAGATCACCGATGCGCGCCTGCAATCCCTCGCGGGTCTCGCCCCGGTTGGTGAGCGCGGCGAGCTCGGCGTCGATCTCGGCCTGGTAGGCGAGGATCTCCTCGACGGTCGCGCCGTACTTCTTCTTGAGGCGGTTGATGAGGTCGAGCCTGTCCTCGAGCTCCTCGAGGCGCGCCGGGTCGGAATCGATGCGCGCGGCGTAGTCGCGCAGGGAAAGCGCGGCGTCCTCGAGCTGGGCGTAGGCCGTTTCCAGCGCCTGGGCGACCGGCGTCAGGGCCTGGTCGATGCGCCCTGCGTCCGCCACCCCCTGAATCACGCCGGTGAGACCGCCGAGGATGGCGGCGTCGCCGCCGTAGAGCTGATCGAAGGCGCCCTGGGAGACCTCCGTGAGCCTGCCGCTGTGTGCAAGGCGCACGCGCTCCTCGGAAAGCTCCTCCTCTTCGCCCGGGACGAGCTTCCCGTCGGCGATCTCGCCGCTCTGAAAGGCGATGAGGTCGAGCCGCCTTGCCGCCTCGCGCTCCCCTTCCTCTAGCGCCTTCAACTCCTGCCTCGCGCCCTGGTACTCCTCGAAGCGGGCGGCGAACTCGTGGCGCATGGGGAGGCTTCCTGCGAAGCCGTCCAGAAGAAGCAGGTGCTGGTCCGTCTTCAAAAGGGTCTGGGCGTCGTGCTGGCCGTAGATGTTGATGAGGCTGCGGCAGACCTCGGCGAGAAGGGCAGTGGTGGCGAGCCCGCCGCCGATGAAGACGCGGTTCTTGCCGCCGGGCGCCACGGTACGCCGCACGAGGAGCTCGCCGTCGCAATCGATCCCAGCCGCGGCAAGAGACTTAAGGAGCGTATCCCGCCCGGTGAGATCGAAGACCGCCTCCACGGAGGCCTCCTTCGCACCGGAGCGGATCAGGTCCGAGCTGCCGCGCCCCCCTAAGATGAGGTTCACCGCGTCGATGATGATCGACTTACCCGCACCGGTCTCGCCGGTCAGTATGTTGAGCCCGGGGCTGAATTCGACGTGGAGTTTGTCGATGATGGCGAGGTTGGTGATCTGGAGTTCTCTGAGCACTTACCGTTCACCCCACTTGAGCTTGGTGCGGAGCACCTCGAAGTAGTCCTTGCTGCGCGACTGGATGAGCCGGGTCACCTGCGCGGCCTTGGTGATCTGGACCGTATCGCCGGAGAAGAGCTTCATCCCGACCTGGCCGTCAAGGGTGAGGAAGACGGACTCGTCAGGGGCGTATTTGAGCTTTATCGCTATGTGCGCGTCGGCGGCCATGACTAGCGGGCGGTTGGTCAGGGTGTGCGGGCAGATCGGGGTGAGCGAGATGCACTCGAGTTCGGGATGCAGGATCGGCCCGTTCGCGGAGAGGGAGTAGCCGGTCGATCCGGTCGGCGTGGACAGTATGAGGCCGTCGGCCTTGAAGGTGGTCAGGTAGCGACCGTTCACCGAGGTCTCCATGTCGATGATCCTCGCGAGCGCCCCCTTGTTGATGACCACGTCGTTCAGCACGCGGTGCAGCTCGACCACCTCGCCGTCGCGCTCCACGCTCGCCATGAGCATCATGCGTTCGCTCACCTCGAAGTCGCCGGCGAGGCAGCGCTCGACCGAGGGGTAGAGCTCGCCCAGGGTGATCTCGGTGAGAAAACCGAGGCTCCCGAGGTTCACCGCTAGGATCGGGACGTCGCGCTCCCCGACGAGCCGGGCCGCCGCGATGAGGGTACCGTCGCCCCCCAAAACCACGACGAGATCGGCGTCCTGCGAGATGTCCGAACTCTCGGCGCTTTCGGCGAGGGTGGTGCGCCTGAGCCGCCTGGAGAGGTGCTTCTCGACCTGCGCGGTAATGCCGCGGGCCGCCAGCCACTCGATGAGCTCCTCTGCGACCCCTAGGCAGCGCGGATCGTGCACTTTGGCGAAAATGGCGATTTTTTTCATCACTGGCCCTTTACTTGTACTGTAATCTAGGATTTACTAGCACAGTTGTTGTATCATGTCCAACGGAAAACTGGGGCGGTGCGGCTGCTCCAATCGGCGCCTTTCCCGTAATAACTACATGCAGATGCAGGGTGACTCATGACCGAAGAGCAGATCGGTATCAACGAAGAACTAGACGAGCAGATGCTCATCATAAAGTCATTCCTGGAACACCTGGAATACACACTGGGAAAGGACAAATACTCCGCCACCCCGTATGACAGGTATAACGCTCTCGCCTATGCGGTAAGGGATCATCTGGTTGAGCGCTGGCTCGACACACAGCAGGCCTATTACAATTCCGACAACAAGCGCGTCTATTACATGTCGATGGAATTCCTGATGGGGAGAACCCTCTCCAACAGCCTCATCAACCTGGGCCTTTGGGACGATTTCAAGGACGCGATCACCTCGCTTGGCAACGACTTCGACCTGATCCTCAACGAGGAGCAGGACGCGGGCCTCGGCAACGGCGGCCTCGGACGGCTTGCCGCCTGTTTCCTCGACTCCATGGCCACCATGTCCATCCCGGCCTACGGCTACGGCATCCGCTACGAGTACGGCATCTTCAGGCAGCACATAGCCGACGGCGCTCAGGTGGAGATCCCGGACAACTGGCTGCGCTACAGAAACCCCTGGGAGCTCGACCGGCAGGAGCACCTGCACACGGTGAAGTTCTACGGGCGGGTCATCTCTACCTTCGACAAGAACGGCAAGCTGGTACGCGAATGGGTCGATACCGACGACGTCATGGCCATGGCCTACGACACCCCGATCCCCGGCTACCAGACCCACAGCGTGAATACGCTTAGGCTTTGGAGCGCCAAGTCGAGCCGCGAGTTCGACTTGAAGTTCTTCAACGAGGGGAACTACATCCGCGCGGTGGAAAAGAAGATGCAGTCGGAGACCATCTCCAAGGTGCTCTACCCCGCCGACAACGTCGTCGAAGGGAAGGAGCTCCGCTTCAAGCAGGAGTACTTCCTCGCCTCGGCCACCGTGCATGACGTCCTGTACCGCTTTAAAAAGAAGCATCAAGACACGCGGCTACTTCCCGACAAGGTCGCCATCCAGTTGAACGACACCCACCCCACCCTCGCCATCCCCGAGCTGATGCGCGTTCTCATGGACGAGGAAGGGCTCGATTGGGACGAGGCGTGGGCGATCACCAGGAAGACCTTCGCCTACACGAACCACACCATCCTCCCCGAGGCACTCGAGCAGTGGCCGGTCTGGTTCTTCGAGCAGATCCTCCCCAGGCACCTGCAGATCATCTACGAGATCAACGAGCAGTTCATGATGGAGATCAAGGCGCACTTCCCGGACGAGCCCGAACGCCTCACCCGCATGTCCATCGTGGAAGAGCACTGGGAGAGAAAGATCCGCATGGCGCATCTCGCCATCGTCGGGAGCCACTCGGTGAACGGCGTCGCCGCGCTGCACACGGAGATCCTGAAAAAGGAGCTTTTCCGCGACTTCTACGAGATGTACCCGGAGCGTTTCAACAACAAGACCAACGGCATCACGCAGAGGCGCTGGCTCAAGATGTCGAACCCCGCCCTCTCTGCCCTCATCGACGAGTACATAGGCGACGGCTGGACCAAGAACCTCTTCGAGCTCGAGAAGCTGCGCGCCATCGCCGGGGACCCGGAGTTTCTCGGGCGTTGGCAGCAGGTGAAGCGGGGGAACAAGGAGGACCTTTGCCGCTACATCAAGCAGCATAACGACATCGACGTCGACCCCGACTCGATGTTCGACGTGCAGGTAAAGAGGCTCCACGAGTACAAGCGCCAGCTATTGAACGTCCTGCACGTGATCACCCTTTTCAACCGCATCAAGGACGACCCGTCGCGGGAAGTGGCCCCCCGGACCTTCATCTTCGCAGGGAAGGCGGCTCCGGCCTACGCGGCGGCGAAGCTCATCATAAGGCTCATCAACGCGGTAGCCGCGGTGGTGAACCACGACCCGGACGTCGCGGGAAGGATCAAGGTGGTGTTCCTCGCCAACTACAGCGTTTCCCTTGCGGAAAAGATCTTCCCCGCCTCCGACCTCTCAGAACAGATCTCCACTGCCGGCACCGAGGCGTCAGGGACCGGGAACATGAAGTTCGCCCTGAACGGCGCGCTCACCATCGGCACCCTGGACGGCGCCAACATCGAGATCATGGAAGAGGTGGGTCGCGAAAACATCTTCATCTTCGGCATGACCGCGGCCGAAGTGATGCAGCTGCGCGAGCGCGGCTACAATCCGCGGGAATACTACAACGGCAACCGGGAATTAAAACGTGTCATCGACATGATCTCCTCGGGGTACTTCTCCCCGTGGGCTCCCGACCTTTTCACCCCGCTCACCGACTCGCTCCTGGACCTCGGCGACCACTACATGCTCCTGGCCGACTACGCCTCGTACGTCGCCTGTCACGAGCAGGTGGCCGCGCTTTTCAGGGACCAGCGCGAGTGGGCGCGGCGCGCGATTTTGAACTGCGCCGGCATGGGTAAATTCTCCAGCGACAGGACCATCGACGAGTACGCCAGAGAGATCTGGGGCATCAAACCGATCGACATCCGCCCGGGGGCCGTGGAACTACAGAGGCTCTGATTGGATCTTTTCAACGGCAACCAAGAACAATTCGCGCCGCTTGCCGAGCGCATGCGGCCGCGCACCATCTCCGAATACCTGGGCCAGGGGCACCTTCTGGGCGAAGGGAAGATGCTCAGAAGGCTCATCGAGAGCGACCGGATCACCTCCCTCATCTTCTGGGGCCCTCCCGGCTCCGGCAAGACCACCCTCGCCCGCATCATCGCGGGTGCCACCAAGAGCCACTTCATTTTCTTCTCCGCCATCATGAACGGGATAAAGGAGATCCGCGAGGTGGTCAAGGAGGCCGAGGATGCCCTCAAGTACCAGGGGAAGCGGACCATCCTCTTCGTGGACGAAATCCACCGCTTCAACAAGAGCCAGCAGGACGCCTTCCTTCCTTACGTGGAACGCGGCACCTTCACCATGATCGGCGCCACCACGGAAAACCCCTCCTTCGAGGTGATCGCCCCGCTTTTGTCGCGCTGCAAGGTGCTCGTCTTGCACCCGCTTTCCGACGAGGACATCCTGGAGATCCTCAAGGGGGCGCTTGCCGACGAGGAGCGGGGGCTGGGTGCCGCCGGCCTCACCGCGGCCGACGAGGCGCTCGCCTTCATCGCCGAGCAGGCAGGCGGTGACGCGAGGATCGCGCTGAACACCCTGGACATGGCGGCCCGCCTCGCCCAGGAGGGAACGATCACCCTGGAGACGGCGCGCGACGCGCTGCAGAAAAAGCCGCTACTCTACGACAAGGGGGGCGAGGAGCACTACAACGTCATCTCCGCCTTCATAAAGTCCATGCGCGGCTCGGACCCGGACGCGGCGCTCTACTGGCTTGCGCGCATGCTGGAGGCGGGGGAGGACCCGATCTTCATCTTGAGGCGCATGGTGATCTTCGCCTCGGAAGACGTCGGAAATGCCGACCCGCGCGGGCTTCAGATGGCGGTTTCGGCGCTCGAGGCCTTCCGCCTGGTCGGCATGCCGGAGGGGAGGATCATCCTGGGACAGGCGGTCACTTACCTGGCCACCGCGCCGAAATCGAACGCGAGCTACGCGGGGATCAACGAGGCGCTCGCCGAGGTGAGAAAGTCCGGAGGGCTTCCGGTGCCGATGCAGGTCCGCAACGCGCCGACCAAGCTGATGAAAGGTTTAGGTTACGGGAAGGGTTACCTCTACCCGCACGACCACAAGGACGGCATCGTGGTACAGGACTACCTGCCGGAAGAGCTGGCCGGGAGGCGCTTCTACACACCCAAGGCCTCCGGGTACGAAAAGAGCATCAAGGAGAGAATGGAGTGGATCAGGGGAGAGCGGGAGAAGGCCTAGCGGCGCCTTGCCGCAGTCGTTGAAAACGATTCCCCGCATGTTATATTCAACCCTGGTTTGGAGGCCCCCTCTCGCAGAGGGAAACGTCAAGGGCGGCAACAGCAAAGCGGAGCGACAGATGAAGAGGATAGGGATTCTGACAAGCGGCGGCGACTGCTCCGGCATGAACGCCACCATTCGGAGCGCGACCCGCACGGCCCTCGCGCGTGGCGTGCAGGTCGTGGGCTTCCGCAAGGGGTACGCCGGGCTTTTAAAAGGTGACTTCATCGAGATGACGACCAGAGAGGTGGCCGGCATCCTGCACCGCGGCGGCACCTTCCTGCAGTCGGCGCGCAGCGAGGAGTTCCGCACCGTGCTCGGACGCGAGAAGGCGGTGCGGCACCTGCAGGATTACGGGGTGGAGGGGCTCATCGTGATCGGAGGGGACGGCTCCCTAAACGGTGCGCTCGCCCTGCACAAGATGGGGGTCCCGGTGATCGGCGTACCGGCGAGCATCGACAACGACATCGCCTTCACCGACATGGCGCTCGGGGTCGACACCGCGCTCAACAACATCATCTACGCCGTCGACTGCATCAAGGACACGGCGAGTTCGCACGACCGCGCCTTCGTCATCGAGGTGATGGGGAGAAACTCGGGCTACCTGGCCAGCATGTCCGCCATCGCCACCGGGGCCGAGTACGCCATCATCCCCGAGGTCGAGTATGACGTGGCGGACCTTTGCAACCAGTTGCGCAGGCGCTACGAGGAGGGACGCAGTAACGCCATCATCATCCTCGCCGAGGGGGCCGGGCGTGCCCAAAACATCGCCGACAACATAAAGGACGCCATCGGCTTCGAGACCAGGGTGACCGTGCTCGGCCACTACCAGCGCGGCGGGGCCCCTTCGGTATTCGACCGGCTGCTTGGCAGCCGTTTCGGCAATGCCGCGGTCGAGCAGCTTTTGGCCGGAGAGATGGGGAAGATGGTGGGGCTTTGCTGCGGCGAGATCTGCAGTACGTTACTTGAGACCGTGGTGGTGAGCGAGAAGACGACCCTGGACGAGTTGCACGAGCTTTCAAAGATCCTGGGCATCTGACAACAAGCCCCTGGCAGAAAAAAGGCCGCGCCACCGGTACGATCCGGGGCGCGGCCTTTTGTTTTACCGGTACGGCCCTGGCCGTACCTTCAGCGGAGCCCGATGCGGCTCAGCGCGATGCCGAGCCACTTGTTAAGGAAATGGTCGCGTGACAGGAAGGAGAGCGGTGGCGGCTTTCTCGTCCCAAGCTTCGCCAGCAAGGCGACGATATCTTCGCTGCCGCCCATCCCCATCCCTTGCCTCAGCACCACGATGGCCTGCGGCTTGTCGCCCGCCACCTGGTGCACCCGGGCAAGGTTTAAGTAGTGCACCGGGTTCTGCGGCTCGTGTTCGAGCGAGGCGAGGCAAAGCTCCGCCCCTTTTTTCACCTGCCCTCTCTCCTTGGCGATGCAAAAGCCGAGGTAGGAGTGGAGCTGCGGGTTGTCACCGATCTTCAGCACGCGCTCGAACTGGGCGAGCGCGGACGAAAACTCCCCTGCGGAAAAAGCGCAAAGGGCGCGGTTGGTCAGCTTCTCAGCATCTTCCTGCGGCGCGGGCTCCATAGATCGACCTCCGGATTAAAGCAGTGACAGCAGATCCTGGTGTTTCTCGATTCTCAGCGGGGCGGGGAAATCGCCGCGGTACGAGACGAAGCGGACGCCGGCTCCCTGGGCGGCCTCCCGGTCGACCACGGAGTCGCCTATGAATATCGCCTCGCCCGGTTCGATGCCGTAGTGCTCCAGCACCTTGAAGACCGGCTCCGGGTGCGGCTTCGGATTTTTAACCCGTGCCGCGGTCATGACGCAACTGAAATACCCGTCCAACCCGAAGGTGGCAAGGAGTGCCTCCATGGAACTCGAGCGGTTGGTGCAGACCGCCAGCTCCACCCGCCCCTTCAGTGCGTCAAGCGTCTCGCGCAACCCATCCTCCATCACCATGAGGGGGAAGAGCTTGCGGTAGTCGAGGCTCGCCGAGAAGGCACGTACCTCGTCCATGCGCTCCTCGCCGGCGAAGATGTGCTCGAGGACGACCTTGTTGCTGTAGGTGTGCAGGATGCGCATCGTCTCATGGTCGGCCCGGTCGAGCGGCGGCCTGCCGAAGCGCTCCAGTATCAGGTGGTAGAAGGCGTAGTTCGCCTCGAAGGAGTCGAAGAGGACGCCGTCGCAGTCGTAGATGACCGCCTTGATGCCGTTGTTCAAATCATTCTCCACGGGAAGGCTCACCCTCCCCCGTCCCCATCTGTTCGAGGTATTCCTGCCACTCGATGGGGAGCATGTGCTTCTTCTTGTTGTTGCATTCCTTGCAGCATGGAACCACGTTGCCACGCGCCGACTTGCCGCCGCGGATCACCGGCACGATATGGTCCATGGAGAGCTGGTCCGGGTAAAACCTCCCACGGCACCAGTGACACACCCCCTTGGCAACGCGGTTCTTCCACCACTGGGTGCGCCGCAGTTCACGTCCCTTCTCGCGTTCGCGCCGGATCTCCTCCTCGGAGATCTCGATGATGAAGTAATCCATCCCCGTCCCTATCTTCCTGCGCCCAGGCGGTAGCTGTCAATCGCGGCACGCGCGAGCTCGTCGCAGCGTTCGTTCTCGACGTGGCCGTTGTGGCCGCGCACCCAGACCCAGGTGATCCTGTGCATCCTGGAGAGGGCCATGAGGCGCTCCCAGAGTTCCCGGTTCAAGACCGGCTCCTTCTTCGAGTTGACCCATCCGCGCTTCACCCAGCCGTGGATCCACTCGGTCATCCCCTTTACCAGGTACTGGGAGTCGGTGGTGACGACCACGTCGCAGGGACGGGTGAGCGCCTCCAGGGCGCCGATCGCCGCGCTCATCTCCATGCGGTTGTTGGTGGTTTGCCCGTCGGCCCCGGAGAGCTCCTTAACCTTGTCACCGTAGCGCAGGATGCTCCCCCATCCGCCGACGCCGGGGTTGCCGCTGCAGGCACCGTCGCAGAAGATCTCAACTTGCATAAGGTTTACCCCCTTGCCGTTCAATCAGTTCGGCAATGGCGGCCATGACCCGGTCCACGATGAGCTGATGCGTCTCTTTGCAGTCCTCCAACTGGTACAGATCGGTGAAGTCGAGCGGCGCGCCGAAGGAAACGCTCCCCTGCAGCCCCAACCCGGGGAACGTCCACCGGTTGATGCCGACGAGGGCGGTAGGTATGACATGCGGCCTCGTGTCGTAAATGATCTTCCCGACGCCGCGGTTACCCTTGCCGAGGACGCCATCTTTATGGCGGGTCCCCTCGGGGAAGAGCATCACCTTCTGATCGGCCAAGAGAGCGTTGATCTGTTTCCCGGCCCGGACGTCACGCCCGCGCTTCACCGGGAAGGCACCCCAGGAGCGGTAAATGAGACCGGGAAACGGCTTCTCGAAGAGCTCCTCCTTGGCGGGAGCCCACAGCATCTGCATAGGGTGGCTGCGGATGACAGCCCAGGGGAGAAAAACCGTGTCGTAAGCGGAGATGTGGTTGGAAGCGATAAGCACGCCCCCACTACCGGGGATCGCCTCGCCACCCACGATGCGGAAGCGGTTGAGAAACGAAGCGTAGAAGCCGATCACCCAGATGGAGAACGTCACCCAGAAGCGGCGTAGAAATGAGACCTTCAAGAAGATAACCTCTTCATCACGTGGATTTCATTACGAAGAATGGGTATAGCACGAATGCCGGACCCGGGGCAACCGTTTCGAGCCCCCCTACCCGGGGAGCGTGAAGTAGAAGCTCGCCCCCTTGCCCGGCTCGCCTTCCGCCCAGATGCGGCCGTTGTGGCGGCGCACGATGCGGCGTACGGTGGCAAGCCCGAGGCCGGTACCGGGAAAGTCGCGGTAGCTGTGGAGCCGTTTGAAAGGCTGGAACAGTTGGTCGGCGCATGCGCCGTCAAATCCGGCGCCGTTGTCCCGTACGAAAAAGACCGTTTCGCCGCAGGAACCGGCCATGGTGCCAAGCTCGACGGCAGGGGACGGCATGCCGGAGGTGTACTTCCAGGCGTTCGACAGCAAGTTTTCCAGCACCACGCGGACGAGGCTCGCATCGCCGTTTGCGACCAGTCGCTCCGGAAGCTGGAAGGAGACCGGGTGCCCCTCGTAGTCCTGACGCAGTCGTGCCGCGATCTCGAGAGCGGTCGGGACCAGATCCAACTCGCCGCGTTCGATCTCCACCTGGGTCACACGGCAAAGGACCATGAGGGAGTCGAGCAGTTCCTCCATCTGGACGCAGCCGTCGTGCACCAGGTCGACGAAGAACCGGCCGTTGTCGTCCAGAAGCTCGCGGTACCCCTTCAGCTCCTGGGCCGAGCTGTAGACGCGGGTGAGCGGCGCCCTCAGGTCGTGGGAGATGGCCTGGCAGAAGGATTCCAGTTCCTGGTTGGTCTGTTTGAGCTCCTGAGCCTGGCGGGTCAGGGCAGCGTTCAGTTCGATCGCCTCACGCTCGGCGCTCTTCCGCGCAGTGATGTCACGGACCACCTCGATTCCGTACAGGGGCGTTCCGTCGCCGGCACGCAGCGCCGATCCGATGATTTCGACATAACCGCCGGTCGCGGAGGTCCCTGGTCCGAGTTCGCTGCGGTGCACCTGACCATCCTCGAAGGCGGCCGTAAGATGGCAGTCCTCGCACACCGTGCTTCTTTTACGATACGCCTCGTAACAGGGACGGCCGACGCTGTGCCCTGTCAACTCCTGGTGAGCGCGGTTCTGGTAGATGACATTCAGGTCCGGGTCCTGAATGGAAATGGCATCCCCCATCGCCTCGACGATACCTTCAAGCTTCGCTCGCTCCCGCTCGGCCTTGTCGAGCGCCTGCTGCAGGGCATCCTCAAGACGAGTCTCGATACGGTGAGACCTGCGTGAGTACAAAAGCAGGCAGCAAACGAGAAAGAGAACCAAGGCAAAATCGGAAATTTCGTGGGGATCGGGGTGTAACAGGAACTCGAGGAAGGTACGGTCACCTTGAATCAGGAAATCCATGACCGCGTCGGCGAGCCAAAAAATGAAGATCAGCAGGGCCCCAAGGAGCGCCTGGCAGACAAACGATGCTAAACCCGGCTCACCGAGCCGGGTTAATCGGGACAACTTGCGTACTAATTCCATACACCCTCGATCCCCGTGCCGCAGCCGGGACAGCGGCCGCCTGAGAGGAGGTTCTTCTCCACCAGGTAACCGTACCTCTTTATCAGGAGCAACCCGCAACCGGGGCAGTAGCTGCTCTCCCCCCCTTCCCCGGCAACGTTTCCTTCGTACACGTATCGAAGGCCTGCGTCAAGGCCTATCCGGCTTGCCATCCTCAGCGTCTCCACGGGGGTGCGGGGCTGGTCGGTCAGCCGGTGCGTAGGATAGAACTGGGTCACGTGCCAAGGCGTCTCGACCCCGACCTCGGACGCGATGAACCGCGCCAGGTCGCGCAGCTCCCCCTCTGAGTCGTTGCGGTTCGGTATTACCAGGGTAGTAAGTTCAACCCAGATGCCGTGCCTCTTGTAATCGAGGATGCAGTCGAGAACCTCGGCGAGCGAAGCCCCCACCACATCGCGGTAGAAAGACTCGGTGAAACCCTTGAGATCTATATTGGCGGCATCGAGGAAAGGGGCGATGGCGGCGAGGGCCTCGGCGGTTATATAGCCGTTGGTGACGAAGACGTTTTTCAGCCCTGCGGCTTTGGCAAGTCGCGCGGTCTCGTAGGCGTACTCGAAGAAGATGGTCGGCTCGGTGTAAGTGTAGGCGATGGACCGGCACCCGGTGGCGATGGCCCGCTCGACAACGGCCTCAGGGGGGACAAAGCTCCCCGAGCGCTCGACGCTCGCCTCGTCCGGCTGGGCGATGGTGTAATTCTGGCAGTGCAGGCAGCGGAAATTGCATCCCACCGTGGCGACGGAGTAGGAGCGGCTCCCTGGAAGCAGGTGAAAAAACGGCTTCTTCTCGATGGGGTCGACGTGCTCGGCAACGAGATTGCCGTACACGAGAGAGTACAGGGTCCCTTCACGGTTTTCCCGGACCCGGCAACGCCCACGCTGCCCGTTGCTGATGAGGCATCCAAAACGGCACAGCCCGCAGCGCACCCTACCCCCGTCCAGCTTTTGGTAGAACATCGCCTCTTTCATGCCGCCTCCCTTGTTGAGTCAAAGGCAAATTAACAGCGGCCAATAGTACCATTAACGCAGAAAAAATTCCAGCGCAAAGTTAGCGACATCCGTCGTCGCCGGCAAAATGGCGGCGATGCCGTATACGCGGACACAAACCGGTGTTCCACAAGCCCCGGGTGCAAAAAAAAAGTTGAAGAAGCCACTCATTTACGCAAAGGTAAACCTGATTATTCAAAAACGTCATACCTTTGTTTTATACCGGAAAATGAATTGAAATTACGAAGTGTTACGACAAGATTAGGAGAACTAATCTCCGAAAAAGAGAGAGATGTTTTAAAATGAAGGCTCGTAGCAGCGGGGGTACGCAAAAGCTAAACTACTGTTTTAGGTCATTTTTTCACAAAATTAGCACTTGACCGACCAGGCATGTTCTATATATTGTCAAAATCAAAATACCCCCAACGTAGGAGAAACAAACATGGAATGCCCGCACTGCAGCAACAAAATCGGAATCGAGATCGACATGCATTCCGACGGTTACGCGAAAGACCTTCTGGAATGCAACTCTTGTGGCACCATCTGGCTGGAGAAGGCCAGCAAGATCATCACGGTGAACAGGAAAGCGGCCTAAACGGGAAAGGGGGCGCCCCAGGCGCCCCCCCTCCGATTCCTTCCTCGCATACTTCCCCACTCACCCCGGGAACGAAGCTACCTCGGGCACCACTTGACGCTCACCCGCAGCCATCCCCTCGAAAAAGTCGTCGTACACCGGAGCAAGACGCGTCCAGTCGTAACGCGAAACGTGCCGATCCAACCGCGCGCGCTCCTCGTCCGGCTGTTTTAAAATCGACCTGAGCCGGTCCACCAGAGTCTCGTCCTCGCGGTACAGAACATGAGACGACAAGTGCTGCGGCACGTGCTCCGGGTAGGCAAGCCGGTCCGGTAGCAAAGGAACGCAGCCGCAGTAAAGCGCCTGCACCACGCTCGCCCCGAAGAACTCCTGACGCGAGGTAACCGGCAGCACGTCACCCCTCCAGAGCCACTTTGCATAATCGGCGAAGCTCTCCTGGTATCCCCACTGCACCACGCGGACACCTAGGCGCTTACGCGCCTTCTCGAACACCTCGGGCACTCTCCCGAAGGACTCCCCAAGCACCGCGGCCTCGAAAGGCACCCCCTCGTCGTCCAGCTGGTAAAGCGCCTCGAAGAAGGGTTCCGGGGCCTTGTCGAATTCCCATCGGTGGTTCCAGAGCAGAAGGGGCGCCCCCTTCCCCGCGGTTTCGGTCGGGCGATGCTGGTCGAAGCGGCCCAGATCGAGCCCAAGCGGCAGCACGCGGCTCTTGGCGGCGATTCCCCCCACCGAGTCGAGATCGACGGCATCCGGGAAGCGCCTTAAAAAGTCGGGGAGCGCCCCGAGGAAGGAGTCCATGTGATAGCGGGAGTTGAAGAGGACCGCATCAGCCGCCAGCGCGCTTACGTAGTTGATGAAGGCGTAGTGCAGGTCGCGCTGACGGGACGGATCGGGGTCGCCGGGTGACCATGGGTAGGTGAGCTGGTTCTCGTGGAAATAGACGGCGCTCGGGCAGCCGTCGGCAAGGGGCCGGGCGAGCGCCAGGAAGGTGGTGAGGTCGAGCATGTCCGTCGCCAGGATCAGGTCCGGACGCCTGCCCCCTTCGAGAAAGCGCGAGGCGAGCGTCACCGCCCCGCCGTGCATGCGCCACTTCCAGTTGCGGCCGGCGAGCGTGAAGAGTTCCACCTCATGGCGCGAGTGGGAGGCGTATTCCCTGGCCCAGGCGGCGTGCGACCCGGTGCAATAGGGCTCGACGAGGGCGATGTGCATCTTTGGCCTCCTGCGGCGGAAAAGCCGCCTCAGAACATGAAGCGGCGCATGCTGATGTTGAGGAGGATCCCGACGCCGACCATCGAGGTCACCATGGAGGTGCCGCCGTAGGAGAAAAACGGCAGCGGCACGCCTACGACGGGCATGAGACCGATCACCATCCCCATGTTGATGACGATGTGCCAGAAGAGCATCGCGGTGACGCCTACGGCGAGCAGCGAACCGAAACGGTCGTTGCACCTCTTGGCGATGCCGAGCCCCCAGAGGATCAGGAACAGGTACAGGGCGAGCATGAGCAGGCACCCGATGAAACCCCATTCCTCGGCGAAAACGGAGAAGGCGAAGTCGGTGTGCTGCTCCGGAAGGAAGCGGAGCTGGGACTGGGTCCCCTGCATGAACCCCTTGCCGAGCGTAGCGCCGGAGCCGACGGCGATCTTGCTCTGGATGATGTGGTAGCCGCTCCCCAGCGGGTCGAGATCGGGGTTCAGGAAGTTATAGACGCGCTTTTTCTGGTAGTCGTGCAGCAGGAACTGCCAGGCGACGACGACGACCGGGACCGCGGCGGCGAAGAGCGAGCCGAGGGCGGACCAGCGCACGCCGACGAAGAGGAGCATGGTACCCGCGATGAGCGAGACGAGGATCGCGGTACCGAGGTCGGGCTGCTTCATGATGAGCGCAGCAGGAACCCCTAGAAGCAGCAGCGGGTATACCAGCTCCTTAAGGGTCAGCCCCTTGAAGACGGGATAGCGGCTGAAGAAGCGGGCGAAGGTCATGATGATGACGATCTTCATCGGCTCGGAGGGCTGCATGTTGAAAAAGCCGAAGCTGATCCAGCGGGTCGCCCCCATCGTGGTCTTACCGGCGACGAGAACGAGCAGGAGCAGGATGACGACACCACCGTAGAGCCAGTAGGCGAAGTCCTCGAGCATGTGATAGTCGAGGCTGCAGACGGTGAGGCTCAGCAAAAGGCCCGCGAAGATCCAGTAGAGCTGCTTGATGTAGTACGGCGTGCCGATGTCCCGGTAGGAGGACGAGGCGCTGTATATGTTGATCACCCCGAAAGCGGTGATGAGAAGCACCACGCCCAGGAGGGTCCAGTCGAAGTTGGTGAATAGTCGTCTATCGAACATCTCTTCCTCGTATGGTTCAGCGTCGCGGCGTTACCCCCGCGTGCGCCGGACTGCGTCATTCTTCCTTCGCTCCGGTATCGGGCTCGGCAACCCCCTCGCCCCCGGCTTCTTCCTTCACGGACGCTTTGGGTACCGGCTTCTTGATGACCCCTTTCCCCTCGAAGTAGGCACGCAGGATCTTCCCGGAAATCGGGGCGGCGGCGGAGCCTCCGTGCTCGCCGTGCTCCACGATGACGGCCACGGCGATCTCGGGTTTATCGAAGGGAGCAAACCCGACGAACAGGGCGTGGTCGCGGAACCGGTACGGGATGCCGCCCTTGCTGTCGCGGAGCTTCACGACCTGTGACGAGCCGGTCTTGCCCGCCACCTTGACCTCCCAGAGCCTGGACATGCCGCCGGTGCCGTGCGCCTCGTTGACGACGGCGAAGAGCCCCTCCTTAACGAATCGGTAGGTGGAGGGCTTGAGCCCAGTCCTGCCGATCACCTGCGGCGTGTAATCCTGCAGCACCTTGCCGTCCGAGTCCACCACGCGCTTGACGAGGTGCGGCCGGTAGATGGTCCCCTCGTTGGCGATCGTCCCGATCATCGAGGCCAACTGCACCGGCGTGGTGAGCACGTACCCCTGGCCGATGCCGACCGGGAGGGTCTCACCCGCATACCACTTCTTGCCGAAGCGTTTCAGCTTCCACTCCTCGGTCGGAATCACGCCCCCCTTCTCGTTCTCGAGGCCGATGCCGAGCGGAGCACCGAGGCCGAAGGCCTTGGCGTATTTCGCGATCCGGTTCACGCCGAGGCGCTCGGCGAGCTTGTAATAGTAGACGTCGCATGACTCGCGCAGCGACTTCTTAAGATCGACGGTGCCGTGCCCCTTGTGGTCCCAGCAGCGGAAGGTGGCGTTGCCGAACTTGTAGGAGCCGGTGCACTGCACCGTGGTGTGCTCGTCGATGAGCCCTTCCTCAAGCCCCGCGATCGCCGTGATCACCTTGAAGGTGGAGCCCGGGGGGTACATCCCCTTCAGCGCCTTGTTTTCGAGGGGATGCCGCTCGTCCTCGAGATACTTCTTCCAGACGTCCGGGGGCATTCTGCCGGTGAAGAGGGCGGGGTCGAAATCGGGGCTGGATACGAAGGCGAGGATCTCGCCGGTGTTGACGTCCATGGCGACGGCCGCGCCGGCCTGCTCGCCAAGCGCCTGCTCGGCCGCCTTCTGCATGTCCAGGTCGATGGTGAGCATCACCGTGTTGCCGACGCTCGAGCCGGTCTCGGCGACGGTGCGCAGGAAACGTCCGCGTGCATCGACCTCGATCTGGCGCCCGCCGTCGGTGCCGTGCAGGTAGGACTCCCACGCCCGCTCGATGCCGCTTTTCCCGATGTAGTCGCCCGCGTTGTACTCGCGGTAGCGCTCGGAGTTCAGTTCGTCCTCGGAAACCTCGCCCAGGTAACCAAGCAGGTGCGAGGCGAGCGAGCCGTTTGCGTAGGCGCGGATCGGCTTCATCTCGATGTTGACCCCGGAAAGGGCAAGCCGGTTCTCCTCGAGGAACTCCATCTGGTCACGGGTGATGCCCGAGGCGACGACCAGCGGGTAATACTTCGCCCGCCCCTGCCCCTTGGTCCACTTGGTCTCGATCTCCTTGCGGTCGAGGTTCAGGTAGCGGGCGAGGTTGTCGATCAGCTGATCCTTGTTCTTCACGTCCTGCGGGATGACCGCGACGGAGAAGGACGGCGTGTTGGTGACGAGCACCTTGCCGTTTCGGTCCAGGATGGCGCCGCGCGGTGCCGCGACCGGGACGAAACGGAGCCGGTTGCTTTCGGACTGGTCGATCAGATCCTCTGCGCTGATCACCTGCAAGTACCAAAGCCTCGACAGGAGCAGGAAAAACATGGCGAAGGCGCCGAGGGAAAGGCCTATGATGCGGCGGCCGCCTCCGTCGTCGTCGGGAATGATGTTGTTCAAATTCTTCATCGCGCCTCCTCCACGGGGAGCCTCACCCCGGACACCAGGGAGGCGACCAGGGCGTTGATCAGGGCCTGCGGCAAAAGCGCCGGCAACAGCGAGGCGTAAAGGCCGTTCGAGACGGAGAAGACCAGGAGCATCAAGAGGTTCAACAGGGCACTCACAAGCGTTGCAATGAAGACGACCAGCACGAACAGCACCCGGTTATCGGTGTAGAGCCGGTCGGCAAGCTCAGACAGGAGCGTGTAGATGCAGAGATAGGAAAAGGCATGCAGCCCGAGGTAGATGCCGCTGAAGCTGTCCTGCAAGAGCCCCAGGAGAAGAACGGCGACTCCGGAGTAGCGGTGCGGCAGCTTAAGCCCCAGGTACACCACCAGGATGATGATCAGGTTGGGCTGGAAAGGGTCCTGCAGGTACCTCGGCAGGAGCGTCATCTGGAGGAGACAGGCGGCCACCACCACGGCGGCTATCTTAAAATAGGTTATCACTGAAAAATCCTACTCATCGCGCTGCCGGACGAGCACCAGCATCTCTTCAAGCTGCCCGATGTTCACCAAGGGGCGCACCTCAATGGTCTGGAACACCCCGTACTCCCCCTTCTTCACCATGTTGACCTCACCGATGGGAAGCCCCTTCGGGAAGACGCCGCCGATGCCGGAGGAGATCACGGTGTCGCCCACCTTTACGTCCTCGTCCTTCACGGTGAACTCCATGGAGCAGCGCCCACCCCCTGCGCCGCGCACCACACCGCGGGCGCGGGTGCGCTGCACGATGGCGGCGATGGCACTGGCATGGTCGGTGAGAAGGAGCACGCGCGAAGAGTGCGGCGCCACCTTGACCAGGCGCCCCACGACGCCGCCTGCGGCAACCACGGGCATCCCCTCGGCAAGCCCGTCGGCAGCGCCCCGGTCCACCACGAGCGTCTTGAACCAGGCCGAGCTGTCCTCGC
The DNA here is from genome assembly GCF_004791675.1 of Geomonas terrae. Lineage (NCBI taxonomy): Bacteria > Pseudomonadati > Thermodesulfobacteriota > Desulfuromonadia > Geobacterales > Geobacteraceae > Geomonas > Geomonas terrae. The sequence goes on from NZ_SRSC01000002.1 coordinate 644,938, forward strand.
CGATCACCGACACGGCAACCGATGGGATGGCCACGCTCTCCTTGAGCTCGAGCAGCTGCTTGTACCTTAGGTTGGCGGCAATGGCCTCGTTGTTGGCGACGATGCGCTCGTTGAGACGCTTCACGCTCTTTCTGAGCTCGATGTTCTCGCGGCGTACATCGATCAGGTCGATGTAGTTGTTCCAGATGTCGCTCAGAAAACCGGTAGCGCTCGCGGCGGAGCCGGCAACCGGTGCGGTCATGCTCATCACGGTACGCTCGACCGGGTTCGCGTGATCCCTGTTCCTCAGGTTCATGGCGTAGGTAAGAAACGCCACCAGCAGGATCAGGGCGGTCAGCAGGAATCGCCTGTAGCGGTTAAGAAGGTTTTTCATCGGCCTCAAAAATGGTTTAGGGGGCACTGCGGCCCCCTATTTGTCGAATGATGTCATCGCATGTCGCCGCGAAGAAGAGGCGCTCAGTCAAGCTGAAACGGAGAGTCCACGAGTTCCTCGTGGCGGATTTCGTCGACCGTCTCGCGTTTCCCCTCCCCCGCGTACAGCCGGTTCGGGGCGTTGAAGACGATCCCGCTCTCGAGACCGACGTTACGGTACGCATGCACCACGCCTGGCGGCACGATCACCATCATCGGCGCGTCGGCGCCTGCGTAAAGCACCTGCTTGACACCGCAGCTCGGAGAATCGGGGCGGGCGTCCCAGAGGTACACCTTGAAGTTCGAAGGCCCCATGAAGCAGAAAAGGTCGGTCTGGTCGACGTGTTCGTGCGGGCCGCGCGCCACTCCCGGGAGTGTCATCGAGATGTACGCCATGGCGGGCATGACGCTCGGTTCCAGTTCGTCGGAGCGGAAAAGTTCGGTGAGCCACCCCCGCTCGTCCAGGAACTTGCCCAGGGGCTTGCACACCACGTCGTGGATGCGCCCCTTTTTGTAAACTAATGTATCGCTCATTTCATCCCCTCCCCGCCGCAAAGCTCGGTCTCGTTGTACACCCGCACGAGGTAGTCACGGTAGGACGAGTTGGGCGTCTGCTCGATGACCCGCGCCATCCCCTTGCAGTCGAGGTAACCCATGCGCAGGGCGATCTCTTCCAGACAGGCGGTCTTGAGCCCCTGCCGTGCTTCCAGCGTGCCGATGAAGTGTGAGGCCTCGAGGAGACTCTGGTGGGTACCGGTGTCAAGCCATGCGATGCCGCGCCCGAGCTTCTGAACGGTAAGCTCGCCACGCCTCAGGTAATCAAGGTTTATGTCGGTGATCTCGAGTTCGCCGCGCGGTGAAGGCTTGAGAGCCCTGGCCACTTCGACCACGTTCCCGTCGTAGAGGTAGAGGCCGGGTACCGCGTAGCTGGACTTGGGAACTTTCGGTTTCTCCTCGATGCTGAGAACCTTGCCGTCGATATCGAACTCGACCACGCCGTAGCGCTCCGGGTCCTGTACGTAGTAGCCGAATATCTTTGCGCCGCCGTCAAAGTCGGCGATCAGCTTGTCGAGCTCCATCTTGCCGTAGAAGATGTTGTCGCCGAGAATCAGACAGACCGGGTCGCCGGCGATGAACTCTTCACCGACGAGAAACGCCTGGGCGATCCCCTTCGGTTCGGGCTGCACCGCGTAGCTCAGCCGGATGCCCCAGCGTGACCCGTCGCCGAGGAGCGCCTCGAAACGGGGGGTGTCTTGCGGCGTGGAGATGATCAGTATGTCGGAGATGCCCGCCATCATGAGGGTCGCCAGCGGGTAGTAGATCATCGGCTTGTCATAGACCGGCTGCAACTGCTTGCTGGCCACCATCGTGAGCGGGTAGAGCCTGCTGCCGGCCCCGCCTGCCAACAGGATCCCTTTTTTTATCCCTTGCGCCATACCAACCTTTCCAGAACCGAAATTGACATTTAACAAACTGTATTTACTACCACAGTGGCTCATCATGCGTCAAACAGATAATCCCGGGCGGACCCGTCGTAAACGGTACCCGGCACGCTAGAGGAGGCGTTGCTTGAGCGTCTCGTCGATGAAGCTCTCCTCGATCGCCTCCCGCGCCCAGGGCTCCTTGCAGCGCGCAAGCACCACGGCGGCCCCTTCGGCCACCGCCGGGACCGGGCTCCAGAGCGCGTTCCTGATCGAGCGCAGCCGCCTGGGGTCGGGGGCTTTCATGACGGCGAGCTCACGGCAGGAGCGGCACAAAAGCGCGAGGTTATCCTCAGCAGGTTCATCATCCGGCCGGTATTCCCAGAGACGCAGCTCCTCGTTCCCCTCGCACCATTCGCACTTGAAAGCCGCCCTCTTGCTCACGGTCTTGCCGAAAAGCTGCACCGCCTCCAGATGGTCCTTGTTTTGCTGTGCGCCCTTTGCCATTCCCGCCTCCTTGCCGCCTGAATGGCAGCGCTCCCGAGTCTAGCAGAATGGCCAACGGGATCAACAGTTTTCTCGCCCAGGCGCCATATTCGCGGGACAGTTTTCACTGGACAGCGAGCGGGATTCGCGGTTAAGGTCTCGACGGGAAACTCCCAAGACAAGCCGTAACACGAGGACGAAGAAACATGATGCTGCCGCCCCCCCTGTACCAAGGAACCCTGATCCGCCGTTACCACCGCTTTCTCGCCGACGTCGAGCTCGACGACGGCACCTTCGTCACCGCGCACACGCCGAACACCGGGAGCATGATGGGGTGCGCCGTGCCGGGGAACCGGGTGGTCCTTTCCGTGAGCGGCAACCCGGGGCGCAAATACCCGCACAGCTGGGAACTGGTGCAGGCGGACGGCGTGTGGGTCGGCATAAACACACAGCTCCCGAACCTGCTTGCCAGGGAGGCGATCCAGAACGGGACCATCGCCGAGCTTTCCGGCTACGAGAAGATCACCCTGGAGGTCCCCTATGGCACCGGAAGCAGGATCGACCTCCTGTTGACCGGCGAGCGCGGTCTCTGCTACGTGGAGACCAAGAACGTCACCCTCGTCAAAGAGCGCTGCGCCCTCTTCCCGGACGCGGTCAGCACGCGCGGACAGAAGCACCTGCGCGAGCTTATGGAGATGGTGCGCCAGGGGCACCGGGCGGTGAACCTCTTCGTGGTGCAGCGCGGCGACGGCGACGCCCTCGCCCCAGCCGACGCCATAGACCCGGTCTACGGCAGGCTGCTGCGTGAGGCGGCAGCGGCAGGCGTCGAACTCCTCGCCTACCAGGCCCGGGTCGACCTCGGCGAGATACGCCTCACCCATCCGGTCCCGGTATTGCTCTAGGTATTTGACATCCTTGGCAAGGACGCTAAAGTTATACGCGTTGCCCGGGGGGACCAATGAGAATACCGAAACTCACCATCTTCGCCAAGGAAACCGGCGTCGAAATAGCTCCCAGTGAAAAAAAACAAAACGGCAGGCCCGAAGAGGGGCGCGTCGCCTTCCGCTTCTTCCGGCTCGCCGCAGGCCGCCAGCACATCCGTTTCGTGGCGGAGCCGTGCGAGGCCTTCGAGATCTCGAGGAAGATCGCACAGGTAGAGGCGAGCGGCGGAAAGGAAACCTTCACGCACCGCTACGAATCCACCGACGGGGAGACGATAACGAAGCTCAGTGTGGAGTGCTATGAGCGCCACGGCCGGAAGGGATACGCCTTCTCCATCCAGCGCGGCGAGGAGAGCATAAACGTGGCGGCGCCGCAGGGGGAGTTTCTCTTCGCGGCCGAATTCTTAAAGCAGCTTTCCGTGGCGCAATCCTGGGTATCATGGGTGGAACCGGACTCGCAGAAACAGCAGGCGGCCTCTCCTGCCTGACCCACCAAAAACTACGAAAGCGGGACAGCGTGATAATCAAGAAGCCGAGCAAAACCCTCTATCTAAGCATCGAAAGCAGATTGTGCGACGTGGCCCTCGTGGGACATGCGGTGCGCGGCGTCTGCGCATGTTCCCCCCTCAAGGAGGAGATCTACGGGGAGATGGAGGTATGCGTGGTGGAGGCGCTCAACAACGCGATCACCCACGCCTACCGCCGCCAGGAAGGGTACCGCGTCGACACGGCCATCACGCTGCATCACGACCGCATCTCCTTCGAGGTTTCCGACGAAGGGACCGCGATCGAGGACTTCGCGCCGAGAAGCCTCGAGTTCGACCCCGAGGTGATCGGCTCCATCCCCGAAAACGGCATGGGGCTCTTCATCATCGAGACCCTCATGGACGAGGTGAGCTACCGCTCCCACAACGGCAGGAACACCCTCTCCTTCTGCCGCTACTTCACCCAGCCCCAGGCCTGACCTACCCCAGCAGGAACTCGAAGTCCTCCCGCCCGATCGAGACGCTCCCCCCCTGCTCCGCCTCCTCCAGAAGCGCCCGGTACAGTTTCAGCTTGCGCTTTTTCAGCTCCATCATCTTCTCCTCGATGCTGTGACGCATCAAAAGCCTCGTGATGGTGACCTGCCGCTTTTGCCCGATGCGGTGCGCCCGGTCCGACGCCTGGCTCTCGACGGCCGGGTTCCACCAGGGGTCCAAATGAAAGACGTAGGAAGCGCGGGTCAGGTTGAGGCCGCGACCCCCCGCCTTGAGGCTCAGGAGAAACACGCCGGGTTCGGTCGCTTCCTGGAAGTTCTGCACCAGTTCCTTCCGGCGCGAAACCGGGGTGGAGCCGTCAAGGCGCGAGGAGGCGATGCCGTGCTGGGTGAGCCCCTGTTCGACGATGTCGAGAAACGAGGTGAACTGCGAGAAGACGAGCACGCTGTGCCCTTCGGCGAACAATTCCTGCAGCTGGTCCACCAGGAATTCGATCTTCGGTGACCGGTCGTTGGCCCCGGGGAGGACGAGTCTAGAGCAGAGGCAGATCTGGCGCAGCTTGAGGATCGCGGTGAGCGCGATGATGCGCGCCTGCCCGGCGGCGTTGGAGGCGAAGGCACGCGCCACCGTCTCGCGCACCTCGGTGACGGTCCGGGCGTAGAGCGCCTTCTGCCTCGGGCTCATCTCCAGGTAGAGATCGGTCTCCACCTTCGGTGGGAGCTCCGCGGCGATCATGTCCTTAGAGCGGCGCAGGATGAAGGGACGGGTGCGCCGGATCAGCGTCTCGATGAAGTCGCTTCCCTCGCGCCCCATCTGCTTGCGGAACTGCTCGTACGGTCCGAGGAGCCCTGGGAGAGCCAGGTCCATGACCGAGAAATACTCGCCCAGGTGGTTTTCCAGCGGCGTCCCGGTGAGGGCGACCTTGAAGGCTCCCTTCAGCCTGCGTACCGCCCCGGTGGTCTCGGCGTGGATGTTCTTCACCGCCTGGGCCTCGTCGAAGACGACGACGTGGAACGGGATCTCGCGCAGCACCTCGATGTCGCGCTGTACCACGCCGTAGCTCGTAATGACGACGTCGAAACCCGCGAATTCCGCACGGCGCCCCTGGCCGCGATAGACGCCGACCTTCAGGTCCGGATAGAAGCGGGCAAGTTCGCTCTCCCAGTTGAAAATGAGGGTGGGTGGGACCACGACGAGGTGCGGCACCTCGCGGGGGACGTCGGAGACGATGGTCCCCTCCTTGAGCCCGGCCAGCAGCGCGATCGCCTGGATGGTTTTGCCAAGCCCCATGTCGTCGGCGAGGCAGGCCCCGAAGCGGTGCTCGTAGAGAAAGGCGAGCCAGCTGTACCCTTCGAGCTGGTAGTTGCGCAGGGTCGCCTGGAGCCCCGCCGGTGCGTCGAGCTTCGGTATCCCCTCGAAGCGGGTGAGACTCTCGAAGATGCGCTCGTCCTCGGGGGACAAGAGCACCCGCACGCCGTTTTTCCTGAGCGTGATCCAGTCGAGAATCTGCAGGCGCGGCACCCGCACCACCTCGCGTTTCGTATGGGGGGCGAAGAGGGCCAAGGTGCTGCTCGTGAGCGGGTCGAGAAGAAAGACGGCGCCACCGCGGCGAAAGACCCCGCCGCCGTTCAGGGCGGCCATGAGTTCGTCCTCGCCGACCAGTTCGCCGTCGGCGCGAATCTCCGGGCGCAGCTCGAACCAGTCGATGGTCGACCTGGTGGCGTCCAGGGTGAAGGTCCAGGAAACGGTCTGCAGCTCCTCGCCGGCAAGAGCGATGGAATACCCCTCCGCGACAAGCGCCGCCTTCAACTCGCCCAGGCGCCCCATGAAAACCTTGCGCTCCAGGGAGAAGTGCTCCCCCTCCCCTGCCTGCCAGAAGATGTCGAAGCCGAAGGTCTCGGCGAGGATCTCGAGCAGACGCGTCTGACGCGAGACGTCGACACCTAGGGCGAGCCACTCTCCATCCTCCGCTAGCTGCAGCAAGGTGAGCGTCCTGCGCGCCTCTTCGCAGAAACCGTTGATGATGGCGCGGGCGTCGGCTCTGATGCCGCGCTTGAAGAATTCGGCACCTTCCAGCGTCTGACGCACGAGGCGGTCGCGCTCCGCAAGGTTAGTTGAACCAAAGGCGGCGAAGCAGGCCTTCGCGATGGCAGCGACACGCTTCTTCGCCTTCAACGGCTGCGGGAACGAGGCGCGGCCGTCTCCATTCAGGAAACGGAAGGCCTCGGAGTAGAAGGAAAAGACGGCCTCCCCGGCCGCCCCTTCGGCCACCAACGGCACCATATCCTCGAGCTCGAGGATGTTTAGTCGGTAGCGCGGCTCCACGACTCTAGGCGTCACGCAGACGCCGGAGACGGAGAGGATAAGGCGCGAAGCCGTCTCCCATTCGGCGCCGAGATCGAACTGAAGCCGGTTGAAGAGCGCCGCGGGAAAACGGCAACCTGTCGCCTCCGCCGCCGGGGCTTCGGGAAGCCGCGCAAGGAGGGCGGTGAGGCTTCCGTAGAGGCGCTGGCCGGTGTCATCGACCTTCTGGATCAGGTTGCGCTTGAGATCGAATAGGTACCCCTGGTGGAGGAAGAGCGCGTCGTCCATCGAGGCGCCGTCCTCGAGGGAGAGGCTCGCGGTGACGTCCCCTTTATCCAGATCGAGCTGCAGCAGGACGGCACGAGTCACCGAGGCATCGAACGAGAACGGCCTCGTCTCATCCCCGGAAAGGTAGAGGATCGGGAAGCGCCCACGGAAACGTCCGAGGAACTCTTCCACGACGCGGCCGCGCAGCGCCGAGGAATGCAGCAACCTCAAAAAGTCGCGCATGGAGGCGGGAAGAGCCGTGTCGTAGAGCGCGACCGGCAGGAGGTTCTGCATGAGACGGAGGCGCACTTCCCCCTGCTGCCTTTCAAGCACCAGGGCATAGCCGCTATCGGCGGGAATCGTTCCCTCTTCGGCAGCGACTTCTTTAACCGGAACCAGGGAGAGTTTCTCACGGATTCCGGCCAGGTAATCGTTGGGGAGTTGCAGCATGGGAAGGGAAGCGGGGGCGAGCGCCTTTTTCACCGTGGCGAGGGCCGCGACGAGGTGCGGGCAACGCCCGTGCGGACTCCAGACGCCGCAATTACAGCTGCCGTTGAATTCGCCATGGGCGATCGACAGGCTCACCCGGCAGGTCTGCCCCGCATCCGACAGGCCGACCTCGAGGACGTCGCCGGCCTGCTGCCAAGCGACGCTTGCGACCGGAGTCCTCTTGCACAGCTCGAAGCCGTTAAAGAGGTGCACCTTGTCGGCCAGCGCGTAGATGCCCGCCGCAGGCATCTGGAACAGGTGCCGCAGCAATGGGTTGGACGGAATGTCGATCACGTGGGAACTCCCCGGGTGTGCGAGCAAAGGATCGTATAAGGTATCAGAAACAGAGCCCGAATACAACCGCGCCTTACCAAGGGATTGAAAAGAAGGCGGGAGCCGGCCCCAAGATCCAAAACCTCCCCGCCGGCAGCGAAGGTCCGGCAGCAAACATAAAACTTTATACAAGATGGACTTTATCCACTAAGACGCGACTTTATCCACTAAGTTGCGTCTTTGTCCACTAAGTTGCGTCTTTATCCACTAAGTTGCGTCTTTGTCCACTAAGTTGCGTCTTTGTCCACTAAGTTGCGTCTTTGTCCACTAAGTTGCGTCTTTATCCACTAAGTTGCGTCTTTAGCCACTAAGACGAGACTTTAGCCACTAAGACGCGACATTAGCCACTAACATGGACGGTTAGCCACTAACGTCAATTTTAGCTTAACAACGAAAGGAGGTTATTTGTGGGCGCGCACCTGCAGTTGATCCACAGTGGGGAGAAAAACGATGGGAGGGGAAAAAAAATGGGGACGGCAGCGACCGTCCCCTCGAAAAGGAGACCCAGGAGTGTGTTCCAAGGTTCACAACCACTCTTCGGACACAGCTTCCAGGACTTTAATTATTTTTTCACCCCTCGTCTTTAAGGGCGAAATTGTCGATGATCCAGCGCGCGATGCTGCGCTTTGGGGGAAGCGCCGGGGGCATGCGCTCCCTGGTGAACCACTGCGCATCCTCCAGCTCGTCGTGATCGACCCTTATCTCGCCCGACTCGTGACGCGCGACGAAGCCGGCCATGAGCTGGCTCGGGAAAGGCCAGTTCTGGCTTCCGACGTAGTTTACGTCGGTTACCTTTAGTCCGGTCTCCTCGAACACCTCGCGCGCCACGCACTCCTCAAGCGACTCTCCGAAGTCCACGAAACCGGCAACGAGGCTGTAGCGCCCGGCGGCCCATTCCGGCTTTCGCGCCAGCAGAAATTCATCGCCGCGCTTGATGAGGACGATGACGCAGGGATGGATGTGCGGGTAATGTTCGTGACCGCAGCCGCCGCAGCGCTTGCCCCAGGTGGGGGCGATGCGGGTCATGTCGCCGCTGCCGCAGCGCGAACAGTGGCTACTTTGCCGTTCCCAGTAAAGGATCTGTTTGGCGACGCCGTAGATGGTGGCCAACTGGTCCGGAAGGTCGGTCCACGGGACGGGCTGAAGCGTTTCGGGAACCTCTTCGGTTTTCCCGAGGCTTAAAAGGCGCACCGGTGCCCCGTCCCACTCCCCGAACTGCAGCGCGCGGCCGTCGTCGTTTAGAGATAAGGGGAGCTCGCCCCGGTAGAGGTCGCCATCCTGCAAGAGAAGCGCGTCCCCCTGAAGGAGGACCCAGTAGCCCGGCCTGGAATCGGTGGCCGTGTCCGGCTTCAGCTGGGTAAATCTGGTTCTTATGATCTCGCCGTTAAAGGGAAGGTTGATGGTATCGGGATATGACATGGACCGCTCCTGTTGCGTGACTGGGGCCTGCGACGCCGAGCATAATACAGGAACGGCGCAGGGAAGCAATGCCCTTTTCATTCAGAGCATTTGACTTGCATTGCTTTCGCGCGCCATGGTATTTTTTCCGTTCGCCAATACCCGGCCCAAGGCCCAAGCAGGAGATCAAGTGAACCAAAACAGAAGACTACCGGCGGAGTGGGAACTGCAGGACGGCGTGCTCCTGGCATGGCCGCACGAGAACAGCGACTGGCTGCCGTATCTCGACCAGGTCCAACCGGTTTTCGCCGCCATCATCGCCGTCATCAGCCGCTTCGAAACGGTGGTGGTAGCGGCCGACGCCCCCGAAGAGGTGTGTGAAACGCTGGCCGCCGCCGGGGCCGACCTCGAGCACGTACGCATCCTTCCCATCGACACCAACGACACCTGGGCACGCGACTTCGGCCCCATCACCGTTCTGGAAGACGGCACGCCGAGGCTCTTGAACTTCGGCTTCAACGGTTGGGGGCTCAAGTTCCCCTCCGACCTCGACAACCGGATCAACAAGCAGTTGCAGGCACAAGGTCTCTGGAAGGCGCCGCTCGACACGGTGGGCCTCATCCTCGAGGGGGGGAGCATCGAGAGCGACGGCAGGGGGACCATCCTCACCACCGAAGAATGCCTCATGAACGATAACCGCAACCCGCACCTGACCCGCGAAGAGCTGGAAGAGGAGCTGCACGGGCTTTTCGGCAGCGACCGCTTCCTCTGGCTTTCCAACGGCTACCTGGCGGGCGACGACACCGACTCACATGTCGACACGCTCGCGCGCCTCTGCCCCGACAACACCATCGCCTACGTCACCTGCGACGACCCGGATGACGAGCACTACCCTGCCCTCAAGGCGATGGAGGAGGAGATCCTCGCCTTCCGTACCAGCGGCGGGCGGCCGTACCGCTGCATCCCCCTCCCCTGGCCGGGCGCGAAGTTCGACGAAGACGGGGAGCGGCTGCCCGCGACCTACGCGAACTTCCTGGTGATCAACGGAGCCGTGCTGGTGCCGACCTACAACGATGAAAAGGACGCCGCCGCGCTGGTTGCCGTCGGCGAGGCGTTTCCGGGCTTCGAGATCATCGGCATCGACTGCCTCCCGCTCATCCTGCAGCACGGCTCGCTGCACTGCGTGACCATGCAGCTGCCGAAGGGGACGCTTAAGTAAGGCGCCGCTGGTGACCTCGCGCTCCCCCCTTTGCGAAGGGGGGACGGGGGGGGATTTGTTTTTTACAGCGGGTTCCGCAGGTTTGACAGGATTCCAAGAGCCACTTTTCCATAATAGAAGGCCAATGGTTCTGTAATCGTTCCAGGCGCAGCACGCGCGATGGCCGCATCAGCAGGTGCTGTTATGGTAAGACCAAGGCAAATCCCCCCTGCCCCCCCTTCGCAAAGGGGGGAACACTGGGGCACCTGCGGCGCTTCGTTGGAAGTGAACTCAACGTTCCCGAACTCCCTGAAGACCGGCCGAAAGCCCTACCGTGAGCGAAGGACGGAAGGAGAAGGGCTTCATAACATGACGGAGAAGAACATGAAAAAACTGAAAGTAGCCCTCGTACAGCAGGCCCTACAGGAAGGGCGTGAAGCCATGGTCGCCGCCACCATCGCCGGAATCCGCGAGGCAGCCGCCAAGGGGGCTCAGCTCGTGGTGCTCCAGGAACTCCATACCGGCAGCTACTTCTGCCAGACCGAGGACACCGCCTGCTTCGACTTGGCCGAGACGATCCCCGGCCCCTCCACCGAGCAGTTCGGCGCACTGGCAAAGGAGCTCGGCGTCGTCATCGTCACCTCCCTCTTCGAGCGCCGCGCGCCTGGGCTGTACCACAACACCGCCGTGGTACTGGAAAAGGACGGCAGCATCGCCGGCAAGTACCGCAAGATGCACATCCCGGACGATCCCGCCTTCTACGAGAAGTTCTACTTCACCCCGGGCGACCTCGGTTTCGAACCGATCGAGACCTCGGTGGGGAGGCTCGGCGTTCTGGTCTGCTGGGACCAGTGGTACCCCGAGGCGGCGCGCATGATGGCGCTCGCCGGTGCCGACCTCCTCATCTACCCGACCGCCATCGGCTGGGACCCGCGCGACGAAAAGGACGAGCAGGCGCGTCAGTTGGACGCCTGGGTGACCGTGCAGCGCTCGCACGCGGTGGCAAACGGCATCCCGGTGGTCAGCGTGAACCGCGTCGGCTTCGAGGGCGACCCAAGCGGCGCAGGCGCCGGCATCAAATTCTGGGGCTCGAGCTTTGCGGCAGGACCGCAGGGTGAATTCCTGGCACGCGGCGGCGAGGAAGAGGAGCTCCTGGTGGTCGATCTCGACATGGGACGCAGCGAGGACGTGCGGCGCATCTGGCCCTTCTTGCGCGACCGCCGCATCGACGCCTATGGCGATCTGGTGAAGCGCTACCGCGATTAGCTTCCCCATTCCTTCCCCCTCCTGCCCCCCTCTCACCAGTAGAGAGGGGGGACCGGCTGCAGCGCGTAGATTACTAAACGAGGTCCCGCCGTGAGGAACGACACCTCGCCCCAGCAAAAACTTCTCGATGCCTTCGCAGCCTGCACGCCGGAACAGCGCAGCTTGCTCCAGCTGCTTTCGGTGGTCTACGCGCCGGTCTCCAAACACGTCTTGCTTAATCTTGTCAAACGACTCCAGCTCCCCTCTCCCACCGGACAGAGTTACACCGGCGCCGTGCTTTCCGAGACGCTGGAAAACCTCAAGGCGACCGGCCTGGTCCAGGGGAGCGACCGCGGCGTCCACTGCCGTCCGCTCATCGCCCACGCGGCCACCCTTAGCGCCCACACGGAGGGACGCTTCGAGGCGATGGCGAACACGGTGCAGTCCGAGTTCCCCATAGTTTCGGAATGGGGCAGCAGTTACTATCGTGTCGCCGAGCACGGCCTGCGCGACGTCCGCATCTGCTTCTACAGGAAGGATGTAGCAGGGGCCTTTGACGCCGCGGAGAGGTACCTGAAGCAGTTCCCTTATGAGGCCATGCGCTGTCATCCCTTCATCGTTGCCTGTTTCATGCCTTACGACGACGCCTGGTTCCGCTCCCTTCCCAACCCCCTCAGAGGCACCGCACTGCTCGTCCAGATCCCTCACGCCCGTCGCCAACTGATCCCTTGCATCGCGCCGTTTAAGGCCCTGACAGACCTCCTCGCCACCGACTCCAGGGCATCGTACCTGCTGCACGACATGTACTGCCGCGAACTTCTTTGGCGCGGAAGGAGGGGCGAAGCAGAGAAAAGCGCCTGCGAGGGGGCAAGTTCCGCGCAGCTCTCGGTGCTTGCCTGCTGCGCCTTGCAGCGCGGAGCGTACCCTGATGCGGTGACCTTTTTCCGCAGGTCACTGGCGGCGTTGAAAAAGGAAACGGGCAAGCGCAAGACCTTCTTCGAAGACGGCCTTGGCCCCTTCTTCGTCATGGCGCTCATGGCGTCGAACGACCCGACGCATCTCGAAGAGGCCGCCGAACACTGCCGCTACGTCCTGGGTAAGCGTGAATGGCCCGACCAGCAGATCTTTCACCTCCTGCAACTGGTTGCCGCGGAACGGCGTGGCGAGGCAGGCATCAAGGAACTACTCGAAAGCCTGCTGTCGCGCACGACAGCGTCCCCTCTTGAGACGTTCACCCATCTGCTGGCTCTGTACTGGTGCGGCTCTGAGAGACGCAAGGTCCAAGCATCGAAACAAAAGGAGCTGGTCGCCCGCCTGCGCGAAGCCTCGCAGCTCTGGCTTGCCGACGAACTGGAACTTCTCATGGCCGCATGCGGCGTCCAGGAGGCTGCCGCAGCCTCCCTTTTGAAGCGCTATGAGGCGAAAGGGCTCGTCCCTCTCTACCGCTGCGTGGAGCCGGTGGAATCGTGGCAAAGCGCCCTCGCCGCGCTACTGCGTCTGAATGCGGGGCCGGAATCGGAGTCCGACACGGCGCTGCCTCAGTCGCGCCTCATATGGCACTTCGAGGAGTTGCGCCACAACTTCGAGATAACGCCGCGCGAACAGAAGCAGGGTGCGAACGCTAAGTGGAGCGCGGGGCGCAACGTCTCGCTGAAAAGACTCGCCGAGGAAGCGGACGCAATCGAATACCTCACCCCGCAGGACCGCCTCATCTGCGGCTGCATCAAAAAGGAGCGCGGCTCAGGATACTACGGCCGCGACACCTACCTGTTGGACCTGAACCAGGCCCTGCCGCTCATGATCGGGCACCCGCACGTGTACCTCGATTCAGGTGCGTCGGTGCGTCTCGAACTCACACGCGGCGAGCCCGAGATCCAGCTCGTCGCCGACGGTGACGGCTTTAAGCTGCAGCTCGCCCCTCCGTTCCAGCAGGGCCAAAAACTTTACTTGCAGAAGGAAACACCCACCCGCATCAAGGTCTTCGAGGCCAAAGCCGAGTACCTGAAGATCGCCGCCATCCTCGGAAACGGCCTCACGCTTCCGGCACGCGCGAAAGATCAGGCGCTGAGCGCCGTGAACGCCCTCTCCTCGATGCTGACGGTTCACTCCGACATCAGCGACGCCTCGACCGAGACCGTGGCGGGCGACGTCACCCCATGTTTCCACCTGCTCCCGTACCAGGCCGGGCTCAGGCTCGAGGTCCTCGTACGCCCGTTCTCGAACGCCGCCCCCTACTTCCGTCCGGGTTCCGGCGGAGAGACGGTGATGGCCGAGCTGGACGGAAAACGGGTGCAGGCGAAGCGTGATCTCAAACTCGAGGAAAGCCGTGCCGCCGAGGCCCTCGTCCTCCTCACCGCGCTGGGCGAAGCGGAGGAGAACGAAGGCGAATGGCTGGTCCCATCCACCGAGAGTGCGCTCGAGTTGCTTTTGCAGTTGCAGTCTTTAGGGGAATCGGCGCACGTGTCGTGGCCGCAGGGGGCGCGCTTCAAGATAAAGCAGATAGTTACCCCCTCACGTTGCAAGCTTTCCGTGAGACAGGCGAAAGACTATTTCGAGCTTTCTGGCGAGGTGAAGGTGAACGAGGAGCTCGCCCTCGACCTCCGGGAACTGGTAGATCTGGTGCGCGGTACACAGGGGCGATTCGTGCAGTTGGGTGACGGCGAGTTCATCGCCCTCTCGGCGCAATTGCGGAGATACCTCGACGACCTCGCCGCCTGTTGCGACCCGCACGGATCGACCTTCCGCTTCCATCCCCTCGCCGCCACGCTCTTCGAGGATTTCGCGGTGGACGCCGGGGAATTCGAAGGGGATAAGCAATGGCAGGCGCAACTCAAGCGTTTGCGCGAGGCGCAGAGCTTCCGCCCCGAGTTACCGAACACGCTGCAGGCCGAGCTGCGCGGCTACCAGGTGGAAGGTTTCAACTGGCTGAACCGCCTGGCGTACTGGGGTGTTGGGGCCTGTCTTGCCGACGACATGGGGTTGGGAAAGACGGTGCAGGCGCTGGCTCAGATCCTCACCATGGCGGCGAAGGGGCCGTCCCTCGTCGTCGCCCCCACCTCGGTCTGTCTGAACTGGGAGAGCGAGGCCGCGAAGTTCGCGCCGACACTCAGGTGCATCATCTACGGCGGAAACAAACGGGAAGAACTTCTGAAGGGGCTTGGGCCTTTCGACCTCGTCATCTGCAGTTACGGCCTTTTGCAGCAGGACGGCGAGCTGCTCGCAGCGGTGCAGTGGCAGGCGATCGTGCTCGACGAGGCCCAGGCGATCAAGAACATGTCCACCAAGCGCAGCCAGGCGGCTATGCAGCTCTCCGGCGCCTTCAAGATGGTGGCGACCGGCACTCCGATCGAGAATCACCTGGGCGAACTCTGGAACGTTTTCCGCTTCATCAACCCGGGGCTCCTCGGCTCACTCAAGCAGTTCAACGTCCGTTACGCCTCACCGATCGAGAAGAGCGAGGACAAGAAAGCGCGTCAGCGCCTGAAGCGGCTCATCCAGCCCTTCATCCTCCGCCGCACAAAGAACCAGGTGCTGGAGGAGCTCCCGCCGCGCACCGAGATCACTGTCGCCGTCGAAATGGGAAACGAGGAGACCGCGCTCTACGAGGCGATCAGGAAAAGCGCCCTCGAGAACTTGGCCGGCATCGGCAAGGTGGAGGGAAAGGGAGAGCTGCACCTGAAGATCCTGGCCGAGATCATGAGGCTGCGCCGTGCCTGCTGCAACCCGCGCCTCATCCTTCCCGACAGTGCCATCCCGAGTTCCAAGCTCGCAGCCTTTGCGGAGATAGTCGAGGAACTTCGGGAGAACCGTCACAAGGCCCTCGTCTTCAGCCAGTTCGTCGGCCACTTGGAGATCATCCGCAAATACGTGGAGCGGGCAGGCATCCCCCACCAGTACCTCGACGGGTCCACTCCGGCGCCCGAGCGTAAGCGGCGCGTGGACGCCTTCCAGTCCGGCGAGGGAGACCTCTTCCTGATCAGCCTGAAGGCAGGCGGGGTCGGACTGAACCTCACGGCGGCGGACTACGTCATTCACATGGATCCCTGGTGGAACCCGGCGGTCGAGGATCAGGCCTCGGACCGGGCGCACCGCATCGGGCAGCTGCGTCCGGTGACCATCTACCGCTTGGTGACCAAGGGGACCATCGAGGAGAAGATCGTCGGGCTGCACCAGCAAAAGCGCGGCCTCGCCGACAGCCTGTTGGAAGAAAGCGATCTCTCCGGCAAGGTGAGCGCCGAAGAGTTGCTGCAACTTTTGCGGGCGGATAAATGAGGCAATAATTTAGCCCTCCCCTCCCCCCATATCCCCTCTCCCCCTGGGAGAGGGTGCCCGAAGGGCGGGTGAGGGCGTTGCCCACGCAGCTACATCTCACTAACCGCAACGCCCTCACCCCTACCCTCTCCCGGAGGGCGAGGGGGAGGACCAGACTTCAAACCAAAACGGAGGGCACGACCAATGGAAATCACCCTTGCCTTTGATGTCTACGGAACGCTGATCGACACGCACGGCGTCATCGTCGCGCTGGAAAAGATCATCGGCGACAGGGCGGCCGCCTTCTCGCGCACCTGGCGGGAGAAACAGCTCGAGTATTCCTTTCGCCGCGGCCTCATGCAAAACTACGAGACCTTCGCCGTCTGCACGAGGGACGCCCTCAACTACACGGACGCCTTCTACAAAACCACACTGACCGAAGCAGAAAAGGAAGACCTGCTGGCCCTTTACCGGGTGCTCCCAGCCTATGACGACGTGGAACCCGGCTTGCAGCGCGCTAAGGACGCCGGTTTCAAGATGTACGCCTTTTCCAACGGCAGCGCCGACGCGGTGGAAGAGCTCCTCACCAACGCGGGCATCCGCCAGTACTTTCTCGACGTGGTAAGCGTGGACGAAGTAAAGTCCTTCAAGCCGAACCCCGGTGTCTACGCCCACTTCCTGCGCAGGTCCGGCGCAACCGGCGCAAACGCCTGGCTCGTCTCCGGCAACCCATTCGACGTGATCGGCGCCATCTCCGCAGGCATGAACGGCGCATGGGTGAAGCGCTCACCTGACGCGCTCTACGACCCTTGGGGGATCGAGCCGACTCTTACCGTCTCGTCACTCGCAAACCTCGCTGAAAAGTTGAAAGAAATCAACTCTTAGCACCCCGATACGCTATAGCCATCCGACCTGTCGGACCTGAAAGGGAGAAGCCTTATGTGCCTCATCATCATCGATATCCAGAATGATTATTTCGCGGGCGGCACCATGGAACTGGTCGGCATGCCGGAGGCCGCAGCTAATGCGCGTCTGCTGCTCGACGCCTACTGCGCGGCCGGGCTCCCGGTAATCCACGTACAGCATTTGGCCGCACGCCCCGACGCCACCTTTTTTATTCCCGGAACGCCAGGAGCCGAGATCAACCAGATCGCCGCCCCCATTGCATCTGAGCCTGTCGTTGTAAAGCACTTCCCCAACTCCTTCCGTGAGACGGGGCTCCTCGACCTCCTAAAATCGAAGCAGATCACCAATCTGACCATCTGCGGGGCCATGAGCCACATGTGCATCGACACCACGGTCCGCGCCGCGTTCGACCTGGGCTTTACCTGCACCTTGGCGGCCGATGCCTGCGCCACGCGCGACCTCACCTTCGAAGGGCACATAGTTCCGGCTGCAGACGTTCACGCCGCATACATGTCCGCGCTGTCGCTTGTCTTTGCGCGCGTCACGGCCACGGCGACGGTCATCGAAGAGCTAAAACGCCCTTAGCCGGGCGCGATAATCCTGAGCTATCGCTATCTCATGAAAACAATCGGAGCAAAAAGCTCATTTTCAGGTTATTATTAACCGACAAGAAAGAAAAACTCTGCCTCACCGACTTCATCGATAGACGGTGCACGGGCGTAACATTGGCGGACTGTTTGTGAGCTACCTCAACCATTCCTATAAGCGTGTCAGGATCATCGATCTCACCTTTTCATCGGCCTTGCTGCTTCTCGCAGCGATGCTGGTACTTGCCTACCACATCAGGATAGAAGTGGCGCTGTCGAACAAACTGACGGAACACAGCTATGAAGTGATCATGTCAGTCGACCAGCTCAACAACTCACTGCTGCAGGCGGAAAGCAGCAGGCGCGGTTATGTCCTGACGGGGAACCCGCAGGAGAAAGCGCGTTGTCTCTCCTTTTCCCAGAGAACGGAAGACAACTTCCAGGACCTGAAAAAGCTGACCCTTGACAACGGCTCGCAACAGGGACGACTGAACCGGCTGCAGGAATACATGAACCGCAAGCTGACCATCTTCCGCCTCTCCCTGAACGACTACGACAGAAAAGGCTTCAACCCCGACTCACAGGCACAGTTCACCGAGGAAGGATCCACCCTCATGGGCTACCTGCGCAACGGCATTCAGGATATCAAGATCCACGAGAAGGGGCTGCTTGCCGTGCGGCGCGCCGAGGAGCAAACCTCGCTTATGGTCCTCACCATGGTGATCCTGTCCGGGATGTTCATATCGTTCATCCTGCTGAGCCTGAGCTACTACATCGCGCGCAGGGAGACGCGCAATCATGTTCTTGCCGCCGATGAACTCGAATCAGCGAACAGGGACATCTCTGACCTGAGCAGCATGACACAGCTGTTACAGACATGCTCCGATTTCGAAGAGGCTCGCTCCATACTCGCAAGCTACGGGCACAAGTTCTTCAGTGGGGATTCCGGCGGTATTTACCTGATCAACCCATCGAGAACCCTTATGTCGGACGTGGCGGTCTGGGGCAATGCGGAACAAGCCCCCTTCACTCCCGACCAGTGCTGGGCCTTGCGACTGGGACAACCGCACATCTCGGCAACGGAGGCGGATGTGAGATGCCAGCACGTCCCGGAAACTGAAGGCGCCCATCTGTGCATCCCACTTTCAGCGCACCACGAGACCCTGGGGACGCTCGACCTGAACCTCGCGCCGGGAATAACCGGAGCAGAACTTGAAAAGCGCAAGGCAAAGGCGGCAGCCTTCGCCGAACAGGTTGCCTTGGCCATACGCAGCCTACAGTTGCGCGAGCAGTTGAGGGAGCTGTCGATTCGCGACCCGCTCACCGGTCTGTTGAACCGGCGCCACATGGAAGAATCGCTGTTGCGCGAGATCAGCCGTGCCACCAGGACGAAGCAGCCGCTCAGCGTGCTGATGATGGACGTCGACCTCTTCAAACATTTCAACGACACCTATGGGCACGAGGCGGGGGACCACGTATTGAAGGAGTTCGGGCACCTGCTGCAGAATCAGGTCCGTGAGAGCGATATCGCCTGCCGCTTCGGTGGCGAGGAGTTCACCCTCATCCTGCCTGAGGCGGACTGCGACACGGCCTCAGAAATCGGCAACCGGATCAGAAGCGCGGTGATGGATTTACAGCTTGTGGTGGGAAGGCAGCCTCTTGGGCGAGTCACCATCTCGGGAGGGATCGCGGTGTTCCCGGAGGATGGGGACACCATTCAGCAGCTCCTGGCGCGCTCCGACGAGGCGCTTTATGTCGCCAAGAAAAACGGCCGCAACCGCATCGAAGGAAGCTGTGCGGCCGCGGCCGTTGCGGCAAAGGGAAAGGCTGACAAGTAGAGGGCGAGCCCCTACCAGGTCTGGGTCACGGTATCGGGGGTAACCACAAACGCGGCACGCAGCCAGCTGAACTTAGCCTTCAGCAGATCGAACTCCTCACCCGAGGTCAGAAAGGCCGCCTTGCCGCGAATCAGGAAACCGGCGCCCGGCCCGTGCAATCCCTGCACCTTGCTGCTCCCGACGGTGATGAGGACTTCCGGGTTGAACGCGACGTTGGCTTCGGTTTTCTGCATGTAGCCCGCAGGGATCAGCAGGCGCCCGTCGGCGGTCACCCGGATGTAGCTGTTCCAGGTATTCACCATGTGCGGCCCGTCCTCACCCAGCGTGGCTATGGCGACTACTCCATCCTGCTTCAGGATCTCAAGCAATTTTTCTGCAACCATTTCATTTCTCCTTCGTTGTTATGCGGGCATGACGCCCGTTGATTCAGGGATACCACCATGTTCATCCTAAGTGACAGTACTCCGCTTCCCTTCTATAAGCAGCTCTACAACCAGATCAGGGAGAAGATCCTTGCCGGCAGTCTCGCGCCGGACCAGAAGCTCCCCTCGGTCAGGGATCTGGCCGCGGAACTCTCCACCAGCCGCAACACGGTGGACGCAGCCTACCAGGAGCTTTATTCGGAAGGCTTCATCTACAGCCGCGAGCGCAGCGGGTACTTCGTATCGCCCCTCGAGCGGGGTTTCGCCTCAGCGCTCCCCTACCCTTCACCCCGCCGTTCCCACCCAGGGAAACCGGATCAGCTGCGTTATGACTTTCACCCGGCACGCCTTGCGCCTGGGACCTTCCCCGTGGCGCAGTGGCGCAACTGCTACCTCGAGGCGCTGCGCGATTGCGCCGATTCCCTCACCACCTACACGGAGCCGCAGGGAGATTTGGAGCTCCGCACTAACCTGCGCGAGTACCTGGAACGCTCACGCGGCGTCATCTGCGACGAGGGGCAGATCATCATCACCTCGGGGCTGCAGCATGGCCTGGAGCTTTTATGCCGCATGATGCAGGACCGGCGTCCATCGGTCGCGCTGGAAGAGCCTGGCTACCACCTGCCGAGGGCGGTGTTCGCGAACAACGGTTACCATCTGCACAAGGTCGCGACGCACCCCTCGGGCATCGACATCGACCATCTCAGATCGAGCGGAAGCGGCATCGTCTATGTCACTCCGTCGCACCAACTACCCTTGGGGCACGTGATGCCCGTCGCCAATCGGCTCAAGCTGATCGAGTGGGCACAGACGGGGGACAACCTCATCCTCGAAGACGACTACGACAGCGAACTGCGCTACCACGGCAAGCCGATCTCGTCGTTGCAGGGGCTGCGTCCCGACGGCAACATCGTCTACCTCGGCACCTTTTCCAAGGTGCTCTCGCCGACCCTGCGCCTGAGCTACATGGTGCTGCCGCGCCCCCTGCTTCCCGCCTACCGGGCACACTTCGGAAACTACTTCTCCACGGTGCCGCTGCTGGAGCAAAGGTGCATGGCTAAATTCATGGAGCAGGGGTACTGGGAGCGCCACGTGCGGCGCATGAGGACGCTGTACCAGCAAAAACACGACCTGCTCCTCGCCGCGATCGGGCGGGAGTTCGGCGCAGACGGCGTGGTGCTCGGGGCCGACGCCGGTCTGCACGTGGTACTGCGCCTTGTGTCCGAGAACCCGGGAGAGGCCGAGATCCTGCACCGGGCCAAGGGTAGCGGGATGCGACTGGTCCCATTCTCGCAGATGTGCGCCGGAGACCCGCCTGCGGATACCCATCTGCTTTTAGGCTTTGGCGGGTTGCTTCCGGAACGGATCGATGAAGGGGTTGCCCTGCTTCGTACACTGTGTAAGGGAAGATAGCGAAAACTCAAAAACGGCAACAGGTGCAGTTTTCAACTAAATCATGGGGGCAGTAGATACAGATACGCCTTTCCTTTTCCTACAACGCTTGCTGCGTGACGACATCCCCAATGGTACAATCGTGCTGGTTTCTATCTCTAAGCCAATCAAAGGGGGGCGAAGCATGGCTTTACTGCGCAGGACCATCGCAGGAGCGCTGCTCGTGACGGTAGCAGCATCGGCACAAATGGCATGGGCGGCCGGGAAGAGCACAAGTAGTTCAGGCGCAATCGAGCGGGGACGCTATCTCGTGAGGATCGGCGGCTGCAATGACTGTCATACGAGCGGCTATGCCATGGCCGCCGGCAAGGTAGCAGAGGAGCACTGGCTGACCGGAGACCGGCTCGGCTGGAGGGGCCCCTGGGGCACCACGTACCCTGCAAACCTGAGAAACTTCATGGCGCAGATGACGGAAAAGCAGTGGCTCAGCTTCGCGCGTACCGCCGAGACCAAGCCCCCCATGCCCTGGTACGACCTGCGCGCCATGTCCAGTGAGGACCTGCGGGCCATCTACCGCTACGTCAAGGCGTCCGGCCCCAGGGGCGAGGCGGCCCCGGCTTATCTCCCTCCCGAGCAGGAGCCCCAGGGTCCCTTCATCCTCTTCCCGCAACCGCCAAAGTGATCTCTGGTCAGGCGGGAGCTGCACCTGCAGCTCCCGTCGCCTTCCCCACCCCGCTCCAGCGGAAAACCCTTCCTCGCCCGTATTCTCGTTGACTTGGCGCAGCCGACCGGTGTATTAGAGTAAAAATTTTAATGTTCAACTGAACGCAACGAGCTTCCGGAGCATGCCATGACCGCATCATCACAAGGTTCCCTGCGCCAGGTGCTGGGGCTACCCGTCATCGTCGCCGCCCTCGGCTATTTCGTCGATATCTACGACCTCGTCCTCTTCAGCATCGTGAGGGTGCCGAGCCTGAAGGGGATCGGCCTCGCCGGGCAGGAGCTGATCGACAAAGGGGTCTTCCTGCTGAACATGCAGATGGCGGGGATGCTGCTGGGGGGGATTCTCTGGGGGATCCTCGGCGACCGCAAGGGACGCCTGAAGATCATGTTCGGCTCGATCTTCATCTACTCCCTCGCCAACCTCGCCAACGGCATGGTCGGCTCCATCGAGGCCTACGCGGCACTGCGGTTTCTGGCCGGCGTCGGCCTGGCGGGCGAACTGGGCGCCGGCATCACCCTGGTATCCGAGGTGCTGCACCGCTCCATCCGCGGTTACGGCACCATGATCGTCGCCACGGTCGGGGTCTCCGGGGCGATCCTCGCCAACTTCGTCGCCAGGGAGTTCGACTGGCGCAGCGCCTTCGTCATCGGCGGGGTACTGGGCCTCATGCTGCTCGTACTGCGGCTTTCCGTCGTCGAGTCCGGCATGTTCAAGGGGATGGAAGGGGCCTCGGTTTCCAAGGGGAACTTCCTCGCCCTCTTCACCTCACGCGACCGCTTCGGGCGCTTCCTGCACTCCATCCTGATCGGGCTCCCCTCCTGGTTCGTGGTAGGCGTGCTGATAACCTTCTCGCCGGAATTCGCCAAGGCCCTCGCCGTGCAGGGGAACGTGAACGCGGGGAACGCGGTGATGTACTGCTACCTGGGCCTGGTAGGAGGTGACCTCGTGAGCGGCGTCCTGAGCCAGTTGATGCAAAGCCGCAAAAAGGTCGTGCTCCTGTTCCTGCTGCTCACCGTCTTAGGAGTGGCCGTCTACTTCAACGCCTCAGGCGTGAGTGCCGGTGCCTTCTACGGGATCTGCTGCCTGCTAGGCTTCGGCATCGGTTACTGGGCCATCTTCGTCACCGTGGCCGCGGAGCAGTTCGGCACCAATCTGCGAGCGACCGTCGCCACCACCGTCCCCAACTTCGTGCGCGGCATGACCATCCCCATCACAATGCTCTTCCAGGTGGCGAGAAAAAGCATGGGACTGGAGGCAGGCACCATCGCCGTCGGAGTGGCGACCCTCGCCATAGCGCTCTTCTCCCTTTCGCGCCTGCAGGAGACCTTCCACAAGGATCTCGATTATTTCGAGGAGTTCATTTAGACCAAAAGACTTAACGCAAAGACGCAAAGGCGCGGAGGCGCAAAGAGAACCGGATACATGGTAGAACCAAGAGTCAGGTTTTTATCTTTGCGCCTTTGCGGCTCTGCGTCTTTGCGTTGATGCCTTTTGTTTTTGGATAATAGACTTCCGCGCACCCAGGAGTTCCCCTGCACATGCACCAGGACCACAGCCGACACACGCTGCGCACTTCGCTCATCACCGCCATCGCGCCCTGCATCTGGGGCAGCACCTACGTGGTCACGACGCAGATGCTGCCGCCCAACCATCCCCTGACCGCGGCGCTTTTACGCGTACTCCCCATCGGCGTCCTCATGGCCCTCGCGCTACGCACCCTTCCCAAGGGAGAATGGTGGTGGCGCCTTTTGTTCCTGGGGCTCTTGAACATCGGCGTCTTTCAGGCGCTCCTCTTCATCGCCGCCTACCGCCTCCCCGGCGGCGTGGCCGCGACGGTGATCGCCACCCAGCCGCTTGCCGTGATCTGCCTCTCCCGGGTGCTTTTGCAGGCGCAGCACTCGCGGCTTGCCTGGGCGGCGGCAGGGACCGGGGTGATCGGCGTCGCCCTTCTCGTCCTCACGCCGGCGGCCCGGCTCGACGCCATCGGGGTCGCCGCAGCGTTTGCCGGCGCCGGGTGCATGGCGCTCGGGACCGTGCTCACCAAGCGCTGGACCTCGCCGATGCCGCTCGCCGCCTACACCGCGTGGCAACTGGTCTTCGGCGGGCTCTTCCTGCTCCCCTTCGCGCTTCTCTTCGAGGAACCGATCACGCACCTCACCGCCGTGAACGTCATGGGATACGCCTACCTCGGCATCTTCGGGACGGGGATCACCTACATGATCTTCTTCTGGGGGATAAGGCGGCTGCAGCCGTCGGCGGTCTCCCTGCTCGGGCTCTTGAGCCCGGTGATGGCGACGCTGCTCGGCTTTCTCGTGTTGGGGCAGCGGCTTACCCCGCTGCAATTGTTGGGAGGAGGACTGGTCTTGTGGAGTATCTGGGCGGGACAGCAACCGGCGTCGGAGCGTCGCTAGGACCGCTCGAGAAGGTAGGATTCTAGTTCGGCAAAGGTGGGGAGTGCGGCACGGCCGCCCAAGGCGCGCGTATTGAGGGCTCCGACGGCACTCGCCATGCGGGCGGAATCACGCAGGGAATAGCCGCGAATCAGCGCGAAAAGAAAGGCGCCGTGGTAGGCATCCCCCGCTCCGGTCGTGTCGACCACGTGTTCGACCGGAAAAGCGATCTGGTGGAACTGCTCACCGCCCCTGGCAGCGACGTGGCTTCCGTCGGTGCCGCAGGTAACGGCGACGACGCCTGGGCCCGCTTCGACGAGAGCGAGTGCCGCTTTCCCGGGATCGGCTGCACCGGTGAAGGCAGTGGCGTAGTCGTGGGCGACTATGCAGATGTCAACGAGCGGCATCAGCTCGCGGTGCGCGGGCTGGAATCGGTGCGAGCCGCCGTCGAAGGAGATCCTCACCCCTGCCTCCCGCGCGACTCGTGCTGCGCGCAGCGAGGCATCCCAGTGGCGGCCGTTCAAGTGCAGAATGCGGGCGGCTCGGATCGCATCCACCGCAAGGTCGGCGGCATCAAGCTCGCCGCTGTCCCCAGGGGCGAAGGTGATGGCCCGGGCGCCGTCGCGCCGCCGGACCAGAATGCTCGCCTGCGACGAGCTTTTCCCCTGCGCTATCGCGATGCCGGAGGTATCCACCCCTTCGCGGCCGAACTCCTCGAGGATCATACGGCCGAAGAGATCGTCTCCCAGCCGGTCGAGCATGGCGCCCTTTCCACCCAGCCGCGCCAGGGCGACCAGCGCCGTTGCCACCGGCCCTCCGCCCGCCACCGCCGTCGCATGCGCCTTCTGCACCAGCTCTCCACCCGGCAGCTCATCGACCACCATGAGGAGATCGATGGTCGAGACGCCGAGGCCGACCACATCGTATTTCATCGCCGCTCCTCTCGTTCGATATGAACGCAGAGCAATATACGGCGATAGTGACGCCGATGTAAAGGGAGTCCCGTGTCAGATGCAGAAATCGACCACGTCCGGTCCCTGGGCACCGGCCCGGTCGATCTTCTCCAGCACGTCGGCGAGCGTGGTCCCGTCGAGGATCCTGGCCATCTCGTCGCGCACATCCTTCATCACGAGCCTTATGCCGCAGGTGAGCTCACTGCCGCACTCGGTGCATCTGGCATAGGCCATCTCGCTGACGCAGGGAACCGGGGCGAGCGGCCCCTCCATGAGGCGGATCGCCTGTCCGAAGGTGATCTTCTCGGGCGGACGCCCAAGCGAGTACCCGCCTCCCCTTCCCTTGCGGCTTTGCAGCACCCCCGCGTTTTTCAGGTTGAGCAGGATGTTCTCCAGGAACTTCTTCGGAATCCTCTCCTCGCGCGCGAGATCGGCAATCAGGATCGGCCCCTGCTCGTAGCGTCGCGCCAGGTAGATAAGCGCCTTCAGGCCATATTTTGTTTTCTTTGAAATCATGCGGGTATTCCTGTCAGATCTTCAGGCCGAGTACCGGCCAGACAAACACCACCGACCCCATGAAGAGGAGCCACGAGACGGCCATGACAACGCCTCCCGCCACGATGATGTCGCGGCTTTTAAGATAGCCGGATGCGTAGGCAATTGCGGTGGCGGGCGTCCCCATGGGGAGGCAATAAGCCAAACCTGCGGGAAGCGCGATGGATAGGGTCATCACCTTGGGGTCCATCCCCATGGTCTGGCACAGCCCCATCCCGACCGGCATCAGGATGGCTACCACGGCGGCGTGGCTGATGCACTCGGTCACTAGGATCGCCACCAGCGAGATCACCGCGATCACCGCAAGCGGCGCGTGCGCGTGGTCCCCCATCCCCTTTTTCACCACCCAAACCGCCGCCCCGGTTTTTTCCAGTGCGGAGGCGAGCGCTATGGTGCCGCCGTACATCAGGATGATCCCCCAGTTGACGTACTCCTCGATCTTCTGCCAGGAAACGACCCGGAAGGTGAACAGCGCGGCAGCACCTAGGATGGCGATGGCAGCAAGGCCGGTCTTCTCGCCGAGGAACATCCAGCACCCGACCGTCCCCACCATGACGAGCGCGGTCAGGATCTCGTCACCGCTGATCTTCCCCATTTCTATGCGCTTGCCGTTCAGAAATTTAAGTCCTACTTCAACATCGTCGATGTCGGGAGGGAAGAACCTCAAGAGGATCACGAATCCGAGCACGAGGAGCGGCAGGACGATCATGCAGGCGGCGGTGGACCACTCCACGAAGGAGAAGTGAAGTCCGGTAGCCTCTTTCAGAAGTCCGGCCGCGAGAGGTGCGCGAGCACCTCCGAGGAAGGTGGCGATGCCGCCGATGATGCATCCCCACGCCATGGACATGAAAAGGAGCCTCCCGAAACTGCTCTTACCCTTCTCGAGGCGCAGCGCAGTGGTGAGTTCCGTCACCACCGGGAAGAGCATGGCGGCGACGGCGTGCTCGCTCATGATGAAGGAGAGGAAGGCGGACAGAAGGAATACGGTCAAAGCGAGCCTGGTCGGGGTCCGGCCGAAGCGGGCGAGCATGGCCCTCGCGAGGCGGGCCGAAATGCCGGTGCCGGTCATGGCGGCGGCAAGGATGAAGGCGCCGAGGATGAAGAAGACGGATTCGTTCCCGAACATCGAGTAGGTCTTCTTCGCGTCCATGATGCCGAGAAGCGGGAGCATGACCATGGACAAAAGGGCGGTGACCGCGATGGGGAGCAGTCCGGAAATCCAGAAGAAGACCGTGGCGCCGAAGAGAACCAGCGCCCGATAACCTTCCACGGAGAGGCCCTCGGGAGGAGTCAGGCGAACCAGCACGGCGATGACCAGGACCACGGCGGCCATGACCTGGTAGCGCGCGGTGCGGTCCAGCAGGATGAGCCACATGGGACGGTTGTCGATCTTGAGCGGTTTTTCTAGGAGGTGGTTGTTTTCCATTGGTGCGGCGTGCCCTCTTGCGGATCTATTTCATGACAGGGACTACAGTCCGGACGACTCGAAAGATTCTGCCACTTCCTTCACGCGCAGCAAGCGCCTGAGGTCGGAGGTGGCCAGCAAGCGACGGTCCTCAACGCTGTCGATGAAGCCGCGCAGGATCCCCTTACGCGAAGCAGGCGCCAGGGGGGTGATCAGATAGATGAGCGGCAGCAGCGGCTTGACCAGCACCTTTTTCTCTCGCCACCCGGACTGCAGGTAGCCGAACAGTTGGGTGAGGTCTTTCACGGCACCCCTGGCAGCGTCTCCCGACAGCTCAACGAGCGGGACGATGCCATCCTCCAGCAGGACATCGATCCCCGCTTTGATGGCAGCGGGAGTTTCCTGGGCCGCGGCAAGGGTTGAGACGACGGACCACCTGGGAAATATGGTGCGGGCGTATGCCAGGGCCTTAAACCGCTCTTCGTGATCGCCCCCCTCGACTGCCGCGTGTGCGCGACGGTCAGCGTGCAGGGGGATGTCGAGAATGTCGATGCCGGCGGCGTAGGCGCGATCGATCATCTGCGGCGTCGCCGCGAAGTCGAGCCTGCCGGTCAGGCGGGCATTGAAGTTCTTCTTGATGAGACGGGCAAGGTTCTCGCCGCTTGCGAAGCGGTCCCGCTCACCAAAGGTGAGGTGAAAGAGTGCGGCGTTGCTCTGGTAATGACTCTCGTACAGGGTCTCTATGGTCTGGCGCTCGGGAAGGTTGCCACCTATGAAAAAAACGTTCTCCTCCCGCCGCAGTGCGTCCGGAGAAAACGGAGAAGTCCGGGCTGCCAGCTCCCGCATTTTATTCTCGTCTATCCTCATGGCCCCTCCCCCATCGTCGATTCGAAAAGCGCAAAGCACACCTGAGCGTGCAATTTTAGGCAAGATACGTTATTCAACCAATTCAGTCAACAAAATTAAATGAATTGTCTACAGCATAAGTAGAGTATTCAAATATCCCAGAAAACCGGTGTGTTACCGTCAGGAAATGCGTGCAGATCGAGACTGCTGAACGGAAACTGCAGGTTCTAGCGTCGCGCACCGCAGGCCTGAGCCCATACTCATTGACTTGCCGTCACGGACGCGCTATAGAAACAGGGATTTTGCAAGCCATCACAAGAGGATATCCATCCGCCGCTCCCCTATAACCGATACTTGGAACCGAGGTGTCAAATGCATGCTTTAAGATTGTTCCTGACAACCCTCCTGCTTGCCTGGCCGCTTTCCCTGCACGCCGCTACCGGCACCCTACAGGCGCAGTCGAGGATCACGGCTGTTACGGTGTTCTCCGACCGCGCCCAGGTGACCCGGCAGGCGTCCGTCACTCTCAGGCCGGGCATGAACCTGGTGAACTTCGACGACATGCCGCAGCTCATGATGGAAGAATCCCTCAGGGCCGAAGGGAAAGGATCCGGCCGCGCGCGCATCGCCGGCATCTCCGTGAAAAAGGTCTTCCTGGACCGGTCCCATGAAAAGCGGGTGCGCGAACTGGAGGACGAGATCGTGCAGCTCACCCGCAAGGTTGAGAGCATCGAGGCGCGTCGCAAGGCGCTCGCGGCGCAGAAGGCGTTCATCGACTCGATCCGGGTCGGCTATGGAGAGAGGATCTCGAAGGAGATCGGTGCAGGAAAACCGATCACCGGCGAACTCGACCAGGCGATGCGCTTCGTCGGTGATAACACCGGCAAGATCGAGGAGAAAATCTACGATGCGGAGGCGGAGAAACGCCCACTGCAGGACCGCATCGCCGCCCTGAAAAAGGAGCTGGAGCAAAACCGGGCGGACGGTATGAAGGAGGTGCGCTCGGTTCAGGTGGCGATCGAAGCCGAGCGCGAGATGAAGTTCGACATGGAGTTCAGCTACCTGGTGCCGCAGGCGACATGGATCCCGACCTACGACGTGCGGCTCGCGCCGGACGGTAAAGAGGCGGAGCTGGTTTACCGTGCGCAGGTTTGGCAGATGACCGGTGAGGACTGGCCCGGGGTGAAGCTTACCCTATCCACCGCGAGCCCCGCCTCTGGCGGCGGCGCGCCCGAGCTTTTCCCGTGGCGCGTTTCTTTCTACGAGCCGCCACGTCCCATTCCGTACCTGCCGCGCGCCAAGATGGAGATGGCTGCGCCCGCGTACGGCGCGGTCCCGGCGGCACCCGCCGAGGATCGGATGCAGCAGGCGGAGTTCAGTGCGGCCCAGGTGGCACAGGGACAGACCTCGGTACAGTTCCAGGTGGTACAGCCGGTGGACGTCACCGCCGATGGCAGCCATGCACAGAGCATGATCGCGACGGAGAAGCTCCCGGTCACCGTCGGCTACGAAACGGTGCCCAAGCTCTCACCGCGGGTCTATCTCAAGTCCACCGTCACCAACCGCACCGCTTATCCCCTTCTTGCCGGCGAGGTCAACATCTTTAACGACGCCGTCTTCGTGGGTAAAAGTCAGCTGAAAGCGGTCGCTTCCGGCGAGGATTTTGACCTTTACTTCGGCAGCGATGATCAGGTGAAGGTGAAGCGCGAAGTGGCGAGGGTGAAGAAAAAAGGCGGCCTCATCGCCGACAGCAGCGTCACTTACCACGTCGATATCGAGCTGCAGAATTTCAAGGCCCGTCCGGTTCCCGTGGGACTGAAAGACCAGAAGCCGCTGCCGGGGAACGCCGAGATCGCAGTCAAGGTGGAAGAACTCTCGCTGAAACCGGTGGAGACAAAGGAAGACGGCACCATTATCTGGAAACTCGAGCTTGCACCAGGCGAGAAGCGGAAGGTCTCCTACGACATCGTCATCGACTACCCGAAGGGGCGCGACTTGCTCGGGCTCGAGTAAGGTCACCCCCGGCGAACCGTGCATGTGTTTCCTTGAAGCAGCAACCATGGCCAAACGCCCCCTTTGCAAAGGTTCTTCATGGAATTTCGTGGTGTACGAATAAATGCCCACGAAGCGCCGACCGTGAACCCCCGCCCCCCCCTTTGCGAAGGGGGGACGGGGGGGATTTGCCTTAATCGAATCATCTAATCACTAGCTGAGGCACCCCCCCCCATCCCTCCCGCAACAGCTATCCCACTACCGTTTGGAAAGGACATCATGAAATCTTTGATGCTTGCCGTCGTCGCCCTCTTCTGGCTGGCAACCACTGCACAGGCGGCCAAGTTCGATACCAGGTTCACCTACTCCACCATCGAGACCGCTCACTTCACCATCCACTATCACCAGGGACTGGAGGCCGCGGCGCAGAAGGCCGCTCGGCTGGCCGAGGAGGCGCACGAAAAGCTCACCCTCGAGTTCAAGTGGCAACCAGCGGAAAAGACCCAGGTGATCCTGATCGACGACAGCGACTTCACCAACGGGCTCGCCATAACCATCCCGTACAACACGATCTACCTTCAGGTGGTCCCCCCTTCACTCGCCTCCACGCTCGGGGAGTACGACGACTGGATGAGGACGCTGATCACGCACGAGTATGCCCACATCCTCTCCGCCGACCCGGCGCGCGGCTACTCCAAGGTGACCCGCGCCATTTTCGGCAAACCGCTTCCCTGGATGGATCCCATCGCCGTGGTCATGTTCCTTGCGACGGCCCCGCCCAACACCTTCATGCCGCGCTGGTGGCACGAGGGGATGGCAACCTGGGCCGAGACGAAGTACACCGGCCAGGGGCGCGGCAAGGGGAGCTACTACGACATGATCTTCCGTGCGGCCGTAGCGGAAAACAACCTCCCGGGCGTGGACCAGATCAACGGCGACGTGCCTTTCTGGCCCGCTGGGAGCCTCCCCTACATCTACGGCTACCGCCTGCAGCGCTACATCGCCGAGACCTACGGCGAGGACGCGGCAGGAAAGCTCACCCAGGCCCATGCCGGGCGTATCCCCTACACCATCAGCGCGCCTGCCAAGAGGAACTTCAACGGCAATAGCTATCGGGATGTGTACGAGGATATGCTCGTGGCGCTCAGAAAGGAGCAAAGCGCAAGAATCGCCCTCCTCTCTCGGAAGCCCTTCACGACGCTGTCCCGCATCAGCGACGAAGGTGAAAACCTCACCTACCCGCGCTTTTCCCCGGATGGAAGCCGCATCGCATTCACAAGGCGCGACCCGCACGACCATGCATCTGTCGTGGTGACCGACGCCACCGGCCGGCACGTGCTGGCAAGTTTCAGGCGCCAGTTCTCCGACGGGAGCCTCAGTTGGTCGCCGGACGGCAAACGCATCTACTTCACCCAAGCCGAGATCACACGGGGCTTCGACCTCTACCAGGACCTCTACGTCCACGATCTCGACCATGACCGCACCGACCGACTCACCAAGGGTGAGCGCCTCGGCGAAGTGCAGCTCTCCCCGGACGGGAAACTCTTTGCCGCGGTGCAAAGCGGCACCGGGAGCCAGAACCTGGTCCTCTTCGAAAGCGGAGCGGGACAGGAGAAGCCTAAACCTTCCCCGGTGACGCGTTACCAGGGGGAGCGGGTTTCCGCCCCGCGCTGGGCGCCCGACGGCCGCATGCTCAGCTACGTCCGGACCGACAATTATGGCCGGAGTTCCCTCATGATTTACGACATCGACCGGAAATCCGAGAGCGTCCTGATAAGCGCGGGGAACTCCCTCGCCTACCCCGCCTGGGCGCCCGACGGCGCGGTCGTCTATTACGTCTCGGACGAGACCGGGGTCTTCAACGTCTTTGCCTATGATCTCAAGGCGCGCAAGAGCTACCAGGTGAGTCACCTGCTGACCGGCGCCCTGCAGCCTGAGCCTTCTCCCGACGGAAGCCGCATGCTGATTGCGCACTACACCTCGCACGGTTTCAGGATCGCGGCATTCAACTTGGAGCACTCGGCCTGGAGTGAAAGCCGCGGCCCCTCGCTGCCGCTTACCCGCGCCCTCCCTACTTCTCCCGCATCGGAGCCGACCGCACCCGAAGGCGCCACTTCCGATACTGCGGCAACACAGGCTGGGACAGCCCAGTCGACGACGGTCCAGACTGCCACCTCTCAAACTCCGGCGCTGCTCCCGTCCACCTCGTACACGCCGCTGAAGACGATCGCACCGCGCTTCTGGCTGCCACGCTTCTACGCCGACGGCGAGGGAGTCGCCATCGGCGCCTATACCGCTGGAAGCGACGCGCTCGGCTACCACACCTACGCCGTAAGCGGCGCCTACAGTGACGGCCGCAAACGCGGCTACGGGAGCCTTATCTACCAGAACGACTCCTTCTACCCGACCTTCACCCTCCGGGCGCACAACGAACCGTTTCTGTACGGGGACCTTTACCAGACGGGCAACGACTACTACGAACTGAACCGCGGGGTGTCCGTCGAGGCCGCTGTCCCCCTGAACCGGCTGGAATCGCGCTACCGCCTGCGGGCCGGCTATGAGCTTCTGGACCAGAAAGCGCTGAGCGACGTGTCCGACGACGGCACCTTCCATGGCGTTCCAGTCTTTCAGGGGCGCAGGGACAACCTCTTCGCCGGGATCGACTTCGACGACGTGCTGAAGTACCCCTATTCGATAAGCTCCGAGGAAGGGCGGAGGGTTTCGCTTTTGTACCGCCGCTTTGACAAAGGGTTCGGGAGCGACATCAACCTCTCCGAGTACAGCGCGACCTGGCAGGAGTACCTGCATATGCCGATCAGGCAGTCGGGAAATCAGGTGTTATATCTGCGCCTGGCCGGTGCCTTCGCCGATGGCGACCTGCAGTACGGCCAGCAGGCCTTCCAGTTGGGCGGTGCACCGTCCGACCTCAACCCGTACCCATTGCGCGGCTATCCGCTCCGTTCCATGACCGGCAAGTACGTGGCAACGGGAACCATCGAATACCGGGCACCGATCATGTATCCCCTCTCCGGGCCGGGCACCGTTCCCGCCTTCGCAGAAAAACTGCACACCGCTCTCTTCGTAGACGCGGGACAGGTTTGGGGCGGCCTGCGCCCCTTCGCAGCCGACGAAACGAGAGTCGGCGCGGGTGTCGAGTTGCGCGCCGATCTGACCATCGGCTACTGGGCCAAAGTCACCCCGGCACTAGGATTTGCTCACGGCTTCAACAAGGACGGCGAAGATCAGATATACTTCGCGCTGTACCTGGGGCTCTAAAGATAGACACCGGGCCCCAAAAACCATAACCGCTGAACAGGAGGAACATATGCGGATTATCGTGGTGGGAGCGACGGGAACCATAGGGAAGGCAGTGGCGAAACTCCTGGCGACTGAGCACGACGTCGTCAAGGTCGCCTTCAGAAGCGGCGACCACAGGGTGGACATGTCGGACAAGGAGTCCATCGAGCGGATGTTCCAGGAGGTGGGCCATTTCGACGCCCTCACCTGCGCCGCAGGCGTCGCCCGTTTCGGGTCGCTGGCGGAACTTTCCGACGAGGACTTTCAGACCGGGCTGGCCGGCAAGCTGATGGGCCAGGTGAACCTGGTGCGGGTGGGGATGAACTACATAAGCGACAACGGTTGCTTTACCCTGACCAGCGGGGTCCTGAGCCATAGTCCGATGCCGGGGAGCGCCTCGATCAGCATGGTCAACGCCGGGCTCGAAGGTTTCGTGCGCGCCGCGGCGCTCGAGATGCCGCGCGGCATACGCATCAACGTGGTGAGCCCGCCGTGGGTAAAGGAAACCCTCGAAGCACTCGGGATGGACGCGACCGGGGGGATGCCGGCTGAGCAGGTAGCCCAGGCTTACTGGTCAAGCATCCACGGCACGCGCAGCGGCACCGTGATCAACGCCAAGGATTTCGCCTGAGATAACGCGCCGACAACGCGAGGACAAGAAAAAGGGCAACGGAGCGGGGAGTATTTCCCACGATCCGTTGCCCTTTTTTTATGCGTCACGGGCACCTTCCCCCTGGGGGGGGGGAAGAACGCGCGCCTTCCTCCCCC
The DNA here is from genome assembly GCF_004791675.1 of Geomonas terrae. Classification (NCBI taxonomy): domain Bacteria; kingdom Pseudomonadati; phylum Thermodesulfobacteriota; class Desulfuromonadia; order Geobacterales; family Geobacteraceae; genus Geomonas; species Geomonas terrae. Next base: position 678,734 of record NZ_SRSC01000002.1, read on the forward strand.
TCATTCACATGGCAATCACATCTACCGCACTATAGTCGGCGGCTTCACCTCGTGTTCCGGCTTGAACTGGAGTTTCTTCGCACCGCGGTTGTTGAGGTACTTCGGAAGTTCGAGGTCGACCTTCTCGGGTACCTTCTCGCCCGCCTGGGCGAGGAGCTGGCGCAGGTGCATGTCAGCCGCAGAGGCGTGGTTCGCCGCATCCTCAAGGACCCGCATCCCTTCGGCGGGGTTGTGGAACCCGGTTGAGTTCTCGGCCCCCACGAACACGAGCCGGTAGAAGGCCTGCTCGTAATGCTCGCGCGCCATCCCGTACAACTCCTGGTCGATCTGCTTGCCCGCACTCCTCGCACGGTTCGCCATCTCGAACAGCTTCGCATTCGTGGCAACTGCGTACCCGGCTTTGAGATACCGGTCGGTGAAACGGTCCTGGATGTCGATTACCTTCTGCCTTAGCTGGACGGGAGTCTCGCCGTGGCAGGCGGCACAGGCGGACATGTTCCCCTTCAAGGGACTCATGATCCTGTGGTCGGTGAGATCCTCGCCGTCCACCGTCATCACAGGCATATGGCAATCGGCGCAGGTGACGCCTGCCATGTAGTGCGGGCTCTGGTTCGAGTAGAACTCGTACTCGGGGTGGCGGACAAAGCCAAGCTTGAAGCCGGTAACCGCCTGGACCCACTCACCGTTCGCAGGTGAGCTCTTGATCTGCTTGATGATGTTCTCGATGGTAATGTGCCCTTCCTGGCTACCCGCCCAAGGAAAGATCACGTTGGTGGAGTGCATGTCCTTGTCCTTCGGGATCATGTAGGTCACATGACACTGTGCGCAGACGAAGGTGCGTTTTTGTTCCCTGGTCAGCTTCGTCTCGTCGAGTCCGATCTCCTTGAGCGCCTTGCCTAGCGTGAAGCCGCGCGAGATCTTCAGGGCCATCCCCTTGTTGTCGTGGCAATCGACACAGGCAACGCCCAGGGTCTGCTTGTCCTTGGGAAGCCTCGCCAGGACCTCTTTGTACGGGGTCGGGAAATAGGCCTGTCCCATGTCCTTGGCAAGTTTGGGCGCGTAGGGAGTCTTGCAGGTGAGACAGGAGCCGCCCGCCTTGATCCTCCCGGGATCGACCTCGAGCTGGTCCTGCACCATGTAATAGTGGCCGCGCGGCTCATTGTACTCGGCCCCGAAGCCCCAGCCGTTGTACAAAAGCGCAAGGAAGGGGTATTCGTCCAGTTTGTCGCGCCGCTCCTCACCGACGTCATACCCCCTCTTGTACTTGCTGAGACCTGCGGGGGTCGGCTCGCTGGTCAGCTTCCACTGCTGGTAGTGAATGGGATAGAGCTTACCCCAGTGCGCCGGGTCTATGGCGACATCGGCTGGATCTAACTTGCCTTCCGGGGCCATTTCGCCGGTCATGGGATCCATTCTTTTCTGCACGCACGCGCTCCAGATCAAAACTGCAGTCATAAGGGCGAAAAATGAAAGGTACCTTGCTTTCCTGCTCCGCATTTGTGCCTCCTTTTGCTCAAGATTTGATTGGAAAACGCACCACAGTCTACCACCGATTCCGCAGTTGTCCTCCTCCGCGTCGTCAGGACGTCATAGGCACCGTACAAACTCGAATTCAGACAGGGGGTTGATGATTGTTATTTGACCTAAGTCAAAGATGTATACATATAAAGAAGTTACTAAAGTAACCGACAAGTATTTAGAGCTCATTTTCAATGGTTTTACTTATTACTACCGGGGGGCACATGTTACAGAACCTGAAGATTCGCTACAAATTGCTGCTGCTACTCGTCGTACCCTTGTGTGGCATGTTGATGTTCGCCTCCTGGGGGATAAAGAACAACTATGCCCTGTCACAGAGGATGGTTCAGACGGAGACCCTTACCAGATTCGCGGTGCAGGTCGGCGACCTGATTCACGAAATCCAGAAGGAACGTGGATATTCCTCAGGATTCATAAATACAAAGGGGACGAAGTTTGGTACGGAGCTGAATGGACAACGTGAAAAGGTGAACCAGAAACTTAACTCGGTAAAGCAAATATTTACCACAAACGCTTCGGCGCTTGCTGCGGCCGGGCCCGGGTTCGACACGGCCGGCACGGTGCTTTCCTCCCTCCAACAGACACGCGGCCGAATCGACGCGCTGCAGATTCAAGGCTCCGAGTCGTTCGCGTTCTACACGAAGCTTGTCGATGCGTACACCAAGGTCATCGCCAAGGTGGCAACAACGAGCGGCGCCCCCGAGGTCATGCGGGAGGCGTCGGCCTACTACGCCTTCGTCAAGGCGAAGGAAGAAGCGGGAAAAGAGCGTGCTACGCTGAACGCGGTGCTGGGCGCGGACCGCTTTGACGACGAGACCTACCAAAGAACCTTCGATATCGCGGGCGCCCAGAAAACGTACCTTGAACAGTTCAGGACCTTCGCACCGGAATCGGTCCTGCGTTCCTACGACGAGAAGTCGACTGGTCCGAGCTTCGAGAAAACCCGGCAGATTCGCTCGGCTGTGCTGGCCAAGGGGGTGAGCGGAGGGTTCGGCATCGCGCCGGAAGAATGGTTCGCCAGCGCCTCGGAAAAAATAAACGTGCTGAAAGAGCTGGAGGATGAGCTGGCAAAAAGGATCCTCGTGACCGCAGAAGGCCAGGCCACCGAGGCGAGACACTCACTGCTCGTGGCTCTTCTGTCCACCTTCGCCCTCTGCGTGGTAACCGTCATCGTCTGTTTCATCATCATGCGCGGCATAACAAACCCCATCGCACAGCTCCTCGCGATGCTGAAAGACATCGCCCAGGGCGAGGGAGATCTCACCAGAAGGCTCACTGCCGAACGAAAGGATGAACTGGGAGAAGTGAGCCTCTGGTTCAACCGCTTTGTCGAGAACGTCCACGGCATCGTCGCTTTGATAGCCAAGAGTACCGTTGAAGTCTCGAGCGCCTGTCACCAACTTAGCAGCACGGCGGAACAGATAGCCACCGCTGCGGAGGAAGTCGCCTTCCAATCAGGGACCGCGGCAACCGCAAGTGAAGAGATGTCGGCGACCTCGAACGAAATTTCCAGGAACTGCGGTGAGGCAGCGTCATCCTCCAAGCGGGCTACCGACACGGCACAAGGTGGCGCAGCAGTGTTGCACGAGACACTGCAGGGGATGGAAAAAATAGCGGCCAACGTCCGGGAGTCCGCCCGGACCGTGTTGAACCTCGGGACCCGTTCGGACCAGATCGGCGAGATCGTGGGAACGATAGAGGACATCGCCGACCAGACGAACCTGCTTGCCTTGAATGCCGCCATCGAGGCGGCGCGTGCCGGCGAACAGGGGAGAGGTTTCGCCGTCGTTGCCGACGAGGTGCGCGCCCTTGCCGAGCGCACCACACGCGCGACCCGGGAGATCGCCGAGATGATAAAGACGATTCAGTCCGAGACCGGGGGCGCCGTGGAAACCATGAATCAGGGTGTTGCCGAGGTGGAAAAAGGGATGGAGAGTTCCAGGAAATCGGGCGAGGCTCTGCACCGCATCCTGGAGGTGATCGACGAAGTGAACCGTGAAATCGACCTGATCGCGACGGCCGCTGAGGAGCAGACCGCGGTGACCGGCGAGATATCGACAAACGTGCACCAGATAAAGGACGTGGTCTCCGAGACTGCGCGCGGCGCGCACGAAACGGCGGACGCCGCGGCCCATCTGAACCGGATGGCGGACGACCTGCAAAAGATCGTGGCACGCTTCAGGCTGTAGCGGGATTAGGCGCCCCGTCCCTGCTAAAGCCTGGGCGGGGCGCGCTACCCGATGCTGAGCCGGTTTTTGCCGGCCGTCTTGCTCTGGTACATGAGGGAATCGGAGCGCTGCAGGAGGGTGTGCAGCGTATCGGTCTTGAGCGCCATGGTGGCGCCGATGGAGATGGTGACGCGCAGATGCACGTCATCGACCAGGAGAAAGGACTTCTCGACGAGCTTGCGCAGGCGCTGCCCCATGTGCTTGAGGTTCGCGGCGGTGACGTTTCGGACGATGCCGACGAACTCCTCGCCTCCCCAGCGCCCGTAAAGGTCGAAGGGGCGGGAGTTAGCGCTCAGCGTACCGGCGACGAACTGCAGTACCCGGTCCCCGGTATCGTGTCCGTAGCGGTCGTTGATGCACTTGAAGTCGTCCAGGTCCATGAACAGGACGCCGAAGGGGATGTCGTAGCGGTTCAACTCCTCAAGGCGGGCCTCGAGCTCACGGTCCAGGTAACGGCGGTTGGCAAGCTGGGTGAGTCCATCCAGGAGGGCCAGTTTTTCCAGCTCCTGCAGCCGCATCTCGTTGGCCGCGGTGAAGCTGTCGTCGGAGAACATCTCGACGCCGCCGATTACCTTGCCGTCGTCGTCGGTGAGCGGCACGACCCGGACCAAGACCGGCAGCCGGTGACCGTTTTTATGGTGCAGAAAGACGCGCGCTTCGTGCGGAGTGCCGGATTCTATGGTGGTCGCGAGGGGACATTCACTGCAGCAGAGGTTTAGGCCTATATCGTCGACGTGGCAGAGGATGTTGTCTGCACACGGCTTACCGACCACCTCATCCGCGCCGTAGCCAGAGATCCTTTCCGCGGCGTGGTTCCAGAAGACGATCTTCCGGTTCATGTCGACGATATACAGGCCGTCACGCAGCTCTTCGATGATTTTTAAGTATGAAGCGCTGCTGAGATGCATGACACGTGCTCCTTCAGGACGGAGAAGACTGAACCGGTATCCGAAGGATGCACGGCCAGACAGCGAATAATGAGCAAGATGTGGCCGAAGTGTTAATGAGTATAGTCGCTGCCCGTAACGTTGTCAAAAAAGCCCGCCCCAGCTAGACACCGAGGATCGCCCCTTCAAGCAGTCCGGAATCGCTCACCTTGAAGCTCCCGAAACCGAAGACGCGCATGGTGGTCAGCACCACCAGCACTCCTGCGATGATGAGATCCTCCCTGCCCGGCTCAAGGCCCGGCACCAGGAGGCGCTCCTGAGGCGTCAGGGGAAGCAGCCGCTCGAACATCGCCTCGACCTTCGCAAAAGGCAGGGTGTAGTTGTTCACCCGCCGATAATCGTAGTCGGTCATGCCAAGGTCGATGGCGGCCAGGGTTGTAGCGGTCCCGGCGGTGCCGACCAGGGTTGCGGCGGCAAAACGCTCGAGATGCCCTTCCCCCTGAAGTTCCCTTTTGAGCCCTTCGAGTTCGCGTCTGACCTTGTCCTCCATGGCGGCGACGCTCCCCTTCCCTTCCGTGAGACGTACCACCCCGATCGGGAGGCTGCGCGAGAATAGCGGCTGCTGCAGCGCGGCCAGCGTGTACTCGGTACTCCCCCCTCCGACGTCGAAAACGGCGAGATCCTCGTCCTTGTTGTCGAGGATGGAGGCGACCCCCCTGAGGGTGAGGACGGCCTCCTCGTTGCCGTCGATCACCTCGAGGGTGATGCCGGTTTGTTCCTGCACACGACGGCAGAACTCCGCGCCGTTTTTGGCGTCACGGACCGCGGAAGTTGCCACGGCTCTCACGCGACGGACGCCGTGCGCCGCCATGTCGGCGGCAAATTCCTTGAGTGCTGCAAGCGAGCGCAATTGCGCCTCTTCCGAGAGCCCGAACTCCCTGGTGAAGCCCCCCCCGAGCCTGGTGATGATCCTCTTGAGCAGGATCTGGCGGTAGGGATCCCGGCTGGCGATCAGGAGGCGCGCGGTGTTGGTGCCGAGGTCGATGGAGGCTACTTTGTCGGTCATGGGGTTATTCCTTTCTTTTCGTTGATCATGGAGAATCCGAGTTGGGCGATCTTGGAGAACGAAGCGATCATGTCGCCGTACAAAAGCCCGGAGACGATGCTGCACTTACCGCTTTTCAGACGGCGCAGATGACTTGTCTGCAGCTCGCTTTCAAGCGAAGCGATCTCGAGCTGGAGTGGGGTCACGTCGGGGGCGTCCTCACCCTTCAGGACCGCCTCACAGAGTTGCACCACGGCGCCCACCCGCGCCGCGAAACGTTTCAACTCGTCCATCGCGCTTGATGAAAAACGAAGCCGCTCTTCCTTCTTGCGCATCAGGTAGTTGAGCACCGCTTCGATATGGTCCCCCACCTGTTCGATCTCGTTCACAAGCTCGAGCATGGCCGGGATTTCCACGGCGCGCTCAATCGAGAGCGTCTCGCGCGAAAGGGCCACCAGGAACTGGGACATGTCGCGATGCAGGATGTCGAGAACCACCTCCTTGTCGCGTACCGCGGCGGCTACCTTGGGGTTGAAGCCGTCGAACTGGGAAACGAGGTCGGCATACATCGAGGCGGCGATGCTCCCCATGCGGGCCAGTTCGTTCCAGGCCTGCACGAGAGCGATGGTCGGCGTCTTGATCACCCGGACGTCGATGAAACGGGGCCTCGGCTCGCTCTCGGAGCGTCTCGTCGGGAGGAGCGTCTCGGCGGAGCGGGCGAAGAATCCGATGGTCGGGAGAAACACGAGAAGCGACGCGACGGTGAAGATGGTATGCGCGTTGGCCAGGTGTCGGGCGATGTGCGGGCGCAGGGCCTGCACCACGGCCTCGGGCGGAGCGCCCTGGTGCAAAAGGGTAAGGTCGCCGGGCGAGACCTGGGCGACCAGGCGCAGAAACAGCGGGAAAAATATGAGCGCGAGGGCGATGGCGCCCCAGCTGATACCAAGGTAGATGATCACGGCCCGTTTGGCGGTCTGGCTGCCGCCGATCGATGCGATGAGCGGGATGAGCGCCGCACCAGCCACCTCGCCTATCACCATGGCGATGGCGGAATCGTAGGAGAGAACACCGGCCGAGGCGAGTGCGATTACGATACCGAGGGTGGCGCTGCCGGACTGCACCACAAAGGTGAGGAGCGCGCCGATAAGGACCGCCACCAGGCGCAGCGAAGGAAGCGTCTGGTGCAGCCCCGCGATGATGGCGCTCTCGCTGAGCGGCAGGCAGGCCCCCTCCAGGATGGAAAGACCGAAGAAGACGAGACCGATACCGAGGAGCATCCGGCCGAGATTGGAGAGTCTCCTGCTGCGCGAAAAGAAGCTGAAGAAGACGCCGAGGGCGATGGCCGGCAGCCCGAGTGCGGAGACCCGGAAGGCGATGAACTGGATGGCGAGCGTGGTGCCGATACCGGTGCCGAGCAGTACGCCCAGGGCCTGGTAGAGCGAGAGGAGACCAGCGTTAACGAAGCCGACCACGAGCACGGACGCAGCCGGGCCGGACTGGAGCAGCGATGCGAGACAACTGCCGAGCAAAGGGGCGGTGAGGCGGTTTCCGGTGGTGCGCTCGAGGATGCGGCGCAGGCGCTCTCCGGTGACCTTCTGCAGCCCCTCCGACATGGTCCGCATGCCGAGGATGAAGAGCGCGAGGCCGCCGAGGGCCTCTACGATGTACGACCAAAAGGTGGGAAACATGGCAAGGCCGGTTCTGGCTCTGTAAAAGCTGTACTACAGCTACAAAACAATGGGCGCCCGCCGGCGGGAGGCCGGCGGGCGCAATGGTGACTACGAAGATCTTCGGATCCCGCGGACTTCGACGGAAAGTTCAGCTAACCGGAGACCTTTTCCTTCAGTTCCTTGCCGACCTTGAAGAAGGGAAGCTTCTTGGCCTTTACTGAAATGGATTCGCCTGTCTTGGGGTTCCTTCCGGTGTAGGCGTCGTACTCTTTCACCACGAAGCTTCCAAAGCCCCTTATCTCGATCCGGTCACCGGATAGCAGGGCTTCGGTCATCGAAGCGAAGACCGCGTTGACCACCTCCTCGGCTTTCTTGAAGGAGAGGGTCTTTCTGGCAGCGAGAGATTCAATGAGTTCTGATTTGTTCATTGTCCACCTCCGGGGAACCACTTGCTTTAACAACAACCCTTTAAATATTTTTTGGTCAGGAACTTCACGTCGTCGGAGCGTCCCTGCCCGTTGAGAATCGGAATGAGCCTTTCAGCGGCGGAACGCGCCACGCTCGGATGCTCGAGCGACTTGGTCCAAAGCTCCATGGCGCGCTCGGTGTTGCCAGTAGTTTCGTGCAACTCGCCCAGCATGAACTGAGCCTGGTCGGGGAGGATATCAAGCTCAAGCATCTTCTCCACAACCGCCATGGCCTGCGGATAAGCCCCGCCGCCTGCGTAAAGCTGGACCAGCGCGAGGTATACCGCGGCGTTCTGCGGATTGAGGGCAAGAGCGCGATTCAGGAGCTTTTCGCTCTCATGAATTTGGCCGCCCCTGAACATTATAAGTGCCACTTCGTATAATACAATGTCATTTTCACCAGATAACAACATTTCCTGCAAAATTGTGAAAGCGTCGCGGTCGTTACCCTCATGAATCAGGAGGTAGGCACGGGCAAATTTAGGACCCATGGCAGCATAGCGTCCCGGCAGGTCGCCTGGGAGCGGCTGAACCATGAGGTAGAACTGATCCTCCTCTGAGAGGCTCATTTCCATGGGGGCCGGCTCCTCGTGATGGTGGCCGCCGTGCCCCTTGCAGCTCGTGCAGGAGCCGCCGCTGTGCGGCTTGTAGTTGCCTACAGCGGCAGCTGCTGCCGGTGCGGCAGCGGCACCGTCCGCGGGAGCTGCGGCGGGTGCAGGCTGCTCCAGTTTGAGGGCCTCAGCCTCGGCGCGCGACTTGATGCCGCGGTCGACGGCCAGGTCGGCGGCAAGCCGGAAATGGTCGTATGCCTTCTGCGCCTCGCCCGCCCTGAGCGCATGCTCCCCTTCCTGGAGGTTCAACGCCCCCAGGTGGTCGCAGGCCTGATTAAGACCCTCACGGATCGCCGCAGCCTCCTGCGCCGCGTCCTTGGGGCAAAGCCTCAGCGCTTCCTCGAAATCAACGCGTGCATCGGAGAAACGCTCCGCCGCGAGGTGCTTGGCACCCTGGTTCTGGTAGTGACGAAAATCCTTTTTGCCGAACAGTCCGAAAAACATGCAGCCTCCGATAATGGTGGAAATAACAAACTCACATCACATTCGAATGAGTTCGGTAACGCTTTCTAGGTGATAGGTCTGCGGAAACATGTCGACCGGCTTGGACCGCGTGACCCGGTATCCGGCGCCCTGCAGTTGCGCGAGATCGCGCGCGAGTGTCGTCGGGTCGCAGGAGACGTAGATGATCCGTTCCGGTTCGAGCTGAGCCAGTTCGGCAGCGGCTTCGGCGCCCGCACGCGGCGGATCGAGCACGACGAGGTCGAACCTCTCCTTGCGCTTCGCCAGACGCCGGACCGCGAGTGATGCGTCGCTCACCTGGAACGAGGCGTTCTCGACGCCGTTTGCCTCCGCGTTGGCCGCAGCATCCTGGATCGAGGGAGCGAATCCCTCCACACCGAAGACCTCGGCGGCGTAAGGGGCAAGCGGAATGGAGATGTTGCCGTTGCCGCAGTAAAGATCGAGCACCCGTTCCTTGCCGGTGAGGGCCGCCCACTCCCAGACGGTGCGGATGAGTTCGAGGTTCTGCCGGTAGTTCACCTGGGAGAAGCCGCCGCGGCTGAAACGAAGGCGCATCTCCCGTGCCCCCGGAAACAGGTCGGCCGGGATGCGGTAGCTCAGGGAATCGATGCCGAAGGCGCGGATGAGCTCGCCCTTCCCCCCCCCCTTCACGTACGCTCCCGATACGGATGGGATCAGGTCGCGTGCGGCGGCAAGCTCCTCAGCCACCTGTTCCGGCCGCGCCTCGCGGCAGTGCAGGATGGCGATCCCCTCCCCGTCGTCGCCCATGGCAAGATCGAGTTGCTGTACCGCCTCGCCGCGCGGCAGCCGCGACAGGAGAGAGCGGAACTCATCCGCCATCCGGTTCAACAGCTCGTGAGCCAGGGGACACCCGGCGCCGAAATCGACGATGTCGTGGGAACCGGTGCGGAAGAAACCAAGCCTCAATGCGCCCTTGTGCCGGGAGACCTTCAACTGGACCCTGGAGCGGTAGCCGTAGCATTCCGGCGAGGGGGAAACCGGCAGGACCACCTCGCGCGGCACCTTGCCGATGCGGCTCAAGGTGTCGGTGAAGATGGTCCCCTTTGTCGCCAATTGCTCGGCATAGGAGAGGAACTGCCAGTCGCAGCCGCCGCAGGCGCCGAACACCGGGCAGGAGGGCTCGATGCGCAGCGGGGACGCCGCCACCAGTTCGAGCAGCTCGGCCTCCACGAAGGAGCGCTTCTCCTTGACGACGCGGACGCGGGCGGTATCCCCCGGTGCGGTGAACGGTACGAAACAGGCCTTGCCGTGGAGGCGTGCGAACCCGGCGCCGCCGTAGCAAAGGCTCTCGATGGAGACTTCGTGCTCAGCCATGGACGCCCCGCGGGATGAACCCTCTTTTGGGCCCCTGGGCCTTGACGAGCTCGGACTGCGCGAGTTTTTTAGGGAAACCAGGACCGCTGAAATACTCGAGGGAGTGTTCTACGAAATGGGCGATCACCCGGTCGACGGTCTCCTCGACTGAGGCGCCGGCAACGCCCTGGTGCTCGATCTCTTTCTGGTAACTGACACAGGCGCCGAGAAGCTTTGTGGCTTTCTCATAGGACGCCTCGTCCTGGAACAGGTCCGGAGTAAGAGGCACGTCGCAGCTTATCTTCACCCTTACTTGGTGGTAGTCGCCGAAGTAGCGGCGGGATGCATCGAAGAAACGAACGGTGAGCCCGTTGGAGAGCGGGATCTCCTTGATCAGTTTTGGCATGTAAAAGGACACCTCTGGCAGAAATCTCGTCATTTTTTTAGCATGTTATGGGTGTTCTGTAAATAGCGATGATACCGAGAGGAAAATGGAGCAGACGGCGAAAACCAGCTTGCTTTTTTAAGTAAATATTTGTAGACTCGCCTGTTGTTAAAACAAGCCACACATACCGCCAGGAGCGAAAATGAGCAAGGAAGAAGCAATTGAAGTCGAAGGGACGGTCATAGAGCCGCTTCCCAACGCTATGTTTAAGGTGAAGCTGGAAAACGACCACATCGTGCTGGCACACATCTCCGGCAAGATGAGGAAGTTCTTCATCAAGATCCTGCCGGGCGACAAGGTCACCGTAGAGCTTTCCCCCTATGACCTGAGCCGCGGCCGCATCACCTATCGCGCCAAGTAGTCCTCCCCCGTACGTCACCGGCGTCTGTCCCAGCCACATTCAGCATCGCTGCAAGGCAATACGGATAACATAGACCCGATACCGGTTTAGTGCGTGCCGCCCACGCAGCACACTAGAGCCCTATCCAAATATCAATAAAGAACGAGGAAGAACCTATGTACACTGCAGCCGATCTGAGAAAAGGCCTGAAGATCGCCATCGACAACGAGCCGTACATCATCACCCACTTCGACTTCGCTAAGCCGGGCAAGGGGCAGGCGCTCTACCGCACCAAGCTTAAGAACATGATCACCGGTTCGACCCTGGACCGCACCTACCGCTCCGGCGAGACCTTCGAGCCCGCACAGCTCGAGGACCGCAAGATGCAGTACCTCTACAAGGAAGACGATCACTACTGCTTCATGGACAACACCACCTACGAGCAGATCCACATCAGCGAAGGCGCCATGGGCGACGCCAAGAACTACCTGATCGACAACCTCCCGGTTGACGTGCTCCTCTTCAGGGAGAAGGCGATCGGCGTCGAGGTTCCCAACTTCGTCAACCTCCGCGTCGTGCAGACCGACCCGTGGGTCAAAGGCGACACCTCCGGCAGCGACTCCAAGCCCGCCACCGTCGAGACCGGCTACGTCCTGCGCGTACCGCCGTTCATCGAAGAAGGCGAACTGATCACCATCGACACCCGTACCGGCGAGTACTCCACCAGGGTGAAGGGGTAACAGATGCCCGGAAGTTGGCCACTGGCCAGGCGCTCACAGGCCCTGGCCCAGCGTGGCGCGATCTTCAACAGGATCAGGATGTTTTTCCATGAAAAGGGGTATCTCGAGGTCGAGACCCCTTTTCGCATACCTGCTCCCGCCCCCGAGGCCCAGATCGACGCCATCCCCAGCGACGGCTGGTTCCTGCAGACCTCCCCGGAACTCTGCATGAAGCGCCTTCTGGCCGCGGGGTATCCGCACATCTTCCAGATCTGCCGCTGCTGGCGGGATGGCGAGCGCGGCTCGCGCCACTTAAGCGAGTTCACCATGCTCGAGTGGTACCGCGCACAGGCGGACTACCAGGTCCTCATGGCCGAGACCGAGGAACTGGTCCGTGCCGCCGCCGGGAGCGAAAGCATCGACTACCGCGGCCACAAGGTCGACCTCTCGCTTCCCTGGGAGCGGATCACGGTCCGCGACGCCTTCCTGCGCCACACCGACACCACCGCCGAGGCGGCTCTTGCCGACGGGAGCTTCGACGAGCTCATGGTGGAGCGCATCGAACCGCACCTGGGCCTCACACGTCCCACCTTCATCTACGACTACCCCGCCAGCTGCTCGGCCCTCGCGAGGCTCAAGGCGTCCGACCCCACGGTGGCGGAGCGCTTCGAGCTCTACATCGGCGGACTCGAGATCGCGAATGCCTTCTCCGAACTGATCGACCCGGTCGAGCAGCGTGCCCGCTTCGAGGCCGAAGCGGCTGAGCGCGCGGCGCAGGGTAAGCTCACCTACCCGATGCCGGAGAAGTTTCTCGCTGCCCTGTCCGGGATGCCTGAGGCCGCCGGCATCGCCCTCGGGCTCGACCGCCTGGTCATGGTGCTCCTTAACGCCGACTGCATCGATGACGTCGTCGCCTTCACCACGGAAGAGCTCTAGCCCCGCCCTGCCCCCGCCTGCAGTCTGCCGATTATTGTTGCCCCTGAGACCGGCCGGAGGCAAATCGTCAACCATATTTCTCGAAGAGGTTGACAACCAGTTCCTTCGCGTGCTACATGACCCGCTGGAGGATCGTACATGGAAAAATTCATCGCTGAAATTGCACAAAGGATCATCGCCGGTGGCTCCATCACACCCGAGGAGGCAGTCCGCCTCACCGAGGCCGAGGGCTCCGCAATATACGACCTGTTCCGCGCCGCTACCCGCGTGAAGGAACACTTCGTCGGCAACGAAGTACATCTCTGTTCCATCATCAACGCGAAGTCCGGGCGCTGCGCCGAGAACTGCGCCTTCTGCGCCCAGTCCTCGCACCACACGACCGACGCGCCGGTCTACCCGCTGGTCCAGGAGGATCAGATGGTGGAATGCGCCAAGACGGCCGAGACCAACGGCTCCGCCTGTTTCGGCATCATTACGAGCGGCACCACGGTGAAGGGTCAGGAACTGGAGCAGATCCTCGCCGCGCTGCGCCGCATCCGCAAGGAAACCACCATCCTCCCCTCCTGCTCGCTCGGCATCATCGACGAGGAGACCGCGCTCAAGCTGAAGGACGCTGGGATGGACACCTACCACCACAACCTCGAGACCGCCGAGAGCTTTTTCCCCAACATCTGCACCACGCACGCGTACAGCGAGGACGTCGAGACGGTTCGCGCCGTGAAAAAGGCTGGCGTCAAGGTCTGCTCGGGCGGTATCTTCGGCATGGGTGAGAGCGCCGCACAGCGCGTGGAGATGGCCTTCACGCTGAAGGAGCTCGACGTCGACTCGGTACCGATGAACTTCCTGAACCCGATCGACGGGACCCGCCTCGAGGGTGCCGCCCTCATCAGCGCAATGGAGTGCCTGAAAACCATCGCGGTGTACCGCCTGATCCTGCCGGAGAAGCGCATCACCATCTGCGGCGGCAGGGAGAAGAACCTGCGCGACCTGCAGTCCTGGATTTTCTTCGCCGGCGCCAACGGCACCATGATCGGCAACTACCTCACCACGCTCGGGCGCAACGTCGACACCGACCTGACCATGTTCAGCGATCTCGGCCTCACCACGGTGATGTGCGCGCACTAGCACGAAGCGGAAAGGAACCCACATGTCAGCAAAAAGCATCTTCATCACCGGCACCGATACCGGTGTGGGAAAAACCATCGCGTCAGCGACCATCGCCATGCTGCTCAGGCGGCTGGGACACAGCGTCGGCGTGATGAAGCCGGTAACGAGCGGCTGCATCGAGCGGGACGGAAAGCTTATCTCAGAGGACGCCGAACTCCTCTGCTTCGGGGCTGGCGTGCCGGTGACGCCCGACTGCACCCCTTACCTACTCAGAGCGCCCCTCGCCCCTTCGGTCTCGGCCAGCCAGGACGGCGTCCGCATCAACTTCCAGGTGATCAAGGAGGCCTACGACCGGCTTGCCCAGAAGCACGAGTTCGTCATCGTCGAAGGGGCCGGCGGGCTCATGGTACCCCTCGCCGGCGGGCTTCTCGTCGCCGACCTCGCCCTGCACCTGGGGCTCCCCATCGCGGTGGTGGCGCGCCCGAATCTCGGCACCATCAACCACACCCTGCTCACCACCTTCACCGCACGCACCATGGGGCTGAATGTGAAAGGGGTCATCGTGAACCGCTACCCGGACACCCCCGACCAGGCCGAGTCCTACGCGCCGCACATGATCGATTCCCTTTCCGGCTCGCAGCTACTCGGCCTCTTCCCGGACATCCAGGGAGCGGACGAGCGCGAGACGGTGACCCGCGTCACCGATCACCTGCTGCAGCAACCGGCAACCGGGATCATGCTGCGCGAGATGTTTGACTAACAATTGACAATCGACGATTGACAACGATGGCTCTGCCGCCGATACCTTGAACGGTGCGGCGGCAGAGCCTTTTTCAGGAGGATGAACGTGGTCGAACTGGATACGGAAACTCTCAGGCGCTACGACAGCGATTACCTTTGGCACCCCTTCACCCAGATGAGCGAGTGGGAGGGAGCGGAAAACATCATCATCACCAGGGGCGAGGGCTCCTACATCATCGACTCGGACGGCAACCGCTACCTGGACGGCGTGGCGGCCATCTGGACCAACGTGCACGGCCACTGCAAAAAAGAGATCAACGACGCGATCAAGGAGCAGGTGGACCGGCTCGAGCACGCAACGCTCTTAGGTCTCTCCAACGACCGCGCGGCGCTACTCGCCAAACGCCTGATCGATATTGCTCCTCCGGGACTCGCCAAGGTGTTCTATTCCGATAACGGCTCCACCGCGGTGGAGATCGGCGTCAAGATGGCCTTCCAGTACCAGCAGCAGACCGGAAAGAAGGAAAAGAAGAAGTTCATCCGCTTCGACAACGCCTACCACGGCGACACCGTCGGCTCCATGAGTGTCGGCGGCATCGCCATCTACCACGAGGTCTATGCTCCGCTCCTCTTCCCGACCATCATGGCCCCCTCCCCTTACTGCTACCGCTGCCCGCTCTCGTCGGAGGGGGACTGCACCAAGTGCGGTCTGCTCTGCCTTAAAGAGCTGGAGCGCCTCATGGAAGAGCACGCGCACGAACTGGCGGGTCTGGTCATCGAGCCATCGGTCCAGGGTGCGGGGGGTATGATCGTGCAGCCTCCGGGGTTCGTGAAGGGGGTGCGCGAGCTTTGCGACCGCTTCGACGTTCTCATGATCGCGGACGAGGTCGCCGTCGGCTTCGGGCGCACCGGCGCCATGTTCGCCTGCGGCAAGGAAGGGGTGACGCCGGACATCATGGCGATATCGAAGGGGATCTCGGCCGGTTACCTGCCGCTTGCCGCGACGCTCACCACCCGCAAGGTCTACGACGCCTTCTGGGGGGAGTACAGCGCGCTCAAGACCTTCTTCCACGGGCACACCTTCACCGGCAACCCGATCGCCTGTGCTGCGGCCCTCGCAAGCCTCGATATCTTCGAAAAGGAGCGGCTCCTGGAGCAGCTTCCGGAAAAGATCGACTACATCCAGGACCGTCTGCAGCGGCTCATGGAGCTCCCCCACGTGGGAGACGTGCGCCAGGAAGGGATGATCGGCGGAATCGAGTTAGTGCGGGACCGTCACACGCGCGAGCCGTACCCCTGGGAAGAGCGCGTCGGCGTGAGAGTCATCATGGAGGCGAGAAAGCACGGCCTCTTCCTGCGTCCCCTGGGCAACGTGATCGTCGTGTTCCCGCCCCTCTCCATCTCCATGGACGAACTCACCATCCTCATGGACGGCATCGAGGCCTCGATCCGCAGCGTGACCGAATAGCCCCCCGAAGCAGAGCCGGTTTGCAGCTTCGCGGGTATGGGAAGGCAATCCAGAAAGCTCTGGCATCTCACAATATCTTCCAGTAATATATGGTGCTTCGCCCTCACCCCTCTCGCGGGGGTGAGGGCGAAGCGATCCGTACCTAATCGCCTTGGCATCTCCCTCACCCGCCCTCCGGACACCCTCTCACGCCTTCGCGGACCAAAGCGCTACGGCGCGCAGGCCCAAAGGGAAAGGGGACGGACATGTGTACATCAGGCAAACATCAACGAAAACAGAAATTTACTGAACAAAAGCCGAAGGAGCACCTCATGGAACTGATCGACAGCCATTCGCACATATACGGCAGTGAGTACACGGAAGATTTCGAGGAGATGATGGCACGCGCCAAAGAGGCGGGGGTCGACACCATCATGGCGGTGGGCGCCGACCTCGAGTCGAGCATCGCCGCCTGCGAACTCGCCAAGACGCGCGATAACATCTACTGCTCGGTCGGCATCCATCCCCACGACGCCGAGGGGGTGACCGAGGCGGATTACCAGACGGTGCGCGAGCTTGCCCTCAACAATCCGAAGGTGGTCGCCATCGGGGAGGTGGGGCTGGACTTTTTCCGAGACCGCTCGCCCCGCCCGGCACAGGAAGAGGTGTTCCGCCGCTTCATCAGGATGGCGCGCGAACTCTCGCTGCCGCTCATCATCCACGACCGGGATGCCCACGACCGGATCCTCGCCATCCTAAAGGAGGAAAAGGCGGAGGAGGTCGGCGGCGTGCTGCACTGCTTCTCCGGCGACCTGGACATGGCCCGGACCTGCATCGACCTGAACTTCATGATCTCGATCCCCGGGACCATCACCTACCCCTCCAACGAGGCGCTAAGGGAGGTGGTACGCGGCGTGAAGATCGAAAAACTGATGGTGGAGACGGACGCCCCCTACCTGACGCCGGTGCCGCACCGCGGCAAGCGTAACGAGCCCGCTTTCGTACGCTACGCGGCAGAGAAAGTCGCAGAACTGAAGGGTCTCTCGCCGGACGACGTCGGGCGCATCACCTCCTTCAACACGCGCAGGCTCTTCCGCATCGAGCAGGCGGCTCAGGAAGACACCATCGCCTACAAGATACGCAATTCGCTATATCTGAACATCACCAACCGCTGCTCGAACCGCTGCACCTTCTGCCCCAAATTCGAGGAGCTCTCGGTGAAGGGGCACGAGCTGAAACTCTCGCACGAACCGAATTACGCCGAGGTGATCGCGGCTGTCGACGCCGCTTCGGATTTTAACGAGGTGGTGTTCTGCGGCTTCGGCGAGCCGCTCATCAGGCTGGATCTTGTGAAGGAAGTGGCGGCCGAGTTGAAGCGGCGCGGGCTGAAGGTGAGGATCAACACGGACGGGCAGGCGAACCTCGTGCACGGCAGAAACGTACTGCCCGAACTCTCCGGGCTCGTCGACGCGCTTTCGGTAAGCCTGAACGCGTCCGACGCCGAGGAGTACGAGAGGCTCTGCAATACCCCGTTCGGAGGGGGCGGTTTTCAGGGGGTATGCGATTTTCTGCGCGAGGCGCCGCGGCACGTGCCACAGGTGACGGCAAGCGTGGTCACGGTACCCGGGGTGGACGTGGACAAGGTGCGTGAGCTCGCGCTGTCACTCGGGGTCGAGTTCCGCGAGCGCGAGTTTGAAGAGGTTGGCTAAGAGGCGTCACCCGGCGGGACAGTGAAGAAGAAGGTGGCTCCCTCGCCGGGCTTACCCTCGCCCCACACCGTCCCCCCCATACGTTCTATCATGCGCCGCACCATGGATAGACCCAGGCCGTGCCCGGCGAAGTCGGAGCCGTGGTGCAGCCGCTGGAAAGGCAGGAAGAGCTTATTCGCCTGCGACATGTCGAACCCTACGCCGTTGTCCTTCACGTAACAGATCCCGTCGCGCCTGCCGAAGGAGATGATGGTTTCCGGCTTACCGGCGCTGTACTTCCAGGCGTTTCCCAGGAGGTTCTCCATCACGCTGGCGAGGAGTTTCTCGTCGCCGTTCACCTGCACCCCTTCCTCTATCTCGACGCGTACGGTGCGTTTCACATCGGTAACCCTCAACTCACCCACGATACGCTGCGCCATCGCACTCAGATCGACGCCGATCTCCTTGATGGGAGCAATACGCGCCTCGGATATGTCGAGCATCCGGTCGAGCGTCGCCTCCATCCGCTCGCCGCCGCCGATGATGTTCGACAGGTACTCGCGCGCCGTCGCGTCCAGCCGCTCCCCGTAACCGTCTAGGAGAAGTTCCCCGTAGCCGTAGATCACCCTGAGCGGGGTGCGCAGGTCGTGCGACACCGAGTCGTAAAGAAACTCGAGCTCGGCGTAGGCCTGGCTCAGCTCCGCGGTCCTCTCGGAGACGCGCCGCTCCAACTGTTCCGACGCCTTTCTCAGCTGATCGGAAAGCTTGCGTTCGTTGGCAAGACGCATGGCGTTGCGGATGGCTACCCCGATCACCGGTGCGATCCCCTGGATCAGGTTCAGGTCGCTTTGCAGCAGCCCCCCGTCACGGTTCGCGTCGTCAACGGCAAGGACACCCAGGGCCTCGCCTTCGCAGACGATCGGTACGCAGATGAAAGAGTGCACCCCGAGGGCCACGAAGAGGGAGAAATTCTCGGGGATCGCCTGGTCCCTTACGTCGTCTATGTTGTCGACAAGCATCGGCTTTTGGGCCCGAAAACAGCTGACCATGACCCCAGGTGCGGCGGAGTAGTCGAGCGGGAGCTCGATACGGCTGATCTTCTCTTCATCATCGGGGGAGAGCCCGAAACAGCCACGCAGCAAAAGCGCATTTTTTTCCGGGTCTGAAAGCATCATGATGCCGCGCCCGTAGCCAAGCCGTTTGTGCAGCACCTGATTAACGCTGGCAAGGATGTCCTCCAGTTCGGTCCGCGTCGAGATCACCTTGCCGATCTCGTTGATGGTGAGCGCGCTGTCGCAGTTCTCCTGGACCTGGGCAAGCAGCTTTTCGCTGGAATTACGCATGCTGGTGAGCGAGGCAAGAAGGTCCTTGCGCTCGACACGGTTGCCGAGCAAGGCGAGCAGCAGGTAGAACACCAGGCTGCAGATGAGGACCGGCTCCAGCAGGAAATGGCCCAAAAAGAAGGTGGAGACACAGAGAACGAGCAGGACGACGAAGGTGATACGCCGTGCGAGCAACAGGCGCGCAGTCAATGAGGGGCGCCAACGGATCAGGTACCGGCAGACCTCGCCGCCGTCGAAGACGCACTCGGTATGCTCGATCTCAGGGAAGTCATGACCGAAAAGGAGGAAGGCCGCCTCGAAAAACCCCATCCTGTTCTCGCACTGGTTCGGATTCTCCCGCACCCCCTCGTTGAAGGTGACGTTGACCTCGATCTCACGGGAACCGGTCCTGCGGTGCGCACAGCGGGAAGAGCGGGTGAACCTGGGGGCGACCTTGCTGATGAAGTGAAGGATGTACTCGGGACCGACCATGCCTAGCATGAAGGAGCGAAGCGGCCCAAGGGCCTCGGGAGAAGCGGCGTAGCGGCCTGCCTCACGGGCTATGCCGCGCCCGCCGGTCAGTTGCACCAGCCTGTCGTGAAACCGGTCCACCTGCCGCTGCGTGAACCAATGACCCGGGTCGGCCACCTCGTGCGGTTTCATCCCGGCGTGAGCCAGTAGCGCCACCGTGTCGATATGGGGGTATTTCTGCCTGAGGAGCTTCAGGTAGGAGTCGAAAATGCGGCTGTTGTATAGCGGAGTATCGTGCAACGCTGGATTCCATGCCCTCGTAACGCTTCAACGGAGCGTGGAGTTTACCGGCTAAATGCGCGGGAATCAATCAAATTATTTCTCACGAGACTCATGGCGAGAATCGCACCGTCAGCCGGCACCGCGGGTCGCCCTGAGACAAAGGTTCTTTTAATCAGTCAAGACTCAGGCGTGACAAATTCGTTTTTTGTGAGCCAGTGCAAGGACAATGCAGTGTGGTCGTCCCGTCCTTCCTGGTATTCAGCACACAAAACTGTGATATATGTGATTTAAAATACTGACTTTATGCATGAGGTCCATAATATTAACATAGCCCAAAATGCAGCAAGCCTTACCAACTTTCGCCAGTGAGTATCCCGACTGGCAGCGTTGAGTGAAGTCGAAGAAACCGGTAATTATCAAGATGTAATGTCCGCCGCCAATGGGGCGCTTGTGCCCTTTTGATAGAAAGACAGCGTGCGAACCTTGGCGCAGAACGTGCATTTTTTGATGTGATTCCGGGCGCGGTCGATATGCCTGCCGCCTGTGAAAAGCAACTTTGAAACCGGAGTGACTGAAACGTGGCGCAGCAAACGGCTGACATACCACTTCACGACCTGCTGGTGCAGCTGAAGGAGCTCCCCTCCCTCGCGCACTACAGCCTTACCCTGTACCGCAGGCGTAACGGCGCCGTCGCGTCCTGTCACCAGTTCGAAACCTGTTCCACCATCGTCGAAGACCCTCTCTGCCGCGATGTATCCCGCCAGTTTTTCGAAGAAAACATGGACGTATTCTTCGAGGAGGGAACTCCGTCGGTGTGCCGCTACGGCGGCGGCTTCCTCGGGTTCCTCATCCCCTTCGGCGTGGGCGGCGACGATTGCTGTCTCGTGGGCGACGGGGTGCGCGACGAGTCCATCGACCTGTGGCAGCTTGCCGCCCTTTCCCGCACCGAAGGCGGCGGAGATGCCTTTTCACTGCTCCCCTACGTGGAATCGCTTCACACGGCACGCTACGAAGAGGTGGAGGAAGTAGCCCAGGAGGTCGGGCGCGCCGTCGAGCAATACCGCTTCCCGACGGCAAGCCCCC
Source organism: Geomonas terrae (assembly GCF_004791675.1). Classification (NCBI taxonomy): domain Bacteria; kingdom Pseudomonadati; phylum Thermodesulfobacteriota; class Desulfuromonadia; order Geobacterales; family Geobacteraceae; genus Geomonas; species Geomonas terrae. The sequence continues at coordinate 699,538 of NZ_SRSC01000002.1, forward strand.
CCGTCCTCCAGAACGCCGCCGTTCCCTGCGAGTCGGTCACCGACCAGCGCCTGCAGGCCGTTTCCCAGGCGCTCGAGCGTATCGACCGATGTACCTCGGTCACCGCCTGCGTCGCCATCGGCTGCGAGACCATAGCCACCGAGTTCGAGGTCCCGCGCATCGCCGTGGCGCTCCCAGACGCCGAGGGTAAATCCTACCCGGTGACCGGGGTGTGGGGGATGCCCGACGAGATCGGGGTCGTTCCGGCCGAGGCCCTGCACCTGTTTCTGGCGCCTGCCAAGGGGGGTAAAGCGGTTCCCTGCGACGTCAAGATGCGCGCCGCCCTTCCCGGGCTCAACAGCGCCATGTGCGCTTTCTTCCCTCTCAAGTCGCAAGGGGAGCGGCTGGGCTTTTTGGCGCTGCCGGAGAGCGATATCCCGCAGAACTCGGCCCTGCTCATCAACATGCTGACCGGCGCCATGGCCGCCAAGATGTCCTGGATCGTGAGGGACGCGGAGCGCTCCAAGGAAAACGCCCTCTCCGAGCGCCTCATGTCGCTCACCGACACGCTGCTGCAGATCGACAGCAAGGAGCAGCTGTACGAGGCGATCATGAAGATCGCGTCCGACCTGATCGAGGCGACCCAGGGATCCATCATGCTGATCGACAAGGACGGCGAAGGGATGCACATCGTCTTCACGCTCGGCATGACGCTCAACATCGCCCGCTGTCTGCAGTTGAAGGTCGGCAAGGGGATCGCCGGCATGGTGGCGAAGACCGGGCAGCCCCTCCTGGTGAACGACGTGGAGAAGGACAGCCGCGTCGCCATGGCAAACCGGCTCCGCTTCAAGTCCAAATCGCTCATCTGCCTCCCCCTCAAGCTCAAAGACAAGGTGATCGGGGTCTTGAACCTCTCGGACAAGAAGAACCTCCGCCCCTTCACCAATGCGGACCTGCAGCTCCTCACCTCGTTCGCGAACCTAGCCTCGCTCATGATCGAGCGCACCGAGGTGCTCGAGGAGTCCGAACGTTTCGAACAGCTCTCGGTCACCGACGCCCTTACCGGACTTTACAACCGCCGCTTCCTGAAAAGCAGGCTCGAAGAGGAATTAAACCGCAGCACGCGCCACAGCCTGAACCTCACCATCATCTTCATCGACCTCGACTTCTTCAAGAGCTACAACGACCTCTGCGGGCACCTCGCAGGGGACGAGGCGCTGAAGATTACCGCGGACATCATCAAGGAATCGTTGCGCGAGATGGATATCGTCGCGCGTTACGGCGGTGAGGAGTTCTGCGCCGTCCTTCCCGGCACCTCGAAAAGCGAGGCTCTCATCGTCGCCGAGAGGATCCGTACCGAGATCGAAAACAAGCGCTTCCCAGGCGAGAGCGACATTCCGCTGCGGCGCCTGACGGCAAGCCTCGGCGTCGCCTCCTTCCCCGAGGATGGCAGAACCTTCCACGATCTCGTGCACGCCTCCGACGTCGCGCTGTACGAGGCGAAGGCCCGGGGCAGAAACCGCACCGTCGCGGCGCGAAGCTCGGTATCCCAGCAAGAGAAAAGTGTCGACGTGGAGCCGCGCCAGGCCGTGTCCCCCCTCGCGAAAACCCTCGATTTCAACGCCTACCTGGAGGCATCGCTGCAGTCCAAAGCATGACGTCCCATTCAGCCAAACGCTTAACGTCGTTCCCTCCTTATAGAACCTCTGCTACTGCTGTATTTTTGTTGCATCACACGGCGTTTTATTAGTGAAAATGTGTACGAATCGTGCTAATAATCACATCGCGCTTCGGAAGCATGCTTTGCGCTCTGCTGACAGCCGCCGGTCACGGTTAAATTCGGCAGTACAGCCTTTGCTTTCTCCTGTCGCCATGTGAGGTACTGATGAAAGACGCCAGCAAGATTCTTCAATTTGCCCGGCCAGATACAGTAATAGAGTTTGCACCCGGTTCAGAAAAGGAAGTTGGTCTAAACAAGCTGATCAACAAACTGAACTTCATCAACTTCCAGGAAGAATCCATCCTTGTCAACTTCAGACACTCAAAGTATCCCCGCACCGTAACGCTCGAGGCGGCTCCCCTCCCCTGTCTCAACAACAAGCTCGAATGCCGCTGGGTCACGACCGACGCCATTAACACGTCGACGGTCGGCTGCGTTTTCGACAACATATTCGTGGTGAGCGGCCATCGGCTTATCATGGCCGAGCCTGAGCTGATCAGCATCGACGAGGAAGGCGCCACCTTTCTCCTTCCCGACAAGGCCATCGAGGTAAACTACCGGAAGTCACGCCGACACCCCTGCCAGGGGATCGCCGTCGAACTCTTTCAAAACGGTGCACGCCTCAACGGAACCCTGCTCGATTTCAGCGCCCTCACCTTCCGGGTGGAGGCAACCGGAGACGGCAGCAGGAACTTCAACTGGATCAACGACGAAGCGGCGGTGCAGGTCATCTTCAGCGACGATCACACCACCCTCTATTCGGCTGAGTGCCGCATCGCAACGCAGACGCTCGGACACAGCCGCAGGATCTACGTCCTGGAACCGTTGCAGGCCCACATGCGGCGCTTCAAGGCAAAGGAGGTCCGCAGCCTCCGCCACGAGCTGCTCCCCCTACCCAATGCCGTCTTCAGGCACCCATTCAGCCATAGAAACATCGACCTGAAGGTGCTGGACATCTCCGGTTCCGGCTTTTCCGTGTGCGAGGATTTCGAGTCGAGCGTGCTTTTGCCGGGGATGATCATCCCGGACCTGGAACTGCGCATCGGCAACGGCTTCGCGACGAGGTGCTCCGCACAGGTGATCTACCGCGAGGACAAGCCGTTAAAGGAAAAGTCCTCCCTGGTGAAGTGCGGGCTGTGCTTTCTCGACATGGACATCCGCGACCATGTGAGCCTTCTTTCCATCCTGTACCTCGCCAAGGACAAGCACTCCTATATCAGCACGCAGATCGACCTCGACGCACTGTGGCAGTTCTTCTTCGACAGCGGCTTCATCTACCCGGAGAAGTACCACTACGTGCAGGCCAACAAGGCACAGTTGAAGGAGACCTACCGCCGCCTCTACACGGAGAATCCGAGCATCGCGCGCCACTTCGTCTACCAGGAACACGGCACCATCCTGGGACACCTGGCGATGCTCCGTTTTTACCGGGGAAGCTGGCTTGTGCACCACCACGCCTCGAACAAGGCGGAGTCGAGCCTTGGCGGGCTCATCGTGCTGAACCATCTCTCGCACTCAACCAACGACTCCTACAACCTGAAGTCGTCCAAGATGGACTACCTCATCTGCTACTACCGGCCGGACAACAAATTCCCGAACCGGGTCTTCGGCGAAGCGGTGCAGGCCATGGGCGACAAGAAGGGTTGCTCCATCGACACCTTCGCCTACTTCCATTACCACCGCACCTTCTCGGACAACTGGAACTTCTCCGGCCCGTGGAGCCTCACCCGCACGACCCGCGAAGACCTGTTCGACCTCGAGGCCTTCTACGAGCAGCACTCCGGCGGGCTCATGCTGAACGCCTTCGACCTGGAGCCTGGGTGCGACTGCGGCGAACTCGCGCAGGATTACCGGGAGGCGGGCTTCAAGCTGGAGCGGCACCTTTACACGCTCAAAAGAGGCGGGACGGCCAAGGCGGTCGTCATGGTCAACATCTCCGACATCGGCCTGAACCTCTCGGACCTGACCAACTGCATCACGGTACTGATCATCGACCAGGAACAGTTCCCGAAGGACATCCTGCTCATAGCGTTATCCATAATCACGCACAAGTACCAGCAAAACGACCTGCCGGTACTCGTCTACCCGGCGAGCTACGCCGAGCACACAAGTCTCCCGTTCGAACGCAAGTACACGCTCTGGGCGTTCAACATCCAGACCCATACCTCCAAGTTCATCAAGTACCTAGGTGACCTCCACAACCGCAACAGGCACAGAAGGACACAGGGAACAGAGTCGGCTCAAGGCACTTAAGGAACAGATGATGAACGATCCGTTATACAACAGCAGCATCATCGACACATACATCAAGCTGATAAAGAACCGGTACAACTTCATCAACGTCGGTGAACTGCTGAGCTACGCCGGGATGACCCCGCTCGAGGTGGCCGATCCGGGGCACTGGTTCACCCAGGAGCAGGTCAACCTCTTCTACGAACGCCTCCTGAAGCTTACCGGCAACGAAAATATCGCACGTGAAGCAGGGCGCTACGCGGCCTCCCCCGACGCCATCGGGATACTCAGACTCTATTTCCTCGGGCTCGTCGGCCTTGCGCGCGCATTCAGCCTCATCGGGGATACCGTCAACTGCAACCTCGTCCGCTCCTCCACCTACACCTCGAGGCAGATCAGCAGCAACAGCTATGAAATCATCGTGACCCCGAGGCCCGGCACCCAGGAAGAGCCGTTCCAGTGCCAGAACAGGATGGGCTTTTTCGAGGCGGTGGCGAGCCTGTTCCAGGCAAAGCTTCCCCGCATCGAGCATCCGGAGTGCATCTTCAATGGCGATCCCGTGTGCCGTTACATCGTCACCTGGGAGAAGTCGAGCATCAACTTCTGGCGCTACACGAGAAACTACGCCTTGGTCGTCATCCTACTCGTGATGGGCCTTTGCTTCCGCGCAGGCCAGATGAGGTCGATCTACCTGTTCGCCCCTTGGGCGCTTTCCCTGCTCCTCGCCCTGAAGATCGGCTCCCTGCGCAGCGAGAAGACTGCCCTCTTCACCAGCCAGAAAAGCCTGAAGGACCTGAGCGACAACCTCTTCAAGAAGATGGAGATCAACTACACCAACGCTCTCGTCACCAACGAGATCGGGCAGGTGATCAGCAGGCAGACCGCGGTCAACGACATTTTGCAGAACGTGGTACAGATCCTGGAGAAACGTCTCGACTACAGCCGCGGCCTCATCCTGCTCGCCAATCCCGAAAAGACGCGGCTCGTGTTCCAGGCCGGCTTCGGCTACCACGACGAGCAGCTTGCCTTTCTCGGCAAGACCACCTTCCACCTGGACCGCCCCGATTCCAAGGGGGTCTTCGTCATCTCCTTCCGTGAACAGCGCCCCTTTCTGGTCGCCGACGTAAAAGAGATCGAGGGGGCTTTGTCGGGCAAGAGCCAGAACTTCGCGAAGCAGCTCCTTTCCCAGACCTTCATCTGCTGTCCGATCATATGCGAGGGGGAGTCGCTCGGGATCATCGCCGTCGACAACCTGAAGTCGAAGCGGCCGCTCGTGCAAAGCGACGTCTCCCTTTTGATGGGGATCGCCCCCGTGATCGGCATCAGCATACGCAACGCAAAGCTGCACGAGGCGAAGTCGAACCAGTTCAGCTCGTTTCTCAAGGTCATGGCGGCATCGATCGACGCCAGGGACCCGCTCACCGCCGGTCACTCCGAAAAGGTCACCGAATACTCGGAAGAGATCTGCGAGGAGCTGGGCCTTGAGCCGGCGGAGCGGGAGATGATCAGGGTGGCGGCGCTTCTGCACGATTACGGGAAGATCGGGGTCCCCGACGCGATACTGAAGAAAAACGGGCGGCTCTCGGAGATGGAGTACGAGATCGTCAAGACACACTGCCACAAGACACGCGACATCCTGGAACAGGTCAACTTCGAAGGTATCTATCGGGAGGTGCCGGAGATAGCCGGCGCCCACCACGAGAAGATCGACGGGACCGGCTATCCGAAAGGATTAAGGGGAAAGGACATACCGCTTGGGGCTAAGATCATCGCCGTTGCCGACTTCTACGAGGCGGTCACCTCGCAGCGCCACTACCGCGATCCGATGAAGACCGAAGATGCCTTCCGGCTGCTCCGGGAGGGGGCTGGAAGCCATTTCGACAGGAACATCGTCGACGCCCTCATCACATGCCGCACGAGAGCGGCAGAGCAGGAAGAGGGTTGCGAGGCTCAGGAGGCCTGAGGTTTGCGTCCCCGGCAGGAGATGATCGGTGTGTAGGTGAAGCGGCGCGGGTTGGCGAAGAAGCTGCGGAATTCCTCGAGAAACTCCTCGTATCCCCCAGCGTACTCATCAAAACCGTATCCTGATCTCTTGGCGGCAACCTCGACCTTCTTGGTCCAGTTGAACTCGTCGACCTGCTTCAACTCTCCGAAGATCTGGTGATGCGCCCCGACCTGCACGTCGATCTCCTCGTAGCCCAGGTCGTACAGAAAAGAGTAGAGCTTGCGGCCGACGTAGGGATCGAAGTCGTCGTTCACCTCGAGGCTCCTGATCGTCGCGGCGACGGCGCGCTCCATGCGGGGTGAGTGGCCGAAATGGCTGAGACAGTTGTAGTCAAGATCGACGAGGCAGAGGATGCCCCCCGGCTTCACCGCCTCGGACATGTTCTGCACCAGTTGGAAGCAGTTGGAGAGGTGGTATTCGAGGAAGAACCTGCACCAGGCGAAGTCGAACTGCCCCAGGTAGTTGAGCGGCTGGTAAAGGTCGCAACGTTCGAAACTCACGGTGTCCGAGCCGTAGTGCTCCTGGGCGTAGGCGATGCGTTCCTCGGAGAAATCGACGCCGACCGCCCTCCCCCCGGGCTGTACCAATTCGCCGAACATCGCGGTGGTCTTGCCCGGGCCGCAGCCGATATCGATAACGCTCATTCCCGGTGCGAGCCCCGCCCAGCGTGCCTGCTCCCCGGTAACGGCGTTGTCGGTCTTCATGTCGAGCCGCAGCGATTCTTCCGCGTGCTCCATCAGGTACTTCCGGTCTGACTGCATCAAACGCTCCTGTTAAGTTTTTCGAATTATTAGGGTTTAGCACATCTGCCGCTGATTCGTCAATCGCGCAGATGGGTATGTCCCCGCTGCTTAGCGCACATTCCCGACGCAGCACGGCACATGCAAGCTTTACAAGATTGGTAGGCTATGGTATTTGGAATGCCGCCTGCCCCCGGGCGGAGCGGAAGGTACCGTCGAATGAAATAAATCCTTGAGGAGGATCCATGAACTACAGGAAGAGCCTGATCGCCGGCGTGTTTGCATCGGCGGTCACCCTCGGAGCCGGAGCCTTATCCGCAGCGCACGCCGCCGGTTACGCAGTCTTCACCCACGGCGCGTCCGCGCTGGGACAGGGGAACGCGGTCACCGCCCACACGAGCGACCCGAGCACCATTTTCTACAACCCCGCACTTATGAACAAACTGGAGGGTACCCAGCTCCAGGTCGGCACCACGGCCATCATCTCTTCCCGCGAGTACACGAGTTCCGTCGGCAGCAACACCGCCTCCGACAGTGCGGCGTTCTTTCCGAGCACCTTCTACGTGACCCACAAGTTCAACGACAAACTGAGCGCGGGCTTCGGCGTCTTCAATCCCTTCGGCCTCGGCACCGAGTGGGGCAGCGGCTGGGACGGCCGCTACATCGCGACCAAGTCCGAGCTCACCACCTTCGACTTCAACCCGGTCGTCTCCTACCGCGTACTCCCATCACTCACCGTCGCCGCAGGTTTGGACGTCTTCTATCTCGACGCAACGCTGCAGCGAATGATGCCGTCTTCCGCTCTGTCCACATATGGGATGCCGGGGGGGTACGACATCGGCGTGAAATTCAAGGGCGACGGTACCGGCATAGGGTACAACCTTGCCGCAGCCTACGACATCTGCGAGCACCTCACGGTGGGGGCCTCGTACCGCAGCCAGGTACATGTCGACATCTCAGGCGACGCCACCCTCTCCAGCCCGGTGTTGCCGGTAAGCGCCTTCAACAGTGGCGGGAAGACCGACCTCACGTTGCCGCCGCAATTCACCGCCGGTGTCGCCTTCAAGGGTATCGACAAGCTGACCCTCGAGGCCGGGATGCGCTGGGAGGGGTGGTCCAAATTCAAGGAGCTCAGCATCCAGCAGGACAACGGTTTCAAGAGCGAGACGCCTAGAAACTGGAAGGACAGCTGGGGACTCAACCTCGGCGGCAGGTACCAGTACGACGACACCGTCGCTCTCCTGGCCGGCTACGTGTACGGCGACACCGCTGTACCGGACAGCACCTTCGACCCCTCCATTCCGGATGCCAAGACCCACGTCTTCTGCGTCGGTACGGACCTGAACCTGAAGCCGGTCACCATCGCCCTCTCCTACGCCTATCAGCTCTACGAGAACCGGAGCAAGCACAACACGCTCTACGGAGTTGACGAAACGTCAGCCAACGGCAAGTACGAAAATGACGCGCACCTTGTGGCGGTCTCCCTCGGCTACAAGTTCTAGAGAAACACGAGCTAGAAAGTAAAAAGGCCTCTTCCCTGACGGGAGAGGCCTTTTTTGCGTGCAATCAAATTTAAAGCTGCCGACGCCCTCACCCCTCCCTCTCCCAGTGGGAGAGGGAGGGAGGGTCCGACGGTGTCTTAGGCGGGATAGTGCGCCGTCGTCCTAGTTACTTCGCCTTGGCAAGCTTCGGCTCCATGCTGCGCACCAGGTCATCGTAGGCGACCAGCGCCTTGATCTGCGGCGAGGTCTTCTTGACCGTCGAGTCGAAAAACTGGAGCTTCGTGTTGAACACCTGGGCCTTGTTCCTGAGGGCCGCGGTGCTCTCGGCGAGGAAACTCTTCTCCGCCTTGTCGTCGCTTTTAAGAAGCGCCTTCGTCTTGTTCCAGTATTCGTCCGTGGTGCCGACGTAGTGGTTCAGGCTCTCCAGGAACGAGAGCGAAGAGGTGGAAAGCTGGGAGGTGGTGACCAGACGCTCCTGCACGTCCCCCATCCCCTTAAGAAGATCCTGGTCCGCGAAACGGACGAGGTCGGAGACTTCCTGGTTGTAGTTCGGCTTGTTCGGGTCGAGGGCGTCGGCGCGGTTCAGGAACTGCTGCGAAGTCCCCAGGTACTTGTTGATGGAAACCGATGTGGCCCCGAGTGAAACCGCTGCGTCGGAGACGAACTTGGTGAAGAGCGAGGCCTGTCCCGCGTAAGGGATGGGCAATACCCTGGCGAAGCGCGCCGCGACCGAGCCGGCCTGAATGTACTTGGAATATCCGGCGACGTGTCCGGACATCCACTTGACGTAGCTCTCGAAGTCGGCCATCGACTGACGCTGGGCACGCACGTCAGCGGTGATCTCCTTGAGCCTCTTGCTGTTGCGTGCGGCGAGATCGGTCGAGGTGATGCTGCAGCTTTGCAGCGCCTTGAGCTTTTCCTGGAGGAGCGCGTTCTCCTGGGTCAGTGCGGCTATTGTTGCGGCCTGGTCGACGGACTGCGGCATGACAACGGCGGCCGGGGTTGCAGCTGCAGGGGATGCGGCCGGGGCTTCGGAAGCCATGGCATGGGACGCGATGAAGCCGGCGCCGAGGATGGATGCGGCGATAACGATGCGGATTTGCACGGGTAAGCTCCTTGGACAAAATCGGACAAACAGTATGGGAAGATACATCAATCGCACCGGACAGACAAACAAAAAAGGGGCCGCGCATGTCACAGCGCGGCCCTATAAAAAGACTGAGGTATTTTTATTCTTTATTTTTCCTTGTAGCTGATGCGGTAGCTAAACCCTTTCGGATCGTACCAGTTGAGCACCTGACCACCGACCTCGGCATAGGGATAGCCGAAGGTGTTGAGCGGAGCGCCGGCCTGGGGCGGGTTGAGGACAACGTCACGACCCGAGGCGATCTTGAAACGGTATGGATCGATGCCCCCCCAGAAATATTCGCGGTATGCGCGGGTCTTGGCGTCGGCAAGCTCGAGCTTCTCGACGAGCATCGCTTTTCTCACGTCGGCAGGGTCGACCGGGACCCAGCCGGTACCGGGGAGGAAGAACTCGACCCAGCAGTGCTGCCAGGTGGTGATATCCTCCTCCGCCTTCTTGCCGAGGCGCACGCCGAATACTTCGCGCGCCGGTACCCCGGCGGCACGGGCAAGGGCGATGTAGACCGAGGAAATGTCGGTGCACTTGCCGCCCGGCTTCTTCAGGAGTTCGCAGACATCCCCCTTGCCGCAGCCGACCGTCGCCGGGTCGCGGTACATGTTCTCGCAGGTCCAGTCATAGATCGCCTTCGCCTTATCCAGAACGGTCTTTTTGCCTTTGACGATCGATTGAGCGAGCTTCTTCACCTCGCCGTCCACCGGTCCCATCGAGGTGGGGGCAAGGTATTCCGCGTAATCGGCGGGGTTCCATGCCGGTTCCTTGCCCGACAGGTTCTTCATCTGGATTTCCTCGCGCTCCACCTTGAAGGTGTAGGTGAGCTTGCGGCTCTTCGCGTCCTTGTCCCACTGGGCGAAAAGCATCGGCGTACCGTTCACCTTGTCGGTGTAGACCGCAGAAGCGGAGAAATCACCGGAAACCTTGACGTCGGTGACGTTCTGGTACCGGTCGGATACGGCGTAGGGTACCCAGAGTTTCGTCTCCTTGCCCGCTTCCTGGCGGGACAGATCGACTTCGACGCTCACGATACCGCTGCGGCTCTGGGCCCAGGCGGCGGGAGCGAGGCAGAGGGAAAGGGCCACTAGCGGCAACAACAACCTTTTCATTACGACTCCTTGTTCAGACAGATATTCAACGGCACGACGCCGTGCCTAAAGCTGCGACTTGACCACAGGCAGGCCCGCCTCTTTCCATTCGGAAAGGATGGCCTGGTAAATGGAGGGATAGGCGAGTTTCATAAGCTTGCGATAGGCGGAGTAGCTGCGACCGCCGCTGTTGCAGTAGACGATGATCCCCTTCTCCTTGGGAAGAACGCCCGACTTCGATGCGAAGGTTTCGGCAGGGATGTTTAGCGCACCCTCGATGTGCCCCTCGGCAAACTCGAACTCGTCACGTACGTCGACCAGGACGTAGGCGTCCTTTTTCTCTTTCAGTATCACGCTCAGCTGCGCCGGCGTAAACTTTGTCGTCTCTATCTTCTTCGCATAATCGGCTCCTGCGACGATCGGGTACCCCTTCTCTTCCCAGACCGGGAAACCGTCCGCGTAGACGACCAGGTTGGTGTAACCAGCGGCTTTTGCCTTTGCGGCGACCTTCTTGCTCTTGCCGCATTTCACCCCGTTGCAGTAGAGCACCACGAGGGCTCCCTTCTCCTTGGGAAGGAGTGCAAGGCTCTTATCGAAATCCTTTTCGGTGATGTTCAAAGCGGTAACCAGATGAGCGGCCTGGTATTCGTCGGCCGTGCGGGCGTCCACCAGTGTGAAGCTTTTCTTTTCATCCAGCATGTCCTTCAGGGCCTCGCTGGAGATGGTCTTGAAGTCGGCGTCCGCGGCAAATATCGGCAGCGCGGTAGCCATCATCAGAAAAAGGACCAGTAGCGAGATCACCGACCTGCCCGTTAAACGAGTGATGCTGTTCATTGTTTCCTCCCATTGACTTGCATGAAATTAAAAAATCGACATGGCATCTCTGGTTGTCGAACATCGGGGTCAGACGATACCGTCTCATCGGTCAGCCTCCAAGCCTCGCGCTGATCATCTCGAGGAAAGCCTCGATCCTCACCCTGAGCTGCTCGGTGTCCGACTCCGAATAGTCGGTTTCGATCTGCAGGAACGGAGTCCCACCCCCCTGCTGCAGGTGGTGCTTCACGCTGAGCGACTCCACGTTGTAGGTATGGCACCCCTGCCAGGTGAGGTCGATGACGCCGTCGACCTGAAACTCGTCGACAAGACGCTCCAGAAGGGAGAGCCTGCCGTGGTTGGGGGACATGCACGAGCAGGGTATGTGCAGGTACTTCTCCGCGATGCTGCGCAGCAGGTCCGCGCCGGGGACGACGGGGTCCACCTTCTTGTAGGCCCCGCAGCTCTCGAAGCAGACCACGGAACCACCCAGTTCCTCGACCAGGCGCACCACCTTGTCCGACCCGACGCCAACCGGTACGCCGGTGAGCAGGATGCGCGGGGTGGTGCTGTCGAAGGGGGAAACGCCCCGCTCGGCCAATTCGGTGAGCTCGGCGGTCAGCCGGTTGACAAGTCCGATCGCCTCGCGCTTGTCCACCGTAAAGCCGCGGTTGTGGAGTACGGTCAAAAGATCGATCCCTGTGATAGGTGCGGGCTTACGTTTCATCACGTCCTGGAGCGCCTTGAGGGAGCGGCGCTCCTCGTTCAGGAGCATGACGGCGGATGCGAGACGCTCCGGGGTGATCTGAACCGAGAACTCCTGCTCTAGCCGTCGTATCAGGCGTTTAAGCTCAAGGATCCAGTACTCGAGGGCCGCCTCGTCCTGCACCTGCGGCAGCTGCATCAGGTGCAAGGGCTTCATCTGGCCGAGCAGTTCGTACATCTTTTTCTTGCCGTCGCAGGTCGTTTCGGCGAGCAGCAGGTCGGAAAAATGAAAGAACGGGCAGGTATCGGTGAGAGCGAATCCGTAGCTCGATTTGATCAGAGGACAAAGCGTGCGCGGCAGCACCTTCTCGGCGGCCGGTATCGGCGTTGGGCTTGTGCCGCACAGGGAAACCGGGATCGCACCGGCAGCGACGATGAGCTCTACCGGCGAAAACAGGCAATAGGTGCCGACCACCTTCCTGCCGTGATCCTTGGCGACCTTGAGGGCTATCGCGTTTCTTTCCCGGAGGGCGTTGATCTCCAGTAGCGTCGGAATGCAGGGTTCACTCATGCTTCGTATCCAACGAGGGCGGCGCCGAGTGCGCCCACCAGTTGTGGAGCAGCGGGGACGCGGATTTCGACTGCCAGCCCGGAACCGATGGCGCGGCAGATGGCAGGGTTCAGCGCCACACCGCCGCTGAAGGTAATGTCACCCGAGACCGATACTTTCCCCGCGAGCCCTTGAACCCTTGTGGCAATGGCATGAAAGACACCGGCGGCGATGCGTCCCTTGTCCACGCCCTGGGCGAGAAGTCCGATTATCTCCGACTCCGCGAAAACGGCGCACATGCTCGAGATGCGTGCCGGCTCGGCGCCCGCAGCGATGAGGCCAAGCTCTTCAAGGGACAAGCCGAGCACGCCGGCCATGACTTGCAGGAAACGACCAGTTCCGGCGGCGCATTTGTCGTTCATGGCGAATTCGACGACTTTCCCACCGGCGTCAACGCTGATCACCTTGCTGTCCTGTCCGCCGATGTCCAGGACGGTACGGGTTTCCGGGTGGAGGAAATGGGCGCCACGGGCGTGGCAGGTGATCTCGGTCACCTTCTTATCGAACAAGGGTAGCGATACCCGTCCGTAACCGGTGCCGACCACCCTTCCGACCGCCCCCTCGGCGATACCAGCGGCGTCGAGAGCCTGGCGAAATGCGGCAAGTCCCGCGCCGGCCGGGTCCCAGCCGGTAGGAACTACCGCGGTGGCGCGGATCTCACCGTCAAAGAGAACGGCCTTGGTACCTGTCGATCCTATATCGATTCCTGCTGCGATCATGGTGCCTCTTATTTACGTTTCTATCAGGCGGCCGAAGGAGAATAAGGGCCTGACATCAATAACCAATTGACCATCAAGAGTCAAATTGATAAATTCGATAAAATAGATACTATGGATCGCATCAACCAATAAGGAGGGGGCGGTGAACCTGAAACAGCTCGAAGTGTTCATAAAGGTCGCTGAAAGCGGGAGTTTCTCGAAGGGAGCGGAGGCCACCTTCATCACCCAGTCCACGGTCAGCCAGCACATATCCGCACTGGAAGGCGAGTTCGGCGTGAAGCTTCTGGACCGCACCGGCAAGGGGGCACTACCGACCGAGGGTGGGAAGATACTGCTCGAGCGCGCACGCAAGCTCATAGATTATGCGAAGGAGATTCCGGTCGCCATGGCGCGTTTCAAGGGTGTCGAGGAGGCCGAGCTGAATATCGCCGGGAGCAGCATCCCGGGGGAGTACATGATCCCGGCGGCCCTGCCGCTTCTCATCAGCCGTTTCCCCGGGGTCACCATCGTGCTGCGCCAGGGGGACAGCCGCGATGTGCTGGGAAAGCTGATCTCAGAAGAAGTGGAGCTGGGTGTGGTAGGCGGGCGTTTCGAGGAGGAGAGCCTCGAGTTCATGCCGCTTGCCGACGACGAACTCGTCCTGATCGCGCCCGCAGGGCATCGCTGGAGCGGCAAGAAGGGAATCAGCAAGGAGGATTTGCTGGGCGAGCAGGTCGTGCTTAGGGAAACAGGTTCCGGCACCGGAAAGGCTGCCGCTCAGGCCCTGCGCGAGGCGGGGATAGACCCCGCGCGTCTCAATGTGGCGGCGCATCTTGGCAGCAACGAGGCGGTGAAGCGTGCGGTGATTGCCGGAATCGGGGTATCCTTCGTCTCGGCGGTTTCGGTACAACACGAACTGGAGCAGAAGTCACTTGTGCAGGTTCCTGTCGACGGCGTCAGCATAAAGAGGCAGTTTTTCCTCGTGGGCCGCAGAGGTAGGGAACTCTCCCCCGCCGCCCTCGCATTCAGGACCATCATGACGGAGATGTATAAAGGCAATTGACAATCAGCTAATCGTCAATTCTTCTCCCCCTCCCCTTCTTCCTTTCGGATATCGCCTTCTTGTCGGAAAGCCGTTTTTCCTTGGCGCTTCTCGGCACCTTGGTCTTTATCCTCTTCTTCGCCTTCTGCGCGCGCCTGCGCAGCAACTCGGCCAGCCGCTCCAGCGCTTTTTCCCGGTTTTGGGCCTGCGAGCGGCTCTCACTTGCCTGCGCCACGATCCCGGTCGGGAGATGGCGTATGCGCACCGCTGAGTCGGTCGTGTTGCGGTGCTGCCCGCCAGGCCCGGAGGCGCGGTAGAATTCCACCTTTATGTCTGCTTCCCTGATCTCGATCATATACTCTTCAATCCTTCCAACTTACTGTCACTGCCGCGCGTTACGCTGTAGCCGTAACAGTCGTAACTTCAGCAACTAACGCCGCGATACTCATATTTACCGCTTTACCGGATTACATACCCACAAAGCCGTAAGGTATATACCTTCAGCCCGTGTTGAACTGTCGTGTGATATCTGTTACAGTGCCACCCTTCAGAAAAACACTGCCTCAAGGAGGAGCACCTGCATGCCCGTCATCACCATCGACCTTGGAACCATGGCGAACAAAGAGAAGAAAGGCGAACTAGTTCAGGCTTTGACCGAAGCCGCCAGCACTGTAACACAGATCCCCGCTGAAAAGTTCATCGTCTTCATCAAGGAAATGGATCGCGATAACATCGGCGTCGGCGGCAAGCTCCTGTCTGACACCATCAAATAATTCCACGGAGGACCTATGAAAAAGAGCCTGGGCAAAGCAACCCACGCCATGCCGACCCCGGTCTGGCTGGTCGGCAGCTACGACAGTGAAGGAAAAGCGAACCTGGCCACGGTCGCCTGGGGGGGCGTGTGCAGCTCCGACCCGGCCGCGGTCACCGTCTCCCTGAGAAAGGCACGGCACAGCTACGACGCCATCATGGAGCGCCAGGCCTTCACGGTGAATATCCCCTCCCGCGACTTCGTGGTCGCCGCCGACTACGCCGGCATCGCCTCGGGCAAAAACGCCGACAAGTTCGCAGCCGCAGGCCTCACGCCGGTGAAAAGCGATCTGGTCGATGCACCGTACGTTGCCGAGTTCCCGCTCGTGATCGAGTGCAGGCTGCTGCAGACCGTGGAGATCGGGGTACACACCCAGTTCATCGGCGAGATCATCGACGTCAAGGCCGATGCATCGGTGCTCGACGAAGCAGGCCTCCCCGACCCGACCAAGGTGCAGCCCATCGTCTACAGCCCGACCAACCGCGGCTATTACGCACTGGGCGAAAAAGTGGGCCAGGGTTTCGACATCGGGAAACAGTTGATGAAGTAACTGGAGCCTCGCCGCTCCTACGGTATACTCCTTCCCGTTATCTCATCTGGGCTGGGGGAGTGCTATGGACGACGAGACCTTCAAGAAGGAAGTGCTGGACCGGCTGCAACAGATCATCGAGACGCTCACCTCGATCCTGCCTGAGGCTTGCATCGAGGAGCCGGAAGGGACAACAGCGACAGCAGATAGAGGGGTGCGAAACAGAGCCGACGAAGCTTATTCCATGCTTGAGGAAATGCAGGATAACTACCAGTTCGCCGTTGAGAAATGGCAACGGGAGCACGGTGCCTGATACCTCTTATCCCCGCACCTTAAAAGGCTGGTTGACCGATGGTCGACCAGCCTTTGCCGTTTCAGCGCTCAGCTTTTTGCAGCAGCGAAACGCCCCGCCACGAAGCGCGCTTCGAAAGCGACCGTCACTCGCCTCAACCGGTCATCAAGAAAACCCATGGTCTGCTCTGCAATGCGAGCCGGGACCCCACCGTAGAAGGCCTCGGCAATCGCGCCGGTGATGCAGGCAAGGGTGTCTGAGTCCCCGCCCAGGGAGACGGCGAGGCGGATGGCGCCTTCGAAATCGTTTGATTCGAGAAACGCGGTGACGGCCTGCGGAACCGTCCCCTGACAGGAGACGTCGAAACGGTACGACGGCCTGATCTCATCGCAGCTGAGCGCGAGATCGTAGCCGAATTCTCCGGCGATGAAGCTGCGCAGCTCGTCTTTTGAGGCGCCGCTGCGCCCGAGAAAGACCGCACCGGCAACGGCCTGCGCCCCCTTTACCCCTTCGGGGTGCCCGTGGGTCGGGAGGGTGTAGTTCCGTGCCAGGGACAAAGCGTCGGCGAGCGTATCGCAGGCCCACCCCACCGGGCTCACGCGCATCGCGGCACCATTGCCCCAGCTATTGTAGGGCTTGGGGGCGTCCGCCTTGGCCCACGCGACGAAGCCCCTGCCGTACCCCGCGTCCGGGTAGCTGCGGTAGTAATGCCTCATGGTGTCGTCGTATGGCGCGCCGGTCATGATCGCGTCGGCGAGCGCCACGGTGAGTACGGAGTCGTCGGTAAAGCGGCAGCTGTCCTGGAAGAGCGGGAATTCCGTGCTCTTTATGTTGTTCCACTCGTAGATGGAACCGACGATGTCTCCGGTCAGAGCACCCAGCATGGCGCTTTACCCCCTACCCCGTTTCGGGTGGTTCTGGTATCATCCCTTCTCATGAACTACCTGTTCCATCTATACCTCTCCGGCGACGACCCCGACATCCTCACCGGCAACTTCATGGGTGACTTCGTGAAGGGGCGCCTCACCGACGCCTACCCGGACAAGCTGCGACGCGGCATCGAGCTGCACCGTCGCATCGATTCCTTCGCCCAGAACCACGCCGCCTTCACCGCGAGCAGGAAGCGCCTGGGGGCCGACTTCGGACTGTACCGCGGCATCATGGTCGACATCTTCTATGATCACTTCCTCGCCGTGGGATGGCGGCAATGCAGCACGGAAGCGCTCCCGGACTACCTAAAGCGCGTACGCGCAAGCGTCGAGGCGCGCCGCGACCAGCTCCCGGAGCGTCTCAAGGGACTGGTGCCGGTGATCTTCGAGGAGCTGATCCCTTCCTACCTGAACGCCGAAGGGGTGGCCGACGCGCTGCGGCGCATGTCGCGGCGCGTGCCGAGGGCGAACCCGCTCGCTTCGGGCGGCGTGGAACTTACCCGCCACTACCGCTTCTTGCAAGAGGATTTCCACGCCTTCCTGCCCGACATTCGCGGTTTTGCAGAGGAGACCATCCGGCGCTGACCCTTTCTTCGGCGCGGTAACCTTTCAGATGATGCGCGTGAATTTTTCCTTGGGGTAGATGGAGCGCGCGAAGAAGTCGACGAAATCGTCGACCACCTGTTCCACGAGGGCCGGCTCAAGCACTTCCGGGCACTCCTCCTTCGGGGGACCGTCGAACTGCATGGTAAACTTCCGCTTTTCCAGTTCCGCACTTATCGCACTGCCGCGCAGGCCATCGCCACCCGGTTCGCGCTCCCAGTAGACGCGCGCGTATGGCAGGGCCTCTCTCAGCCTCAACATGATCTGCCTGCCGATATCGTGCATCGGTTCACCTCCCGCTAACGTTCCGATTTGGCAAAAACAGCTGCAATACTAGCGGCACCCTTCGGATTTGCAATCGCTAACGGTTGCAAGTTCTCAAAGCGCACCTCCCCCCTTTTTTTAGCCCATTAACCCTACAATACGCTTGAATCCGAGCCCTGCACAAGGTACATTAGAGCGCCGCATAGACGCCGCTAATTGGAGAAGACCGATCGACACGATTCAACTGCTCATCTTCACCCTTGACGACCAGCGTTACGCGTTGCGTCTGGACCACGTAAAACGGGTGGTCCGGGCGGCGGCCCTCACCCAGCTCCCCAAGGCCCCGGACGTGGTAATGGGCATCCTGGACCTGCACGGAGAGATCGTTCCCGTCATCAATCTGAGGAGGCGCTTCAGGCTCCCCGAGCGCCCCGTCGCCCTGAGCGACCAGTTCGTCATCGCGCGCACCGGCAGGCTCACCCTTGCCCTCGTCGTGGACGGTTCCGAAGGGGTCATCGAGCCGCCTGCGGCCGACATCCTTGCAGCCGACGAAGTCGTGGCAGGAGCCGGGTTCGTCGCCGGAGTGGCGCGAACCACGGATGGACTGGTACTGATCCACGACCTCGACGCCCTGCTCTTCCCTCACGAAGAGGAGCAGATAGCCGCGGCGCTGGAACGCGCCTGACATGGCGGAGTCGCAGACAAGCGCGACGCTGCAGCTCTTCGCCGCGTTCGTAGCAAAAGAACTTGGGCTTCACTTCCGCAAGGAACGCTTCTCGGAACTGGCGCAGAAGATGGCTACCCTTGCGCAGCAGGAAGGGGTCGAGGATCTGGAGCGCTACCTGCTGCAGCTCATGTCCGTCCCCTTGGGTAAGGACCGGCTGCGGCTTTTGGCCAGTGCCCTCACCATCGGCGAAACCTATTTCCTGCGCGACCCGAAAAGCTACCAGGTGCTCGAGGAGCAGGTGCTCCCGGGACTGGTTGCGGCTCGTCGGCGCGGCAACCGAACCATCCGGATCTGGAGCGCCGGATGCTCCACCGGCGAAGAGCCCTACAGCATCGCCATCATCCTGAGCCGTGTGCTCCGGGACACGACCGGCTGGAAGATCACCATCCTCGGCACGGACCTCAACGAGCACGCCCTGGAACGAGCCAGACTGGGGGTGTACGGCAAATGGTCCTTCCGGAACGCCCCCGGGTGGCTCATGAATTATTTCTCCCAGCGGCCGGACGGCAGCTTCGAAATCGCAAACGGCATCAGGGAGATGGTCCGTTTCGGGCATCTGAACCTCGCCGAGGACGCCGACACCCCTTCCCCGATTGCCGGAGGGGCCGATGTCATCTTCTGCCGCAACGTGATGCTCTATTTTCACGAGGAGCAGATCGAGAAGACCGTCGCCAGGTTCCGCGCCGCGCTGAGGCCGGGCGGTTGGCTATTCATGGGACCGACTGAGGTGGACCACCACAAGGTGGAAGGTTTCACCTGTCACATCTTCGATGGCGCCCTCGCGCTGAAAAGAAGCGAGCCGCGCCAGAAAGCGACGCGAGCCGAGTTTCGGGTTCCTGCTGACGCGCCGGCGCCCCAACCGGGTGCACACCCCGGGCGTGTGGTCGGGCGAACCGTGACATCGGCCGCGGGAAAGCAGCCCCCGGCCAATAAAACGGCGGGCGGGCCGGAACTCCATGCGGCGCCGGCATCAGCAGACGCGCCGCAGGGCCCGGACCTGCTGCAGCAGGCGCTTTCGCTCTTCGACACGGGCGCCTATGAAAAGGCCGCCGAGGTTGCGCTCGCCGGGGCACAGCACGCCGAGCACCTAGCCCTCGCGGCCCGCTGTCATGCAAACCTCGGGCGCTACGACGAGGCTCGCGAGCTCTGCGAAAGATCGATCCGCCTCGAGCGGCTGAACCCGCACAGCCACTACCTCCTCTCCATGATCCGCGAGCAGACGGGAGATGAAGAAGGCGCCGTCACTTCGCTGAAGCACGCGCTCTACCTCGACCACGACTACCTGCTCGCCTATTTCGCGCTCGGAAACCTCTTCAGAAAGCGCGGTGAGCGGCAGGAGGCGGAACAGAGTTTCGGCAACGCCCTGCGCCTTTTGCAGCGGCTCGACCCGAACGAGGCCATCCCCGACACCGAGGGGATGACGGCCGGCATGTTGATCCATCTGATCAAGGGGATCAGCAGGCGGTAATGCAGCACGTTTTCCACGCTTAGGAGAAGAAGCATGTCGCAGAGAAGTTCCGCCATAGACTGGGCCTCACTGCTCACCCGCCAGCAGGTGGCCTTCGACGCCGTTCTCCAGGACCGGCACGACCATGAGCGCGAGCAGGCACTGCTTAAGGAACGCGCCCGGCTCATGAGCCAAAAAACTGCCGAGGACGCCGGCAGCGTTGCCTGCGTCGACTGCCTGGAGTTCACCCTTTCCGGCGAGCACTACGCCATCGAGCTTTCCTTCATCGCGGCCACGCTTCCACTGGCCGATTTCACCCCTTTGTTCTGCACCCCTCCCTTCGTCCTGGGGATCACCAGCGTGCGCGGCAAGATCATCTCCATCGTGGACCTGCGCCGCTTTTTCGAGCTCCCGGCAGCCGGACTTTCCGACCTGAACCGGGTGATCGTCGTAAGCGACGGCACCATGGAATTCGGCGTCCTGGCAGACCGGGTCGAGGGGATGCGCTCTCTGCCCCTGTCGGATCTGCACCCGACACCCGATACCTTTACCGGGATGAGAGGGGAGTTCCTTGCCGGGGTAACCGCCGAGCGGCTCGCCCTGCTCGACATGGCCAGGATCCTGGCCGACCCGCGCCTCATCGTGCACGAAGAGGTCGGGTAGATAGTGAAATCAAGATCGAGGTTGAGGTCGCCATCTCAACCTGACTTTTGGAGGTTCCATGCTCAGCAACCTTAAAATCCGCTCCAGGTTGATCGCAGGCTTTTCCGTGCTGCTCGTGTTCCTGGTCCTGATCGGCACGCTCTCCCTCAAAAACCTCGCCGCCGAGGGGCGCCTGCTCAGCGAGTTCTACGAGCACCCCTTCACGGTGACCAACGCGATCCAGCAGGTCGACACCAACATCGCACGGATGCACCGCGGCATGAAGGACGTGGTCCTCTATGCAGCCGACCGTGAAGACCTGGAAGCGACCATCGCGGAGATCGCCAAGTACGAGCAGGAGGTCTACCGCGGACTGGCACTCGCCCGCGAGCGCTTCCCCGGCGACCAGGCGAAGATCGACCGGATCAAGGAGTCGATGGATCAGTGGAAGGAGGTACGCGCCAAGACCATCGCGCTCACCCGGCAGGGTAAGGTGAAGGAGGCGGTAGCCTTCCACAAGAACTACGCCCGCCGCACCGTGGCCCAGATCGACGCCCAGGTGGAAGAGGTGCTGAAGGCATCCCACACTACGGCCAGCAACTTCGCCGCCGAATCCGCGAGGAACCAGCGCTTCACCTTCGCGATCACCGCTGTCCTCCTGGCACTGGCCTGCATCATCGCCGCCATAATCGCCTTCGCCATAACCGCATCCATCACAAGGCCCTTAAACGACGCCGTGCAGGCCGCCGACCGCCTGGCCCAGGGGGACGTCTCCGTCGAGCTCGACAGCGCCTCTCCCGACGAACTGGGACAGCTTTTACGGGCGATGAGGAAGATGGTGCTCTCCCTGCGCCGCATGGGGGAGACCGCAAACCGGATCGCCATCGGCGACCTCGATCTCGAGGTAGTTCCCCTCTCCGAACGCGACGTCTTCGGCAACGCCATGAGCAACATGGTTGCCTCCCTGAAAAGGCTCGCCGCCAGCGCCGACCGCATCGCGGCCGGGGATCTCACCATCGAGGTGCTCCCCGCTTCGGACAAGGACCGCCTGGGTAACTCCTTCAGCCTGATGACCAGGAACCTCAGGGACTTGAGCCTCGAAATCTCCGAGGTGGTGAGCGTCCTCGCCGGGAGCGCCGCCGAGATCATGACTACGGTAAGCGAACTTGCCTCCAGCTCGGCCCAGACCGCCACCTCCATCTCCGAGACCAACGCGACGGTCCAGGAGATCCGCCAGACCACCGACCTCACCTCGCAGAAGTCGCGCCAGGTTTACGAGGGGGCGCACCGCTCCGCGCAGATCGCCAAGACCGGCCGTGACTCGGTGAACAGCACCCTGGACGGCATGCAGGGGATCGACGAACGCATGGGCTTCATCGCCGAGCGCATCGTGAACCTCTCAGAGCAGAGCCAGGCCATCGGCGAGATCATCGCCACGGTAGCGGACCTCGCCGAGCAGTCGAACCTCCTCGCCGTGAACGCCGCCATCGAGGCCGCCAAGGCGGGTGAGCACGGCAAAGGGTTCGCCGTGGTGGCCCAGGAGGTGAAGAACCTCGCCACCCAGTCGAAGCAGGCGACCTCCCAGGTGCGCAGCATCATAGGCCAGATCCAGAAGGCCACCACCGCCGCCGTCCTTGCCACCGAGCAAGGGAGCAAGGCGGTCGAGGCGGGGATGAAGCAGTCGAGCGAAGCGGGCGAGTCGATCCGCCAGCTCGCCGCGAGCATCGAGGACTCCTCGAACGCCACGTTGCAGATCGTCACCTCGACCCAGGAGCAGGCGATCGGCATGGACCAGATCGCCATCGCCATCCAGAGCATCAACCAGGCAAGCGATCAGAACGTGGAGGGGTCGCGCCAGATCGAGGCGGCCGCGAAAAACCTCTACGAGCTGAACCAGAAACTGCAGAAACTGGTGAGCGGCTACCGGCTCGCCTGATCCCCCTCAGCGGCGGGAGATCACGAATAAAGGTGACTATTACGACATGAGCGACCACGAGGCGCTGTTAAAAGAACTGCTCGCGACCTTCGCGATAGAGGCACAGGAACACCTGGACGCCCTCTCCTCCCATCTCCTCGCCCTGGAGCGCGAAGAGGAGGAGGCCGGGCGACAGCGCCTGCTGGAAGGGGTGTTCCGCCGCGTGCACACCCTGAAAGGGGCGGCGCACGCCGTGAACCTCGCCGACGTCGCCCACGACTGCCAGGAACTGGAGGAGGTGCTGGCAGAGATCAAGCGTGGCGAAGCGGAGTTCGGCGTGGAGATCTTCGACCTCCTGCACCGCGAGATAAACCGGCTTTCGGCCCGCATCTTTCCGGCAGGCGCCCCCACCGCCGCACC
This sequence comes from Geomonas terrae, assembly GCF_004791675.1. Taxonomy (NCBI): domain Bacteria; kingdom Pseudomonadati; phylum Thermodesulfobacteriota; class Desulfuromonadia; order Geobacterales; family Geobacteraceae; genus Geomonas; species Geomonas terrae. The sequence continues at coordinate 722,389 of NZ_SRSC01000002.1, forward strand.
TGGAGCGGCGCAACAGGGCGCTTCCCAAACCGCCCCCCACTCTCCTCTTCCGACGGCGCCAACGCCCCCTGTTATTGCCGTTACGACCGCCCAGGCGCCTACCCCGGCGCAGCCACGCCATGCAGCGCCTATACATGGCGCCGACGAAACGGTACGGGTCTCCGCTCGGCTTCTAGAGACGCTCCTTTTGCACTCAGAGGAGCTCGTATCCGCGAAACTCGCCGCCTCGGTACTGCAGGAGGAGCTCTCCACCCTTGTCGGCGAGGTTGCCGAGCGGGGCGCCGAACGCGACCGTGCCCTCGCGGCGGCAAGGCGCGCGGTCAAGAAGGGTACCGGTGGCGAGGCCTCGCTGGCCGGACTTCTCGAACAGGGGTGCCTGCATGAACGTACCGTAGAGGGACGTCTGCGCCTTCTGGAGAAAAGCGCTGAAAAGCACACCCGTTCGCTGCAGGCACTCGTCGACCCGCTCCTCGAGGAGATGAAGAAACTGCAGCTCCTCCCCTGTTCCTCCATCCTCGACCCCTTTGCGAAGCTGGTGCGCGACCTCACCCGCGAACTCGGCAAGGAGGCCGACTTCTCCCTCTCCGGTGGAGAGTTGGAGTTCGACCGCCGCATCCTTGCCGAGCTGAAGGAGCCGCTTTTGCACCTCGTGCGCAACACGGTGGACCACGGCATCGAGCTGCCGCAGGCAAGGGAAGCCGCTGGCAAGCCGCGCCGCGGCACGGTGAGCGTCGAGGTGAGGCTGCAGGACGCGAACCGCGCCGAGCTCATCCTCGCCGACGACGGCTGCGGCATAGACCTCGAGCAGGTGAAACGTTCGGCGCTGCGGCGGGAACTCGCGACCGAGGAGACCCTCGCGCGCATGCCCGACGCCGAGGCGCTTCAGTTCATCTTCGAGTCAGGGCTTTCCACCAGCGGCACCATCAGTAGCATCTCCGGACGCGGCGTCGGCCTAGCCATCGTGCGAGAGACGCTGGAGCGACTGGGCGGGCACGTCTCCGTCACCAGCATGCCCGGCACGGGAACGACCTTCCGGCTCGTCTTCCCGCTCTCATTCGCCCGGATGCGCGCGCTCTTGGTGCAGGTCGCCGGCCGCGACTGCGCCATCCCGGCGGCGGTGGTCGAACTGAGCGCACGCGTGCCGCTCTCGGAGGTGAAACGGGTGGAAAACCGCGACACCGTGGTCGCCGCGGGGGAGGTGCTTCCCCTCGTCTCGCTGGCCGGCATCCTGGAAACGGGTCGCCGGAGCATCGAGCCCGACGTTACGGTCTCTTACGTCATCTTGCGTGCCGCCGACCGGCGCATCGCCTTCGCCGTGGATCAGGTGCTCGGGGTGCAGGAGATACTGGTGAAGCCGCTCGGGCGCCAGCTCTCGCGGGTGCGTAACGTGGCCGGCGCCACCGTGCTCGGTTCGGGGCGCGTGGTCCCGGTTTTGAACGTGGCCGACCTCTTCCGCTCCGCTTTAGGGGGTGGTGCCGCCGTCGCCTCACTGCCGTTAGCAAACACCCCGGCACGCCAGGCGCGCGTATCCGTGCTGGTGGCGGAAGACTCGATCACCTCGCGGACCTTGCTGAAGAACATCCTGGAGGCCTCCGGCTTCCTCGTGCGCACCGCGGTCGACGGGGCGGACGCCATGGCCCAGCTGAAAACCGACCCCTGCGACGTGGTGGTCTCCGACATCGAGATGCCGCGCATGGACGGCTTCGAGCTCACCCGGTCGATCCGCGCCGACGCGAAGCTCGCCTCGCTCCCCGTGATCCTCGTCACCGGGCTCGAGTCCCGTACCGACCGGGAGCGCGGCATCGACGTCGGCGCGAGCGCCTATCTGGTCAAGAGCAGCTTCGACCAGACAAACCTCATCGAGGTCATCCAGAAACTCACCTGACAAGGAATCCGCGTGATCAGAGTTCTCGTAGTTGAAGATTCCAAAACCGTGCAGCAGGCGCTGGTGGCCGCTTTCGACGCGGACCCCGAACTGACCGTGATCGGCACCGCGGAGAGCGGCGAGTCCGCCGTGGAGGCCGCAAAGAGCCTCAAACCGGACATCATCACCATGGACGTCAACCTCCCAGGTATGGACGGGTTCGACGCCACCCGCGCCATCATGTCGAGTTGCCCAGTCCCCATCGTGATCGTCACCGGGAAGATGAACCCGAAGGATTCGGCCACCCTGTTCCGGGTCATGGAGGCGGGAGCCCTCATGGTGCTTGCCAAGCCCGCCGCGCCAGGCTCTCCCGGTTACCACGAGTCGGTGGCGGACCTCATCCGCCACGTGAAGCTCATGTCCGAGATCAAGGTGGTGCGCCGCGTTTTCCCGACCGGCAAGATCGCCCCCACACAAGCCGCAGTCCCGGCGCCCCGGACCGCTCCCGCCGCCCCGGTAAAGGTGGTGGCCATCGGCGCCTCCACCGGCGGTCCTCCCCTTTTGCGCCGCATACTCTCAGCGCTCCCGGCATCCTTTTCCGCCGCGGTTCTCGTCGTACAGCACATGGCCGTGGGCTTCACGGAAAACTTCGTGCACTGGCTGAACCAGCACTCCACCATGCCGGTGCTCCTCGCTGCCGACGGCATGACCGTGGAGCCGGGGCGGGTCTACGTGGCGCCCGACAGCTACCATATGGAAGTCGCCCCACAAGGGCGCATCCGCCTTACCAGCACGGCCCCTGAAAACGGGGTGCGTCCCGCCGTGTCGGCGCTTTTCCGCACCGTGGCGCAGCACTACGGTCGGCACGCGGTCGGGGTACTTTTGACCGGCATGGGGAAGGACGGGGCCCTGGAACTCAAGACGATCCGCAGCAGTGGAGGCGTCACCGTAGCGCAGGACAAGGAGACGTCCATGGTCTTCGGTATGCCGGGCGAAGCGATCCAGATCGACGCGGCCCAGCACGTCCTTTCCCCCGACGGCATCATCGATCTGCTGACCACGCTGGCGGCAAAAGGCGCCGCCGCCTTGAAATGAAGGAGTTGGCAACGAACATGAATCAAAGCAGCGCAACAGCGGTTCCGCACCGTATCCTCATCGTAGATGACAGCCCCACCCAGGCAAAGCTCCTCGAGCAGATGCTCGCCGAACAGGGGTACCGGGTCGTCGTGGCTAGAAACGGAGACGAAGCGCTCGAGGCCCTTCCGCAAATGCCGGATCTGGTGATCAGCGACATTCTCATGCCGGGGATGGACGGCTTCGAGCTTTGCCGCCGCATCAGAGAGTCGAAGACAGGGGGTGAAACACCGATCATCCTGCTCACCCACCTGAACGACCCGGCCGACGTGCTGCACAGCCTCGAAGTGGGCGCCAACTACTTCGTATCGAAGCCGTACAGTAAGAAACTGCTCCTGTCCCGCATCAGCGCCGTGTTGAACGGGGAGCGGGTTTGCCGCCAGGGTGACAACGACGGCGAGGTCGCCGTCAGCTACCGCGGCAAAAACTACCGCGTTCAGGCCGACTGTGCCCACACCATCGAACTGCTTCTCGCCACCTACGAGATGGCTGCGGAAAAGAACCAGGAACTGCTTGGGGCTAAGGCGTCCCTGTCGAGCCTCAACCGGGAGCTCGAGCAGCGCGTCGTGGAGCGGACCGCGGCCCTCACCCAAGAAACCGCGGAACGCCTGCAGGCTATGGACGAACTGAGGAAGAAGGACGAAGTGCTCATGCAGCAAAGCCGCCAGGCTGCGATGGGCGAGATGATCGGCAACATCGCGCACCAGTGGCGCCAGCCGCTGAACGCTGTGGGGCTGCTGGTCCAGGACCTCACCCTCTCCTACGAGTACGGCAACTTCAGCCGCGAGTACCTGGAGGCGAGCACCGGGAAGATAATGCAGATGGTCCGGCACATGTCGCAGACCATCGACGACTTCAGGAACTTCTTTACGCCGGACCGGGAGAAGAGCGCGTTTGAACTGAAGAAGGTGGTCCGTCGCACCCTGGCCCTCATGGAGGGAAGCCTCGCCGACAAGGGGATCCAGGTCGAGGTCTCGGATGGCGACGTCCCTCCCATCGTCGGCCACCCCAACGAGTTTTCCCAGGTGCTGCTGAACATCATCAACAACGCCGCCGACGCCCTGTGCGAAAAAGGGATACCTGGGCCGAAGATCAAGGTCATCGTGGCCCGCGAGGGGGAAAAATCCGTCATCACCATCGCCGACAACGCAGGCGGCATACCGGCAAACATCATGGGACGGATCTTCGAGCCCTACTTCACCACCAAGGAACAGGGGAAAGGAACCGGCATCGGCCTGTTCATGGCAAAGAACATCGTGGAAAAAAGCATGAACGGCTCGCTCTCGGCGCGAAACACCGGGAACGGGGCCGAGTTCAGGATCGAGGTCTAGCATGTCAACGAAACCAGGGGCGGGGTTCACCCTGCTCTACGTAGAGGACGAGGAAGTCACGCGTGAAACGGTGCTGGGGCTTCTCGCGCGCCGTTTTCCCGGCCTGACCATCCGTGGCGCGGAAAACGGGGCAAAGGGGCTTGAGCTTTTCGGCAGGATATCCCCGGACCTCGTGGTCACCGACATAAAGATGCCAGCCATGAGCGGCATCGAGATGTCACGGCAGCTTCTAGCGCTCAAACCGTCCCTGCCCGTCATCATCACGAGCGCGCACAGCGACATGGAGTACCTGATCGAGGCGATCGAGCTCGGCGTGTCACGCTACGTTCTGAAACCGATCGACTCCGGGAAACTCTTCGCCGCCATCGAGGCCTGCCTCGGCGCCCTGGCCATAGGGCGGGAGCTCGCCGCGCAGCAGGCATTCGTGCGGAAGCTCTCCCGGGCCGTGCAGCAAAGCCCGAGCAGCATCGTGATCACCGATCCGCGTGGCTTCATCGAATACGTGAATCCGAAGTTCGTCGAGCTGACCGAGCGCCCGGAGCCGGAAGTCAAGGGCCGCCACCTCGCCACCATCTTGCAAGGTGGAGATGCCATCTGGTCCTCGGTCGCACCCGGGAACCAGTGGCACGGAGAGCTGACCGGAGAGCGCAAGCACGGCGCCCCCTTCCACGAGGCCGCATCCATCTCGCCCGTCTTCGACGAGGCCGGCACCATCAGCAACTTTGTGGCGGTGCTGGAGGACATCACCGATCGGGTGCAAAACGAGCGCGAGATCAGGCAGCTGAACGAATCCCTCTCCACTCGCGCCAAGGAGCTTGAGATCGCCAACCGCGACCTGGAAGGGTTCAGCTACACGGTCTCCCACGACCTGCGCGCTCCCCTCACCAATATCAACGGCTACTGCCAGGTGATTCTGGAGCTTTACGGGGAAAAGCTCGAGCCGGGGTGCAAGGAGTTCATCGACATCATCTTCAACGAGACGGTGAACATGAACCAGTTGATCCGCACCCTGCTTGAGTTCTCTCGCGTGTCGCGCTCAGAGCTCTCGAAGCAGCCGGTCGACCTGAGCGACATGGCGCTTCTCATCGCCGCGGCGCAGCAACTGGCTGAGCCGGGACGACGTTTCTCCTTCTCCATCGCGCCGGACCTGACCGCCTACGGAGACCCGGACCTCCTGAAGGTAGTGCTGCAAAACCTCATCTCCAACGCCTGCAAATACTCGGCGCAGAAAGATGAAGCGCGCATCGAGTTCCTTAAGACGGAAGTGGACGGTACAGAGGCCTTCGTCGTGCGCGACAACGGTGCCGGGTTCAACATGGAGTACGCGGGCAAGCTATTCAGCCCTTTCCAGCGGCTACACACCGACCGGGAGTTCAAGGGGTTCGGTGTCGGGCTCGCCACCGTGCAGCGCATCGTGCAGCGGCATGGTGGCCGGGTGTGGGCGGAAGGTGAAGTCGGCAAAGGGGCAAGTTTCTTCTTCACCCTGCCCGCACTCGAACCTGGGCGTGACGGAACCGGTTTATAGGAAATCCCGGGAAGGCGGGTGCAGCACCCTCACGAAGCTCTGCGCGAGCCCTAGGTTCCCCCCTTTGCGAAGGGGGAGCCTGCCCCCCGTAGCGCCTTTGCAAAGGGGGAGCCTGCCCCCCGTAGCGCCTTTGCGAAGGGGGGACAAGGTGGGATTTGCCTTGGTGAGACCGCACCGAAACTGCTGAATAATTTTGTCGAGTCAATTGTGCTGGAGGTTTTACTGTTGTGAAAAGACGCAACACGCAACGGATCTTGCTGGTAGACGACGAACTGGACATCCTCGACGGCTGCCGCTCCTGCCTCAAAAACAGCGGTTTCGGCGACATCCTCACCGAAAGCGACAGTCGCCTTGTGCTGCCGCTTCTGGAGCGCGAAGAGGTCGATGTCATCGTGCTCGACCTGCACATGCCTAACCTATCCGGCGTCGACCTGCTGCCGCAGATCGTAAACCGGTACCCGCAGATCAAGGTGATCGTCTCCACCGCCAGCAATGAGGTGGAGACGGTGGTGAGCTGCATGAAGGGGGGCGCCTTCGATTACATGGTGAAGCCGATCGACGTGAAGCGCCTGCTCACCTCGGTCCGAAAGGCGCTCGAGCTGAAAAGCCTCTCCAGCGAGCTTTCCACCCTGAAACAGTACATGTTCACCGATCGCCTGGACCACCCGGAGGCCTTTTCCAGCATCGTCTCGTCGAACAAGGCCATGCGCGCCGTCTTCCAGTACATCGAGGTGGTCGCCGGGACCAGACAGCCGGTCACCATCACCGGCGAGACCGGCACAGGAAAAGAACTCGCCGCCCGCGCCATTCACGACCTGAGCGGACGCAGCGGCCCCTTCGTTCCTCTGAACGTCGCGGGGCTGGACGACAACATGTTTTCCGACACCCTTTTCGGCCACGTAAAGGGAGCCTTCACCGGTGCCGACGTGGCGCGTGACGGGCTCATAACCCGCGCATCCGGCGGGACGCTCTTCCTCGACGAGATCGGCGACTTGGGCGAGATGTCGCAGATCAAGCTCCTTCGCCTTTTACAGGAGCAGGAGTACTACCCGGTCGGCTCCGACTTCGTGAAGAAGAGCGACGCCCGCATCGTCATGGCGACGAACCGGGACCTACAGGAGCTCATCAAACAGGGAAAGTTCAGAAACGACCTCTACTACAGGCTCTGCGCGCACCGGGTACACCTCCCACCCCTGCGCGACAGGCTGGACGATGTCCCGCTTTTACTCGACCACTTCCTCGAGAAGGCCGCGGCTCAACTGGATAAGAAGAAGCCTACCCCGCCCCCCGAGCTTGCTGTCATGCTGACCCTCTACCGTTTCCCGGGGAACGTGCGCGAGATGGAGGCGCTTGTCTCCGAAGCGGTCCTTCGGCATAAAGGAGGCGTTCTCTCCATGGAGACCTTCCGAAGCGCCATGGGGTCCGAGGTGCAAAGCGTGCCGGAGGCACCGGCGCCGCGGACGGAGAGCCTGGAGCAGGCCTTGGGCGCGGTTTTCGGCCGGTTCCCGACCATAGCAGAGGTTGAGGAGCAGATGATCGCCGAGGCAATGCGGAAGGCGAAGGGGAACCAGGGGATGGCGGCGAACATGCTTGGCGTTGCGCGCCAGACTCTCAACAAGCGTCTCAAGTCGCAGTCCGCCTGAAGTAAAGGAAGGGCGCCTAAATAACAAAAACCGCCGGTAGCCCAAAGGCCCCGGCGGTTTCTTTTTTTTGTTATCCGTAACGTAGAACGTAGAACATAGAACGTAGAACGCTCTCTAGAAATATCGTTCGACGATCCCCTGCGCCAGATCCATGGACGAGGTGAAGGCGGGTGAGATGGGGTTCAGGACGTGCACCCCCTCCCCTTCGGCCACCACCAGGAAGTCCATCACCAGCTCCTTTTTCTCCCAATCCACCAGTTGCGGCCTGATCCCGACCTTTGAGGCGGGCACCACGTCTTCGGGCTTGAGCTCCTTCACGAGCCTCGCGGCATCCTTGAAGAAGACCGAAGGGAGGTACTTGGCAGGCTCGCTAAGCGCCACGTTGCGAAACGGCTTGTTGGTCATGAAGAGGATGAGGTCTTCCCAGGCGATGGATAGCGCTTCGGCATCGATCCCGGCGATGATGCCGTAGTTCTCCCTGCCGAAAGCGGGGATGGCGGTGGGCCCTAGATAGACGTCGCCGTGGACGCTGCGGGTGAAATGGACCCCGAGGAAGGGGTTACGGATATCCGGCACCGGGTAGATGCTGGAGTTGACCGTGTAGGGAGCGTCCTTTTTGAGCAGGCGGTACACACCCTTGAAGGGGATGAGACGGTACTGTTCCCCCACCCCGAAGAAGCCCGCCACCTTGTCGCAGAAGGCCCCCGCGGCGTTCACGAAACGGTTGAAGCGGATCTCCCCGCGGCTCGTCACCGCGACACCACTCCCTTTGATCCCGGTTAGGCGGCACCCCATGACGAAGGTGACCCGGCCGCTCTCCTCCAGGTCCGTTCTGAGGCTCTTCAGCACCGCCTTCGGATCGACCACGGCGGTGTAGTGGGAAAACAAGGCGCGCTCGACGGTGCGAGCGTTGGGCTCGATGGCGGCAAGCTGCCGTTCGTCGATCATCTCCACCTTGGCGCCGTTCGCGGTCGCGCGGCGGAAGAGCTCATCCAGGACGGGGAGTTCCGCCGGGGTCCGGGTGACGATGACCTTGCCATTTTCCAGCAGGGGGAGCCCCTTCTCCTTGCAGTACGCCCGCATCAGGAAGTTGCCGTTTAGGCAGGACTTCGCCTTCATGCTGTCCGGCGAGTAGTAGATCCCCGCGTGCAGCACTCCGCTGTTGCGCCCCGAGGCGTGCACCCCGAGTTCCGCCTCCTTCTCGATGATGACGATGTCGCCGTGGCCGGTACGCACCAACTCGCGTGCTATGGTGAGGCCGATGATGCCCGCCCCGACGATGAGGATGTCGGCTTTGTCGAAGCTCATGTATCACACCTCCGGATGTTTTTCGGGGAAGATGCCGCTATCCCGTTGCATGGTCTAACCAAGGCAAATCCCCCCTGTCCCCCCTTCGCAAAGGGGGGAACGCTGGGGCTAGTGCAGCGCTTCGTAGACGCACTTACCCTTCCCTCTTACCCCGGGACTTCGACGCTACTCGCGGATGGAGAAGCGTGCTAGGGCGTCGCAGCGTACCACCTGCACGGCGCTCGTGTTGCCGCGCGGATAGATCTCCCGGGCAAGGTAGGCAAGCTCCTCGTGCTCCTCGTCAGCGGGAACGTCGCGCCACCACGCCTTGTTTCCACCCTGCGAGCCGTCGCTCCAGCGATAGCCGCGCTCCTTTAAGACGTCCTTCTTGTCGAAGGGGGCGGAGACGGCGAAGATGCGCGAGGTGATCTCGTGGGCCCGCTTCAAAAGGGTCATGAAAATGGAAGCGCCGGTCACCGGGAGCCGCTCGAGAAGGAGCCCAAGCACCCCCTCGGCGTCGTCCAGCGCGCGATGCGCGTTGATGGTGAGCGAACCGGTCTTGAAGAGCAGAAACTCCAGGGTTCGCGAGGAAAGCCGCTCAGAACCCCAGTCGATCTGCGATACGGTGCAGGCCCAGGGGAGTTTAGCATAGGCGGGATAACGCGACTCGACGAACTTCCGGTCAAAGGCGGCATTGTGGGCGATGACCAGATCGGCCTTGGCGGCAAGGGCGTTCATGAACGCATCGTCGAAGGCCTGACCACGCACCATCTCGTCCGAAATCCCGGTGATCTCCTGCACCTCCGGCGGAATGGGGAAGCCGGGATCCTCAAAGCCTGAGTAGCGGTCCGTGATGCGGTATATCTCGCCCGTCTCGGCGTCGTACTCGAAGGCGACCACACCGAGCTCGATGATCCGGTCGCGCCGGAAATCAAGCCCGGTGGTTTCGGTATCGAGGCAAAGGGCCACGCGCGAGTGCTCCGGCCCCGGTCGCCCGAGCCTTGCATCGCGCGCCAGATTCAGGCGGCGCAGCACCTGGTAGTCCCCGGTGGAGTGCAGCGAAGCGATGGCGATCTCGATCTCCAGCGGGTTCATCTCCACTACCCTCTTTTTCTGTGGCGTCTTGGCCATCATCACCTCAAAAGCGCCCGATCAGGAGAGGTACTTCTCCCTGAGCGCAACCTTGTTGATCTTCCCGACACTCGTCTTGTCGATCGCTTCGACGAACTTCACCTTGACGAGCACAACCTGCTTGCTCACCACCCCCTTGTCGGCATACGCCCGGACGTGATGGGCGATATCCTTCTCGGTCACGTTGGTGGAAGGCTTCGGGACGACCAGGGCCAGCGGACGCTCACCCCACTTCTCGTCCGCCTTACCGATGACAGCCACCTCGGCGACCAGCGGGTGATGCGTGATGATATCCTCAAGTTCCAGCGAAGAAACCCACTCACCGGCCACCTTGATGACGTCCTTGCTCCGGTCGGTGATGCGCAGGTACCCGAGTTCGTCGCGCACCGCCACGTCGCCGGTGTGGAGGTATCCGCCAGTCCAGAGACGCTCCGAAGCCTTGTGATCCTTCAGGTACCCCTGGCTGAGCCACGGCGAGCGGACCACCACATTGCCGGCGCTCGCGCCGTCGCGGGGAAGCTCCTTCAGATCATTGTCCACGACACGAAGGTCGACCAGCGGCAGGGTAAGCCCGGTCTTGCATCGAACGTCCGCCTGCTCCGGGTGGGATAGCTCCAGCATGGCAGGGGTGAGCTGCGAGATGGTGAGAATGGGGCAGGTTTCCGACATGCCGTAGCCGGTAAATACATCGATACCCGCTTTGAGCGCCTCGACGCAGAGGTTGCGCGACATGGCGGCCCCGCCGATGATGAGCTTCCATCCCCTGAGATCCATCCTCTCGGCATGAGGGTGCTTCAGCATCATGTGCAGGATGGTCGGGACGCAGTGCGAGAACGTGACACCTTCTTTCTCCTTCAACTCGAGCAGGGTCTCAGGGAGATAGCGGCCGGGGTAGACCTGCTTCAGCCCGAGCATGGTGGCGACGTAGGGAAGCCCCCAGGCATGCACGTGGAACATCGGGGTGATCGGCATATAGACGTCGTCGCGGTGCAGTCCGCCATGCGCGGTAATCGACCCGAGCGTCGCAAGCAGCCCGAAGGTGTGCAGCACGAGCTGACGGTGGCTGAAGTAGACCCCCTTGGGCATGCCGGTGGTGCCGGTCGTGTAGAAGGTGGTCGCCCGCGTGTTCTCGTCCAGATCGGGAAACTCCGACATCGGGGCGGACTTGGCGAGAAGCTCCTCGTACTCTCCGGCGAAGGGGACGGTACCGTCGTGCTTTTCGCAGTCGTCGCTGATGAGGATGTAGGTGCGCACGTTATCGATCCTGCCGCGGATCTGCTCCAGAATCGGGAGGAATTCGGCGTTCACGAGGAGCACGTCGTCCTCGGCATGGTCGATGGTGTAGAGGATCTGCTCGGCCGAGAGGCGGACGTTGATCGTGTGCAGCACCGCCCCGATCATCGGCACAGCGAAGAAGAGCTCCAGGTAGCGATGGCTGTCCCAGTCCATGACCGCGACGGTCTGCCCGGGACGGACGCCGAGTTCGGTCAGCATCCCTGCCGCACGCCGCACCCGTTCCCTTAAGTCGCGATAAGAGCCACGGTAGAGGTCGCGGTAGACGATCTCCTGCTCGGGGTTATCGACCACCGGGTAGAGCAGCATGTTCTTTATCAGCAGCGGGTAATCGTAGGCGGACGGGGTGCGAGGGATCAGCAATTCACTCATCGTTGAGTTCTCCTGTATCTGTCAATTACATCTTGCGGCAGTCGTCGAGGAAATCCTGAAGCACCTCCTCCTCGACGCCGGCCAAAGCGGCGATGCGAGAAAGGCGCGGAAAGGACCAGTTGGTGCGCCCCTCGGCCAGGCGCTGCCCATCGGCGTCGTAGATCGCCATGGCGACCTCGGCCTGGGGAGGATCGAAGCTGACGATCTCGCCAACGACGCGGATCTCTGTGCCGGTCGGCACCGGCTTAAGGAAACGGATCGTGATGTCGCGAGTGACGCCGAGCTTGCCGTGGCGGGCGAAGATCGCGTAGGCGGCGGCCTCGTCCATGAGGGCGGATATGATGCCGCCGTGGACCATACCGTCGAACCCGCAATAGGTGGCGGGGATGCTCGTTACGCAGGCGACGCCGTCGGTGGTGTGATGGAAGCGAAGGCCGAGGCCGTGAGGGTGACCTTCGGAACATACAAAACAGGAGCCGGGCCAGCGTCCCTGCACCTTGGGCAGGTTGAGCACGGATGCATGGTCCGGACAGCAGGATTCTTTCATCTCTCCTCCTTCAACGCGGCTGACGCCGCGATTTCATTTCAACATTTGAGGCAGCGCACGTTCCCCTTTTCGCCCCAGCGCCGCACCGCGCGTGACAATTCTTCCAGCCCCGAGACGGCGGGACGGTTCAGGGCAAGGCAAAACAGGGGGGCCAGCAGGCCGGTGAATTCGGAGCGCTGCTGGAATAGAAGCCGGTCGGAAGCCTGAGTGACGATGCGACAGGAGAAAGTCCAGGCGAGCAGGCCGGAAAAGAAGAGCCTGCTTTTCCAGAAAACGTGCCCGGGCTCGGCAGTGACGAGGGAAGCGGTTACGTGGAAGATTTCCATCCCGGGCAGATGCACGACGAGGTCGTGGCGCCCATCGTCACCGAGCGGGGTCACCCTGGGGAAAACCGGGTTCCATTGCGAGTAGAGCGAGAAATCGGCGAGAAGCGGAGCGACCCTGTCGAACGAGGTTTGCAGCGGGGTTTCCAAAGTTACGGGTTTCATTTTCACCTGCCGAACAAAAGATGGGAAGGGACGGCTATTTCTTTTTCTCCGCCTCTTCGGTCATTCTCTTCTCGTGGGCCTCGCGGATCTGGTCCATTTCCTTCCAGTGGGCGTCCCAGTCCTTCTTTCTGATTAAGTGCAGGGCGAAACTCCCGAGGACGATGCAAACCCCGAAGAAAAACTGCATCACCTTGAACCCTTCGGCGACTCCGTAGATCATGCAGCCGACCCCGACCATGCCGAGCAGGAAAGGTGCGCTGAAAATGAGGCTTCCCAGGGATTGCTTCTCTGCCATCTAGTTTCCTCCGTGTCACGGGTGATCCGGGTTTATCCAACGAGGGCGCTGCCGATGTCTGTCCCCTCTCCCTTAGGAGAGGGGTGCACGCGGAAAGCCTTACGCGGTGCGGCTGGTGATCTCGATCAGGTGGTAGCCAAACTGCGTGCGCACCGGGCCGAGCACCTTGCCCACTTCGCCGCTGAAGACGACCTTGTCGAACTCCTCGACCATCTGGCCGGGTCCGAACTCTCCGAGAAGTCCCCCCTGGTTGCCGGACGGGCAAAGGGAGTGCGCCCTAGCGACCTCGGCGAAGTCGGCACCCGCTTCGATCTTCTCCTTGAGTGCGAGGCACTCGGCCTCGGTTTCCACCAGTATGTGACGCGCTTTTGCTCTTGCCATGTCTGTCTCCTTATGAGTAGCGGACCAGTTCGGACATATCACGTACGGCGCGGTCGAGACCGACCAGGATGGCGCGCGACATGATGGAGTGGCCGATGTTGAATTCCTCGATGCCGCCGATCGCGGCAACCTTCTTCACGTTGGTGTAGTTGAGGCCGTGCCCGGCGTTGACGCCCAGGTCGAGCTTGCGCGCAAGCTTCACCGCATTCTCGATCTTGATCAGCTCCTGCTCCTCTTCTTTCCAGGTGGGCGCATCGGCGAAGGAACCGGTGTGGATCTCGATGTAATCGGCGCCGATCTTGTTGGCGACCTTGATCTGGTCGGGATCGGGATCGATGAAGAGGCTCACGATGATGCCTCCCGCCTGCAGCTTCTCGATGGCGACCTTCAACGCTTCTTGGTGGATCCGGACGTCGAGCCCCCCTTCGGTGGTCAGCTCGGCCCGCTTCTCGGGGACCAGGGTGCAGCACTCCGGCTTCACCGCGAGGGCGATGGCGATCATCTCGTCGGTGGCCGCCATTTCCAGGTTCAGCTTGGTCTGCACGGTCTGGCGCATGATCTTGAGATCACGATCCTGGATGTGCCGTCTGTCTTCGCGCAGGTGGATGGTGATGCCGTCGGCGCCCGCCAGTTCGGCAATGGCCGCGGCCGCGACCGGATCGGGCTCACTCCCGCCCCTTGCCTGCCTCAGAGTCGCTACATGATCGACGTTGACGCCCAGTTTAGCCACGGTTCTCTCCTCCCAGGGCCGACGCCGCGGTTTCGGCTATCTCGTTGGCCCAGTTGCGAATTTTCGTCTCGTCATCACCTTCGAGCATGATGCGCAAAAGGGGCTCGGTGCCGGACCAGCGGATCAGCACCCTCCCCTCCCCTTTCAGCCTCCCCTCTACGTCGTTCACGAGGTTCGCTATCTCGGGGACCTGCATCACGTCGGTCTTCTGCGAAAGGCGCACGTTCACGAGCACCTGCGGCAGGGAGTGCATGACGAGGGCGAGCTCGGAGAGGCGCTTCTGGCGGCGCTGCATGATGGCGAGCACCTGCAGTGCGGAGAGGATGCCGTCACCGGTTGTGTTGTGGTCGAGGAAGATCATGTGGCCGGACTGCTCGCCGCCCAGGTTGTAGCCGCCTTTCAGCATCTCCTCCACGACGTAGCGGTCACCGACGGCTGTCTTGATAACCTGACCACCGGCGCGTTTCATCGCGATATCGAGACCCATGTTGCTCATCACGGTGGCGACCAGGGTGTTCTGCTTCAGGGTCCCCTGGCGGATCATCTCGGTCCCGCAGATAGCCATGATCTTGTCGCCGTCCACCACGTTGCCGTACTCGTCGACGAAGATGACGCGGTCCGCGTCGCCGTCGAGCGCTACGCCCAAGTCCGCGCCGTGCATCTTCACCGCCTCGCTCAGCACCTCAGGGTGCAGCGACCCGCAGTCCGCGTTGATGTTGGTGCCGTTGGGCTTCACGCCGATCGTTATCACCTCGGCGCCCAGTTCCTCGAACACCGCCGGGGCGACCTTGTACGCCGCGCCGTTGGCGCAGTCGAGAACGATCTTCAATCCGGAGAGGTCGAGGTCCTTCGGGAAGGTGCTCTTCAGGAAGACGACGAAGCGCCCCTGGGCGTCGTCGATGCGGTACGCCTTGCCGACCTCTTTCGCGGTCGGGCGCAAGGAGTCGATGCGTTTCGAGAAGATCAAGTCCTCGATCATCAGCTCGGTCTCGTCCGGCAGCTTGAAGCCGTCGCTCGAGAAGAACTTGATGCCGTTGTCCTCGAACGGGTTGTGCGAGGCGGAGATCACGACACCCGCATCGGCACGCATCGAGGAGGTGATGTTGGCGATGCCCGGCGTCGGGAGCGGGCCGACCAAGAGGACGTCGACGCCCATGGAGCAGATGCCTGCCATGAGCGCGCTCTCAAGCATGTAGCCGGAAAGACGGGTGTCCTTGCCGATGACGATGCGGTGGCGTTTCTTGCCGTTCTTGAATATGTAGGCGGCGGCGCGGCCGATCTGCATCGCCATCTCCGCCGTCATCGGGTAGACGTTGGCCACACCGCGGACCCCGTCGGTACCGAAAAGTTTCTTCATTCTCTTCACCTCGTAAAAATAGTCATTCTAAAACAGCCTTACTTCTGGTCCCTGCTGGTAAGCGCGATGGTTACCGTCGCGGGGGCTACGTGAACCACCTTGATCTCCGAATCGAGATCGAAAAGGCCGTCCTTCAGCGAGAGCTGCTGCTGCCCCGCATTGGCGCCGGTCAGATCGATCCTGAGACGAGTCTGGTG
The DNA here is from genome assembly GCF_004791675.1 of Geomonas terrae. NCBI lineage: Bacteria > Pseudomonadati > Thermodesulfobacteriota > Desulfuromonadia > Geobacterales > Geobacteraceae > Geomonas > Geomonas terrae. Next base: position 737,964 of record NZ_SRSC01000002.1, read on the forward strand.
AAACGGCAGCAGGAACAATAAAATCCGCGGCCCGGAGACAACGACCTCCGCCTCGGCCGGTGCCACCCCGTCAAGCTGCAGCCCCGGCGGCATGCGATCGAGGCCGACGGGAACGGTGAGCACCATCTCCCCGGGTCGCTCGAGGATCACGCTGAGCCAGATCAGGACGGCCAGCAGCACGGAAAGCGCCTTGACCCCCTTCAGCCATTCATGCCCTCTTGCGTGCATGGTCGTCATTTGAGCCACCTCGGTTCGACGAGCCTTCTAAGCGTCTTGCCCAGGGACGGCATGTCCACCACGTCGGTCTTCTTCCCCCCCACCACCACCGAGGCGGTCCCGGTCTCCTCGGATACTACGACAACCAGGGCGTCGACCAGCTCGGAGAGGCCGATGGCGGCGCGGTGCCTGGTCCCGAGGGCTTTGTTCACCTCAAGGTTCTGGGTGAGCGGCAGGAAGCACCCCGCCTTGGTCAGCTTGCCGTGCTGGATGATAACGGCGCCGTCGTGAATAGGCGAATACGGCAGGAAGATCGAGGAGATCAGCTCGCTGGTCACCTTGGCGTCGATGTCGGTGCCGACCGCTAGGTAGCTGTCCACCGAGATGGCGCGCTCGATGACGATGAGCGCCCCGATCTTCTTCTGCGCAAGCCCCGCGACGGCGAAGACGAGCTCGTCTATGACGTCGGACATCTCGACGTCCTTCTCGGTGCGGCTTCTGGTCAGCGTGGCGAAGGCCCTGCGGATGTCGGTCTGGAAGATGACCGCGAGACCGACCACGGAGGAGGCCAGGATCAGGTCGATGATGAGCCGGACGGTCTGCAGGGAGAAAAAGCGCGCCAGGAGATGAAGGGCCACGAGTGCCGAAAGGATGGCGAGGATGCGCAGCGCGAGCACTCCCTTCAGGAGCCGCGCCAGCCTGGAGATGATCAGTATCGCGAGCGACAGGTCCAGGAGGTCCCGCAGTATGCCTATGTTTTGCAGGAATGAATTCATCCGCACCGGTCGGGAAGCAGCGCTTCCGGTTTGTCGGGCCTGCGGGTTACATGAGCGCCCGCGTCATGACGGCGACATCCCTCATGGCTGCCACGTCATGAACCCGTATGATGGCGGCTCCGTGCACGATCGACATGACGACCGCGGCTGCCGTGCCGAATATCCTCTCTCCTCCGTCCCTTCCGGTGACCGCCCCGATGAACGACTTCCGGGAAGGCCCTACCAGGATCGGACAGCCAAGCGGCCTGAATTCCTCAAGCCGTTTGATCAGCTCCAGGTTCCCCTGGACGCTCTTGCCGAAGCCGAGCCCCGGATCGACGACGATGCGCCCCGCAGCAACCCCCGCCCGTCGGGCGAGTTCGATGGAGCCTGTCAGGTACTCCTTCACGTCGGCGATCAGGTCGTCGTAGTTCGTATCCTTCTGCATGGTGTCGGGCATGCCGCGGGTGTGCATGACCACCACTCCCGCATCGGATTCGGCCACGACGGCGGCCATCTCCGGATCGAACATGAGGCCGGTTACGTCGTTGACGATCTCGGCCCCGGCGGCGCAGGCTGCCTTCGCGACCCCCGCCTTGTAGGTATCGATGGAGATGGGGACCGAGACGTTTCCTTTGAGCCCCTCTATAACGGGAAGCACCCGGTCCAGTTCCTCCTGCAGGCTTACCGCAGGGGCATCGGGCCGGGTGCTTTCGCCGCCGATATCGATGATGTCGGCCCCCTCACGCTCCATCTCGCGGGCCCGTTCTACCGCCCTCTCAACGGAGAAGAAGCGCCCCCCGTCCGAGAAGGAGTCCGGAGTCATGTTCAGGATGCCCATGATCTGCGGACGCTCCAGGGACAGGGTGCGTCGGGAAAGTTCCCACTTCTGAACCTGCATCGTTACGCGGTTACGACAGGCTCGGAGGCGATCTCTTTGCCTTCGATGATGCGGTCCACTTCCTCGCCGGTTAGGTTTTCCTTTTCGATGAGTGCGTGCGAGATGCGGTGCAGGGCGTCGAGGTTATTCCGCAGCAGATCCTGCACGCGTGCGTAGTTCTGCTCGACGATGAGCCTGATCTCGTGATCGATCTCGATGGCGGTCGCCTCGGAGTAGTTCTTCTGGTGCGCCATGTCGCGTCCGAGGAAGATCTGCTCGTCCTTCTTGCCGAAGGAAACGGGACCGAGTTTCTCGCTCATGCCCCACTCGCAGACCATCTTGCGTGCGATGTCGGTAGCGCGCTCGATGTCGTTACCTGCGCCGGTGGTCATGGAGTTGAAGATGACCTCCTCGGCTACGCGGCCGCCAAGCAGCACGGCGATGCGGTCAAGCAGCGATTCGCGGGAGTAGCTGTGCTTGTCCTCGATCGGGAGCTGCATGGTGACGCCGAGAGCGCGCCCACGCGGGATGATGGAGACCTTGTGCACCGGGTCCGCGCCCGGGATGAGTTTCGCGATAAGGGTGTGCCCCGCCTCGTGGTAGGCGGTGTTCTTCTTCTCCTCGTCGGAGATGACCATGGAGCGGCGCTCGACACCCATGAGGACCTTGTCCTTCGCGTCGTCGAAGTCGATCATCTCGACCATGCTCTTTTCCTTGCGTGCGGCGAGGAGTGCAGCCTCGTTGACCACGTTGGAAAGGTCCGCACCGGAGAAGCCCGGGGTACCGCGGGCCACGACGCCGAGGTCGACGTCCGGGGCGAGCGGGGTTTTCTTGCAATGCACCTTGAGGATCATCTCGCGACCCTTCACGTCGGGACGCGGCACAACGACCTGGCGGTCGAAGCGGCCCGGACGAAGGAGCGCCGGGTCGAGCACGTCGGGACGGTTGGTTGCGGCGATGAGGATGACCCCTTCGTTGGATTCGAAGCCGTCCATCTCTACCAGGAGCTGGTTCAGGGTCTGCTCACGCTCGTCGTGACCGCCGCCAAGACCAGCGCCGCGGTGACGGCCCACTGCGTCGATCTCGTCGATGAAGATGATGCAGGGAGCGCTCTTTTTCCCCTGCACGAACAGGTCGCGCACGCGGGAGGCGCCGACGCCGACGAACATCTCGACGAAGTCGGAACCGGAGATAGAGAAGAAGGGAACGCCCGCCTCCCCCGCGATGGCGCGGGCAAGAAGCGTTTTGCCGGTGCCCGGAGGGCCCATGAGCAGGACGCCTTTCGGGATACGGCCGCCGAGTTTCGTGAATTTCTTCGGGTCCTTCAGGAAGGAGATGATCTCCTCGAGCTCTTCCTTGGCCTCCTCGATGCCGGCCACGTCCTCGAAAGTGACGCGCCCCTGCGCCTCGGTGAGAAGCTTTGCGCGGCTCTTGCCGAAGGCCATCGCCTTGCCGCCGCCACCCTGCATCTGGCGCATGAAGAAGATCCAGACCGCTACGAGGAAGATGATCGGGAACCAGGAGATGAGCAGCGAGAACCAGGAGAAGTGCTCCTCCTCCGGGCGGGCCGACACGGCGACCTTCTTCTCGATCAGCAGGTCGGTCAGCTTGGCGTCTGCCGGCTTGAAGGTCCTGAACTCCTTGCCGTCGGCGAATTTGCCTAAGACCTCGTCCCCCTGGATGACGACGCTCGCCACCGGACGGTTCACGTTCTTCACCTTGCCGGTTTCCACGGCCTCGATGAAGTCGCTGTAGTCGAGTTTTTCCTGGGTCGGCTTCGGCTTGTTGAACAGGTTGAACAACAGGATCATCATCAAGCTGATAACGAGCCAGAGCGCCAAGTTTTTATAGAATTGATTCAAGTTTCCTCCCGATTAATCGGTGTGCCGCAACTCCGTGTACTATCAGTGTTTGTCGTTGATACATAGCACGGGCCGCGAGGTTGAAGTTCGTCTTATGCCTAGCATTTATGAGAAAGAAAGAAAAAGCATTCAAATGAGTAAAAAGGATTACCATAAAGGGTGCAGGTTGACAAGAGCTTTAAGGTGTAATTTCAAGAATTTCCAAACGTAAAACCGCGTCAGCTGCGGGTTTTACCCGTCCTTTCTCGGCAAGTCTCACCCCGGCTACCCAGATGACATCCCCTTCGCTGAAAACAAGCGGCACTCTGCTGCGCTCGTGCGGCGGGAGTTTTTTGTTGATGAAGAGCTCCTTCACCTTCTGTGAGCCGTTCAGCCCCAGCGGGGTGAAGCGGTCACCGGCTGCAAAAGGGCGCACAAGCCACGGAAAAGGTGCGGCTTCCGCCGACACGTAGGCGATCTTCTCAGAACCGGTCACGAGGTCGGCAGGCCGCGGCAACCGCTGCACGCTGAGCGTCATACCGTTCGGCAAGGGGTAGCTCCCCTCTCCGGAAATCGTCATCTCCCAGCTCTGCTCGATGGGCTTAGTTACGGAGGTGAAGCGGAGTTCGTCGTAGCTGCGCTCGACGCGCAGATCGTCCGGGAGGTTTAGGCTCGCGTTGGGGCGACTGGAGGCGACGAGGCGGTCGATCGCGTCGAGGTGCGTCAGGGCGATGCGCATGAGGTCTCCGCGCAGTTCGCACAGCGCGTGACGGTACAGGCGCAGACGCAGACCGCGGCGCTCGCCGAGCAGGGAGGCGATCCCCAGGCGGACGCTTTCATCCTCACTGCGGGCCAACCGCGAGAAGGTCTCGTCGGTCAACTGCTCGAGGAGTTCCTCGTCCGAGGCAAGGATCTCCGCGGTGGCCGCGAGTCGCTCGGTCACCTTCGGGTTGTATTTTTTAAGCAGAGGGATCAGCTCGTGCCGAATGCTGTTGCGCAGGATTGCGGTATCCGCGTTAGTCGAATCGGTACGCCAGTTTAGGCCGCGCTCGTTCAAGTAACGCTCAAGCTCAGCGCGGGTCACTTTCAGGAGCGGTCGTTTCAGCATGTTGTCGCCGACCGCAGCCATGGCGCTCAGCCCTGCACCGCCGGATCCGCGCAAAAGGCGGATCAGCACGGTCTCGGCCTGGTCGTCCATGTGGTGGGCCAAGGCGATACTCGTCGCGCCGTGACGTCGGGCGACCTCGCGGAAAAAGGCGTAGCGCGCCTGACGTCCGGCATCTTCGAGGGAAAGCCCTTCCGCAGCGGCGAAAGAGCCGACATCGACCCGGATGGAGAGAAAAGGGATATGGTAGCGGGCGGCGAGGTCAGCGACGAAGCGTTCGTCACCGTCTGATTCCGCGCCTCTCAGGCAGTGGTTCAGATGGGCGACTATGAGTTTCAGGCGTTCAGTATCGAGTCGCGTAAGGATATCGAGGAGCGCCACCGAGTCGGCGCCGCCCGAGACCGCGACCACCACGGTTTCACCGGTGGAGAAGAGGTTTTGGTTGCGGACTTTCGCGAGTAGGTCTTTCAAACGGCATGGGCTCCGTGAGTGTTGAGTAGCAAGAGCGATGAGGAGGCTGGCTGGTCAGGACTTTTTTTATGGTCACCGCCGTGTCCCCCTCTCCCGCCTGCGGACCGAAGCCCTACGGTGGGCGAAGGCCCGGAGGGAGGGGGAGGATTTTGCGAATTGGAGCAAGGTCTCAACGCAGAACGTAGAACATAGAACGTAGAACGCTTCTAGTCTTTAAGCGTGCACTCCTTCTCCCAGGTGAGGTACCCGTCCCCGACGATGTCCCAGAACGACTCAATGCGCCCGGCGTAGTAGTCGAGTTCCGAGCATTCCGCCTCGATGGCCTGGAGGAACTTGAGCGAGATCAACTGGTGCCCGTACAGGAACCGGTAGAACTCGCGGACCCCGGCAAGGTACCCCTCGATCTCGTCGATGAGCGGCTCCATGGTGTTGACGATGTACCAGTTGCCGGCGAACTGACGCACGATCCCCGCACGCTCGTCGAAGATGCTGCGCTGCTTGATGGAGACGACGAAATCGCGGGTGAAGTAATCGGCGGCGCCGGCCAGTGCCGTCGCCTGTTCCGGCGACATGCCCGTCTGCTGTATCTCCTCGTAAAAACGGTGCAGCAGGTCGCTGACCAGTTTGTCGACCCGCACCTCGTCCTCGAGGGTGGTCGGAACGTAATCCCTTTTATCGACCTTCAATACGTCAAATGCCTCTTCGCAAAATTCTGCCATGTGCCCCTCTTTAAATCAGGTTCTATGTTCTACGTTCTAAGTTCTACGTTCTTGGGCTCAAGCTGGTTGGCACCATTCCAAAAGCTTACGAAAACCTTTCAGGTTTTAACGTAGAACGTAGAACATAGAACCTAGAACGTTTTTCCGCCTCTACCGCCTTCTCGGGTCGAGCGCGTCGCGGATCCCCTCCCCTACCAGGTTGTAGGAGAGCACGGTTACCAGGATGGCGAGCCCCGGGAAAAGGGAAAGCCACCAGGCGAATTCTATGTAGTCCTTGCCGGAGGTCAGGATGTTCCCCCAACTGGGCGTCGGGGGTTGCACCCCGATACCGAGAAAGGAGAGTGCCGACTCGGTGAGTATGGCACCGGCCACCCCGAGCGTCGCCGAAACCAGCACCGGCGAAAGCGCGTTGGGCAGAACATGGCGGAAGATGATGCGCAGATCCGACGCCCCGAGCACGCGGGCGGCTAGGATGAAGTCGCGGCTCTTCAACGAGAGAACCTCGGCACGCACCAGACGCGCCACCCCCATCCATCCGGTAAGTCCGATGATCACCATGATGTACCAGATGGAAGGCTCCAGCATGGCGATGACGGCAAGGATCAGGAAGAAGGTCGGGAAGCAGAGCATGATGTCGACGATCCGCATCAGCACCGAATCGATCCAGCCACCGTAGAACCCGGCGAAGAGCCCCACCACCGTACCGACGACGACGGCGATGCCGACCGCGACGAAACCGACCTTCAGGGAGACGCGCGCGCCGTAGACGACGCGGGTGAAGACGTCGCGCCCCAACTCGTCGGTGCCGAACCAGTGTGCCGTGGAGGGAGGCAGGAGCACGTGCCACGCGTCAATGGTGTCCGGACTGTAAGGCGTCACAGCGGCTGCCGCCAAAGACAGCAGGAACAACACCGCGATGACGACGAGCCCCGCGGTCGCGAAGCGGTTGGTCGTGAAACGCTCCCAGAACTCCCTGGCCGGGCTGCTCACCTTGTCACGCATGGCCCCTCCATGAAGCGACGATATCCGCATCCCCTACCCCTTTCCATGCCTGATCCTTGGATCGGCAAGGGCGTAGCTCAGGTCGGCCAGGAGGTTTCCGATCAGGGTGAGGCAGGCGCCAATGACCAGGATCCCCATGACGAGCGGATAGTCGCGCGCCATGACGCCTTGGTAGAAGAGCTGCCCCATCCCGGGGATGGAGAAAATAGTTTCGAAGATGACGCTGCCGCCGATCAGGGCGGGGAGCGAAAAGCCGAGCAGGGTGATCACCGGGAGCAGCGCGTTTTTGAGGGCGTGCCGGTAGATGACCACGCGTTCCTTCACCCCCTTGGCGCGGGCGGTGGTGATGTAGTCCTGCGAGAGCACCTCGATCATGGTGGAGCGCATGTAGCGCGACAGCCCGGCAAGGCTACCGAAGGTGGCGATGGCGATGGGAAGCACCAGGTGTTTCCCGAGATCGAGAACGCGCCCGAAAAAGGGGAGCTGTTCGCTGCCAAGCGAGTGTATGCCCGAGATCGGCAGCCAGGAGAGCTTCACCCCGAAGAAGTACATGCAAAGAAGCGCCAGCCAGAAGGTCGGCACGGCAAATCCTACGAAGACGAAGACCGATATGGCGCGGTCGAGCAGCGTGTCACGGTGCACCGCCGCCAGGATGCCGATGGGAAGTGCCAGACCGAATTCGAGGATCAGCGCTATCACGTTGAGCGAGATGGTGATCGGGATCCTTTCCTTGATCTTGTCGAGCACCGGGCGGTTGTCCGGCGCGAAAGAGCGGCCGAAGTCGAGCCGGGAGAGGTTCCCGAGCCACTTGCCGTACTGCACGTGCAGCGGCTTGTCCAGTCCGTAGAACTCGCGCAGCCGTGCGCGCGATTGAGCCGAGACCTTCGGGCTCATCGCCGTCTGCATCTCCACCGGTTCGCCCGGTGCGAGATGGATCACCGTGAAGGTGATCAGCGTGATCCCAAGGAGCAGCGGGATCAGCATGAGTATGCGTTTTATCAGGTAGTTGGCCATAGTTCTCTGAAGTAGTGGAGATGTACCAGAGCTTCGCTGTCAATCGTCAATTGCTATTCGACGTACCACTTGATGAAGTTATGCATGATCCCCGCTGGTGCCGGTTCGATTCCCTTTATCCTGGAGGAGACCACCGGCAGGGCGTCAGGGACGTACAGGAAGGTGTAGGGCTGGTCCTTCGCGAGGATCTCCTGGATGCGGTAGTAGCAGTCGCGCCGCTTCTCCATATCGAAGGTCCCCCTCCCCTCCACGATAAGCCGGTCCAACTCGGGGTTCTTGTAGTTGATGAAGTTGAGTTCCTTGGGGCCGGTCTTCGAGGAGTGCCAGACGTCGAAAAGGTCCGGGTCCTGGGAGATGGTCCACCCGAGGAGCACCGCCTCGAACTTCCCCTTGTCGATGAAGTTGGTGAGAAACGACGCCCATTCCACCACGCGGATCTTCACGTCGATGCCGACTCGCTTCAGCCGCATCTGGATGATCTGGGCCGCCTTAAGACGCTGGTCGTTCCCCTGGTTGGTTAGGATGGTGAAGCTGAGCGGCTTGCCGTCCTTCGCGAGGATGCCGTCCGCCCCCATGACGTAGCCCGCCTCACGCAATAGCGCCTGGGCGCGTGCCGGGTCGTAGCCGGGGTCGTTTTCCACCTTCGCCTTGTAGGCCCAGGTCCCTGGCTTGTAGGGGCCATGGGCGATCTGCCCCATCCCGAGTAGCACCCCCTGGATGATCTCTTCCTTGTTGATGGCGCAGGTGATCGCCCGGCGCACCCTCGCGTCCTGGAACATGGGGAGACGCAGGTTGTAACCGAGGTAGGTGTAGGCAGAGGCCGGATAGCGGTACTTGTTGAAGCGCGCCAGGAACTCCTTGGTATTGGTCTGGCGCTGGTACTGCACCGGGGAGAGCCCCATCATGTCGACCCCGCCGGCCTTCAGCTCCATGTACATGGTGGAGCTGTCCGGGATGATGCGATAGACGTAGCGGGAAAGGCGCGGCTTCCCCTCCCAGTAGTTCGGATTCGCTTCGAGGATAAGGCGCTGCCCGGGGATCCACTCCTTGAAGATGTACGGGCCGGTGCCGATCGGGCTCCGGGCGAGCGGACTCTTGGTGATGTCCTTGCCCTCAAGCAGATGGGCGGGGAGGATGTTCATCCCCCAGGAGGCGAGCGCCGGTGCGAAAGGCTTCGCGTAGCGTACCTTGAAGGTGTAGGCGTCCGGGGCCTGCGCGCTCTGCACCTGCTTGAAATCCTCGGCGTAGGCGGTCGGGGTCTTGGGGTCGACGGTGACGCGGTAGGTGTAGAGCACGTCGCGCGAGGTGAAATCCTTGCCGTCATGCCATTTCACGCCGCGGCGCAGGTGGAAGGTGATCTGCAGGCCGTCCGGGGAGACCTCCCAGGACTCAGCCAGGTCCCCCTCGAGCTTCAGGTTCTTGTCGTAGCGGACCAGGCCGTTGTAGACGAGCCCGGCGATGTCGCTCGACGAGGTGTCAGTAGCGAGGGTCGGGATGAGGGTTGAAGGCTCCCCGATACTCCCGGTGACGAAGGAGGAACCATTGGCGCCTGGTCCACGGCTCCCGGCCCGGTCCGCGGGCGCACCCTGGCTGCAGGCGGTCAGCGTCAGAAGGACGAGGAGGAGAAGACGACGCAGCGGGATCATTTCTCGCCGGCTTCCTGTCGGCAGTGTTTGATCTTCTCGGCGAGCTCGGCGCTTTGCTCCGGCTCCATCTTCTGCAGCTTTTTGTAGAGCGGCAGTGCCTTCTTGTAGGCGTGGACGGCGCAGTAAGCGTCGGCCAGGTGTCCCATGACGATGGCGTCACCGTCGGAAAGCTCGACCGCACGCTCGAGCTGGGTAACCGCATCGTTGTAGCGCTTGAGCTTGAAGTAGGTCCACCCGAGGCTGTCCAGAATGAACCCGTCGTCCGGCTTCAGCTCGACCGCCTTTTTAAGGTAGGTGAGCGCCTCGTCCAGGTTCACCCCCATCTCCGCATAGGTGTACCCAAGGTAATTGAGCGCCTGCGCGTCGTTCGGGGTCGCCGCGATGACCTTCTTCATCATGTCGACGGAGAGTTCCTTCTGTCCCAGCTTGTCGTACATGATCCCAAGCCGGAACAGGACGCGCGGGTCCGCCTGGAGTTTCACGTCCATCATCTTCAGGGTATTGATGCCGAGCTGGTACTGCTCCATTGACTCGTAAAAGCCGGCCAGGTGCAGGTACGCTTCGATGCGGGAAGGCTGCTTGGCGATCTCCTCCAGCAGCAGGGTTACCCCCTTTTCCGGGTGCCCCTTCTCCTTGTACAGGTAGGCCAGGTGCCCAAGGGAATCCAGGTAATAGGCGGAGTCCCGCGGGATCATCTGGAACTGTTCGATGGCCTGATCTACGTCCTCTTTCTCCTCGAAGGCGCTGGCAAGATAGAAACGGACCTGCTGCGCGTCCGGCTCGGCCTTGAGGATATCCTGGAAGACCTTGATGGCCTCGTCGTAGCGCTCAAGCTCAAGCAGCAAAAGCCCGATCTTGCGCGAATTCTCCAGCGAGCGCCCGCCTTTTTGCTGTAACAGGGCGAGGGCCTCGTCGAGGCGCTTCTGCTGGATGTAAAGCTGCACGAGGTGCTGGATCACGTTTGCGTTGTTCGGGTTGATCTCAAGAAGGTCCTTGTAACTATCGATCGCGTCCGGGATGAGCCCCTGGGTCTCCTGGGAGATGCCCATCTCGATCAGGGCCTGCTCGAAGTCCGGCTTTATCTCGATGGCCTTCTTGTAATAAGAGAGCGCCTCCTTCGGCAGACGCATCTGCTCGTAGGTCTTGGCCAGGTAGTAGTACCCGAGCGCAGAGTCGGGCGAAGCCTTCACCAGCGCTTTCAGCGTGTCCACCGCCTGCTCGTACTCGAAGCTCTTCAGGTAGTAGATGGCGACGTGCAGGTAGACGTCTTCCTTGGAAGGGTCGAGCTCGATCACCTTCTTGTAGTGCTGGACCGCCTCTTTTTCACGCTGCAGCGTCATCAGGATGTTGCCGCAAAGAAGCTGTGCCGGCACGGACGAGGGGTCGATGCCGATGGCCGCCTGGCACTCTGCAAGCGCTTCTTCAGGACGGTTTTGCTGTAGGTAGATCTGGGCCGAGGTGTGATGCAGGAATGCGGAGTTCGGGTCGGCCGCTATCCCCTCCCGCAGCAAGACCTGCGCGGCGTCCAGATCGCCTTCGGCCGCCCGCAACCTCGCTAGAGCGAACAGGTACATGGTCTTCCCTCCACCGGGGGGCGGAGTCGGCGCAGTGATGACGCCCAGATCGGCAAGCGGCTTCGAAACCGAAGCTTGCTCGGTGGCGCAGGCGTTGATCAACAGGGGTAGAAAAAGGAGTGGCAGACACTTCTTGGTCATGGGGTACCTGTGGCTTCGGTAGATTTGGGGCAAAAACCTAAAAAACGCGGCACCCTCTCTGGATACAGTATCCGTGGGTGGCGCGGTTAATTACCATGAAAGCTAGCATAAATAGGTAGCAGCGTCAAACAACATTTAGCTGCATTTTAGGCGGTTGCGCCTCAAATGCGGTATGATACTATTCTCAAATGAAATCATCATCTTACAGGTAAAACGATGATCCGAAGTGTTATAAAATCGCTACTTGAAGCTAAGGCCTACCCGGACCCGACGACGGAAGTGCGCCTGGTAGAGACGCACGTCTCCTTCATATTCCTCACCGATAACTTCGTCTACAAGGTGAAAAAGGCGGTAAATTACGGCTTTCTCGACTTCACCACCCTCGACCGGCGCCGCTTCTACTGTAACGAGGAAGTGCGCCTGAACCGCCGTCTTTGTCCCGAGGTCTACCTGGGCGTTGTCGAGCTGCGCGACACCGCGGACGGCCCCTGTTTCGGCGGTACCGGTCCGGTGCTCGACTACGCGGTGAAGATGCGGCGCCTGCCGCAGGAACGCATGCTCGACAGGCTCCTTGCCGAAGGAAACGTCGACGCCCGCGACATGACGCGCATCGCGCAGGCGGTGGCGCGCTTCCACGAGGGGGCTGAACGCGGTCCGGTGATCGACGCCTGCGGAGAAACCGACGTTATCCGCGAGAATTGGGAGCAGAATTTCCGACAGGCGGCCCCCTTCGTAGATGCCACCATCTCAGCCGCCCAAATGAAGGAGATCCGGCAGTGGGTGACCTCCTTTCTCCAGGGAAATGACGCACTCTTTCGGGAGCGGGTGACTGGGGGCTTCATCAGGGACTGCGACGGCGACCTGCACTCCGGCAACATCTGCCTCACCGACCCGGTTTGCATCTTCGACTGCATAGAGTTCAACGAGAAGTTCCGGTACATCGACACGGCCGCCGACCTCGCCTTCCTGCTCATGGACCTGGAATACGCCGATCGAAAGGACCTGGCCGGCGAACTTCTTAACGCCTACCAGGCGGCAAGCGGAGACATGGGGATGGCGCCGCTGCTCGACTTTTACAAGGCGCAGCGCGCCTTCGTGCGGGGCAAGGTGACCAGCCTGCGCCTGGAACACGCGTCCCTCACCGAGACGGAGCGTGCCGAGGTCAAGAACGTGGCGCTCCGCTACTTCAGGCTGGCGCGCGGCTACACCTTGAGAGCGAGCATGCAACCCATGCTCGTCCTCACCTGCGGGATGATCGGAAGCGGCAAGAGCACGCTCGCACGCGCGCTCAGCCGGGAGTTGGGGCTCGCACTAAAGCGTTCCGACGTGGTGCGCAAGGAACTGGCCGGCGGTGCCATCGTGGGAGCGACGCCCATCCAGTCCTACCGCGCAGGGATTTACAACAGCGACATGGATCAGGCCACCTACAACGCGCTCCTGACAGAGGCGGAGCGCTCGCTTTCCCGGGGTGAAGGGATGGTGGTGGATGCCACCTTCCGGCGCAGTGCGGACCGGGAGCGCTTCCGCGAGCTCGCCATGAGGCTCGGCGTGCCGTTTCTGATCGTCGAGACGCGCTGTTCCGAGGAGGTCGCGCACCGGCGCCTGGAGGCCCGAAACAGCGATGCAGCAGAGGTATCGGACGCGCGTTGGGAACATTACCGCCATCTGCAGGCGGAGTTCGAGGCGCCGCAGCCGGGCGAGGCGATCGTCGTCGACAGCGCCCTTCCCGTTCACCAGGGGGTCGACCTGGTGATCGAGGCAGCGGGGTTACCGTCATGAAAAAGACCCTGAAGGAAGTGGTGATACACCGGCTCAAATTAAAGGACACCTGGGTCATCTGCTTCGTGCTCGGGCTGGTAATGATGAACTACCCGTTCATCAGCATCTTCAACAAGGAGTATCTCCCCTTCGGGATACCGCTTCTCTACCTGTACCTGCTGGTCGGATGGAGTTTCTCCATCTTCATCGTCTACCTTTTCAGCCGCGCCGCGCGTCGCGAAGCCGATACCAAGGGGCACCTTTGATGCTTGAGGTCAACTGGGTCTGGGGCACTGCCCTGCTCTACATAGCCCTCCTCTTCCTGGTCGCCTACTACGCCGATCTACGGCAGAAGGCGGGGCGCAGCATCACGGCCAACGCCTGGGTCTACTCCCTATCCATCGCGGTCTACGCCACATCCTGGACCTTCTACGGCAGCGTCGGGAAAGCCGCCACCACCGGGATCGATTTCCTCCCCGTCTACCTGGGCCCCACCCTGACCGCCTTCACCTGGTGGTTTCTGCTGAAGAAGATGGTGCGGATCTCCAAAGAGAACAACATCACCTCCATCGCCGACTTCATCAGCTCCCGCTACGGTTCCTCGCAGTGGCTTGGTGCCATCATCACGGTGATCACGCTCATGGGAGTGATGCCCTACATCGCCCTGCAGCTGAAGGCGGTCTCCACTTCCTTCACCATCATCACCGGCTACCACGACTTCCACCTGGGCTTCATGGAACGGGCCTACATCCCCTCCCCGCACCCCGGGCTTTTCACGGCGCTGCTGCTGGCGGTGTTCAGCGTGCTGTTCGGGGCGAGGCACCTGACCTCCACCGAGCGCCACGACGGTCTCGTGGCGGCCATTGCGCTGGAATCGGTCGTCAAGCTCGTCGCCATGCTGGTCGTCGGCGCCTTCATCACCTACTTCGCCTTCGACGGCATGGGGGACATCTTCTGGCGCATGTTCCAGAAGGAGCCGCACACGCTGTCGCGCCTCGTCACGCTCGACGCGACCGGGGAGAACTCCTACGCCTCTATGTTCAGCATCCTCGCACTCTCGATGAGCGCGGTCATGCTCCTACCGCGCCAGTTCCAGGTCATGGTGCTGGAAAACGCGCACGAGGCGCACCTTAACAGCGCATCCTGGCGCTTCCCGGCCTACATGTTCCTCATGAACCTGTTCGTCATGCCCATCGCCCTCGCCGGAATCCTGATGACAGGGAGCAACCGCGGTGCCGACTACTTCGTGCTCACACTGCCGATGCGGCTCGAGTCACCGTGGCTCGCCCTGGTCGCCTTCTTGGGCGGGTTCTCGGCATCGGCGGGGATGGTGATGGTCGAATCCATCGCCGTCTCCACCATGCTTTTGAACCACGTGCTGATGCCGGTCGTGATCCGCTTCCGGCCCCAGTCCTGGTTCCCCCTCCTGCTCATCAACCTGAAGCGCTTCGGCATCGTGCTCGTCATCCTGCTCGGGTACCTGTACCAAAGTGCGGTGGGCGAGAGCTACATGCTTGCCAACATGGGGCTCATCTCCTTCTCCGCCGCGGTCCAGTTCGCCCCCGCCCTGATCGGCGGTCTCTACTGGCCGCGCGGCAACAAGGCTGGCGCCATAACCGGACTGTTGCTCGGTTTCGCGGTCTGGTCCTACACCCTGCTCCTCCCCTCCGTGCTGCAGGCGGGGGGGTGGCAGACCGATCTTTTGCTCTACGGCCCGTTCGGGATCGAGTTTTTGCGCCCCCAGGCGCTCTTCGGGCTGACCGGACTGGACGAGTTCACCCACACGCTCTTCTGGAGCATGTTCATGAACATCGCAGCCTACCTCTCCCTCTCCATCCTCCTTGGCCAGGGTGAGAAAGAGAGCGAACAGATGAACCGCTTCGTGCGGGTCTTCTCGCAGGAGGGGACGCCGCAGTGGGAGACCAAGCGCCTGTCGAAACCGGTCACCATCGTGCAGTTCGTCACCCTCATGTCCAAGTTCATAGGCGAACAGCAGGCCCACGCCGCGATCGCGGACTACCTGGGGGAACGCGAGATCGACGGCAAGGGGGGGGTCTCCGAGTTCGAGCTCCCGAACCTGAAGCGTTTCGTGGAAAAGACCCTCGCCGGCTCGCTTGGGGGTGCCGCCGCCGGCGCGGTCGTCGAGAGTTTTCTAAGCGACATCGGCTCCCGGATGGAGCCGGTGTTCGACATTTTTTCCACGGTGCGCACCTCACGCGACCAAAGCCGCGAGGCCCTTTTCGTCAGGCTGCGTGCGTCCGAGATCATGAACCGCTCGCTCGAACTCGACATCATCATGGGGGATCTTCTCGAGCTTCTTTTGCGTGAGTTCAAGCTCGACCTCGCCGTGATACGGCTTTTAAACGAGGAATCGGTACTGAAGGTCCGCTCCTACCGGGGCGTCGGCGGGGAAAGGATCACGGCGGAGGATCGCATCCTCGAGATAGACACCCACGTCGGCGAGGCCTTTCTCGGGCGCCGGACCGAATTCTTCAACGACACCGCCTTCATCACCAAGCCGATCGCCAAGGAGATCTTCCAGAAGGAAGGGATCAAGTCCTTCGCGCATATCCCGATCGCGAGCGAGGGGGCCCCTCCGGTGGGAGTTCTTTCGGTATTCTCCCGCTCCATCATCGGTCTTTTCACCGAACAGTTCGTCGAGCTTCTTGAGAGCCTTGCGGGACAGCTCGCCCAGGCGGTGCGCATCGTCGAGGAGCGGGAGGCGAAGGAGCGCGAGCGGCGCCAGAAGGAGGCTGCACTTCTGGAGAACGCGCGGGTCACCCGCGACCTCGAGCTCGCCAAGCAGATCCAGCTCTCGCTCCTGCCGGAAAGCCCGCCGTCACTCCCCGGGCTGCGCATCGCCAGCCGCTGCGTGCCCGCCGCACACGTCGGTGGCGACTACTACGACTTCTTCCACCGCAGTACCGGGGTCATGGACGTGGTCATGGGGGACGTCTCAGGCCACAGCGTCGGGGCCGCCCTCATCATGGTCGAGACGAGAAGCGTACTGCGCGCCCAGATGCAGGAGTCGAGGTCCCCGAAGGACCTTTTGAAGCTTTTGAACGAGCTTTTGTACGACGACCTGACCGGCGCCGAACTCTTCATCACCATGTTCTGTGCAAGGTACGACGGCACGGAACGCGCCCTCACCTTCGCCAACGCGGGTCACACCCGCCCCATCCTGTTCCGCGGCGGGACCTGGCAGGAATTGGACGCCGAGGGACTCATCCTGGGTGTCGAAAAAAATGTCGTTTTCGAGGAGCGCCATACCCCCCTGGAACCGGGGGACCTCCTCTTCATTTACACCGACGGCATTATAGAGGCGGAGAACGACGCGGGGGATTTCTTCGGGGTGGACCGGCTTTGCCGGCTCCTCTCCGGGCTGCTTAAAGAGGAGCCTGAGGTGGTTATCGAGAGGGTGCTGACCGAGGTGGGAAACCACGCCTGGCCCCAACCTTTACAGGACGACATTTCCATGGTAGTCATGAAGGTGGCGTGACCACAAGGGGGCGCCTCTTGCTAAATGTCGGCACTTATTGCACAATAAGGCAGGGTATATACCGTATCGGACCTCACAACAAGGAGAAGGCCATGAACCTAGCAAGCGAGACGAGGAACGACGTTGTAATTATATACGTCAAGGAGGAAAGGCTGGACGCGCACAACTCTACCGAGCTGAAGAGCGCGGTGCAGAAGCTTTTTGAGGACGGCAAGAAGAACGTGCTGGTGGACCTTAAGGATGTCCGCTTTATCGATAGCTCCGGTCTCGGCGCGCTGGTGTCAGGTTTTAAGAACGCCATTTCGCATCAGGGGAACTTAAAACTCTCCTCGCTGCAGTCTCAGGTCAAGTCGATGTTCGAACTGACCCGATTGCACCGGGTCTTCGAGATCTTCCCATCCACAGTGGAGGCAGTGGAGAACTTTCAGTCCTAGGCGGGGCCCATGGTCCTGAAGCGAGGCTCTAGATGCAAGGGAACACGATCGAGGTCGACATAAAGGTCCCCAACAAGACCAGGTACCTGAGTCTTATCGGGAAGATCGGGGAGGACATCGCCCGCGAGCTTGAGCGCTTCAGCGGCGACAAGGAGGTGCTCGCCTACCACCTGAATCTGGTCCTCACCGAGGCGATGGTGAACGCCATAAAGCATGCCGGCCCCAAGGAACCGGAAAAGCTCGTTCGCATCGTGATAAGCCTGCACCGGGACGATCTCACCATCAGGGTGTACGACGACGGTCAGGGATTCGACATCAACGCCATCCCCGCCCCCAACTTCGAGGAGTTGGAGGACCGGGGACGCGGCATCTTCCTGATCCGTACCCTGATGGACTCGGTCGCTTACAGAAAGAGCTGCAAGGAAAACATGCTGGAGATGAAAAAGAAACTCGCTTGAACCGCTATCCGCGGCGGTAGCGCCGGATCACCATCGCCGCGCCCAGAAGGAACATCGGCAAGCTGAGCATCTGCCCCATAGACAGCCCTCCGAAGAGAAAACCTATCTGCTCGTCGGGTTCCCTGACGAACTCCACCAGGAAACGGAACAGTCCGTATAGCGCGATGAAGGACCACACCACGACCCCGTCCTTATTCACTTTGCGCGAAACCAGGTAAAGAATCGTGAACATGACCGGCCCCTCGAGAAACGCCTCGTAGAGCTGGGAAGGGTGGCGCGGCAGCGGTCCCCCGCTCGGGAAGACGATCCCCCAGGGGACGTCGGTAACCCGGCCGTAGAGCTCGCCGTTGATGAAGTTGCCGATCCTGCCGAAACCAAGCCCCACCGGGCCCGCCAGAAAGCCTATGTCCGCCAGTGGGTAGAAGGCGAGCTTGTGCTTGCGGATGTAGTAAAGGCTAGCCAGGGTGGCGCCGATCAGGCCACCGTGGAAGGACATACCCCCCTCCCAAACCGCGAACAGTTTCAGCGGGTGGCTCAGGTAATAGGAGAGGTTGTAAAAGAGTATGTAGCCGATGCGGCCACCAAGGATAACCCCGAGGGCGACGGTGAAGATGATGTCGGCGACCTGGTCCTTGTTGAGCGGCAGCCCCTTACGCTTCACGCCGGAGAGGATGATGAAGTAGGAGCTGACGAAGCCGCAGATGTACATGAGACCGTACCAGCGGAATTCCAGCGGCCCAAGGCGCAGGAAAACCGGGTCGATGTTGGGAAAAACCATGCTTTTCTCCAGGCGATGATGCCGGCCGGACCGGGTAACCGCACTTGGCGGTGCCCGGTCCGGGGTTGGCGAGATGTCTTGTTATTTACGGTA
The DNA here is from genome assembly GCF_004791675.1 of Geomonas terrae. Classification (NCBI taxonomy): domain Bacteria; kingdom Pseudomonadati; phylum Thermodesulfobacteriota; class Desulfuromonadia; order Geobacterales; family Geobacteraceae; genus Geomonas; species Geomonas terrae. The sequence goes on from NZ_SRSC01000002.1 coordinate 756,348, forward strand.
TTCGGCGGGGACGCCCAGGCGGTCGGCGCTCTCCTGAAGCTGTTCGAGTCTCTTGCGCTGCGCCTGGACCCGGTCCTCGGCGTACCTGATGCTGTTCTGGATGGAGAGGTACTCGGAGCGGCTCATGGTCGAGGTGTCGCGCAGCCTCCCCTTGAGCGTTGCGAGGTCGGACTCCGCGTTTTTAAGGTTGAACTCGGCCTGTCCAAACTCCCTGCGCCAGGCGGCCTCGTCCTTCCCGCCGTAGAGCTTCTTACCGGCTTCCAGCTCGTCCTTCTTCGCCTTGGCCGGTTCCGCCGGGGCCTCGTTGATGATCTTCACCGGTTCCTCATCGCCGCCGAGCCTTTTGGCCTTTTTCCGGTACTTCTTCGGAACCTTGCCGAGGTCCTCGGCGAAGTTCACCGTTCCCCTCTCGTCGGTCCACTGGTAGGTCTCTGCGATGGCCGTGATCGGGTAGAGCAGTAGCAACAGCACGAGCAGTTTTTTCATCTTTTCTCTCCTTAGGCTGTACCGTTTCAGGTTCCGTTACCCCCGAAGCTAACCCGGAGGCCACCCGAGCTTGCGCCCGGCCAAAAGGTGGAAATGAATGTGAAATACGGACTGGCCGGCGCCGGCATTGGTGTTGTTCACCAGGCGGAAACCCTCCTCGTCGAAGCCGCGTTCGCGGGCGAGGGAGGCGGCAACACGGTGCACCGCGCCGATCAGCTGGTCGTCCTCGGGGGCGAGCTCAAGCGCGTTCACCAGATGCTTCTTCGGGATGAGGAGCATGTGCACCGGGGCCACCGGGTTTATGTCCTCGATGGCGAAGAGGAGGTCGTCCTCGTAGACCTTCTTGACCGGGATGCGCCCGTCCGCCATCTTGCAGAAAAGACAGTCATTCATGTGAAAACCTCCTGCGGGATGGAAATCTACTCCGAAGCGACCGCATCCCCGGGTTCGGGAACCGCGCCGCCTTTTTTCAGATGGATCAGGAACTCCTTGTTCCCCTTCGGGCCGAGGATCGGGGAGTCGCAGACGCCGAGAACGGTAAGGCCCAGGCCACGGGCGAGATCGGTGATGCCGTCGACCACCTCCTGGTGCTTTTTCGCATCCCGCACCACGCCCCCCTTACCTACTTGCCCGCGTCCCACCTCGAACTGCGGCTTGATGAGGGCGACGACGATGCCGTCCTCCTTTATGAGGCGCAGCGTCGGCGGAAGCACCTTGTCCAGAGAGATGAACGAAGCGTCGATGACCGCCAGGTCCGGGGTCTCCGGGAGCGACTCGAGGTAGCGGATGTTGGTCTTCTCGAGGTTCACCACACGCGGGTCTTCGCGCAGCTTCCAGGCGAGCTGGCCGTAGCCCACGTCGACGGCGAAGACGCGCCGGGCGCCGCGCTGCAACAGGCAATCGGTGAAGCCGCCGGTGGAGGCGCCGACGTCGACGGCGCAAAGCCCGGTGACCTCGATACCGAAGCGGGCAAGCCCCTCGGCGAGCTTTAGGCCGCCGCGGCTTACGTACGGCAGCGGCTCCCCCTTCAGGCGGATCTCCGCCTCGGGGGCGACCATGAGCCCGGCCTTGTCGGCCAGGTGGTCGTTCACCACCACCTGCCCCGCCATGATGAGCGCCTTGGCCCTCTCCCGCGAGGGGGCAAGCCCCCTTTCGAACACCAGCTTGTCCAGTCTTTCCTTCGCCACCGTTACTCCAAAATCAAAAACAAAAACAAAGCTTCAACGCAAAGACCCGGAGCCGCAAAGGCGCAAAGAAAATAATCCACGTTATAAGCCTTAACTGTGATTCGTTTTTCCGTCTTTGCGTCTTCGCGCCTTGGCGTCTTTGCGTTAAGGCCTTTTGCCGTTAATAAAGCCCGTGCAGCGGGCCGCCGGGTGCTGCCAGTTCGTCCACCTTGCGCTCCACCGCGGGATCCTCAACCAGGGGCGGGGCGTGGTGCGGTTTCACGCGCGCGTCGATCACGACGGGTCCGGTGCACCCCCACTGCTTGCAGACCATGGAGGCACCCACACCGTAGATGTCGGCGGCGGGATCGCTGCGGGTGAAGGTCACCCACAGGAAGTTGTTCAGTTCCGCCGCGGCGAAACGGCTGTCGTCGCAGACCACGATGAGCGGGAAGCCCTCCAGCCCATCGACGCCGGCAAGCGTCTCACAAAGCTCATCCATCCGCTCGTCCGGCTCCCCTTTCCTGGTCCGGCAGGCAGGTCCGCGCAGTGCGATGACGCCCGGGAGACAGAGCCTGGGGTCGTCGAAGCCGGCGGGAAGCCTGAGCCCGGCGGGAAGCTCGGTGGCGAGGGTGCGACGCTTCTCACCGATCGCAGCGATGACCACCTTGGAGCCGCTGTTCAGTCCTGAGCCTGAGTAGTCCAGGGTGTCCATAGTGGTTGCCGTCTGGAAGTGCAGATCGCGGCGCGGGTCGAAACGCTCGAGGACGTGAGCCAAAAACGCGGGGATGTCGTGGATATCCAGGCGCGGCGCGTCCTCGTGGGCGGCGATCATCAGGTACTTCGCCAGGGAGAGCTGCCCCTGACCGAGCACCGCGTTCGCGATGGTAAGAAGCTCCTGCGGCGTGCGCCGCTCACCGTAGGGGACGTAGCGCTCGCTGCCGACGGCGAACAGAAGCGGGTGCACCCCCGCCGCATCCACCGCGTGCACCGCCTTCACCCCGGGTATGACGGTCGGGATGAGCGGGCCGGTGAGCTCGTGGATGAAGGCACCGAACGAGGTATCCTCCTGCGGCGGACGCCCCACCGTGGTGAAGGGCCAGATGGCACCGTCGCGGTGGAAGACCTCCTCCACCTTCACCACCGGGAAGTCGTGTGCGAGGCTGTAATAGCCGAAGTGGTCGCCAAAGGGACCTTCGGGGAGCGTTCTTTTCGGGTCGACGATGCCGGTGATGCAGAAATCCGCCTGCGCCGGGACGGGAAGCCTCCCCTCGCGCCGCACCATTTCGATGCGGTGCCCGGCCAGAAGCCCGGCAAAGGAGAGCTCCGGCATCCCCTCGGGGAGCGGCATGACCGCGGCGACCGTCAAGGACGGGGGGCCGCCGACGAAGATGTTGACCCGGAACGGCTCGCCCCGCTCGATCGCCTCGGCGTGGTGAAAGCCGATGCCGCGGTGGATCTGGTAGTGCAGCCCGATCTCCTCGTTCTCCCGGTAGGCGCCGCCGGAGAGCTGCACCCGATACATGCCGAGGTTCGAATGGCGCAACCCGGGTTGAGCCGCACTCTCGGAATACACCTGTGGAAGCGTGATGAAGGCGCCGCCGTCGTCGGGCCAGGATTTCAACTGAGGGAGGCCGGCGATCGTGGTGCGGTTGGCGAGAACGGGGCCATCTCCCACCGTTTTCGGGAGGAGGTGCCAGGTAGCGGGAACCGCGCCGAGCAGGGTGGTCGGTTCCTTCAGCGCCGTGCGCGGGTCCACCTTGAGCTTGACCAGGCGCTCCACCGCTTTAAGGGTGTCCCTGAAGATGTATCTCGTGCGGTCGAGGGTCCCGAAGAGGTTGCCGAGCATGGGGAAGGAGCTCCCCTTAACCCTGGTGAAGAGCAGCGCCGGGCCGCCAGCCTGGTAGACGCGGCGCTGGATCGATCCGATCTCGAGTTCCGCGGAAAGTTCGCAGTCTATCCTGACCAGCGCGCCGGTGCGCTCCAGGTCAGCGACGCAGGATGCAAGGTCTTTATATCCCAACCGATTCCTCCGGACGATTCCAGCCTGAACAACGGAATACTATTAATGCAGCCCCGCAGCCAAGTCAACACAAAAGACCCCCGAGCCCGCGCGCAGAGAGGGCTCAGCCGCGGTTACCGGCACAGTCGAACAAGGCCTTCGGCACCGGAGCCCCCGGGCGCGCCCCCTCACCTCGCCTCCTAGCTCTCCCGAACGGTGTCGAAACACTATTCTGAAAAAAGCTTTTGTGCTAACCTGCCGAACTGATTAACCACATGGGAGAGCCACGTGCCACGTTTCACCATCTTCAAAAAGATCCTCGTCATCACGCTGCTGCTCTCCCTGCTGCCGCTCTTCGTCTCGTCCGTCATCCTCTTAGCCAACCTGCAGGCGACCAGCACCAACCTCTCGATGGAGATAACGGAGTCCGACGACCGACAGGCCGTCGAGTCGCTGCAGATGAGGGCGCGGGACCTCGCGGAAAACATCAAGGATTTCCTGCACCAGTGCGAGAGCGATCTCCTCTTCGTCTCCCGATCGCGGCTGGACCGAGAAACCCTGCTCGACTTCTACCAGACCAGGCTCTCAGAGGTCTGGCAGCGCGGCGGCGGAGCGACCGAGGCCCAAGGGACCCACGAGTTCCGCCCCATCTACCGCTCCATCGCCATCATCGACGCAAAGGGGCGGGAGCGCCTCGCGATCCGCAACGGCACCTTCGTCCCGGAAAGGGAGCTTGCCGACGTCTCCGACCCAGCGAACACGGAGTTCAAAAGCGAGGACTACTTCCGCCGCGTGCGCGCCTTGAAGCCGGGCGAGATCTACGTATCGCACCTTACCGGCTTTCACGTCAGCAAGCAGGAGCAGTTGGCGGGCGCCCCGGACCCGGAAAGCGCCTACGACGGCAAGATTTACCAGGGTGTGATCCGCTTCGGAGCGCCGCTTTACGACCGCAAAGGGAATTTCACCGGCATGGTGCTCCTCTCCCTGGACCACCGCCACCTGATGGAGTTCACCCAGCATATCGATCCGGGCAAGAACGCGGCGTCGCTCTTTCCCTCCTACCAAAGCGGCAACTACGCCTTCCTGTTCGACGACGAGGGGTGGATCATCACCCACCCGAAGTACTGGGACATCCGCGGTGTGGACCCAAGCGGCAAGCTGGTCCCCCCCTACAGCAGCAAGTCGAGCAAGGCGGACGTGGAAAGCGGCCGCATCCCCTTCAACCTCGACTTCGCCGGTTTCATTCATCCCGGATACCCGCAGGTGGCCGCGGCGGTGCGCACCAAGCGGGAGGGGCACGTGGACATCACCAACGTGGGGGGAGCCAAGAAGATCATGGCCTATGCGCCCATCTTCTACGACACCGGTGACTACGCGAAGCACGGCATTTTCGGCGGCGTCACCATAGGTTTCCAGGTGGACCGCTTCCACGAGGCATCCCGCAAAGGGAGCAGGCTCATCAACCGCCAACTAGGGGAACACCGCAAGGCAAGCGCCGCCATCATCCTGATCACCGCCGTCTTCTCCGCGCTTTCAGCCTGGCTTTTGTCACGCGGCATCAGCGTTCCGCTCAGACAGCTCACCGTAAGTGCAAAAAAGTTAGCCGCCGGCGACAGCGCGGTCCGGGTCGCGGTGAGCTCCGCCGACGAGATCGGCGTCCTCGCCCAGACCTTCAACTATATGGCCGACGAATTGGACCGCCGCAAGCATAGCCTCCTCGCCACCCTGGAAGAGCTCGAGAAGTCACGCCTGGAGATCCTGGACGAGCGCAACTTCAAGGAGAGCGTGCTGCAGAGTATCTCGAGCGGCATCGTGACCTTCTCCCCGGAAGGCTTCCTCACCTCCATCAACAGCACCGGCCGCCTCTTCCTGGGCGAAGGGATCACGACGGGGATGCACTACCGCGAGGTTTTCAACGGCTGGGGAATACTGGGCGACCGGATCGCGAACGTCTTCGCTACCGGTGCCGGATACGGGCGCGAAACCTTCCGTTTCGACCATGAACCGGGCAAGACCCATTTCGACGTCGGCTTCTTCCCCATCGGCGTCGATTCGGACCAAGGGCTTACCGTGACCCTGCGCAACGAGACCGAGCGCGAGAACCTGCACGAGGAGATGATGAGACTGGACCGCCTCGCCTCCCTTGGAAAACTCTCGGCCGGGATCGCCCACGAGGTGCGCAACCCGCTGACCGGAATCTCGCTGTTACTGGACGACCTGCACGACCAGACGACCTCCAACCCGGCGGACAAGGAGCTCATCAAGAAGGCCCTCGTCGAGATCGAGCGGGTGGAAAAGCTGATCAACGCCCTTTTGAACTACTCTTCCCCGGTGCGCGCAGAGTTCAGGGAGTGCGACCTCAACCGGCTTGTGAACGACACCGTGCTCCTGATGCGGCGACCGTGCGAGAAACAGCAGGTACAGCTGGTCATGAACGAGGGTGAGGTCCCCCCCTTCCGATTCGACCCGGAGAAGATCAAGCAGGCGGTGCTCAACATCATCAAGAACGCGCAGCAGGCCCTTCCCGGCGGTGGACGCATCGAGGTCTCCACCGCCGTTACCGATGGGTACGCCGTGATCACCATCAGCGACGACGGCCCCGGCATCGCCAGCGAGGACCAGCCCCTCATTTTCGAACCGTTCTTCACAAGGAAGGGAGCCGGCACCGGTCTCGGGCTCTCGATCACCCAGCGCATCGTCGAGGAACACCAGGGGCGGGTGCAGGTGGAGAGTGCGCCGGGCCGGGGAACCCGGTTCACCGTCGAGTTGCCGCTTGGCGATCAGCAGGAAGCCGATTGAGTCCATGGCGCAAAGGTAATCCCCCCTCCCGGCCTGCCCCCTCCTGGGGGAAGTGCAGAGCCGCCGATTACTCAATCTAGATGCGGCATACGCAGGTCAGCCGGAACAGGAAAAGGAACGCATGGAAAAGATACTGATCATCGACGACGAAGCCTTCATCTGCGAAAACGTGCAGCGCATCCTCTCCGGCGAAGGGTTCCAGGTCTGCACCGCCCAGACCGGCCAAGAGGCCCGCGACATCGTCGCCTCCGAGCAGATCGACCTCGCCCTTTTGGACCTGAACCTCGGGACCGAGAACGGCATCGACATCCTGAAGGCTCTGAAGGAGCTTGACCCGGAGCTGCTGGTGATCATCATCACCGGGTACGGCTCGGTCGAGAGCGCAGTGGAATCGCTTCAGCTGGGCGCCTTTCATTACATGAAAAAGCCGTTCAAGGCGGACGCCTTGCGCCTCATCGTAAAGCTCGCACTGAAGACCCAGACCCTGAAGCGCGAGGTGCGCAAACTGCGCCAGGGAAACGCCACGCTCCCTGGTTCCTCCCCCATCATCGGGAAAAGCGAGGCCTTCAACGAGGTGGTAGCCCAGGTACGCGAGATAGCACGCATCCCCTCGACGGTCCTGATCACCGGCGAATCTGGGACGGGCAAGGAGCTGGTAGCCCGCGCCATCCACGACTTATCCGACCGCAAGGAAGCCCCCTTCATCGCCATCAACTGCGCCTCGATACCGGCGACGCTCCTGGAGAGCGAACTCTTCGGCCACGAGAAAGGGTCCTTCACCGGCGCGAGCGGCCGCAAGAAGGGTCTCTTCGAGGAGGCGCACCACGGCACCATTTTTCTCGACGAGATCGGAGAGATGGACATGGCGATGCAGGCAAAACTCCTGAGGGTGCTTCAAGAGAGGTCCATACGCAGGGTCGGCGCGGTGAAGGACGTCACCATCGACGTGCGGGTGATCGCGGCGACGAACCGCGACCTTTTGCAGCGCATCGCCGAAAAGAGTTTCCGGGAGGACCTATTCTACCGTCTGAACGTCTTCCCGATCCACATCCCGCCCCTGCGCGAGCGCACCGCCGACATAGCCGCCCTCGCCGCCTACTTCCTCGACGGGTTCAGCCGCTCCTTCGGGCGCCAGTTCCGCGACATCTCGCCCGAGGCGGAACAACTCATGGCGCAGTACGCCTGGCCCGGAAACGTGCGCGAGCTAAGAAACGTCATCGAGCGCATCTGCATCATGCGCACTGGGCCGACCCTCTTGCCGGAGCACCTGCCGCTGGAAATCAGGAACAGCCAGGACGGCGATCATACTGCGATCGACACCAACGCGACGGCGATAGAAGTTCCCGAGGGTGTCGGGCTGGAGGAGGCGATCAACAGCATCGAGAAAACGCTCATTCGACAAGCGTTGCAGAAAACGGGCGGCAACGTATTGCAGACCGCTACGATATTGAGGATCCCCCGCGGCACCCTGCGTTACAAGATGGACAAGTACGGTCTCTAGCTTTTGCAAGATCTTGATGCTGCGAAACGATGACGAGGCGTGGCCGTTGGCCCGCCTTGTTCTATTTTCGGCACCGCACCAACATTAGTCTCCACCAACCACAGCTACACTCCCCCGGCGCACCCGCACAAAGTTTTTAATCCGACAAGCGAGACGGCTTTTGGCAGATATCCGCCACTCATGTGGCCGTTTTCCGCCACTGCCTTCCCTTTCAACCATCATTCTGTAACCACCAGCTCTCATTAATCAGCACGTTACAACCATGACGATGTGGCACCGCAGTTGCAACAAAACAATGTATCGTATACGAACACGCCACAAGCCTCAATCAACGTGCCGTTACGAAATTAATAAATATTTTCACATAACAGCAGGACACCAACCAAGGAGGAATACCCTATGAACCTGAAAGCCTGTTTTAAAACGCTGGCCATGGCAGCGGCACTCGCCCTGCCGGTGAACGCCTTCGCAGCCCCGATCGTGATCAAGTTCAGCCACGTCGTCGCGCAGCACACCCCGAAAGGACAGGCCGCCGATTACTTCAAGAAATTGGCCGAAGAGCGCACCAAGGGGCGCGTGAAGGTCGAGGTCTACCCGAACAGCCAGCTTTACAAGGACAAGGAGGAGATGGAAGCCCTGCAGCTCGGCGCGGTCCAGATGCTCGCCCCCTCCCTTGCCAAGTTCGCACCGCTCGGCGTCAAGGAGTTCGAGGTGTTCGACCTCCCCTTCATCTTCGACAACTATCAGGAACTGCACAAGGTGACCCAAGGTCCGGTGGGCGCCAAGCTCCTCAAGAAGCTCGAGCCGAAAGGCATCCTCGGCCTCGCTTACTGGGACAACGGCTTCAAGGTGATGAGCGACAACAAGCCGCTCAGGAACGTCGCCGACTTCAGGGGCCAGAAGATGCGCATCCAGTCCTCCAAAGTGCTCGACTCCCAGATGCGCTCGGTCGGCGCCATCCCGCAGGTACTCGCCTTCTCCGAGGTGTACCAGGCGCTGCAGACCGGCGTCGTCGACGGCACCGAGAATCCCCCCTCCAACCTCTACACCCAGAAGATGCACGAGGTACAGAAGTACGTCACCCTCTCCGACCACGGCTACCTCGGCTACGCGGTCATCGTGAACAAGAAGTTCTGGCAGGGACTCCCGGCCGACATCCGCACCATCCTTGAAGGGTGCATGAAGGACGCTACCAAATATGCCAACGACGTGGCCAAGAAGGATAACGACGAGGCGCTCGCCGCCGTCAAGAAGTCCGGCCGCAGCCAGCTGATCTCTCTCACCCCGCAGGAGCGTGCCGCCTGGAAAAAGGCGATGGACAAGGCCCACAAGGATAACATGGGCCGCATCGGTGCCGACATCGTGAAGGAAGTCTACGCGGCTACCGGCTACAACGCGAAATAATCACCCCGAACCTTAACGCGACGGCCGCTGCATCGAGGCGGCCGTCGCCGAGAGTTCCAGGAGAAGCCCATCATGATGAAGTATCTTGACCATCTTGAGGAAATCATCATCACCTTCCTCATCGGCGCGGCCACGGTAATCATCGCCGTTGCCGTCGCCCATCGCTACCTGTCCGGCCTCCCGATCCCGGGGCTGCAGGACTGGCTGCTGACCATTAACATGAGCTGGGCGCAGGAGCTCTGCATCTACATGTTCGTCTGGATGGCGAAGTTCGGCGCCGCTTACGGCGTCAGAAGCGGCATCCACGTGGGGGTGGACGTTCTGGTCACCCGCCTCCCCGATTCCTGGCGCAAGACCACCGTGATCATCGCCGTCCTGGGCGGTGTCATCTTCACCGGCCTGATCGGCTCGCTGGGCGCCAAGTTCGTCTGGGAAAACGGCATGCATTACGCCGTGTTCAACAAGCTGGGCATGAACGTGGTCGACCTCATCGAAGGCCCAACCACCCCGGACCTGGAGTGGCCGACCTGGATCGTCTATTGCGCCGTGCCGCTTGGCTCGTACCTCATGTGCTTCCGCTTCCTGCAGGTAGGCCTCGCCTTCCTGCGCACCGGCGAGCTGCCGCGCCACGACCACACCCACGTCGACGGCATCGACGAGATAGGCACGCTCGACTCCACCGAGGCGCTAGAGGAATACGAGCAGCACAAGTTCTATCATAAGGAAGCTGGGGGTGTGAAATGAGTACTGCAGTAGCCGGCTGGGAACAGTTTTCCAAGAAAAAAGCGGCGACGTGGCTTCTCGCCATCGCCGTGATACTTGGAGCGATAGCCACCCTCGGCAGCACCGGCGTCGTCTTCGCGCTTCTCTTGGCGCTGATGCTGACGGGCATGCCCATCTCCATCGCACTCGGCCTCACCGTGCTCACCTTCCTCTTCTTCTTCTCTGAGGTGCCTACCGAGGCGGTCGCCATGAAGCTCTTTACCGGCATCGAGAAGTTCGAGATCATGGCGATCCCGTTCTTCATCCTGGCCGGTAACTTCCTGACCCACGGGGGCGTCGCCAAGAGGATGATCAACTTCGCCACCTCCATGGTGGGGCACTGGCACGGCGGCCTGGCACTCGCCGGCGTCATGGCCTGCGCCCTCTTCGCCGCGGTCTCAGGTTCGAGCCCCGCGACCGTAGTCGCGATCGGATCCATCATGATGCCCGCGATGGTGCGCGCTGGATACCCGAAGCGCTTCGGCGCCGGTGTCATCACCACCTCGGGTTCGCTGGGCATCCTGATCCCGCCCTCCATCCCGATGGTGGTCTACTGCGTAGCCACCAACTCCTCGGTGGGCGCCCTCTTCATGGGGGGTGTCATCCCTGGCCTCATGCTCGCCACCCTGCTCGGCCTCGTGGCGTGGTACAGGGCGAAACAAGGAAATCTTCCCCGCATGAAGAAGGCGACCTGGGGCGAGCGCGCCAAGGCGTTCCGCGACAGCGTCTGGGGCCTGTTCCTGATCGTCATCGTCCTTGGCGGCATCTACTCCGGCATGTTCACCCCGACCGAGGCTGCCGCCATGAGCGCGGTGTACGCCTTCATCATCGCCGTCTTCGTCTACCGCGACGTCCCCTTCAAGAAGGTCCCGAAGGTGCTCCTGGACTCGGCCAGCATGTCGGCGATGCTTCTGTACATCATCACCAACGCGGTGCTCTTCAGCTTCCTGATGACGCACGAGAACATCCCGCAGCTAATGGCAGACTGGATCCTCGGCCACAACCTGGGCGTGGTCTCCTTCCTTTTAGTGACCAACGTGCTGCTGCTTCTGGCCGGAAACGTCATGGAGCCCTCTTCGATCATCCTGATCCTCGCCCCGATCCTGTACCCGGTCGCCATGCAGCTCGGCATCGATCCGGTCCACTTCGGCGTGCTCATCACGGTGAACATGGAGGTCGGCATGTGCCATCCACCGGTCGGCCTCAACCTCTATGTTGCCAGCGGCATCACGAAGATGGGGATATCAGAGCTAACCGTGGCGGTCTGGCCTTGGCTGCTTGCCATGCTCTGCTTCATGATCCTCATCACCTACGTACCGATCATCTCGCTCTGGCTGCCGCGCGCACTCGGTTACTAGCGGTGTCGCCTAACCGTTGAACGAAAAAGGGCCTGTCCACACGACAGGCCCTTTTTACCTTTACCCGCTGACCGAGTTGCGCTATCAATGCCCGAGTCCCCAAGCGCCACTCCTAAGGAACGTCATCCCCATGGTAACCTTGCTCGTCGCCATCTTCGTCATCGCCTATGCGGCCATCGCCCTTGAACACCCCATCGGGATCAACAAGTCATCCTCAGCACTTCTCGGCGCGGGTCTCCTCTGGTCCGTGTACGCGCTTGCCAGCCCGGACTCCCACATTGTGGTGCACCAGTTGAACGAGTCGCTCGCGTCCACGGCGCAGATCGTCTTTTTCCTGATCGGGGCTATGACCATCGTGGAGGTGATCGACGCCCACAACGGGTTCGAGGTGATCACCTCACACATCAGTACCAGAAAGCTCTCCTCGCTCATGTGGCTCGTGGGCTTCGTCACCTTCTTTTTGAGCGCGGTTCTCGACAACCTGACCACCACCATCGTCATGATCTCGCTGATGAAGAAGCTCCTCGACAACCACGAGGACCGCCTCTTCTTCGCCGGTCTCATCGTCATCGCCGCCAACGCCGGCGGTGCCTGGACCCCCATCGGCGACGTCACCACCACCATGCTCTGGATCGGCGGGCAGATCACCACCCTGGCCATCATGAAGGGTGTGCTCGCCCCTGCACTGGTGAACCTTTTGCTGCCGCTTACCGTGGTCGCCTTCCAGTTGAGAGGCCGCGAGGTGGTGGCTCCGGTCCGCGAGGAAAACGGCGACATCCCGCAGAGCACCCTCTTCGAGCGCAACCTCATGTTCATCCTCGGCATAGGCATCCTGGTGAGCGTCCCTCTGTTCAAGACGGTGACCCACCTCCCCCCCTTCATGGGGATACTGCTCGGGCTTGGCATCCTTTGGCTCGCCGGTGACCTCGTGCACCGCAAAAAAGAGGAGATGGACAAGCGGCACTTCACCCTGGCGCACGCCCTGGAGAAGATCGACATGAGCTCTATCGTCTTCTTCATCGGTATCCTGCTCGCGGTGGCGACGCTCGAACACACGCACATCCTATCGGCAATCGCCGGCTGGCTCGACCGGACCGTTGGACGCCTCGACCTGATCGTCACCCTGATCGGGCTGGTAAGCGCCATCGTCGATAACGTGCCGCTCGTTGCCGCCTCCATGGGGATGTATGACCTGGCAGCGCACCCGGCCGACAGTTTCCTCTGGGAATTCATGGCTTACTGCGCCGGCACCGGCGGTTCCATTCTCGTCATCGGTTCGGCCGCCGGAGTGGCCGCCATGGGTCTCGAAAAGGTGCACTTCTTCTGGTATGTGAGGAAGATCAGCGGGCTTGCCCTTTTGGGCTACTTCGGAGGTGTAGGTGTTTACTTGCTGCAGGTGAGGGTCTTTGGGTGACGGTTGGTGCTTGCGCAGTCCTGTGGCGTTCCGGGCTATCCCCAGGTCCTGAAGTGCCCGGAGTCGATGTGAACAAAACCGGACTGAGGGTAGTAACCGACGCCGCCCGCGGCAAGAGTAAGGGCGCTTTTCCTTATACGGTCGAGCCCGAATCTCGGGATGACAAGGTCGATAGCCATCCCCTTCATGTGGAGGCTGTCCTTCGCCACCCCTTTGGAGCGGCGGCGCAGCTCGGCGTTGTATTCCGGGGAGCGGTAACCGGAGATGATGTGAATCTCATTGTCCCCCCCCAAGGTATTGTCCAGCCGGTTCAGGTATTCGACGACACGCAGGTCCATTTCCGTGGTCTGGTTGGTTTGGTGGCAGCGAAAGATCCAGTTCAGGGCCTGCAGCGCCTCATCGCAGTACTCGCCGAGGCTGTTGCGATAGGTTACGGTCAGCCGTTCCTTGCAGTTGACGTTGTATAAGGAGAGTTTGCCCTCAGTAAGGCTACCGTTACCGGCGCCATCAACGAACCTCGCCAAGGCAGATTTGGCACCAATAAGGGTCGCAGCAAAAAAGGCGGAGGACCTGAGAAACATCCTGCGGCACAACATTGCATCTCTCACATAAACCTCTATAAATCAAGCAATTAGCGACCTGAAATCGCCCCTCCTTGCTACCACAAAGTCTCCCAAGCTGTCAACCATTCCCCATACTCTTCCACTGTCTTTAACTTGCTAATGTGGCTTTGTATGCTTTGCTGTGTGGGTCGGCACCCACCTCCCGGACAGCACGGGGTCTGCCATGAAAATACCCTACGCCACTAAGACCACAGCACTCGTTTCAGGAGTCACGCTGGCGCTTCTGCTCTCCATGGGCGAGCACCTCAAAGGCCCGCTGAGCGCCCTTCTCACCCTATCTGGGGCCCTGTGGTTCCCCGTCTCCATCGCGGTGTTCGTCCACGGCAAGCAAACCATCGAGTACAGGATTCAATCGCTGCGTGGCGAGCGACCGTACCTGGACATTCCCAAGGACATCACGCCGCGGGCGATCATCTGGTTCTCCTCAACCCTCGCTACGGCCTGGATGCTCAGCCTTTTGTACCAGCAGGGATAAAAAAAAGGGACGTTCGCCGGAACGTCCCTTCATGGATTCATCTTTCTACAGAGCTGGTCAGCGATCGCCAATTACATCCTGCTCACTCTCCAGCGCGCTCCTAATCGCCTTGATCATCTCGACCGGGGAAAACGGCTTCTGAATGAGCTGGAAATCGGGCTTCGCCTGAAGGTGATCCGGGCGGTAGCCGCTCATGAACACCGCCTTCGCGGCCGGGTTCACCTTCTTTATCTCCCTGAAACAGCTGATACCATCCTTGCGGGGCATAACCACGTCCATGACCACCAGATGGATCGGTTCGTTCTGTTTGTACTTGTCCAACGCATCCTGGCCGTCTTCAGCAGTGATCACTCGGTAACCGTAGCTTACGAGGAAATCAGAGAGCATCTCACGCAACTGTTTCTCGTCGTCGACGATCAGAATGGTCTCTGTCCCCTGGTAGCAGTTGTTAATCTTGTTCATCATGATCTCCATGCTACTTATCCAGTCGATCTTGCTCCCATCAGGCCTCATCCTTTCCGGAGTGTTAATTTTCAGGATGAATTCTGTCTCGAAGATGATACTGGAGGCGGAAGCGTTGAGGGCGGAGGCAAGAGCAAATATGGACAAGAGACTCGGCTGCTGTTTACCGCCTTCGATGTTGGATATGAATTTGCGGTCCAGACAGCTTAACATAGACAGCCTGTCCTGAGAGAGGTTGCGTTCCCTTCTCAGTCTTCGTACGACTATGCCGAATGCTTCTTCAATGGTCATTAATACTCCTCCAGACATGGGAAGCTTTTATAGCAAATATTCACTTAAATTACTGTAGACAATTACCCCCACAACAAAAAAATATCTCCTATGACAGCACTATGCAATCAACAACCGCCATTGCGAACCGTGGAATGCACGGTCGACACCACCATGGCCCCCTCTCACCACAGCAGCCATTAAACATTTGATTTAACGTATAAATGCCAACGACAAAAGGTGAGCAAGGCTACCATGTTGATGTTTAGGCTGCAGTATCCTGCTTGCATGTTCAGAACCGGGTAATTCCGAACGACAGTAAATTTTATTCATGTGTAGGCAAAAATACGACAAGTATTTCGGTAGCCCCACCGGCGTATACAGGGGTCTGGCTGTTACGAAGGAAGGTTGTCTCAGCCAACGGTCAACATAAAGCTAACGGGCTTAACATGCCTCCACGACAGGCTGCTTTCGGTGGAGGCTGCCAGCATGAGCCGGGACAAGTGGGGAAAAATCAGGAAAGAAAAACTAGGAAAGATATTTGCGCTGAAGAGTATCCGTCGAGGAGAACGAGAAGTTTCCTATCCTCTGTGGGGTGGGCGGCTCCGGGAGCAACATGGCGATGGCACAGTAGCAGAGGAAAAGCAGCCCCAGTAGTAAAAGGACAACCGCAATGGCCAGACCGGAATGCATGGAGCTGAGAAACCACCACTCCAGCAGGAATGGCAGGCAAAACAGTATCATCACAAAAACGCCCCCCTTACCGCTTCTCATAAACTCCTTCATCCTCCTAAAAGATAACCTCGCGAGCAGTTGAGCACATTACTGTATAGCCTCAAAGTCTTCAAGCTTGAAAGCATTAACCATCTGGTAAGAACCACTACTCATTGGCAACTACTACAGGAAAAGCCGCCTGTCGCACGAGCAGCCAGGAACCATTACCTGCCGGTCCAACTGAAATGTAGGAATCTATACCGAAGGATATATTCATTTATTCCTACATATATATTTCATTTGCTTATCAGGTCATGTATGTGTAGAATGCCGCCAACTTTGGGGAGGTGTAGCCTGACCTACAGGTGACCGTCAAAATCCATCGGCCGAATGCCCCTTTAAAGCGGGTGCCGGCTAGCGAGATCGCCATGAACAAGCTCTCGATGTGCAGATTTGTCATTAGTTTTGTTACTGTGTTATGCATTGCCGTCATCGCAGAAGCTGACGTGCCTTCTTGTGCGAGTTCCGAGGGAGCGGACCATGCGGCTAACGCGCCCGTCGCTGTTCCAGGGGCGGGCAAGGTGTGTCAGTTCTGTCATGTCCCGCATCAGGATACTACCGAGGGTGGCATGTTGTGGAACAGCAAGACGGAACAGACCAAGTCCGGGAAAGCATATGCCCTCAACATTCCGGCCAATGTCGCCGTTCCTGAGGATTTCGATCCACGACTTGGCAAAGGGAGGTTGTGCATGTCCTGTCATGACGGGACAGTCGCTACGCCTTCCATAAAAGAGAGAAAAGATCTTCGCGCTTCTTCGTGCGTAAACTGGAAGCTTGTTGCACCGTAGGGACAGCTGTCTTTTACGGGCAGCCACTCCATCACCGGCAGTCATAGAGGCGGCATGAACGTCGCCTCAAAGTACAAACGCAAAAAGCCCCTGTATCTCTACAGGGGCTTTTTGGTTGTGGGCCGCCCATCTCTTCCGAGACGGGCTAAATACTGCAACCTTCTTTGCAGTGCGATACAGGACGAATAGCAAACTTAGAGGTCCACATTGCCTGATCTCCTTTCCCATAATTGAGGTTATTTATTTCTACACCTGCAGCGTTATCAAGTCAACATAAAAAAGATCATTTTGGTCTTCTTAACGTCAAACCGATTCCATTGCCTTCTCGCTCTTCACTTCGTCGACATCCCGGCTCTCTTCAAGCATCCCGAGGAACGCTCGCATCAACGCGGTGCGGTAGTCGTTTTTTCTGGTAACAAGAAGCAGGGTGCGCTGTAGATCCACCGTACTGGTGACTTCTAAAAGCCACCCGTGATCCAGTTCCCGCTGGACCGCCATTCTGGAAACGCACCCGACCCCAAGCCCCGCTTCCACCGCCTTCTTGATTGCCTCGGTATGACCGAGCTCAAGGGCAATGGAGTAAGTCACTCCTGCCCTCTCCATTGCCGCCTCGAAAACCTCCCTTGTTCCGGACCCCCTCTCGCGCACGATCCATGGGGCTTCCCGCAGCATGTCCTGAGTGGCCGTTCGGGCCGCCGCCCAAGGATGCTGCTGCCCGACAACAATCACGAGTTCATCCCGCCTCCAGGGGGTGGTAGCGAGCGACGAAAGATGCGGCAGGCCTTCGACGAGCCCAAGGTCCAATTCACCCGACTCGACCCCGTGCTCTATCTGAAGCGCGTTGCCTACCTGCAGCAGAGCTTTGGCGTCGCAATACCGCCTCGAGAACTCGCCGACCATTGCAGGCAACAGGTAATTGCCGATGGTCGTGCTCGCCCCGATAACCAAGGTCCCTTTAGGTGCACCAATGGACTCGTCCAGGAAAAGCTCAATCATGCGTACGCGCGAAAGCACCTCCCGCGCTTGAGGAAGCATCTCCCGCCCGCGATCGTTCAAAAACAGCCTTCTCCCGGAGCGCTCGAAGAGGGGCGCTCCCGCCAGCCGTTCCAGCTCAGCAAGCGCCATGCTGACCGCCGACTGGGTCAACAGCAGTTGGCCACTAGCCTGGGTCACCCCGCCGCATGCTGCGACCTTCTCGAATATCTCTAGCTGCCTGAGCGTAATCGTCATAGCCTCCCCCGGATAAACATAAATCAAATTGATGCTATTTATCTAAATTACTAATTTTTATTTATATCTCAAAAGACATATTATCCGCAATAGATTTCCACATTGAGGAGGGGAAAATGAGACACATGGAGGTCCGAAGCATTGTTATGATTCTATGTCTGGCGCTGGCCATCTCCCCATGGGGTGGTCCCGCCTTGGCCCTCGCCCTCGGGACTGGCTACGCCCTGACCTTGGGCAACCCGTGGCCGCAAAGGACGGCGAGCTTGAGCAGGGTGTCGCTGCAGCTCTCCGTGGTCGGGCTTGGCTTTGGACTAAAACTGGGAGAAGTGGTGCAGACAGGAAGGGAAAGTCTTGGGTACACCATAGTGGGGATTGGCTTCACCCTCGGCGTCGGATACCTGTTGGGAAGGCTCTTCGGCACTCAAAGCAACACATCTGCGCTGATATCTGCGGGAACGGCAATTTGCGGCGGCAGTGCGATTGCGGCATTAGCGCCGGTGCTGGATGCCAAGGACGACGAGACGGCGGTGGCCCTTGGGACCGTCTTCACCCTCAACTCCGTGGCTCTGTTGCTGTTTCCTCTGATAGGGCATCTGCTGGACCTGCGCCAGGATGTGTTCGGCACTTGGGCAGGACTTGCCATTCACGACACGAGCAGCGTCGTCGGTGCGGCATCCGCCTTTGGGGAAGAGGCCCTGAAGGTCGGGACCACCGTGAAGCTCACCCGCGCCATGTGGATCATGCCGGTCGTTTTCGGCGCGGCCCTGCTGAAAAAGTCTGACAAGAGAGTACGCGTACCGCTGTTCATCATCGGCTTCATCGCAGCAGCAGCCGTGCGGAGCCTATTACCGGCTTTTGAGGTGCAGTGGAATCAGGTTGCGGCCTTTGCCAGGCACGGCCTGGGTGTGTCCCTGTTTTTCGTCGGGTTGGGGCTCAGCAGAGAGGTTTTGGGCAAGGTCGGTGTACGCCCGATGCTGCAGGGTGTGACACTGTGGCTCGTGGTTAGCGGCGTGACACTGGCGGCGCTAATGGTGAGAGCGGCTGGGTAGCCCGCCAGCCGGACCAGCCCGCCAGCCCGCCAGCCCGCCAGCCGGACCAGCCGGACCAGTCAGACTGGTGGACTGGCCTGACTGGCCCGACTGGCCGGGTTGGTACTCTGCTAGATACCGGTGCCGTCGTCGCCATAGCCCTTGGCAGGGGCTGTGCCGCGCTTGAAGAGGAGCACACTGGCACCGTCACCGTTGCGGTCGAACTCGAAGGCGAGGTTCTTGTCGTAGGCCAACTGCGCCACCGGCTCCATCTGTGCCAGGTCGCGCAGCCTTAACAAGATGCGGTTCCCCTTTTCCAGGTACTCTTCGATGCTCCTGGCAAGATCCAGCAGGAAAAGCCCCTTCTCTTCGGTCAGATCGACCACGTTCAGGTTGGTCGCGGCAACGGCATCGAGCACGATGCGGCGCGGCGCCCACGGGCTATCTTCCTGCGAAAGGTGCGCCTTCTGCGCTTCGTCCGGCCCGTCCAGCACCATGCCGGCGGCCACGGTCGCATTGGTGAACCGGTCGATGAGAATGAAGCTTCCCGTGTCGCGATTGCTCCCGTACGGGTCGAAGGAGACCGGACGGTCCAGCTCGAGCCTGGCAAGGCCTATCTCGTTCAGCCCCAGGGTGGCAACCTGCTTCTGCTCCAGAGTGTTCACGTCCACCGCATACTGCACCGCCGTAACCCGCCCCGGGGTCACCCCGGTCGCCGTCTTCACGAGGTAAAGCTGCCCCGGCTGCAACGGCTCATCATGCATCCAGACTACGTGTGCCTCGGGATGCCTCGTGTAAAGGGGGGGAGCGTCCAGACGCGTCAGCATGTCGCCGCGGCTGATGTCGATCTCGTCCTCAAGGGTCAGCGTGACGGCCTGCCCTGCCACCGCCTCCTCCAGATCCCCGTTGTAGGTCACGATCCTCGCTACCCGGCTCGTGTGGCCGGAGGAGGCAACGCGGACCTCGTCGCCTGGACGGATGGTGCCGGAAGCGATGGTGCCGCAGAAACCGCGGAAATCGAGATTCGGACGGTTCACCCACTGCACCGGAAGCCGGAAGGGGCGCTCGTCCCTATCGTCCTCGACCTGCACCGTCTCCAAAAAGTGCATCAGGGTGGGCCCCTGGTACCACGGGGTCTCGGCGCTCATCTCGATGATGTTATCGCCGTTCAAAGCCGAGATGGGGAGCGCGGTAATGGACTCGAAACCAAGCGGCGCCGCGAACGTGCGGTAGTCCTCCTCGATGGCCCGGAACTTCTCCTCGTCGTAGCCGATCAGGTCCATCTTGTTGATCGCCAGCACGATGTGCCTGATCCCGACGAGCGACACGAGGAAGCTGTGCCTGCGGGTCTGGGTCAGCAGCCCCTTGCGCGCATCGACCAGGATGACGGCGACCTTGGCGGTGGAGGCGCCGGTTACCATGTTCCGGGTGTACTGCTCGTGACCGGGGGTGTCGGCGACGATGAACTTGCGCCGGTCCGTGGAGAAGAACCGGTAGGCGACGTCGATGGTGATCCCCTGCTCGCGCTCCGCCTGCAGCCCGTCAAGTAGAAGGGCGTAGTCGATGGCGCCCCCCTGCGTCCCCACCTTCTTGCTGTCGGCCTCGAGAGCCGCCAACTGGTCCTCGAAGACCATCTTGGAGTCCCACAAAAGGCGCCCGATGAGGGTGCTCTTGCCGTCGTCGACGCTGCCGCAGGTGATGAAGCGCAGAAGCGACTTCTCTTCCTGGCTCTTCAGGTATGCGAGGATATCTTGCTCGATCAGTTCCGATTGATGTGCCATTAGAAGTACCCTTCCTGTTTCTTCTTCTCCATGGAGCCGGCCTGGTCGTGGTCGATCAGGCGTCCCTGACGCTCGGAGGTGCGGGTGAGCAGCATTTCCTGGATGATTTCCGGCAGCGTGTCCGCCTCGGACTCGACCGCCCCGGTCAGGGGGTAGCAGCCCAGGGTGCGGAAGCGGACCGACTTGTACTCGATCTTCTCGCCGGGCTTCAACTCGAGCCGATCGTCGTCCACCATGATGAGCATGCCGTCCCGCTCGACCACCGGGCGCACCGCCGAGTAGTAGAGCGGCACGATGGGAATCTCTTCCAGGTGGATGTACTGCCAGATGTCGAGCTCGGTCCAGTTGGAAAGCGGGAACACCCGGATGCTCTCCCCCGGCTTGATGCGGGTGTTGTAGAGGCTCCAGAGTTCGGGGCGCTGGTTCTTCGGGTCCCAGCGGTGGTTTGCGCTCCGGAAGGAGAAGATGCGCTCCTTCGCGCGGGACTTCTCCTCGTCGCGGCGGGCCCCGCCGAAGGCGGCATCGAACTTGTACTTGTCGAGCGCCTGCTTCAGCCCCTCGGTCTTCATGACGTCCGTGTAGAGGGCGGAACCATGGGTGAACGGAGAGACGCCTTTTTTCACCCCTTCCTCGTTCACGTGCACGAGAAGCTCCATACCGGATTCCTTCGCCATCCGGCCGCGGAAGTCGATCATGTCACGGAACTTCCAGGTGGTGTCCACGTGCAACAGCGGAAAAGGCGGCGGCGCCGGATAGAAGGCCTTGCGTGCCAGGTGCAGCATGACTGCGGAGTCCTTGCCGATCGAGTAGAGCATCACCGGGTTCTCGAACTCGGCCACCACTTCGCGGATGATGTGAATGCTCTCGGCTTCCAGTTGCTGCAGGTGCGTCAGATTTTTCTTCATATCGTTTCCCGTATCGAATCTTTGTACCGGCGCCGGTCGCGCCGGGCTCGCGCCGTCTATCTCCGGTGCAGGCCGCATTCCTTGTGCTCGGGGTTCTCCCACCACCACCTTCCCGCGCGGGCATCCTCTCCCGGCTGAACCGCCCTGGTGCAGGGGGCGCAACCGATGGAACGGTACCCCTGCTTCAGAAGGCGATTCTGCGGCAGACGGCGCTCTGTTGCGAAGTCCAGCAACTGGGCCTCGCTCCAGTCGAGCAGCGGGTTGATCTTGATGATGCCGCCGTTCAGCGTATCAAGTTCGATGGCCTTCAGGTCCGTCCTGGTCACGCTATGTTCGCGGCGCAAGCCGGTGACCCAACCGGAAAGCTCCTTGAGCGCGCGCCCGAGCGGCTCCACCTTGCGGATATGGCAGCACTCGTGGCGGTTATCCAGCGACTCGCGGAAGGAGAAGAGCCCCTTCTCGCGCTCGAGCTTTTCCACCGCCTCGTGCCGGGGAAAATACCAGTCGATCTTGATGCGGTAGCGCTCTGTGATGGCATCGGCCACCTCGTAGGTCTCCTCATTCAGCCTGCCGGTGTCGAGCGCGAAGACGCCGACCTCCAGGCCGGCCTCCCGGGCCAGCTCGATGATGGCCACGTCCTCGAGGGAGAACGAACAGGCGAGCTTCACGGGGCCTTGCGCTGCGGTCACACCGAGGCGGAGAATCTCCTGGGCGGTTGCGTTGGGGGCGACTTCGGGAACAGATGTCATGTTGGCTTCCTCTTGGATAGATTCGAGACGGGCATTCCCTCTCAAAAAAACTTGAGTCACCTTTTACCCTATCACACCAATACAGTCAACAAAAATATCATCGATTTCAGACAATATCGGTGGGTTTTATTCGGACACACATTACACCCTCTTCAAGGACGCCTGGTCTATGAAGTTAAACATCTGTTTCAAGGTGGTTATTATAAAAGACACCGGCCATACAAAATGTCACACGTCAGTGGAATTTTTGAGATACGCAGCGCAAAATCAGAACTATTGCCGACATACAAGGTAGGAAAATAGAAACGGATAAGACCGCCGCTACCGGGACGCGGCTCGCCCGGTGCGGAGGATCTGGTAGTGACGTATCAGTCGGGGGGGGGAAAACGGGGAAGCGAAGCTCAGGCTAGTGATGCTGATGCAGCACCTGGATCTTTCTCCAGGCACCGGAGCGGAATCGCAGCGACCAGACGACGGCCGTGAAGAAGACAAAACAGGTGGCGAGGGTCCATTCCGCGACGAGGCTCGGGATCAGCCAGGAGATGAGCCACAGCAAAAGGAGAAAACCTGCCGAGCAGTAGAGGAAGGTGCGGGCGACCCAACCGGTGTCACCCGCCGAAGAGAGGACGCACCCGGTCATCACGTTGGCGGCGTCGAAGAGGCAGTAAAAGGCGACGAATTTCATGATCACCGAGCCGGTCTCGATGATGCGGGCGCTTTCCGGCCCGGTCCCGGCGAAGAGCGACATGAGCGGTCCCGAACAGGTGGCGAAGAGGACCGCCATGGCGAACATCCAGATCTCGCAGACGACGAGCGACTGCGACGCGATCTCGGGAACCTGGTCGTCCTCCCCGGCCCCGCGGGCGTGCCCCACCAGGACTCCTGCCGCCTGACCAAGTCCGAGGGCCGGGAAGAAGGCCATGCCGTTGATGCGGAAGGCGATGCTGGAAGCGGCGAGTTCCACGGTACCGAGCCTGCCGAGCGCGACGAGAAAAAGGGTCCAGGCACAGAGCTCGCCGCTGATGCGAAGTCCCATCGGCATGGCGAGTTTCAAGAAGCGTGAAAAGTCCGGCCACGCGAGGCGCCTAGCTATACGGTCGGACCACCCTCCCGCGACCATGAAGATGCCGCTGTAAAGAAAAGCGGCGACCGCCTGGGCTGAAACGGTGGCGAGAGCGGCACCGGTGATTCCCAGGCGCGGCAGCCCCCATTCCCCGAGTACCAGCCCCCAGGCAAGCAGTGCGTTGACGACAAAGGAGAAGAAGGTGACCGCGGTGACCAGAACCGGCCGGCCGATCCCCGAGAGCCACCCGGCGAGCGCGGAACCGAGCACGGGGAAGAGCGAGCCCGCCATGCAGATCCCGAAGTAGGCGGTCTCGTCGCGCGCGACCTGTGGGGCGTGCCCGGCTAAAAGAAAGAGTTGCGCAAGCGGCCAGGCAAAGGCCAGTGCAGCGACGCCGGAGATGAGCGAGGTATGGATGCCGAGCCAGGCGGACCTGCGTACGCCCGCGAGGTCGCCGCGGCCGTGGTTATGGGCGACGAAGGTCCCGGCATAGCCGGCGGTGCCGAAGAGAAAGCCCTGGAACAGGATGACGGCGAGCCCCGACGGACCGATCGCCGCCACCGCCTCGCTGGAGTAGCGCGAGAGGACGATGGCGTCGACGATCTGCATCAGGGTTATTGCGGAGGTGGAAAGTATCATGGGGCCTGCCAGTTTCAGCAGGCGCGGTACGTGGTTCATTGCCGGCAAAGGGTGCCCTTCCTTGTTCTTCGCTTGGCGGCCTCACTCGTGACGCAGAGCGTCGATGGGGTTGAGACCGGCAGCCCGGCGCGCCGGGAAATAGCCGAAGATAACCCCAATGGCCGCAGAAAACAAGAACCTTGACCCGGATCTCGCTACCCACCGGGTTCTGGCGCCCGAAAAGCTTCTGGCGCACCGTTTCGCCGATGACGCAGACCGCCTTCCCTCCCCTCTCCTCCGCATCGGTGAACATCCGGCCAGCGGAAAGCTCCCAGTTGCCGGCGTGGAAATAGTCGTTGGTGGTGCCGCTTACCACCGTCGGCCAGTTCTTGGACTGGTAGACCGTGGTGGCCGATTTGCCGGTTATCGGCGCGACCCACTCGGCGCTGGAGATCTGACTCTTGATGGCGTCGATGTCGGCGCTCTTGAAGCTTGGCGCGGCATCCGAGCCAGGCCCGAAGCGCTGACCGGGCATCAGCATGAGGAGATTACTCCCCATGCTGGAGATCTGGTCAGAGACCGACTTCGTGGCGCCGTTACCAAGCGTTACCATGACCACCACGGCGGCGACGCCGATGACGATCCCCAGCACGGTGAGAAAGGAGCGCATCAGGTTGCGGCGGATGGCGCGCAGGGAGAGTAGAAGCGTGTTCCAGAACATCAGAGAATCTCCCTTTTGCGCTCGTCGCTGTTGAGAAAGCCGTCGACGAAATGAACCACGCGCCGCGCGTAAGCGGCGATGTCAGGCTCGTGCGTCACCATGAGCACGGTGATGCCGAGTTTCTCGTTCAGGCTGGCGCTCCCCGATGCGGTGACGCCGGGATACCGGTCAGCGGCGGGCACCGAGCGCCGGGCGCGTGACTCGCGCAGCTTCGCCTGCGCGCTGCGCAGGTCCGGGCTTGCCGAAAGCGCCTTCTCAATCAGCTCCGAAAGAAGCGTGTCATCCAGCGAGAGCCACCATCGGCTCAGGTCATAGTTCTCGGCCCCGGTGGTGCGCGTGCTCCCCTTGGCATCAAGCTGCTGCCAGGTGGCGGGCGTCGTCACCTCGGGGGTGACGTAATTAGGGCCGACGGTGGCGCACCCCGTGAGGCCCATGGCGGCGCACGCTATAACCGCACGAGCCAGCGTTGAAGTCTTCATCTCATCCTCTAGGTAATCGTTCTTTTAAAAGCCAGCCCAGTATAGCGGCAAAGGCATTCCGGAGTTGTAAAGAATTGAAATGTCTACGGTTACCGTTTTTTACAAAACTTTACGCTGAGCCGCCGCAGGTCTTGACTGGAACAGTTTCCGTATTGCCAACGAGGGAATTCGCTGTAACATCTCCCCCCAGACACAGAGGAAATCTATGTCTGTATCAAGGAGGATTGTATGAAAGTTGTAGCGTTCGTCGTACTGTCTCTGATCGTATCGGCCCAGGTGTGGGGTTACGATGCGGACTCCCAGTGCGTGGTTTGTCACAGTGACAAGGCCAGGTTGAAGGCGCTGGGCGCCGAGTCGATGTACCTTGACCCGACACAGGTTGATCTCGAGGTGAACATGCCGGGGGCTACCTGTGTGGACTGCCATCTGGGCGAGGGAAAGGAAAAAGACAAGGAAGCGGCGCATCGCGGCATGCTGCGCCCCTTTGTGGTCGGCGTGGGCCCCAAGGTCAAGGGTGAGGCGCTGTCCAGGCAGACGGCAGGGGCGACGAAGGCCCTTCTGCCGCGCTCGTCCGACATGGAGGCGCTCATCCCGGAAGGGGACCCGGCGAAACTGGCGGCTGCGGGGGCCAAAGCGGCTACGGGGCTTCACTGGCAGGACCGTGATCCTAAGACCTTCGCCTTTTCCCCGGACATCGCACGCAAGACCTGCGGCAGGTGCCATGAGCAGGAGGTGAAGGATTATGCAAACTCTGAGATGGGATTGAACAAGCACCAGAGATCGTTCCGCAGTTGGTCCGAGAAACTCCCGGGTCCGCAAAACTGCGGCATGTGGTTCGGGCAGAACTACGACAACCTGAAAAAGCAGACCGCGGTCCCCTACTCCGAGGCGCAGAACGACGCATCGAACCGCGCCTGCAACATGTGCCACGCCGGGTGCAACGACTGCCACTACAAGCCGCACGCAGGTACCGGCAGCCACCGCTTCGGCCGTCCCGACACGACCAGTTGCTACGGCGGCGGTCGCGGCACCATCTGTCACGCAGGCCCCATGGACCGCAGGCGCGGCGCCGGGTATTTCCGCGGCGACTACTCCTTCCCGCCGAACCTTCCGCAGGAGGCACATTTCAAGGCCGGGGTCACCTGCACCGACTGTCATAAGCCCACGAACCACAAGTTCGGGCACTTGGGTTCCGAGCAGGCACGCAGCTCCTGCAAAACGTGCCACGCCGATATCGTCAAAGCAGTTGAGGCGTCACCACACGCGAAGGTCGACTGCGCCGCCTGCCACGTGACCGTGGTCGGCGCCTACCAATACACCTTCTGGGGCCCCGGCGTCACCTTCGGAACGGAGACCCCGTACGGCAAGCACAAGGAGTATTACGGCACCCGTGACCTCCCCACCATCATCAAGAACGCCGACGGGCGCTGGATCGGCGTCAAGCCGTACCCGATGGCGGTGATGAACCAAACCATGGAGCTCGCCCCCACGGGGCTCTTGTTCCGCGAGATCCCGAAACGGCAGATACCGGGGAACACGGCGATCGGTGAGCCGTCCTCTTTCGAGGCTGTGCGCAGTGCGCGCGAGGTGAACGACGCCTACATCGGTGTCGGAACGCGCGGCGGTCTCCCGTCAGGCAACAAGGCGATCCTTTGGGTGCAGATGGACAAGATGAGCCATGCCATTGGAAAAGCGCGCGGTTGCGGGACGTGTCATGACTCAGCGGTGCAGGTGGGAAAATCGGCTTGGAACTACTTCGAGAAGACCGACGTTAAAAAGGCCTTCAAGGGGAGCTATACGGTGCTTGCCGACAAGGACGGGCTAAGGTTCACCGACCAGACGTGGGAAAAACCGGAACCGGCGGGAAACCGGAAGCTGGAAGATTTCGCCCCCTTCGCCCTGCTCCCGATGAGCGCCTGGGACGTGAAGGGGATCGACTTCTCGCTGCCGTACGAGAGGAAAAGGACGGATGCAGCGCGGAAGGAACTCGATGCGTTTCTGGCTCAGCTAGACGACAGCAAGGAGCCCGACAAATCCAAGCTTAGAGCGATTGCGTATCATAACCTGGAGCTCGCCAAATCCATGTTTCGGAAACGCTGAACCGAGGCATCGAGGTGTGTGCGGTCCCCGGTGAGGCCCTAAGCCTTAGATAGAACAACAGAGAAGCGACAAAAGAAGGGCCCGCCTCTATCGAAGCGGGCCCTTTCTTTTCCGGGTCTCATCCGCCCCACGGCGGAGGCGGCTATCGATCCCCTAGTGCCTCGTGAGCTGGCGCAGCGTCTCGTTGGCTTCCTGGAGCTTTTTATTCAGGATCTGCAGCTCATCGCGGGTGTAAGTGGTAGCACCCTTCTCGTTGATGGCCGTTTGAAGCTTTTTGATCCTGTCCTGGATGCTGTCTACCTGGTTGTTGCAGTCTTTGATGAGAAGAGCGCAGTCCCGCTCGCAGTTGGCGTCACCAGCCTGATGCTGATGCATCATGTCGTGGGTCGTCGTGTTTTCCGCCCACACCGGAACCGCTGCCGAGAAAAGGGATACCGCCATCAACACTGCCAGTTTGCGTTTCATAGAAAATCCTCCTGTTCTGAGTTGGTTTTATGTAGCGACATCCGCGCTACTGCCTTAATAAGAGCATCAGGCATGCCAACCTGTAACAGGTTGATTTCACGTCGTCACAGAGATTACACCCGAGAAAAGTAGAGAATATCCAACAACATTCGCAGCATATTCCTCAGGAATCTAGGCGCCGCCGGCCGTACCAGCGATGGTGACCAGAGCGACCACGAGCCTCCTCCCTTCCGCATCGCCCAGCACGTCCAACTGAACCTCTCTGGCGTCGGCGGAGACCTCCTTGCGCTTGATTCCCATGCGGTCGACTACCAAGGACTCCCTAGCGACCCAGAGGTGCTCCTCGGCATGCCCCAGCACGTCGGCCACCACCCCGAGGTAGACCTCGAGCATCTTGTCGTCCTTTCCTATTTCCAGAAGCCTCGCCTCGATATCGGCGAGGTTTTTCTCCACCTCGGCTACGTTCGGCTTCTCACCGGTAGTGGGATCGAAGCCCCACCCCTCGCGCTGCAAAAGTGACAGCTTCGAGTTCAGCAGGGCGCGGTGCTTTTCCAGCGCGCCGCGCCTGGTCTTGATCTCGGCGATCCTGCCGAGGGCGATGCGCAGCAGGTGGTCGTAAGCGCGGCGCTTCAGCTGGTACCGGGTCTCCTCCTCCTTCCCGCTCACGTCCATGAGGCGGTGCGCCTCGAAGCTGACCGACACCTGCGGCACGTCCTTCAAGATGACGTCGCCGGAAATCTCGGCGCCAAGCCCCACCCGCTCCCTCTTCTGCATGAGCAGAAGCCCGGTCGCGCCGTGGCGCGTGCCGTGCCTTTCGCGCAGTTCGGCCAGGCTCGGCTCCTGCTCCAGGAATATCCGCAGCTCGTTTGTCGATATGAAATAGGTGCGCAGGTAGGGATCGCTGTCGTAGGCGGCCACATCCAGCATAAGCGGGGACACGGTACCGTCCACGAGGGCGACGACGTGCTCGATGGCATGCAGCACCGCGGGGCGGAGCTTTTTGCGATAACCGGAGACGGCCCGGATCCAGGGATCGGTGCCGTCCACGGCCCGCTCGATGGCTTTGATGACGAGGGAATCGGGGATACCGCCCCCTTCTTTGCGGGGGCGGCGGAAGATGGACTGGAAAAACCTGAGCAACGCTTCCTCCTGCTTCTAGATCACTTTACGTCCTTTGTTTTGGTCTGTTCGATGTCGAAGTCGCGCTTCATCGTGTAGAGGGTCCTGATCAGCTCGTACTCGAACGGTGAGCCGGTCTGGCGGTACCTGAACGGGGTGCGGTGCCTGCGGTCGACCGCGTAGACGCCGGAATAGACCCAAGTGGCGGTGCGGTCGTTCACCCAGGCGACCGGACCGATGAAATTGAAGGTGGCAAGGTCGGCCACAAACCCAGTGGTATCCCGGACGTTGGACGCGCCGACCACCGGGAGCATGAGGTAGGAACCGCCGCCGGTTCCGTAGTGCCCGAGCGTGAGCCCGAAGTCATCGGTCTGGCGCTTCAGGCCGAAATGGGTGGCAGGGTCCCAAAGCCCGGCGACGCCCACCGTCGAGTTGATCACGAAGCGGCTCACCGTGACCCCGGCGGCCTTCAATTTGAACTGGAACAGGTTGTTAGTCAAGTTGGTTATTTCGTTGAGGTTGTCGATGGCGTCCGAGACGCGGTCCTCCAGGTAATCGGGCGTGATGATCTCGTAGCCGCGCACCACCGGGCGGTACAGGTACTCGTCGAAGTAATAGTTGAAGTGGTAGCTTCCCCGGTTGAACCCCTCGACGGAGTCCTTCACTTCGAGCATGTTGGGCTGCCCCGGCTTCACGAAATCCTCGTAACGGCGCAGCGGCGGCTCCACGGGCCCGGTCGTGACGGGAAGGGTGCTGCAACCTGCCGCCAGGATGGCGCCTGCCGCAACGACGATAAGACGCGCGCGTCCCCTTCCCTGCCGGCCGCGCATGTTGTTGGAACCTTTGCAGGGGGCGTGCTTTTTCATGGTCACTCCTCCTTACCCTTTAGAAAGCCGGTTATCGCCGAGACCACGTCTGGCTGGAACATGTTCCCCATGTGGCCGCCGCTTGGAAAGATCCAGGCCCGGTCGCCGAACACCCGTTCCAGGTACTCGATGTCGCCCGGGACGAGGATGATGTCGTCCTCGTTGTGCACCAGGCCGAACTTGGCGTTCCCCCTCAGGTACGGTTCCAGCGCCCGCAGGTTCTCGCGCTGCAGGAGCGCCTGGCGCGTCAGCCCTGGTTCTTTCATCTGGTAGTGCGGTAAGAGCCATTCGTTGAAGTAATCGGCAAAACTGGTCTTGTAGGCGACGATGGCATAGCGGGTGAGCGAGGTGGTCGAGGTAAGGCGCACGTTTTTGGGTACGATGTATCCGCCGCCGTTCATGACGTCCGCGGTGAAAATCATGTCCGCCGCGTTCATGCGTGCGGTGAGTCCGATCAACGCAGCGAGGTTGCTCTCGCTTGGCTGCATCCGCTTGTAGGTTCGGTACATGGATTCACCGCTAAGCCCTCCCGGCCCCCACGACTCGGCCAACTGCATGGTCTGGCTGAAGACCCCGCGGAACCAGGCATCGAAGTTGTCCATGCCACCCGGGACGTTGTCGACCAGGAGTTGATCCAGGGCGGTCACCGAGTCGTAAAGGCAGACCGGCGGGTTGATGAGCAGCACGCGCTTGAAATCGAAGCGGTGCTCGCGGTCGTCGATCCTGGCGATGAAGGCGGCATCGAAGCCGCCAAGGCTGTAACCGGCGAGCATGAAGGAAGACACCCGGACATCCCCCCGCACCTTCTGCCAGGCGAGCTCCATGACCCGGTAGAGGTCCTTCGCATCGTCGCTCGCGATCCCCGGAAGCCCGCTGGCCGCGTTTACCACAAAATCCATGTGGGTTGGGGAAGTAATCGAGATAACGTGGAACCCGGCCTTGTAAAGAACCTTCTGCAGCTTGAGCATGCGCGGCACGTCGAAGCGCGATCCTGATCCGGCGATCAGGAAGACAAGGGGGGCTTCCCGGTCCTGATAAGCGAGAGAGCAGGTGAGGCCGTTTTCGTACCAGAACACCTCAGGGATGTGCCTTTTCGGGAAGGGGTGCACCACGAATTCGCGCACCGGGATCTCGCTTGGGAGCCGAACCTCGAACTCGCGGGGAAGCTCCATAACCGTCGCCTCGTACGGGTTCACGAACGGATAGAAATAGGTCGGCGGGACGGGAACCGCCGCGAGAACGGCAGCGGGAAGAATCATGAGGAGCGCCAGAACCAGAAGACTTTTCACGATGAACCTCCGCTAGCGGCCTTAAGGGATGAGGCCGGACTCTCTGAAGTAACGCACGGCGCCGGGGTGCAACGGGATCACCGCCACCCTGGAGGCCTGCTCGGGGGTGAGCTGCTGCAGGATCGGGTGCTGGCGCCGGAACAGTTCGAAATTCCCCATGATATCGCGTACTATGGCGTACACCTTTTCATCCGGGAGATCGCTGCGCGTGAAGAAGACGGTGCGGATACCGAGGCTGCGCACTTCTCCGCCCAACTCCACAGCCGGGTAAAACCGCGTCGGGATGACCACCGGCGAAAGGAGCGGGTTGCTTCCCGCCACCTGCCCGATCAGTTCGTCGCTCAAGGGGACCAGGCGGACCTTCCTTGCTCCCGCGCTCGCCTCAAGCACGGTCAGGTTGGGGTGGCCGACGATGCAGAGGTAAGCGTCGATCTCCCCTTTTTGCAAGCGCTCAGGGGCGAGAGCCGTGGACTTCTCGGTGGTGATCACCTCCCCCGGGTTGAGCCCCGACATCTGCAGGAACGCACCGGCGAAGGTGTTGTCGATTGAGCCTGGCGCGCCTATGCCGAGCCGCTTCCCCTTCAGGTCGGCAACGCTTCTTATACCGCTGTCAACCGCGGCGACTATGGTGACTGTGGCGGGATAGAGTCCCAGTACGGCACGCAGGTTCCCTCTTGATTTACCTTCCCACGGGCGCACTCCGGCAGCGGCACGCTTCAAGAGTTCGGTCTCCGCGATGCCGAAATCGGCCTTCCCCTCGGCGACGGCATCGATGTTGGCGACGGACCCGGCCGAAGCTGTGTTGGCCAGTCTGAAGCCGTACGCCCTCGCTTTTTTGTTGAATACCTTTGCGACGGCGCTGGCGGCAGCGTAGTAGGAACTGGTGGTGGTACCTGAAGAGATGGTCAGGGACTGAAGCGGTGCGGCTAGAAGCCGTACAGGTGAGAGCAGGAAAAACATTGCGGCAACTGCGAGGAGCGCCAGAATGGGCGCAGGCGGCCGGCGAAAATCCATGGGTTCCTCCTTTGAGCCGAAATCGGCAACAAGGCATAGTTATACCATCTTTTCACGCTGCCACACGGCGCTCACGCCATGGTTCCGATAGTTTTGCGGAAACGTGACAGCGATATGGCAAAGAGCACGCACCCGATGAGAAAGAGCGCGGCGAACTGGGGCCACACCACGTCGAAACCGGCGCCCCGGTAGAGGATCGCCTGGGCGAGCATTACGAAGTGGGTGTTCGGGGCGGCGAGCATGACGCCGCGCACCGGTGCAGGCATGCTCTCGCGCGGCGTGGTGCCTCCCGAAAGGATCTGCAGCGGCAGCAGCACCAGCATGGTCAGCAGGCCGAACTGCGGCATGCTGCGCGCGACGGTTCCGAGGAAAATGCCGAGTGAGGTGGTAGCGAAGAGGTGCAGCGCGGTCCCCGCGAGAAAGAGCGGCACCGATCCCTCTATCGGCACACCGAGCGCCCCCTCCACTACGAGGTAGAGGGACGCGGTGGTGGCAGCAAGGACCACGACGGCCATGGCCCAGACCTTCGCCGTCATGATCTCGAAGGGGGTAACCGGCATGACCAGGAGGTGCTCGACGGTGCCGTGCTCGCGCTCGCGGATCAGAGCGGCGCCGGTCAGGATGATCGATAAGAGGGTTATATTGTCGATGATCTTCATGACCGCGCCGAACCATGACTTGTTCAGCTCCGGGTTGAAGCGCGCCCTGAGTGCGAGATCCACCTGCTGCCCGGAGTCCGGGCGGTAGCGCTTCAGGAAGGTAGTGATCTCGTTGGAGACGATGGTCTGGATGTGGCTGTTGCCGGTGAAGGCCTGGCTCATCCTGGTGGCATCGATGTTCAGCTGGATCTCGGTCTGGCGTCCGGCGAGGAGATCGCGCTGGAAATCGGGGGGAATGGCGAGGGCGAAGGTGTCGAGCCCCGCATCCATCCGCGCGTCCATCTCCTCTCGGGTTATCAGGGATGGCGCGGAGAACTGCGGCGGGTAAAAGGCGTCGATGATGCGGGTGGAGAGCTGGGAGCGGTCCTCGTCTACCACGGCGATGGGCGCCTTGTGGAGCGTTTCCGGCATCGCGGTGGCGGCGGCGTAGATGGCGAGCGAGAAGGCGTAGCCGATGAGCACCAGCATGACCGGATCGCGCAGCAGGCTGAAGAGTTCCTTCACGCCGAGGTTGAAGACGTTCGCCACACGCATGGTCACGGCTCCTGTTTTTTAAGGAGGGCCGTCCCCAGCAGGATAAGGAGCGGAACAGCGAGCGCCAGGGGGATGAAGAACAGCTCCAGCTCGTCGAAACCGAGTCCCTTGCCGAAGGTGCCACGCGAGATCAGGAGAAAGTACGTGGTGGGATAGACCCTGCCGATCAGCGCCCCCGCCCCCTCGAGGGAGCGGACCGGCTCCAGCATGCCGCAAAACTCGACGGCCGGGAGGATGGTGAGCAGCGCGGTGCCGAAGAGCGCGGCGATCTGGCTTTTCATGAAAGTGGAGATGACCAGGCCAAGCCCAGTGGCGGTCCCGACGTAGAGAAGCCCGCCGAGACAGAAGGCCACGAAGCTCCCCTTCATGGGAACCCGGAAGATGAAGACCGCCTGGAGGGTAAGGAGCAGAAAGCTCGCCATGGAGAGGAGCAAGTACGGCATCTGCTTGCCGAGCAGGAATTCGAGCCTGGTCACCGGCGTCACGTAGAGGTTCACGATGGAGCCGAGCTCCTTTTCGCGCACCACGGAAAGGGCGGTGACGATGGCCGGGATCATCATCAAAAGAAGCGGGATGACGGCGGGGACCATGGCCGGAAGGCTCTTCACGTCCGGGTTGTAACGGTAGCGGGTCTCGATGCGCACGAGGGAGGCCGCGGGTGGCGAGGTGAGACGTTGCCGCGCCTGTGAGGCGAGCCAGTGGGCGTGCATCCCCTGGACGTAGCCGCGCACCGTCTCGGCGCGGGATGGCATGGCGCCGTCGATCCAGGCGCCGACGCTGACCGGCCTGCCGTGCTGCAGGTCCCTAGCGAACCCGGGGGGGATCTCGATGGCGAGGGAGATGTCGCTTGCGCGCATGCGGCGGTCGAGCTCCTGGTAGTCGTGCAGCGGGGGGCGCTCGCTGAAGTAGCGCGAACCGGAAAGGTTCAGCGCGTAGTCGCGGCTTAAGACACTCTGGTCCCGGTCCAGGACCGCGAAGCTCAAGTCCTCCACGTCCATGGTGATGCCGTACCCCATGACGAACATGAGGATGACGCTGCCAAGAAGCGCAAGGCAGAGGCGGACCGGGTCGCGAAAGAGCTCAAGGGACTCGCGGTGCGCGTAGCTTAGCAGGCGGCGCATGCTGAAGTTCCCGGCGGGCGCCGCACCGCTGTCCCCTTCCACCCCGGCACCCGGGCCGCTCGCAGCACCGGGTGCGAAGGCGCCGTCCACTGCCGCGGGCTCTTCGCAGGCCTCTTCCAGGTAGGCGATGAAGGCATCCTCCAGGTTGGCGGCTCCTCTTTTTTCCACAAGATGCGCCGGGGCGTCGCTCACGAGAACCCGCCCGGCGTGCATCAGGGAGATCCTGTCGCAACGCTCCGCTTCGTTCATGAAGTGGGTGGAGATGAAGATGGTGACCTGATCGCGACGGGCCAAGTCGACCATGATCTGCCAGAAGGCATCCCGTG
This sequence comes from Geomonas terrae, assembly GCF_004791675.1. Lineage (NCBI taxonomy): Bacteria > Pseudomonadati > Thermodesulfobacteriota > Desulfuromonadia > Geobacterales > Geobacteraceae > Geomonas > Geomonas terrae. Next base: position 790,699 of record NZ_SRSC01000002.1, read on the forward strand.
CCACCGGGTCTACGCCGGAGGTGGGCTCGTCCAGAATCAGAAGCTCCGGCCCGTGAATCATGGCGACCGCCAGGGATAGGCGCTGGCGCACCCCGAGCGGAAGCGACTCGGGAAGGGCTTCCATCACCTTATCCAGCCCGAAGCGCCGCGCCATCTCGGCGACGCGCTGGGGGATAGCCCGTTCCGGGAGGCGGAAAAGCCGCGCATGCAGCACCAAGTTCTGGCGCACGGAGAGTTCCGTGTAGAGCGAGAAGGACTGGGTCATGTACCCGACGCGGCGCCTGACGTCGAGATCTCCGGGATCGACGGGGCGGCCGAAGAGGCTCGCCTCCCCTTCGGTGGCGGGAAGCAGCCCAGTGAGCATCTTCATCGTGGTGGTCTTGCCACAGCCGTTGGAGCCGAGGAAGCCGAAGATCTCCCCCTTGCCGATCTTGAAGCTGACCCGGTCCACCGCGGTGAAGTCGCCGAAACGCATGGTAAGCCCCGAGGCCTCGATGGCGGTTTCCGCGGCTAACTCACCTTCCCTAGGGGGGATCTGCACCGGGCGATACCCCTCGCGCTGCGCCGGTGGGAGGAGCGCGATGAAGGCCTCTTCGAGCGACCGGCTCCCGGTCCCGGCGAGCAGTTCCGCCGGCGTCCCGGTGGCGAGGACGCGCCCCGCGTTCAGCGCCACCAGCCAGTCGAAACGGGCCGCCTCCTCCATGTAGGCGGTGGCGACCAGGACGCTCATGCCGCGCCGGCGCTCGCGGATCCTTTCGATCAGTTCCCAGAACTGGCGCCTCGATAACGGATCGACCCCGGTGGTCGGCTCGTCAAGGATGAGCAGGTCGGGGTCGTGGATCAGCGCGCAGCAAAGCCCCAGTTTCTGCTTCATCCCCCCGGAGAGCTTCCCGGCGGGACGCCCCGCGAAGGGTTCCAGTCCGGTGGCGCTCAAAAGCTCGCCGATGCGGCGCTCACGCTCGGCGCGGCCGTGGCCGAAGAGCCGCGCAAAGAAGTCGACGTTCTCGAACACGGAAAGGGTCGGGTAGAGGTTTCGGCCGAGCCCCTGCGGCATGTACGCGATGCGCGGACAGACGCGCCTGCGGTGCGCGGCATCCGCCATGCTCCCCCCGAGCACCTCCACCCTCCCCGCCTGCAGCCTGCGGGAACCTGCGATGAGCGAGAAGAGGGTCGATTTACCGACCCCGTCCGGGCCGATGGTCCCCACCATGCGCCCGGCTGGAACGGCAAGGGTTACCGAGTCGAGCGCAAGGGTCTTTCCGTAGCGCAAGGTGACGCCATCGACGATGACGGCGTCCCCCCCGACCGGTTCTTTTGGAGGCGCAGGCAGGTTCATCTGACCACCTTATTAAGGCGCTCGGGCCACGGGCGCTTTTCGTCGAGCCTCACGTAGGCGACACCCGGGAGACCGGTCTTGACCTGGGTGATGTGCCTTTTGAGCAGGTCGACCGGGAGCTGGGCTCTCACCCTGAACATGAGCTTCTCCCGCTCGCTTGCGGTCTCCACCGTTTTCGGGGTGAACTGGGCCACATCGGCAATGAAGGAAACCCGGGCCGGGATCACGTACTGCGGCGCCGCATCGAGCACGAGACGCACCTCGGTACCGAGCGCCACCCTTCCGGCCGCAGCGGTAGGAAGAAAGAAGGTCATGTAGACGTCGCTCAGGTCGACGAGGCTTAGTACCCGCCCTCCCGCGGCCACCACTTCACCCGGCTGGGCCACCCGGTACTGCACCCGCCCGTCACGCGGCGACTTGAGTGCCGCGTCCTTCAGGTCCGCCTCGATGCGCTGCAGCGTGGCAAGCGCCGCCGCCACGTTGGAACTTTCGCCCAGCGTCTTCTGCCGTGCCGTTGTCACTGCCGCCTCTGCCGCCGCCACCTGGGCGCGCGCCGCGGCGGTCGAGGCCTTAGCACTCTCCAGACGGGCGAGGTCATCATCCGCCTCCTGCTTTGAGGTGGCCCCCTCGGCGGCGAGGGTCGAGGAGCGGGAGACCCTTTTCCCTGCGAGGGCGAGCTCCGCCTCCCGCTGCGCCACCACCGCCCGGGCCGCCGCCTTCTCGCTTGCGCGCTGCATCATCTCGCTTTTCGAGGTAAGCACCGCGTTTTGCGCTTTCACCAACTGCGCACCGGCCTCCCGGTGCTGGGCTTCGAGCACCTCGGTATCCATGACGGCGAGGGTCTGTCCTGAGCGGACGAAATCCCCCTCGCGCACGATGATCTCCCGCACCCGGCCGGGGCTCTTAGGTCCGACGTCGATCTCCACCGCCTCGATGCGCCCGTTGCCGCTCACGATCCCCTCATCCCCGTTGCTGCGGCCGAAGCGCTGCCACAGAACCAGGGCGAGCAGCACCAGTAAAACGCCCGTTACGACGAAGATCCTCCACTTTCCCCACCCCCTCATGGCATGGCCTCCTTCCCACCCGTAGCACTCGCCGCACCGGGGTCCCCCTCGTCACCTTCCCCACCACCTCCCCCCAGGGCGGCGTAGAGATCCACCCCGGCGGCAAGGATGGCGCGCCGCGTCTGCACCAGGGCCTGCTGGGCCGCGAAGCGGTCCCTTTCCGCGTCAAGCACCTCCAGATAGGGAGCGGCGCCGGTGTCGTAGCGAAGGCGCGCAAGCCTCGTCCGCTCCGTCTGGGCCGTGAGGGTCGCCCGCTGCGCCTGTACCTGCTCGGCCAGCCAGCGCCGCTGCGTCAGCGCGTCGGACACCTCGCGGAAGGCGCGCTGCACCACGCGCTCGTATTGGGCGACCGCTTCCACCTCGCGCGCCCGGGCGAGTTCCAGGTTGGCGACGTTGCGCCCCCCCTGGAAGATTGGGACGGAGATGGCGGGGGCGAAGCTCCAGGCGCCGCTTCCGGAGGCGAAGAGCCCGCTTAACGCGCTGCTCGCGGTGCCGAAGTTGCCGGTGAGAGCGATGGCCGGGAAGAAGGCGGCGCGCGCCGCACCTATGGCCGCGTTGGCCGATTTGAGTTCGTGCTCGGCGGCGATGACGTCGGGGCGGTAAAGGAGGAGCTCGGAGGGGAGCCCGGGGGGGATTTCGGCAAGGAACCTCTCCTCCACGGTGGATAGGGGAAGCGGATCGAGGTGCACCTCCCGTCCGACCAGCAGACCCAGCGCGTTCAGGTTGAGATCGCGCAGGCGTTTGAGAACGCTCAGTTCGGCCCGCGCCTGGTTCAGGAGGGTCTCGGCCTGCACCGCGTCGAGCTTCGAGGCGGAGCCGACCTCGTAGCGGCGCCGGGCGATGCGCCACGATTCCTCGCGGCTCGCGATGGTGGCCTCGGCAAGGGATACCCTTTCCGCCAGTTCGCGCTCCTGCAGGTAGCTCTGGGCGACCTGGGCGGTCAGGCTTACCTGCACGGCGCGGCGGGCCTCGTCCGTTGCGAGGTAAGCCTCGAGGGCGCCCTCCTTGAGGCTCCTGAGGCGCCCCCAGAAGTCGAGCTCCCAGGCAGCGAGGAAAAGACCGGCACTGAAAACGTCGGTGATCATCGCCCCCCCCGTGACCGAGAGATCGGCGGGGGTGCGTGAACGCTCGTAACCGGCGCCCGCAGTGATCGCGGGGAGCAGGTCAGCGCGGCGGATGCCGTAGAGGGCACGTGCCTCCTCGACCTTGGCGCGCGCGACGCGGAGGTCCCGGTTGTTACCGTGGGCGAGGAAAAGAAGGCGTTTCAACTCGGGGTCGGTGAAGAAGACGTTCCATGAGGCAGGGGCGCCGGCAGCCGCACCGCGATCTGAGACACCGGGATACTGCTGCGGGACAGGAAGCGCGGGTCGCTGGTAAGCAGGCTTGAGGGAACAGCCAGCAAGGGCGGCAGCCGTGACGATAGCGGCCAGGGTGAAGAAGAGACGGCGAAGGTGCATGAAAGCATGCACCGCGCGTGGGAGGCTCCGGACGAGCGGTTGCAGCGCCCGGAGCGTAGGTTCAGGCTCCCGTGGATCGCCCTCTTCTTTCTGTGCCATGAATGTGCTCCTCTGTCACAAGGAATTCTTCACAAGCTACAGCAAGCACCATGGAGCGGGAAAGTCTCTCATAGCCGCAAGAGGGCGCTTAGTTAAAACTATAAACCCAATCTAGTGTTTGAAAAGAAAATGCACCAGATTGATCGGCCAGTCGGGATGAGGCTCCGGTGCCAGCATGTAGTAAGCGATGAACAAGGCCACGACGGCGATGATGCAGTAGATGGTGATGCGTAATCTGGACAACTGTGCTCCTTTCCGCCACGGGGGATTCGACACCGTTCGCCCCCCCGCGCGTTACCGCCTCCCCGGGCCGTGATGGCCCGGGGAAACGATGCTGCCTTACTTGCTTCCTCCGCCAAGTACCTTGTAGAGGGTCACCATGCTGTTGAGCCTTGCCAAGCGGGTGGTGATGAGCCCCTGCTGTGCCGCGTAGAGCGAGCGCTGCGCGTCCAGCACGTTCAGATAGCTGTCTACCCCGGTCTGGTAGCGGGCCTGGGACAGACGGTAGGTCTCGGAGGTGGCACCGGTAAGGGACTGCTGGGCCGCTACCTGCTCGTCTATGGTGCCGCGCTGGGCGAGGGAGTCGGCCACCTCGCGGAAGGCGGACTGGATGGCCTTCTCGTACTGGGCGACCGCTATGTCGCGGTCGACCGTTGCCACATCGAGGTTCGCCTTGTTGCGCCCGCCCTCGAAGATCGGCACCGAGATGCGCGGTGCGAAGTTCCAGGCGAGGTTCCCTCCCTTGAAGAGGCCGGTCAACTGATCGCTGCCAAATCCCACGCTCGTGGTCAAGGTGATGCGCGGGAAGAAGGCGGCGCGCGCCGCACCGATGTTGGCGTTCGCCCCTTTCAGGTTGTACTCCGCCTGCAGTATGTCGGGACGGGCGAGAAGGACGTCGGAGGGAAGTCCCGGCGCCGCGTCCTTGACGGCGGTGAGGTTCTCGGTGAGCGACTTCGGCAGAAGATCCTGCGGCACATCGGAGCCTACCACCAGGGTGAGCGCGTTCAGGTCCTGCGCCACCTGGGTCGTGAAACGGGCGATGTCGACGCGGGCCGAATCGACGCTCGTCTGGGCCTGCTGCAGGTCAAGGGCCGAGGCGACACCCGCCTCGAAACGGCTCTTGGAGAGCCGGTAGGATTCCTGCTGGTTCGCCAGGGTATCCTTGGCGAGCTGCAGCCTCTCGAGATCAGAGCCCAAGGTCAGGTAGGCGGTGGCCACCTGGGAGACCAAGGTGATCTGGACGCTGCGGCGGGCCTGTTCGGTGGCGAGGTATTGGTCGAGCGCCTGGTCCTTAAGGCTTCGCACCCGGCCGAAGAGGTCGAGCTCGTAGGAGCTGATGCCGACGCCGACATCGTAGGAGTGGCTGACCCCTCCCCTCCCCCCTTGGGAGAGGTCGTCGGCGGTGCGTTTCACCGCGAGCCCGCCGTCCCCGGTGACGCTCGGGAAGAGGTCGGCGCGCTGGATCTGGTAGAGGGCGCGGAAGCGGTCCATGTTGAGGACCGCCACCCTCAGGTCGCGGTTGTTGTCCAGGGAAAGCGCAATCAGCTTCTGCAGTTGCGGCTCTACGAAGAACTCCTGCCAGGGGATCTCGGCGAGCGGTTTTTGCTGCGCGGCGGGCTGCGTCGCCTGGGAAGAGGGGCCTGCGGGCCAGGCGGCCGGAACCGGTGCCGCAGGCTGGCTGTATTTGGGAGCCATGGAGGCGCACCCTGCCAGGAACAGGAACAGGGTGGCGGCCAGGGGTTTAACGGTCATGCGTGTCATGTCTAATGCACCTCCGGGACGGGTGCGGCAGCGGCCTTGGCCGTCGCGTGCTTTTTGGAGAAGGTCTTCGTCACCATGACGAAGAAGAACGGGATGAAGATAAGGTCGATGAAGGTCGCCGACAAAAGGCCGCCGGTGACCGCGGTGCCGATGGCGTTCTGGGCCCCGGCGCCGGCCCCCTTGGTGAGTGCTAGCGGCAGGGTGCCGAAGAAGAAGGCCAGCGAGGTCATGATGACCGGCCTCAGCCTGATCTTCACCGCGGTGAGCGTCGCATCCACCAGTTCGTGCCCCTGGTGCATCTGGTCCTTGATGAACTGGATGATCAGGATCGCGTTCTTAGTGGAGAGGCCGACCGTGGTCAGAAGGCCGATCTGGAGGTAGATGTCGTTCGGGAGCACCCGGAGGGTGACCGCGGTGACCGCGCCGACCAGGCCCAGCGGAAGCATGAGCAGGTTGACGAACGGGATGCTCCAGCTCTCGTAGAGTGCGGCGACGGCCAGGAAGACGACGAGAAGCGAGATGGCGTAAAGGGCCGGAGCCTGCTTGCCCGCGTTCTTCTCCTCGTAAGAGAGACCGGTCCACTCGTAGCTGATCCCCTGCGGGAGCTTGGCGGCCATGGCCTCCATCTCGGCCATCGCCTCACCGGTCGAGATCCCCTTGGCGGCGTTGCCCATGATCTCGACGCTCGGGATGCCGTTGTAGCGCTCAAGGCGCGGCGAGGCGTGCTGCCATTTCGCCGTCGCGAAGGCCGAGAAGGGAACCATCTCACCCTTGTCGTTTTTCACGTACCACTTGTTGATGTCCTCGGGGACCATGCGGTACGCCGCGTCGGACTGCAGGTACACCTTCTTGACCCTGCCGTTTTGCAGGAAGTCGTTCACGTAGGAGGAGCCCCACGCGGTGGCCAGCGTGTTGTTGATGTCGGCAAGCGAGACGCCGAGCGCACCGGCGCGCACGTCGTCTATGTTCAGCTTGAACTGCGGGGTGTCGTCCTGGCCGTTCGGGCGGACCGCCATGAGTTTCTTGTTCTGCATGGCCATGCCGAGGAGCTGGTTTCTCGCGTCCATGAGCGCCTGGTGGCCGAGGCCGCCCCTGTCCTGCAACTGGAAGTCGAAGCCGTTCGCCTGGCCGAGCTCGACCACGGCGGGGGGGGAGAAGGCGAAGGCCATGCCGTCACGGAACTGGGAGAAGGCGCCCATGGCGCGCCCGGCCACGGCGGGAGCCTTAAGGTCCGGGGTGGGACGCAGCTTCCAGTCCTTGAGCTTCACGAAGGCAAGCCCCATGTTCTGGCCGCGCCCGGCGAAGCTGAAGCCCGCGACGGTGATGAGCGAATCGACCGTCTTCTTCTCGTTCTCGAGGAAGTGCTTCTCCACCTTCTCGAGCACCTTGATGGTGCGCTCCTGGGTGGCACCTGCCGGAAGCTGAATCTGGCAGATGATGAAGCCCTGGTCTTCGTCCGGGAGAAACGCCGTAGGAAGACGCAGGAAGAAGGTCGCCATGGCGGCCACGAGGCAACCGTAGAAAACGAGGTAACGCAGCGGCTTCCTGAAGGAGTTCCCGACGATGGACTCGTACTTGTGGCGCCCCTTGTCGAACATCTTGTTGAACCAGCGGAAAAAGCCGCAGTACCATCCCGACTCGCACGCCTCGTGCCCCTTGGTAACCGGCTTCAGAAGCGTCGCGCAAAGCGCCGGGGTGAGGATCTGTGCCGTCATTACCGACAGGATCATCGCCGAGACGATGGTTATGGAGAACTGGCGGTAGATGACCCCGGTCGAGCCCCCGAAAAACGCCATCGGGATGAAGACCGCGGAGAGCACGGTCGCGATGCCCCAAAGGGCCGAGGTGATCTGCCCCATGGACTTCACCGTCGCATCATGCGGCGAGAGCCCCTCCTCGCTCATGATCCTTTCGACGTTCTCGACCACGACGATGGCGTCGTCGACCAGAAGGCCGATGACGATGACCAGGGCGAACATGGTCAGGGTGTTGATCGAGAAACCAGCCGCGAAGAGGACACCGAGGGTACCTAGCAAAACGACCGGCACCGCGATGGTCGGGATCAGGGTGGCGCGGATGTTCTGCAGGAACAGGAACATGATGATGAAGACGAGGAAGACCGCCTCCATCAGGGTCTTCACCACCTCCTCCATGGAGATCTTCACGAAAGGAGTGGTGTCGTACGGGTAGACGACCTTAGCACCGGCCGGGAAGAACTTCTCCAGCTCGGCCATCTTGGCCTTTACGCGGTCGGCGGTGTCGAGCGCGTTGGCGCCCGCGGCAAGCCTCAAGGCCATCGCGGCCACCGGCTTCCCTTTGTAACGGGCGATCATGTCGTAGTTCTCGGTGCCGATGTCGAGCTTCGCCACGTCCCTAAGCTTCACGGTGGAGCCGTCGGGATTGGTGCGCAGCACGATCTCCTCGAACTGCTCCTGGGTCTGCAGAAGCGTCCTCGCCGTGATGGTGGCGTTCAACTGCTGCCCCTGCGCCGCAGGCATGCCGCCGAACTGGCCCGCGGATACCTGCGCATTCTGGGCCTGGAGGGCGTTCGAGACGTCGTTCGGGGTCAGCTTGTAGTTGTTCAGCTTGTCGGGGTTCATCCAGACGCGCATGGCGTTCTGGGAACCGAAGACGGTCACCTCCCCTACCCCCTCCACGCGGCTCACGAGGTCCTGGACGTTGGACACCATGTAGTCGGTGAGCTGGTAGCGGTTCAACGAGCCGTCCTCGGAAACCATGCCGACGATGATCAGGAAGTTACGGGTGGACTTGACCACCTGGATGCCCTGCTTCTGCACCACCTGCGGCAGAAGCGGCGTGGCGAGCTGCAGCTTGTTCTGCACCTGCACCTGGGCGATGTTCGGGTCGGTCCCGGCCCTGAAGGTCAGGTTGATGGAGACCGCACCGGCCGAATCGCTGGTGGAGGACATGTAGAGCAGGTTGTCGATGCCGTTCATCTTCTGCTCGATCACCTGGGTCACGGTGTCCTGCACCGTCTGGGCGGAGGCCCCCGGGTACATGGCGTTGATCGAGATCTGCGGCGGCGCGATGGGCGGGTACTGCGAGACCGGCAGCGACTTAATGGCCAGAAGGCCGGCCAGCATGACGGCTATGGCGATGACCCAGGCGAAGATGGGTCTGTTTATGAAAAACCTGGACATGGATAAAGCTCCTATTAAAGCGACGTTCTACGTTCTATGTTCTACGTTCTACGTTTTCAGTCGCGTCGACGGTTGCGCCTGTTTTTGTGTCCGCGGGACTACTTCTTCTGGGACTGGGCCGGGGCCGCAGGTGCTGCCGGTGCTGCCGGGGCGGCAGGCTTCGCGCCGGGGGCACCCTGGCCACCCTGTGCTGCTGCTCCAGGAGCGCCACCGGGGCCGCCGTGCCCCTCGGGGGACTGGAACGGCACCATCTTCACCTGAGTGCCGGGGCGCGCTTTCTGGATCCCCTCGAGAATCACCTTGTCGCCGGCCTTCAACCCGCCGCTCACAAGCCAGTTGTCACCAACGGTGCGGGCCACCTGGACCGGACGCGGCTCAACCTTGTTCTCGGCGCCAACGACCATGACGATGGCCTGTCCGGCCGCATTCCTCGTCACACCGCGCTGCGGCACCAGGATGGCCGCCTCGTTCACACCCTCCTCGAGTACGGCACGGACGAACATGCCGGGGAGCAGGGTCTGCTTAGGGTTCGGGAAGACGGCGCGCACCGTGATCGAGCCGGTGCTCTGGTCCACGGTCACATCGGAGAACTTGAGGAAACCGGTTACCGGGTATGCAGTACCGTCCTCGAGGAGGAGCTTCACCCGCGCCTCACCGGCCTTGTCGCGCTTCATGAGCCCCTGGGCGAGACTCTGCTTCAGCTTCAGCATGTCCGAGCTCGACTGGGTCACGTCCACGTACATGGTGGAGAGCTGCTGGATGGTGGCGAGCGGCGCCGCCTGGTTCGCGGTGACCAGGGCCCCGTCGGTTACGCTGGAACGACCGATGCGCCCGGAGATGGGGGCGGTCACCCTCGTGTAGGCCAAGTTGATGCGCGCGCTTTCCACCTGCGCCTTGGCGGAGGCGACGTCGGCTTCGGCCTGCTTGAGAGCCGCGTAGGCGGAGTCGTAGTCCTGCTTGCTGACTGCGTTGATCTTCACGAGCTCGCGGAAACGCTCCTCCTTAAGCTTCGCGGGAAGTACGTTCGCCTCGGCCCGCGCCTCGGCCGCCTTGGCGCTCGCGTAGGCCGCCTGGTAGGTGGCCGGGTCGATCTGGTACAGCACCTGGCCTGCCTTCACGTCGCTCCCCTCGGTGAATACTCGCTTCTGAATGATGCCGGTAACCTGGGGACGGACCTCGGCGATCAGGTACGGGGAGGTACGACCCGGAAGTTCGGTGGTCAAGGCAACGTGCTGCGGCTGGATCTCGATCACCCCGACTTCGGGGGGGCCCTGCGGCGGCCCGGCGGGCTGCTGCTTTTTGCCGCACCCGGCAAGGACCAGGGAGCCGCCCAACATGAGAACTACGGATAACAACTGTGCCCTGTACGTGATCTGCATATACACCTCGTTTGTTATTTACTGCCTCGATAAAGGGTCTATGGTGGCTTTGCCACCTTACTTGCGTCTAAATGAGACGATCAGGACGATGCCGCCCCAAGTCAGGGCGAACAGGATCAAGCAAAGTTTCATCAACATGACGTTAATACCTCAGAATAGAATGAACGATCATTCTGCTAGCGCCGCAGGGCGTCCCAGCATGCCCCGACCACCTGTTCGATGAGGGCGTCATCCAGCTTTATGAAGCCCAGGATGTGATCACGGCAGATGTCGACCAGCGGCCCGAAGAAGAGCGAGAAGAGGATGGCGAGTTCCAGCGGCTTGAAGATCTGTTGCTGGAGCGCCTCCTGGAAAAGGTCGCTGATGACGTCCTTTCTGCCCTCGCTAAAGAGCTTCTCCCTGCGGTGGTCCACGCCGTACGGGGAGTTGTGGAACTGCTCCACGAAGCGCAGTTGCAAAGGCTCCCGGATCAGGTGGCGCACAAGCTCGGTCCCTATATGCAGAAGGCGCTCGCGCACCGCCCCGTTTTCCGGGTACCCCTGCATCATGACCTCTACGAAGCGCTCTTCCACGTTCTTGTAGATCCAGCGGATCAGGTCGTCCTTGTTCTCGAAGTAGCGGTAGATGGTCCCCGCGCCGACCCCCGCCTTCTCGGCGATCATAGCCATGGGGGCCCCGTGGAACCCCTGCTCGGCGACGAGCTCGAGCGCAGCCTGGATGATGAGCTCACGCTTGTCGCAACACTTCTCTGCCTTCTCACACTTGTCGGTCTTATCCATCGTCTTTTTCTCCTGCGGAATGAATCTTCATTCCTTATAGACCCGCACCGACGTACCTGTCAATAAGGCAAAAGCGAAAATACGATTAAAAGCCGTAAAGACCTGACACTTGGCGCCCGCGACGCTGACATTGCGGCGGTTTGACTCCGTATCACTTTTGGAGTAGATTTGCGCTCTTGTTATAGCGCCGCACCCAATGTCGCCTGAAAGGGAGAGCCATGATTGAACTGTTACGCATACGTCGCAGCACCAGGAAGTTTACCAGCGAGAAGGTCTCCGTCGAGGCCGTCGAGACTCTCATAGAGGCCGCACTGAGAGCTCCCGCCTCGCGCAGCATCAACCCGTGGGAGTTCATCGTCGTGGACGACCCGGAACTGCTTCAGAAGCTTTCCCTCTCCAAGCAGCACGGCTCGGAGTTTGTGGCACGGGCACCGCTTGCCATCGTGGTCTGCGCCGACGAAACGAAGTCCGACGTCTGGGTGGAGGACTGCTCCATCGCCGCCATCCTCATCCAGTGCACCGCGGTCTCCCTCGGGCTCGGAAGCTGCTGGGCCCAGATCCGCAACAGAAAGCACGACGCGCGGCAAAGCGCCGAGGCATACATCCAGGAGCTTCTGGGCCTCCCAGACAACATCAAGGTCGAGTGCGTCCTTGGCATCGGCCACGCGGCGGAGCGCCTGAGACCGCTGCCGGCCGAAAAGCTGCAGCACGACAAGATCAGACGCAACCGCTGGGCCTGACAAATCCCACGCAAAGGGGGGCGCCGAGCTGCGCGCCCCCTTCCTTTGATTCCCTTCCCCGCCCGATTTAAGAAAACCGCCTACAAGATAATCCGATGCATGCGGGCAGACCTCCCGCCCTCTTCTTGCTAAATGTGACACGACCACACATGCAGCAAGTCCTTACGAAGAAGGCGGTTTCGCCTCAGAAAGGGAGGGGTCCGCAGATGCCCGCAACGATTCGCAATCAACAGGGGTTCACGCTCTTCGAGCTCATCACGGTCATGCTCATCATAGGCGTTTTGGCTACGCTCGCCATCCCGGAGATGACCGCGTACCGTGAAAAGGCCTTCAACAGCGCCTCGGCAAGCGACTTGAAGAACCTAAAGGCCAGCATGGAGAGCTACGCTGCGGAAAACCAGGAATACCCTGTAGTGGTGGCATACCGGTAGCAATAAGGAAAAGGAGTCGTGAGATGAAAAAGAGCATTGCCGTAATCCTGATGCTGTTCCCGTTCACAGCGGCGTACTGCGGCACCATGGGGAACAGCGATTTCAATAGAACCGGCCTGACGCTCTACGGCGGCAGGGAAGGATCCACTGCGGACGTTGCCCTGCTGAAAAACTCGACTGGGGTGAAGCCGAGCATCAATACCACCAATGCGGGTTACGCGGCGATCATGCAGCACCAGAGCGGTTCGCTGGCCTTCGGCATCGCATCCGACATCCAGACTGTTTACGCGAAGACGGTTACGAAAGGGGTGTACGAGAAGGACCCTGCTACGGCGGACGGGACGTTTTTTACCACCGGTTGCGCGTGGGCCGCGGAACGCAGTCCCAAATAGCTCGCTTAAACAGCTGCCGGCCTTGTGGCTGCGGCGATGTAAAAGAAAGGGGGGGGATGCCGCAGGCACCCTCCCCCTTTTTTTACATGAGACCGAAAGCGGATCAGCGATCCCTGAACTTGTAGGGCCACGCCATGATGCCGCCGTCCATGAACTTCACATTGGTGAACCCGGCCGCGTCGAGGATCTTCTGCGCCTCGTACCCCCTGAGGCTTATCTTGCAGAAGGTGACGATCTCCTTGTCCCTGGGAAGCTCCTCCAACTTTTCGCGCAGTACGCCGAGAGGGATCAGCTTCGCCCCCTCGATGCCGATCTCGCCGTGTTCGGCCGGCGAGCGGACGTCGAGCAGGATGAAATCCTCCTCTTCGTCGAGCTTGCGCTTCACCTCGCGGGCCGAGATGCCGCGCGCGTGCCCGGAGAGCTTGTTCTTCATGATGTCGGCGGCGACGATCAGGTTGTCCATGGCCGCGCCGTAGGGCGGGGCGTAGGCCAGGTCAAGCTGGGAGAGCTGCTCGGCGGTCGCCTTGAAGGTGATGGCGGCAGCCGCCGCGTCGAGACGCTTGTCCACCGCCCCCTCACCCGCCGCCTGCAGGCCGAGAATCCGACCGGTGCTGCGGTCGGCGACGAGCTTCAGCATGATCGGCTTCGCCCCGGGGAAGAAGTGGGCCCGGTCGGGCGCCGGCGAGAGTACCGTTTCCACGTCGAAACCGTTTGCGCGCGCTTCGGTCTCGGTAAGCCCGGTTTTTCCCGCGTTGAAACTGAAGACCTTGAGGATGCTGGTACCGATGATGCCGGCGAAGGTCGCCTCGCCTCCGGCGGCGTTGATGCCGGCGACGCGCCCCTGCTTGTTGGCGGTGCTCCCGAGGGGAACGAAGACTTTCTTGCCGGTCACAAGGTGGGTCGTCTCGCAGCAGTCGCCGCAGGCGTAGATGTCGGGATCGCTTGTGCGCAGCATCTGGTCGACGGCTATCGCCCCGGTGGTGCCGATGGCAAGCCCCGCCTCACGGGCCAACTGTACGTTCGGGGTGGCGCCGGGAGCGAGCACGACCAGATCGGCCTTAATTTCCAGGTCCCCCACCAGGACCGTGGCGACGGTACCTTCGCCTGCGAACCCGGTCACGGCGCACCCGGTGAGTACGGTCACCCCCTGCTGTTTCACGTGTTTTTCCACCGCCGCGGCGACCTCGGGATCGAGGACACCCGGGAGGAGCTGGTCACGCATCTCGACGAGGGTCACCTGCATTCCCTTTTGCCGCAGCGCCTCGGCGGTCTCAAGGCCGATGAGCCCCCCGCCGACGATGCAGGCAGCACTGCAGGAAAGGGCGCTTTCTTTCAAAAGCTCGGCATCCTCGATGGACTTCACGGTGAGGATGTTCTTCAGACCGACGTTTTCGATCTTGGGGACGAACGGGGAACTGCCGGTGGCGAGGATCAGCTTGTCGTAGGGAAGCGAGGTCTCGGCTCCGGCCCCTTCGCGCAGCCGGATCACCTTCGCTTCGCGGTCTATGCCGGTCACCTCGGTGTTGGTCTTGACCGACACCCCCTTCACCTTCTTGAAGAAGTTGGCGTCACGCACGACGCCGACCGGGGTGCTCATGAGTTCCTTCACGTCGGTAACCGTGTCGGATACGTAATAAGGGATGCCGCAGGCGCCATAAGATATGAAGCTGCCGCGGTCGATGACGGAAATCTCCGCCCTGGGGTTGATCCTTCTGGCCTTTGCAGCCGCCTTGGCGCCGGCTGCGTTGGCACCGACCACGACGATTCTCCTCTTCATCCACTTCTCCTTGCTTTTACGACAATTCCAGGCCCGGTGATGGAACCGGACAAAACACTACAGACTACACTCTGACGCCTTACCATTTAGGTTGGCGCTTCGCTAAGATTCGCCCTTTTTCCCCTTCAGGTCGACGACGATGCGCACGAGCAACAACGCAAACGGCCACGTATGCCAGAACAGGTCGAAAACATCCAACGGTTTCGACAAGGTGCCTGCAAACAGCATCCTCACCTTGCCTACCAGGTGCGGCTCCGGATAAAAGGGGGCAAACCCGAGCAGCAACGCGACGGGAATAAGGGTTCCGTACCCGGGAAGACACAGTTTACGCACCGAAAATCCTCCGGCAAAAGACGAGCACCGTCCGCGGTGCCAGTCATTTTACCCATTTCTTTGCCAACTCTCCCAGCCGAAACTGCACAATATACATTCGGTTTTCCTCATGTCAACAGATATTTACGGCTGCACCCCTCCGGCGCGCGCCGTATACGCTCCGGCGTTCTGTCCCCCGGGAGGTGTCCCCCCCGGATATGCGAAAAAGGGAGACCGAAGCCTCCCTTTTCCTTTGCAAATCGCCGCGCCGACCGGCGCGGTGGTTCAGAACCTTCAGCCGCCGCTGAAACACTTGCTGTCCGTGCTCCCGGATGCGGCGAAGATGGACAGCGCCTTTTTCACGTCACCGGACCCGCAGGCGGGGCAGTTTTTCTCCTCGACGGTGCCCCCTTTTTCCAGTTTCTCAAACTTCTGGCCGCACGCGTTGCAGACATACTCAAAGATAGGCATTTGTTCACGCTCCTTCCGTATACATTCAAACTTTTGAATATAGTATATCCAGGATAAGCGGGTGTCAAGGGTGATCTTACGAGGTTGGCGCCGACATGCTCTCCCGGTGCTGCACTCCAGGGACGACCTTGACGCCCCTTGGCGCGGTCGATAGCACCGGTTGTTTCTCCTTGATGATGGCGCAGGCGGACCGGGAGCAAAGGCTGGTACAAAACATTATTTTAGCTATGAGATTAATTTTAGTTGACCCAATCATTAAAAATGCTAGCATGGCCGTTATTGCTAGGAATCATGTCACGACAGACCGTTTTATTTCAATGTAATACAGTCACGCAAAACTCGAAGAAACAGCTAGCGCCACAACCGAAGCAGCAGAAAGAGGACCAGCCACTTGTCTTTGCAAATCCTCGTTATAAGCGATAACGATCCATTCGCTGCTTATCTCTGCGGCCTGCTTCAGAGTGCGGGTCACACCCCACTCCCCGTCTGTCCGGCAAAAGAAGCGTTTCCGGCGGTCAGAAGACGGAAGCCTGATCTGATCGTCCTTGCACTGGAGGCCTCAAGCGTCCCCTCCCTCGCGGTGGAACACAGGGTCCAGACCCCGCAAGGGCCACGCTCGGTACCGGTCATCGTCATTTCAGACTGCCTGAGGCTCGAAGCGGAACTGCTCCAGGTATTCGACTTCATCCCGACGCCGTTAGACGAGAAGCGCCTGTTCGACGACCTGGCCCTCGTCGCACTCAGAAAGTCCGGGCCCCAGCATGAGGAGGAACTATCCTCCCGTCTGGCCTGTGCCTTCTCAAAGCACATTCTGAAGCATACCGGGCTGCATTTCGAGGCGCGCAACCATGCGGCCCTGGCGCGCGGGCTGCGCAAGCGGATGGCGGCGCTGCGCATGTGGAGCTTCGAAGAATACCTGCAGTACCTGAAGCTGCACGGCGAGGACCGCCACGAACTCCAGCGGCTCCTGCAGTTTCTGACCGTGGGCGAGACCTACTTCTTCCGTTACCCGGCCCATTTCGACGTCTTGAGAGAGCGTCTCGCCCTTTTAAAGGACGACCCGGCTCCGGTGTGCATCTGGTCGGCCGGGTGCTCCACCGGCGAGGAACCCTACTCCATCGCGATGACCGTGATGGAGGCGCTCCCCGACTGGAGCGAGCGTGACATACGGATCATCGCCACCGACATCAACAACCGTTCGCTGAAGCGCGCCCGCGAGGGGGTGTACTCCCCGTGGTCGATGAGGATCACCAGACCGGACCAGGTGCAGCGCTACTTCACGCGGGTCGGCGAAAGCTTCCTGATCCGGGACGAGGTGAAGCAGCTTGTCCGGTTCGCACACCTGAACCTCTCCGCCCCCTGCCACGAGCCGCTTTGCGAAGAGCTGCATGGACTCGACGCCATCTTCTGCCGCAACGTCCTCATCTACTTCACCACGCAAAGCGCGGAGCAGATGCTGGAGCGTTTTGCCGACGCTCTTGCCCCTGGAGGGCTCCTCTTCCTCGGGCACTCCGAAACGCTCCTGCAGCATGAAGGGCTCCCCTTAAGCCTCAGGCGCCAGGAGCGGAGCTTCTATTACGTGAAGGGGGGGCAGCCGCAAAAGGAGAGCCGAGCCCCCGGCACACCCCAGCCGGAGTGGGAGCTGACACCGGAGCAGATGCGGCTTGCCGCGCAGGCGCCGACCGTTTTGGCTCCGACCGTTTTGGCTCCGACCGTTTTGGCTCCGACCGTCCCGGCTGCGGCCGTCGAGGCGCCGCCACCGGCCGAGGACTCTCCCCTACCCCTCCCCGCACCTGTGACGCAAGGCGCAACCGAGATGTTCCGGCAGGCGCGCGAGCTCTTCGACCGGGAGGAGTTTGACGCCGCCCTGGCGCTACTTGAAGAACTGCCGCAAGAGGCCCCGGAGAACGCCGAGGCGCTTGTTCTCACCGGGTTCATCCTTGCCGGCAAGGGAGAGCTTCCCCGTGCCATGGAGAGCTGCGAGCGCGCCTTGAAGCTCAACGACCTGCTGGCGGAAGCGTACTTTCTCAAGGGGGTGCTCCTGGACGCCGAGGACCGTCTCGCCGAGGCGGCCGCCGAGTACCGAAAGGCGCTTCTTCTGGACCATGACTTCATCATGCCGCGCTACCACATGGGGCGGCTGCACCTGCGCCAGGGACGCGTGAGCGACGCGGCCCGCGAGCTCAGAAACAGCATCCGGATCCTCTCCCGGTGGAGCGACGACCAGACCATCCCCTTCTCGGGGGGGCTGACCCGCGCGGTCTGCATGCTACAGCTGCAAAACGAGCTGGCACGGGTGGCGTGACAAACGGCCGCAAGGCCCCGCGAGGTAGACCATGGCAACCGGTAACGACAACGGATACGACATCCGCAGCATATTGAACCAGATGCGCGAGGAGTACTGGGAAGCGCTTTCCGAGGAGGAGAGCGAAGCGAAGCAGATGCTCGAATGCCTCGTCTTCACCCTGGGTGGAGAGCGCTACGCATTCGAGACCCACTTCGCCTGTGAGGTGATCCGCATCCCGAAGCTCATCCGGGTCCCCGCGGTGCAAAGCCTCGTCACCGGGATTTTCAACCTGCGCGGCGACATCACAGCGGCGATCGACATCCGTCCGATGCTCGGGCTGACACAGCCTGAGTTAGGCCCCGCCGGGAGGATCCTCGTCGTGCGCGGCGACCTCTTCTCGACCGGCATCCTGGTGGAGGCGGCGCACGGGGTGCAGCCACTCGATCTGGAACGGTTCGAGACGGCGGTGGCGGGGCTCTCCGCCGAGAGGAAACAGTTCATCCGGGGGCACTTCAACCTCGAGGAGGGGGCGGTTCTGCTCCTCGACATGGAGGCCCTTCTTGCCGCGCCCGAGCTTTTGGTGGGCGAGGCATAACCGCACGGGTTCCCTTTGAGGGGCCGATAAAATACGAGACCGGGGTTCGACATGTCCAACAAGCTATCGGTAAAAATCGTCAGCGTGCTCATCATGGTCATGGTGGTCATCATGACCGCCTTCTCGATCTACTTCGTCCGCTCGCGCCGCGCCAACATGGAGCAGGAACTCCTCTCCAAGGGACGCATCCTCGCGCAGACCGGCGCGCGCTCCATGGAGCGTATTCTCGAGGAGGCGGTGGCAAACGGCAACCTCACCATGGAGCAACTCTTCGACGAGCACTACGTGCCGATACCGAACACCGAACCGCAGAAATTCCACACCCAGTTCGACCGCTTCACCGATCAGGCGGTGCAGGCCCTTGAGGACGAGTTCCTGCACGACGACCAGATCGTCTTCGCGGTCCTTACCGACCGAAACGGCTACATCCCTACCCACAACGCCATTTACTCGGCGCCCCTTACCGGAGACCGCGAAAAAGACAAGCTGAACAACCGCACCAAGCGCATCTTCGGTGACGCGGTCGGGCTCGCCGCGGCCAAGAACCGGGATCCCTTCCTGAAACAGGTGTACCAGCGCGACACCGGCGAGACCATGTGGGACCTCTCCAGTCCGGTCATGGTCCGGGGCAAGCACTGGGGCTCCTTCAGAATCGGCTTCTCCATGGTGAAGACCGAGCAGAAAGGGGCCGAGCTCAGAAACCAGATCGTCGGGAGCATGGCGATCATGCTCCTCGTAGCAAGCGTCACCATCCTCCTCGTGGTGAGCCGCGCGGTCAGACCCCTTTTGCAGCTCACCGAGAAGGCGCACAAGATAACCGGCGGCGACCTCGAAGAGACCATCCCGGTGGAGAGTAACGACGAGATAGGAGAGCTGGCCGAGGCCTTCAACGTGATGACCACGGTCATCGTGCGCGACCTGAAAGACGAGATCGGCCGCAGCGGCCGCCTGATCGCCTCGGTCAAGGAGGCGGTGATCCAGCTCTCCAGCGCCGCGAACGAGATGATGGCGATCAGCGCGCAGCAGGCATCCGGCTCGACCCAGCAGGCAAGCGCGGTCCAGGAGGTGACCACCACGAGCGAGGAGATCGCGATCACCGCGAAGATGATCACGGCCAACTCGAAAAGCGTGGAGGCGGTGGCCGAGGACACCACGAAGAACTGCAACGGCGGCCGCGAGGACGTCGTGAACGCCATCGACGGGATGGGTCAGGTGAGAAGCCAGGTGCAGAGCATCGCGAAGAGCATGCTGGAACTCGGCGAGAACAGCCAGAAGATCGGCGGCATCGTGGAGATCATCGACGAGATCAGCGACCAGACGAACCTCCTCGCCCTGAACGCCGCCATCGAGGCGGCCGGCGCCGGGGAGGCGGGCAAGCGCTTCGCCATCGTGGCCCAGGAGGTGAAGCGGCTCGCCGATCGCACCGTCGAGGCGACGCGCCAGATCAAGGGGCTCATAAGCGAGATCCAGCGCGCCACCAACAACACCATCATGGTGACCGAGGAAGGGACCAAGGCGGTCGACGCCGCCTCGCACCTCGTGGACAAGGTGCAGTACTCCTTCGCCACGATCCAGGCGACCGCCCAGGAGACGGTGCGTACCGCCAAGGAGATAACCCTCTCCACCCAGCAGCAGACCTCCGCCTGCGAGCAGATGGCGGAGACCATGAGCGAGGTGCGCGACGTGGCGCAGCAGGTGGCGCTCTCCGCGCACGAAACCGAGCGCGCCATCGCCGAGATCCTGGAGCTCGCCCAGAGGCTCAAGGAGATCACCGAGGAAGAGGCCTAGATGGGAAACCGGTACCTCGAGATCTTCTGCCGGGAGGCGGAGGAGCATCTCGCCTCGCTGCAAAGCGGCCTTTTGGTGCTGGAGAAGAACCCGGCGCGGACCGAGCTTTTGCACGAGCTCTTGAGAAACGCGCACACCCTGAAGGGGTCGGCGCGCATGGTGGGGCTTGCCGACATAAGCGCCATCACCCACACCATGGAGGAGCTCCTGAAGGGGATGGAGCAGGGCCTTCGCCGCGTGGACGCGGAGACGATCGACCTTTTGCTGAAGGGTGCCGACGCGGTGGCGCTCATCACCTCGGCGCTCATGCGGGGCGTCCCCCCGGAGCTTGACGTGGAACGCTTCGTCGCCGAGTACGAGCGGGGCGAATCGGGACGGCTTTTGCCGGCGGAGCCGCTCGAGGCGAAGGCGGAGGGAGCGGTAGCGGATACGGTGCGCGCCGACGTGAAGACCCTCGACAACCTGGTGAACCTGGTCGGCGAGATGATCATCAACAGAAAGCGCCTTGAGGCGAAGCTTGACGGGCTGAAGGAGCTCTGCTACGAGCTTCCACCCGAGAAGGCGGCCCCCTTCACCGCCTTTCGCGGCGAGCTGGAGGAGGACATCCTCTACCTCGGCTTTTTGATCCAGGACCTGCACGAAAAGGCGATGGGGCTCAGGATGCTGCCGCTAAAGACCATCTCGGACGGCCTCGAACGGCTCGTGCGCGACCTTTCGCTGCAGCTTTCCCGCGAGGTGCAGTTCGAGATCGAGGGGCAGGGGATCGAGATGGACCGGGTGCTCCTCGACGGGCTGAAGCCCATCCTCATCCACCTTTTAACCAACGCCCTAAGCCACGGCATCGAGCCCCCCGAGGCGCGCGAAGCGGCCGGCAAGCCGCGCCGGGGGAGCGTCCTTTTGAGCGCGCGCCACGAGGGGAACTCGGTGCTCGTCGAGGTTCGGGACGACGGGCGCGGCATGGACCCTGCAGCCATCAAGGCCGCCGCGGTAACCCGCGGCGTCATCGAGGCGCGCGAGGCCGAGGGGCTCACCGACGAGGAGGCCCTCTACCTCACCTTCCGCCCCGGCTTTTCCACCGCCGAGATCGTCACCGACATCTCCGGGCGCGGGGTCGGCATGGACGTGGTCAAGAAGAACATCGAGCGCGTCAAGGGCAACGTGACGCTGTCGAGCGAGACTGGGCGCTTCACCCAGGTGACCCTGCAGCTGCCGCTCACCCTTTCGGTCCTGGACGCGCTCATCATCACCTGCGGCGACGAGACCTTCGCCGTCCCCGCCACCTACCTGCAGGAGATCCTGAAGGTGCGTCGGTCGGAAATCACCACCATGGGAACGGACGAGGTGATCAAGGTGCGCGGGGCGACCACGCCGCTTTACAGCCTGGCGGGCATGCTGGGACTCCCAGCGCGGCGCGACGCGGGGGACGCCCCGCTGCCGGTCATCGTGCTAAAGCACTGCGACCAGAGGATCGCCTGCATCGTCGAAAGCCACGTGGGGTACTCCGAGGTGGTGGTCAAGGGGCTCGGCAAGCAGTTCGGAAACGTCCGCTACCTCTTCGGCGCGACCATCATGGGGGACGGCAACCCTGCCCTCATCCTCAATGTACCCGACCTCTTCCAGCCCGGGGGGGGGGCGCCGCGCGCCGTCCTCACTCCCGAGGAGGAAGAGGCGGTGAGGCGCCGCCCGAAGGTCCTGGTCGTGGACGATTCGATCACCACCCGCACCATGGAACAGAGCATCCTCGCGGGCCAGGGGTACCACGTGGTGACCGCGGTCTCGGGCGAGGACGCCATGGAAAAGAGCGCGGCCGATCGTTTCGACCTCATCATCTCTGACGTGGAAATGCCGGGGATGAACGGCTTCGAGCTCACCCGGCTCCTGCGCGCCTCGGAAACGTACCAGGACACCCCGATCATCATCGTGTCGTCCTTGTCGCGTGACGAGGACAAGCGGCAGGCGCTTCAGGCGGGGGCGCAGGCCTATATCGTGAAGGGTGCCTTCGACCAGGGGCTTTTGCTGGAAACGGTGCAGATGCTCATAGGGTGACCGGGAAGGGGCGCCTGAGCGCCCGATGAAAAGGAGCGACATGACCACGAGGATTGTGCTGGCGGACGATTCCCTCCTCGCGCGCCGGCTTTTGAAAGACATGCTGCACGGCGTGGACGGCATCGAGGTGGTGGCCGAGGCGGCCGACGGCGTGCAGGCGGTCGAGGCGACCCAGTCGCTCGCCCCGGACCTCGTCGTCATGGATCTGCTCATGCCGGTTTTGGACGGGCTGGACGCCATCGAGGAGATCATGTCCCAGGCCCCTACCCCGGTCCTCGTCCTCTCCGGCAACGTGGAGGCGAACGAGGTGGACCGCGCCTTCGCCGCCATCAAGCGGGGCGCCCTGGATGTCATGGAGAAACCGCTTTTGGAGGACGAGGCGTCGCTGGCACTCTTCGCGAAGACGCTGAGGGAGAAGATCCTTTTCCTCTCGAGGATCCGGGTGATCCGGCACCCAAGGCGCAGGATGCGGCTCCCCGAGGCGATCCCTCCCCCGCACGGCGGCGCCGGCCACACCATCCTCGCCATCGGAGCGTCAACCGGAGGGCCTAAGGCGGTGATGCGGCTTTTGAAGTCGCTTCCAGCGAATTTTCCGGGGACCGTCTTCGTGGTGCAGCACATAGCCCCCGGCTTTGCCCGGGGCTACGCCAAGTGGCTCGACAGGGAGTGCGCCCTGCCGGTCACCACCGCCCGTGACGGTGCCACATGCAACTCCGGCGAGGTACTGGTCGCGCCCGACGGCAGCCACCTCACCCTCGACAACGGCACGATCCGCCTGGTCGATACCCCCCCGGTGAACTGCTGCCGCCCCTCCATCGACGTCTTCTTCTCGTCGCTCGCCCGGCAGCGCTGCGATCAGGTCGTGGCGGTGCTGCTCACCGGCATGGGGAGAGACGGCGCGCAGGGGATGCTGCGCATCCGGGAGGCCGGGGGGACCACCATCGTGCAGGACGAGCCCTCCTGCGCCGTATTCGGCATGCCCAAGGCCGCCATCACACTCGACGCCGTGGATCGGGTGGTCCCGCTGGACCTGATCCCCGCCGTCCTGGAACGACTCTTCGGAGATGTACGCCCCGCCCCCTCACCGGGCGCCGCCGCGCCCGTCACCTGACCTAAAGGAGCCACCATGAACGAGAAGATCCTCATCATAGACGACAGCGAGCTTGTGCTCGCCATGGCGAAAGACGCGCTGGAGCAGGCAGGATACCTGGTGCTTACCGCCACCAACGGCATCGAGGCAAATCGGTACATCTTCTCCAAGGAGAGACCGGACCTGATCATCATGGACATCATGATGCCGATGCTGGACGGGAACAAGAAGGCGAAGCTGCTAAAGGAGAACGAGGTGAGCCGCGACATCCCGATCCTGCTCCTCTCCTCGAAGAGCGAAGCGGAGATGCGCGCCCTGATGGCCGAGGCCGGTGCGAACGGTTACATCCTGAAGCCCTTCACCGCGGCGCAGATCACCGACACGGTGCGCAGTTGCCTGACCCGGGCCTGCTGACGAGTGCACAGTTCGGCGCGGCGCTGCCCCCCCTCCCCTTTTTCCCGCGCGCGAGAGCCAAGGCGGCGCAGGTTGTAAAAAAACGAACAGTGCATTTTTTTACCCGGCGCCGCAAAGGTTCGAAAGTGCGTGGTTTAGCAGAAGTCAAAGACTGAAAGTGTAAATTTTTTCACACTCCCACCGCTCGGCGCCCCCATGCAAGTGCCACCGTAACACACCGTTTTCCCGTGATTTTCACCAATGGCCGCCTTGGCATACATATTGGAATAAGGTCCCTGTTGTCGATGCCATCGTTACGGGGAGAGAATCATGGACCAACAGTACAGCATCATCAATCAGTGCCTCCAGCTGCTCAAGCAAAGCGACATGCCTACCATAAAGAAGCTGAGGGTGGAGATCCAGCTCATCCAGATGAAGAGACTATTGCTGAACGATGCCCTGACCAACGAGGTAGTCCGGGGCTCCTGCGGCGAGGACGTTTTCGAGGGGCTCCTAAGCCAGATGCGCAGGATCTGCGGTGAAGGGTCTCACGGTGATGCGCTCACCGATCTGATGGAGCGGATCGGGGGGATGCTGACAGTCTTAGGCGGGGAACACGTCCACCACTAGCAGGAGGCGGCCGGGAGCGTCACGGTGGCGAGGGTCCCCTCGCCCGTGCGCGAAGTAAGCTCCAGCCGGCCGCCATGCTCGGCGACGATGTACTGGGAGATGTAGAGCCCGAGGCCGCTGCCGCCGCGCTCAAGCTTCGTCGAATAGAAGGGCTCGAAGAGCCGTTCCATCGTTTCCGGCCCTATGCCGCTGCCGTTGTCACGCACCTCGACTAACACCTCTTCTCCCCCCGCCTCGCAGCGGGTGGTAAGGCGGATCTCGCCATGGCCGCCGGTGAAGGACTGCATGGCGTTCAGGATGAGGTTGATGAGCACCTGCTCGATCTGCTGCTGGCTGCCGGCGACGACCGGTAACCCGGTGCCCAGGGAGGTGTGGAGCTGGATGTCCTTGTTGGTCTGGCAGGCAAGCACCGACAACGCCGCGCCGACCGCCGCGTTCACGTCCAGCTTCTGATGCTGCCGCACCGTGCCCCCGACCCCGTAGTCCCTTAGCCCCTGCACCACCATCGCGATCCGCTCCGAGTTCTCCACGATCTTTCCCGTGTTTTCCACCAGGACGAGCCGCGCCTTGTGGTACGGCACCCCTCCGAGGTAGAAGTCCCCCTCTTCCTGCCATACACCGTCCAGAAGCGGTAGCGCGTCAGCCAGCATCTTGCCGATCATGTGCCCGGAGAAGCGGATCGACGCGTTCGGGTTGTTGATCTCGTGCGCCATCGATGAGAGCAAAAGCCCGAGGGAGGTCATCTTGTTGGTCTGGATAAGCCGCGCCATGACCCGCTTTTTCTCCTCCTGCACCTCGAGTTTCATCGCTTTAAGGAGCTCCTCCTGCAGCGCGAGGTTCTCCAGCTCGCGCAGTTCCAGCGAGGCGGCCATGGCGTTTATGGCGTTCGCGGCGCGACCGAGCTCGTCGTCGCCGTCGAGATCGACGCGTGCCGAGAGCTTGCCGGAGCCGATCTCCTCGATCCCGCCCAGAAGGAGGTTGAAGGAGCCGGTCACCCGCTTCAGGACGTGGTAGCTTAGCAGCGAGACGACGATCCAGAAAAGGGTCCCTATGCCCAGGGAGGCGACGACCAGGGTGAGGACCCGCTCGCGCTCGCCGCTGGTGTCGAGTCTCAGGCGCACCTCTCCGATAACCCGGTCCTCGTTCCCCTCCCGGTGGCCAAGAAGGGCCGACTCGGGAGAAAGTCCGCTCGGCAGGCTTATGGGCACCGCCATGGTTACCGCATCGTCCGGGATGCGCTCCGACTTCGCCTGCCGGGCGTACACCCTCCCCTCATTGTCCCTGATCGATACGGAGAGCACCGATGGGTAGCGCGCGGTGCTCTCGGCGAGGGACTCGAGCGCCTTCACGTTCTCGGCGAAAAGGGGCAGCCGCGCGTTGTGCGCAAGGATGGTGGCAAGGAGCTTCCCCTCGCGCTCGAGGTTGTTGCGGTACGCGCCCGCCTCGGTGGCGACATAGAAGGAAACGAAGGCGGCGGTAAGAAGCGCAATGGTCCCGGTGAAGATCAGATAGAGACGGAACCGGAAGCTCTTCGCGTAGGGGGGAAGCCGGAGTTTTCTCCTCCTCATCTCAATGCCCCCCCAGACCGCTTAGCTTTAATTGGCGCACCACCCCATCGTTGGTCCTGCTGAGCACCTTGCGCGGGGGGACCATCCCCTCTTCCGGGTCTCTCCCCTCGAGCAGATCCTGGGCCATCTCTCCCAGCTGCCTTCCTATGTCGTACCGGTCGATGGTGAGCGCCACCGCCGCCCCCATGGTGAGGTAGACGTCGGCGAAGCTGACGACCGGGACCCTCTCGGACTGCGAGAAAAGGAAGTAGGCCTCGGTCGAGGCGGCAGATACCGCGGTGACGTCCGGAATCATCCAGAGCGCGTCCACCTTTCCCCTGAGCGACTGGAGCATGGCCGGAGTCTCCTTGGGAGCGTGAACCTCGCGCAGAACGAGACGGAGATGCCCCTTGGAGGCGGCCAGGGCCTTTTTCACGTAGACGCCGCTGCGCCCGGGGTCGTAGAGCACCCCTACCCGGTCCGTGCCGAGCGATTGGAAGAGGGAGAGGTACCGGGCCGGATCGAAGAGCATGCTGATGCCGCTCACCCAGCGACGCGGCTTCACGTTGAGCGCCATCATGCACAAAACGGGGGTATCCCCCTGCTTCTGGGCCAATTCGAGGGCGCGGTCCCCGACGGCAACGATGACCTTTGGGTGCTCTTCCCGCACGATCCGGACGAGGTCAAGGTCGGCGTAATCGGAGAGGACGATCATGCGGCTCGAGGCGCGGCATTCCTTCTTGAAGCCCCGCACCGCCTCCGCGTACCCCTTTTCATGCATGGACTGCAGTATGAGCACATCGTAGGCAAAAGCGGGCAGCGGACTGAGCAGCAACAACAGAAAAAGCAGGAATCTTAGAACTTGCATCTCACCCCCGCTTCGCCCCAACGTCCCGCGTTGCGAAAGATGCTGTCCATGTATTGCCGCCCGTCGAATATGTTGCGCACGGAAAGGAATACCTCGAGGCTAAAGGTATCCGTAGTGGCGATCCACTTTCTCAGGTGCACGTCCCAGATGACGCCCCCGGTACGGGAGTGCCCAGGGTCATTCCAGTCGACCAGGTTGCCGATCAGTTCCGCGTGCAACTGCTCCGCGACGTCATACTTGAGTCCGATCTTCACTGTGTGCACCGGAACACCATTGAGGACATCACCGGTGGCTTTATCGGTGGCCCTGACATAGGTGTAACCTGCGGAAAGGGAGGTGTTAAGAACTGGGAGCGTTTTGGCCTCCACCTCCACCCCCTCCTTTAGCTGCCGCTGTTTTGGTCCCAATGGCCCAACGGGCTGGACGTTACTTGTGTCGTTTCTGAAGAAGGTTCCCTTGAGCCAGAGGTAGGGGACATCCCCGGTTTCGAAGCCTACCTGGGAAGTCCATACTTTCTCCGTGGAATCGGAGCGGTTGAGGGAGGTGAGACTGTACCCTTTGGCGGTATAGGCTCGCAGCACGCTGTTTTCAGTCAGTGCGTAGGTGAGGCCCAGGCTCGGGCTGAAGTGATCTCCCCCGGATCCGGTCCTGTCGAAGCGGGCACTAGGGGTAATGGCGAAGGAACCGAGGGTAATGGTGTCGATTGCATAGACACCGACACGATCGGCGCGCCATACCGCCTTTTCTCCCGCGAAGTCCAGTTTAGCCTTCACGTGGTCGTAATCGACACCACCCACCAACAGGTGCATGTCCCCGAGCCACGAGAGTTTCACTCCCCCTCCACGGCTGGTCTCCTTGGTGAGGGTGGACTGGTACTGCAATGTCTCAGTGGGATCGAGAACGGATACATGCGATGAGTATCGACGCCCCTGCAGCGAGGCATCAAGGACAAGCCGGTGCGAGAGCGGGTAGCGCAGGGACAGCATCGAGATGACCTGTCGGGTGCCCTGATCTACGTGCACCATATCCGTAGCGGTCTGCCCGCTATCATTTTCGGTGAACCCTGTACTGAGGGTGATTGCTCCGTCCGCCGGCAGCTCGTAGCGTAATTTACCGTACAAGCTGCCGAGGCTCACATCGTTGTTGGGAAGCAGTCCGTCGGAGCGGAGCTTTCCTGCGGTCAGATAGTAGCCAAAGCGGTGTAAGGTCCCCCCCCCCTCGACCCTGCCGTCAACCGTATCGCGGGTACCGGTGGAGCCGGAAACGAGCCCGCCAAAGGGTCTGTCATCGTGAGGGTTCTTCGTGATGACGTTGATAACGCCACCAAGGGCGCTTCCCCAGGAAGAGGAGGCGGCCCCTTTCACGGCCTCGACCCGCTCGATCATCTGCGCCGGTATGGAGCTGATGTCCGCGAAGTTGTCAGCCAGGTTGTTGATGGGAATGCCGTCGACGAGAACCAGGACATGGTTGAAGTTTGCGCCCTGCACGCGGGCGTTGCTCACCGTGCCAGGCGTCCGATAGGTCTCTAGCGCTACTCCAGTCACGATGTAAAGCACGTCGGTCAGGTTGTGCGCGTTTATATCCTCGATCTCCTTCGAGGTCACGACGGTTATGTTCTCGGCGGTCTGCGAGGCGGGGCGCGGCGATCTGCTGCCGGTGACGACGTCGGTATCGGGGCCATTGAAGAGCTCAAGAGAACTGAGATCATCGCTGGCACCTGCCGTACCTGCAGACAGCACCAGCAATAGCAGCGCAGACACCAACACCCCCCTCATATTGGCACAGCGCCGCTCGTGCAAGTCATTACGATTGCTCAACAGCACCCCCCTTAGATAAATTATTTTTAAAACTTGTTGCAATTAAGCTTAAGCGATGCTAACCTTAGCACGCGTTAACCCACATTGCAAAACAAATTTGCTAAAACACAAGGAGGGAATGGCAATGGCAAAAGAGAACCTGGCATTGGAAGTCCTCGAAACGGGCACGGACGTAGAAGTTCAAACCGAAGGCGTAAGTTGCTGCTGGACGTTGTTTATTTACTTCTACAGCTCGCTGTAAGAAACATCCTCTTGCGGCGGCGCCCTGTATGCGGGGCGCACGCCGCAGCCGCTTTCAAAGTCCCTGCAGAAAATGCCATAACCACGTCGCAGAATGGAACCCAGCCATGCACCTGTCACGCTACCTGAAGATCTACCCCGCGAAAAATCGTCCCGATCACTTCCTTCTCTACTCGACCCTGCGCCTTTCCGCCGTCATCCTCTCCGGCGCCGTCCTCGATCATGCCCGCAACGGCACCCTTCCGGACGCCTTGCGCGACAAGCTCGCGCACCTGGGCATGCTGGTGCCCGATCCCGTCGGCGAACGGGAGCAGGTGCGCGGCATGCTGGACCGGGTGAACGCGAAAAGCCGCCGCTTCACCGCGATGGTGGTGCTGAACCTTGACTGTAACCTGAACTGCGGTTACTGCTACGAGGCAGAGTTCCGTGACGGCAGGTATATGAGGGACGCTACCGCCGACCTCCTGGTCGAGTACCTCTTGCGCGAGCAGATCACCCGGGGCTTCGACGTGGAGCTTAGCTTCTACGGTGGCGAGCCCCTCATGTCGCTCGACCTGATACGTCGCATCTCCCTGCCGCTCAAGGAGCAGGCGGAGCGCCACGGCGTCGATTACCGCTTCTCCGTGGTCACCAACGGCACGCTTTTGAACCGGCGCTGCGCCGAGGAGCTCGCTGCCCTTGGCCTTAAGGGGGCGAAATTCACCCTGGACGGGCCAAGACACATCCACAACATCGAGCGCCCATACGCCTCCGGCGCCGGGAGCTTCGACGCCATCGTCGACAACATCGCAGCCATATGGGACCTGGTCCCGATCCAGCTTGGCGGGAACTTTCGCAGGGAGAATTACCTGCACTTTCCGCGTCTGCTCGACCAGTTGGTCGAGCGCGGCATCACCGGGGGCATGATCCAAAGCGTCCTCTTCACACCGGTGACCCCAAAGGCGGGATGTTCCGAACGCAGCTCAGGGTGCGCAAATCCAAGCGCCCCATGGCTCGTCGACGCCCAGCTCTACCTGCGCGAGGAGATACTGAAGAGGGGCTTCGCGACCTCGAAGCCGAAGGTCTCCGCCTGTATCGTGGAACTGGAAAACAACCTCCTGGTGAGCTGCGAGGGGGAGTTCTACAAATGCCCGGCCCTTATGGGGTGGGACGGGTTCTCCATCGGCAACCTCACCGACGGGATCAAGGACTACCGGGAATCGCACGCCGTCGGCAACTGGCAGGTCGACAGCTGCCTTGAGTGCGCCTATCTTCCGCTTTGCTTCGGCGGCTGTCGCTTCATGAACCTCCTGCAGGACAAGACCGTAGGCGAGGTCGACTGCCGACGCGATTATTTCGACGCCGCCCTGCAGCTGATCGTGGAACAGGACCTGTCCCGGGCGGGTAATCCTGGAACGGCAAGGACCGCGCCGTCTCCGCGCGCCATCCCCTCCCCTGCCCCTAGTGGCGCTCCTGCTTCAGCCGCTTGTTGAGGGTCGGGCGGGTCACCCCCAAAAGTTCGGCCGCCTGGGTCTGGTTGCCGCTGGTGAGCTTCATCGCCTCGGCAATCAGATACTCCTCCACCTGCAACACCGTTGGAAACTTCCCGAAGAGCGCGAAGAGCGGGTTCCCGCAGTCTACCGGCTGCGGGGCCCGCGCCGGGGCGGGTGCCACCCCGGGGAAATCGGCCACCGACAGCGGGGCCCCGTCGTTGCAGGTAACGGCGTGGTGCACCATGTTGTAGAGTTCGCGAACGTTGCCGGGGAAGCTGCATTGCTGCAGCGCAGCGATCACCGCAGGCGGCACCCTGGGCACCGGCTTTTCCTGCTCGGTCGCGACCTGGCGCACGAAGTAGTCGACGAGCACCTCCAGGTCCTCGAGCCGCTCCCGCAGGGGGGGAACGCGGAACTCGTGGGCGCAAAGGCGGAAATAGAGGTCGTTTCTGAAGGTCCCTGCGCCCCTGAGCGCGGTGAAATCCATGTTGGAGGCGGCAACGATGCGGGCATCGCTTTTAAGAAGGAGGTCCGACCCCAGCCGGTAGTACTCACGCTCCTGCAAAAGCCTCAAGAGTTTGATCTGCGAGGCGTGGTTCAGGTCGCCGATTTCATCCAGAAAGAGGGTCCCGCCTGCCGCAGCCGCGATCAGGCCGTCGCGCTTGCTGTCCGCACCGGTGAAGGCCCCCTTCTTGTGCCCGAAGAGGGTGTCGGAAAACATGAAATCGTCGAGCCCGGCCGCGTTCAGCGAAATGAAGGGTCCCGATACCCCGGAGACCTCGTGGACCGCGCGGGCGAGGAGCTCCTTCCCAACGCCGGTCTCGCCTGTGATGAGCACCGGCAGCCGCGATGAGGCGATCGCCTCGATGTACTGGAAGATGCCGCGCATCTTCTTCGATTCGGTGACGATGCCGGCGAATGCGTCCGGGTTCCCCAGGGTGTCGGCCAGGAGGTAGTCCTTGAGCATCCGGTTCTGCTGCCCGAGCTCGCTCACATGCATCGCCTTTTTGACGCTCGCCACCAGGCGGTTCGGGTCGACCGGCTTGGTCAGAAAGTCGAAGGCCCCCTGCCGCATGCAGGCAACCGCTGTCTCCACGTCCCCCATCGCGGTCATCACGATCACCGGGACCTCGGGGTGTTCCACGGTGAGGCTCTGAAGGATCTCCGCCCCCGAGACGTTGGGCATCACCCAGTCGAGGACCACAGCACTCACCCGGCGCTCCCGCAGGTAAGGGAGCACCTGGCGACTGTCGGAGATGGTCGTGACCTCGGGGATGTCGCTGGACGCAAGGAGCAGCGACACCTCGTTAAGGATCCCCGGTTCGTCGTCCACGACGAGCATCTGTTGTTGGGCAACCGTATTCACTCTCATCACACCACCCGGATCGGCAGAGTATACTTAAAGGACTCACATCATATATTGTTAAGCTCCGTTGTTCAACCTTCTTCTCGTTACAGGCGGATATTTTCCTCAGACACGCCGCGTCAATCATGTTGCAATGACAGGCGTAATCGGCTTAATCTAGCCCTTGAGCAGGACCATAAACAACGGAGGCTGATATGAATCCCAGAGCACTCCTGGAAAAATACTTCACCGATAACGCCCAGGGGCTGGAGATAGTGTACCGACACAGCCGTATGGTGGCCGACAAGGCGCTCTCCATAGCCGAAGGCGTCAAAGGAAAGCATCTCGACCTGCGTTTCATCGAGGAGGCGGCGCTTTTGCACGACATAGGCGTCTCCCGCGTCTATGCGCCCAAACTCAACTGCTTCGGCAAGGCGCCCTACATAAGCCACGGCATCATCGGGCGCAAGATACTCGATGCCGAGGGGCTGCCGCACCACGCCATGGTCTGCGAGCGCCACATAGGCGTCGGGCTCACCGCGCGGGACATCGTTGAGCAAAAGCTCGCCCTTCCCGAGCGCGAGATGTCCCCGGTGACCGACTGCGAGCGCATCGTGGCTCTCGCCGACCTTTTCTACTCCAAGAAAGGGGGCGAACTGGAACGGGAAAAGAGCACCGAGCAGGTACGCAGCGACCTCGCGCGCTTCAGCCTGGAAAAGGTCCGCATCTTCGAGAACTGGCTCGCCGACTTCGGCCTCGGCACTCCCGCGGCAGCCCTCCCCCTTGCCTCATCCTAATTAGCCTCCCCTCCGCACCGGACCAAGGAATATGCTATACTGCTAAGGGTGCAGCGTCACAGGGCATTTTATGCGCCCCACCCTCAAGCCGGTTCTGCACCGATCATGTGTCCCTCTCTACAGGTGTATTCATGGGAAAACCGCTCCGCGTGCTGATTGTGGAAGACTCCGAGGACGACACCCTGCTCCTTACCTTCGAGCTGCGCCGCGGCAACTACGCACCCATCGCCAAGCGGGTCGAGACCGCGGAGGCGATGCGCCGGGCGCTGGAGGAGGACGAGTGGGACGTGGTGATCTCGGACTACGTCCTCCCGGGCTTCACCGGGCTCGAAGCCCTGCAGGTGCTGCGCGAGTCGGGCCTCGACATCCCTTTCATCATCGTTTCTGGCAAGATCGGCGAGGACACGGCGGTGGGCGCCATGAAGGAAGGGGCCAACGACTACCTGATCAAGGGGCACACCTCACGTCTGATCCCGGCCATCGAGCGCGAGATGCACGAGGCGGAGGTGCGGCGCAAAAAACGCGAGACGGAAGCCGCCCTGGTCCGAAGCGAGCGGCGCTACAAGAGGCTCGTCGCCGCGGTCACCGACTACATCTACACGGTCAACCTAAGCGACGGTGAGGTGGTGCGAACGACGCACGGCCCGGGATGCCTCTCGGTGACCGGGTACAGCAACGAGGAGTACGTCGACAACCCCTTCCTCTGGTACCAGATGATCCACGAGGAGGACCGCGCAGCGGTAACCGGGCTCACCGAGGAGGTGAAGGCCGGCAGGGAGGTCCCCTCACTGGAACACCGGATCCGCCACAAGGACGGCTCGCTGCGCTGGGTCATCAACACCATCGTGCCGCGTTACAGCGAGCGCGGGGAACTGATCGCCTACGACGGCCTCATCTCGGACATATCCGAACGAAAGCGCGCCGAGGAATCGCTGCAGGTGCAAAGTGCGGCGCTGGAGGCGGCGGCGAACGCCATCGTCATCACCGACAGCCGCGGCATGGTGCTCTCGGTGAACGCCGCATTCACCAGGATGACCGGCTATACCCAAGCCGAGGCGGCGGGACGGGATCTAAGCTTCCTCAAATCGGACCGTCACGCCCCCGACTTCTACGAAGACCTCTGGAACACCATCATGTCCGGCAGGACCTGGCACGGCGAGATGGTGAACCGGCGTAAAAGCGGCGAACTCTACCCCGAGGAGCAGACCATCACGCCGGTAACCGACGAGACCGGTCGGATCAAGCACTTCATCTGCATCAAGCAGGACATCACCGAGCGCAAGCTCGCCGAGCAGGCGCTTTTGCAGAACACGAGCCTCCACAAGGAGATGGAGATCGCACGGCAGATCCAGCTCTCGCTGCTTCCCGCCTCGCCCCCCCTTTTAAGCGGCATCGACTGCGCGGGGCGCTGCGTCCCGGCAAGCCACATCGGCGGAGACTACTTCGACATCCTGCCCCACGGCGAACGGCTCGACCTGGTCATCGCCGACGTATCCGGGCACAGCGTGGGAGCCGCGCTCATCATGGTGGAGACGAGAAGCGTACTGCACGCCCAGATGCCGGCCCTGGACGGCCCGGCCCAGGTAGTCGCGGCGCTGAACGAGATCCTCCTCGACGACCTAAGCCGCGCTGAGCTCTTCATCACCATGTCGTACCTGAGCTATCAGCGGGCCACCGGCAAACTGCGCTACAGCAACGCCGGGCACCCCCCTCCCCTTCTGTTCCGCCCTTCGGAGGAGCGCTTCTTCGAGCTCGACGCCGAGGGGCTCATCCTCGGGGTGCAGCGCCGCGTCGCCTTCCACGAAATGGCGATGCAGGTGGATAAAGGGGACCTGCTGCTTTTGTACACCGACGGCATCACCGAGACGGAAAACGGCGACGGCGAGTTCTTCGGCAAAGAGAGGCTGAAAGGGGTGCTGGCCCGCGAGCACAAAAAGCCCGCCGCAGGCATCATAGAGGCGATCCTCGATGCCCTGCGCGCCTTCACCGGCAGCGCCACCTTCAACGACGACATCTCCATGCTCACCCTCAAGTTCCTCCACTGACCCCTCACCCGATTACTTTTCTTGACGATGCACGCCGCGATGGTGTAAACATACGCCATTCAAAAGATTCAGGGGTGTGCATATGGCGAAAAAGATCTTCGTTGCGGCGACCGGACAAAACTGTGGCAAGACGACCATCAGCATTTCGCTCATGCACCAGGCGAGGAAGAAGTACAAGCGGGTCGGTTTCGTGAAACCTTTCGGTCCGAAGGTGCTCCTCTACGACGATTTCATGGTGGACATGGACGCCCTCTTGATGGCGAAGGCCTTCGGGATGGAGGAGGACATCGCCCTCATGTCGCCGGTCGCCCTGCACCGTGACTTCACCAAGGACTACCTGGCGGGAAAACTGGACGACCTATCGCTGTCCGACTGCATCCTTGAGGCGGTGAGGGAGCTCGAGAAGAAGTACGACTTCCTGATCATCGAAGGGGCCGGACATGGCGGCGTGGGTGCGGTGATCGGGCTTTCCAACGCCAAGGTGGCGAAGCTGATCGACGCGCCGGTTGTGATCGTGAGCGAAAGCGGCATCGGTAAGGTGATCGACGCGGTACACCTGAACCTCGCCCTGTATGAACGCGAAGGTGCGGACGTGAGGGGGATCATCGTCAACAAGATGATGCCGAGCAAGAAGGAAGTGACCTGCAAGTACCTGAAACGCGCCTTCGAACCGAAAATCAAGGTGATCGACGGCTTCAACTACTCGCCGATCCTCGCCAACCCTACCCTCAGTCACATCTCCAAACTGTTCGATCTGCCGCTTCAGGGGGATCACCAGCAGAAAAGCCGGATCATACACAACATCCAGCTGGGCGCCGCCTCCTCGCAGCGGGTGGTGGACGGGCTTTTGGACTCCACGCTGATGATCGTGACAAGCTCGAGGGACGAGCTCGTCGTGACGCTCTCCTCGCTTTACCACATCCCCGCCTACAAGGAGAAGATCGCCGGTCTCGTCGTATCGGGCCACGCCCCTGTTTCCGAGGTTACCCAGCAGATCCTCTTCGACTCGGGGATCCCCTTCATCAGGGTAGAGGAGACCACCGCCGACGTCTTCACCGCCCTTTCCGACGACGTGGCGAAGATCACCTACGAAGACCAGGAAAAGCTCAACTGGATCATGGCCAACGCCGAGAAGGACGTGGACTTCTCCGCGATAGACGCACTGTTATAAAAAAAAGGGCGGGGACAAGTAAATAGATACCAGTCCCCGCCCACCTTACCCTACCCCTTCTTATTTTCCCATCAAAGCTTCGTCCCCGGCGGTTTCGTCGGCGCTTCCCGATCCCTTTGACAGTCGATGCAGTACGCCGTAAAAGGCATGAGCTTCAGCCGGTCCAGGCCGATCCGCTCTCCGCACCCCTCGCATTTGCCGTAAGTTCCCGACTCGATGCGCCTTTGCGCCTCTTCCAACTGGGTCAGTTGCTGCCGCCTGATGTCGGCTACGGCAAGCCCCGCGTCGGAGAGACTGTCGAGCATGCTCTTCTCGCCGGGGTCCTGCGGTATGTCGTACTGCGTGGCGAGATCTTCGCCGGTCTGGGAGAAGATCTCCTCTCTCAACTCGGCCCAGAGCCTGCGCTTGTGCTCGGCCAAGAGGTTCCTGAATTCCAGTTCGTCGCCTGCCAGCTTTTCCGGCATCTCGTCCTCCTTTGCACCTGCGTCCATCGGGACGCGGTGCACGTGCATGCACAAACGCCGCCTCAGGGAAGGTTCTCGACATCGCACACGGGGCAAAAGAGTTCGCCGCTCTCCTTGTCCTTCTCCAGTTGCGAGCCGCACAGTGCACAGACCTCGGTCCCCTCTTTGATAACGGAGCGGTCCTTCCCTATGTCCTCTTCCGTGCTCACTCTTCTCATATGGCCTCCTTGGCAAGAGCCGTTTTCAAACCAGCACCAGTATACCCCAAAATGTCGAGCCGACGGGAAGTGCGCGTCCCGATGGGTCGAGGTTGATCATTGTCGGGTGCAAGGCATAAAAGACACTAATAATAAAATAAGAATCTTCTTCAAACTGAACCTGTGCGGTCGAAGTCGCCATCCGTTAAAGCACACGAAAGAGAGAGAATGGAGCAAGTACTGTCTTTGGTAGGAAAAAGAGAATTTGTCGTGAGGAAATAGCAGGGTGCAAGTGAATCGAAAATAATTTGACAGGAAACAAGAAGGACTGCTATAGATAAATTGTTAGTCTAAGTTTATAAAACAACACATAGCAAACCCGAATGACTTTGTCTTGCCGGAGCTTCTGCCACACTGACAGCAAAAGCGGATTGCGACACTTTTCAGGCTCCGCAAGAAAGCGAAGACCTGCTGACCAAAAGATCGAACCAATTCCCTGCAGCACTGCTATTACGCCCCGGATGCCGGCAGCTTCCGGGGCCATTTTTTTGCCTTAACCTCAGCAGACGCGCCCCATGGGAAAGGAGGCGCTGATGCACTCAAGAAAGCTCACCACTTCCTGGTCATCCTTGCGCTCGGTATTTATGATCACGCTGCGTCTGCGCAACTGCTCGAAGCCCCGAACGGAATGCTCGAGGAGTTGACCGGCTTCCAGTTCCCTGGCCGCAAGGCTGCGTGAAACGAAGGAGACCCCGCCGCCACTCAACACCGTCTCGAGTGCGAGACGCAGGTCATCCACTATCACGACCCTCTTGAAGTCCTCGACCTTGTGGCCGTGCCGAGAGAGGTTCACGTCGAGCAGCTTCCGCGAGGTACAGTCGGGCTTGCGTGCGATGAGGCAGTGCTGGAATAGTCGCCCGAGCTCCACCTCACTATCCTGCAACCCGAGCGACGGCGCGCTCACGAAGACCAGCTCGTCCCGAGGCAGCTCCACGGCGTGGAACCCGCCGACCTCGATCTCGTCGCAATGCTCGATGACGGCCAGGTCGAACTCGTTTTCCTGCAACTCCTTGATGGTCTGGTCCAGGGAATGGAACATGAAGCGAAGGTCGACGGTGTCCGCCTCACGCAGCATGAAACGCTCCATGACCTGGGGAAGAAAGGCGACGCCGAAGGTCGGGGTACAGCAGATGGAAAGGCGTAGCTTTTCCCCCTGCTGCTTCAGATCGTTCGTCAACTGGGCCTCAAGGAGCAGGATCTGTTCGGCGCGGCTCACCACAAGCTTCCCGGCATCGGTGAGCAGCAGCACCTTCCCGCCGCGGTCCACCAGTTGCCGTCCGTAGTAGTCCTCGAGAAACTTGATCCTTTGTGACACCGCGGACTGGGTGATGGAAAGATCCGTCGCCGTCTTCGAGAAGCTCCCCACCTGCCCCAATACCACCAACGTTTTCAGGTACTCAGTTTGCATTCAAAACACCTTATATATAAAAATCGGAATTTAGCAATTCTTATAGCACGATTGCCAAACACAAGGCAAGGGGTCTCCTGTCCACAAGGATCGAAACACCGCGGACGCAAAAAAGGCCGGATCACGGATGATCCGGCCCTTGGCCGCTGATTGACTCGGGTCGCCGCTCAGACTTCGCGGTACTCGATCTCCTCGCCCAGGTAGTTGGTCACCGTCAGGCGGCTGCCGTCCGCGCTGAAGCGCGCGGAAGAGACCTCGACCTTCCCCTTCCCCCCCGGCAAGTCGATGACGTAGTGCGGCACGGCGAGCCCCGATGTGTGTCCGCGCAGGGCGGCCACGACCTTCATGCCGTCGGCCACGCGCGTCCTGAAGTGGGCGGTCCCCTGCACGAGGTCCATCTGGTGGATGTAGTAGGGACGCACGCGGATGGCGAGCAGGCGCTGCATCAGTTCGCGCATGACGCGAGGATCGTCGTTCACCCCCTTGAGGAGGACGCTCTGGTTGCCAAGCTGGATGCCGGCGTCGGCCAGGCGGGCGCATGCCTTCGCGGAAGCCTCGGTCACCTCGCGCGGATGGTTGAAGTGGGTGTTCACGTAGAGCGGCTGGTAGCGCTTCAGCATGCGCGTAAGCTTCGCGGTGATGCGCTCGGGCAGGGTAACCGGCGCACGGGTCCCGATCCTGATGATCTCCACGTGGGGGATGCGGTGCAGCGCGGCGAGGATCGCCTCGAGGCGCTCGTCGGAAAGAAGCAAGGGGTCGCCACCGGAGAGGATCACGTCGCGGATCTCCGGGTGCGCCGCGATGTAGGCCACAGCCTCGTCCACCGGCGCGGGGCTCATTCCCTGGCACCCGACGCCGCGTTTTCTCATGCAGAAACGGCAGTAGACGGCGCAGGCGGTGGAGACCAGGAACACCACCCGGTCCGGGTAGCGGTGGATGAGCCCCGGAACCGGAGAGAGGCGCTCCTCGTCAAGCGGGTCGGGGGACTGGACGAAATCGTGCAGCTCCTCAGGGTCGGGGACGCACTGGCGCCAGATCGGGTCCCCCGGCTCGCGGATAAGCCCCAGGTAGTAAGGGGTGATCCGCATCGGGTAGCGGCGCACCACCTGGGCGACATCCTCACCCTGCACATGAAAAAGCCCGGCAAGCTCCTCCGGGCTGGTGATGCAGTTTCTAAGGCTCTTCTCCCAGGCTTCCATCAGACCTCGAGGGCTCCGATCAGGGAACGTACCGAGGCGATGCCGTGCTCGACCAGGTACTCCTCCATCTCGCGGGCGATCCTCTGCGCCGCCGATGGGTCAAGGAAGCTCGCGGTGCCGACCTGGACCGCGGTGGCGCCGGCCAGCATGAACTCGAGGGCGTCCCGGCCGGTCATGATGCCGCCGATGCCGATGATGGGAAGGGAAACCGCCTTCGCCACCTGCCAGACCATCCTGAGCGCAACCGGCTTGATGGCCGGGCCGGAAAGGCCGCCGGTCACGTTGGCAAGCACGGGGCGGCGGCGCTCCAGGTCGATCGCCATGCCGGTCAGGGTGTTGATGAGGGAGAGCGCGTCGGCTCCGGCGTCGGCGCAGGCCTTGGCCATCACCACCACGTCGGTCACATTGGGGGAGAGCTTCACGATGAGCGGCTTCGAGGTGTTCTTCTTCACCAGGGAAACCACCTCCTGCGCCGCGCTGGGATCGGTCCCGAAGACGATGCCACCTTGCTTCACGTTCGGGCAGGAGATGTTCACCTCGATGCCGGCGACACCGGCAAGCCCGTCCAGGCGGCTCGCCACCTCGCCGTACTCCTCGAGGGTGTTGCCGTAAAGGTTCGCGATCACCGGGGTGTTCACGTTTTTAAGGTAGGGGAGCTTCTGCTCGATGAAGGCGTCGATGCCTACGTTTTGCAGGCCGATCGCGTTCAGCATGCCGCCGGAGGTCTCCACGATGCGCGGCGTCGGGTTGCCCGCCTTCGGTTTCAGGGAGAGCCCCTTGGTGATCATCGCGCCGATGCTCTCGAGATCCAGGTAATCGGCGAACTCGGCCCCGTAGCCGAAGGTGCCGGAAGCGGTCATCACGGGGTTGCGCATCTCGATCCCGGCTATGGCCACGGACATATCAGGTCGTTGCATTGTTAACTCCATTGCAGTTCGAAGCTGTCGAAGACGGGACCGTCCTTGCAGACGCAGCGGTAGTCGGGGGTCTCCTCGGTGTGATTCGCCCCCTTCATGACGCAGCCAAGGCATGCACCCACACCGCAGGCCATGTACGCCTCCATGGAAACCTGGCAGGGGACGCCGCTTTTTTGCGCCATCTTAGCCACCGCGTTCAGCATGGGGGTCGGGCCGCAGGCGAAGATGCGCGTTCCCGGGGCGAGGTGAGGTTCGAGAACCTGGGTCACGAAGCCGCGCTCGCCCAGTGTCCCGTCGTCGGTCGCCACGTAGGTCTCGACGCCAAGGCGCTCGAATTCGGTGATGCAGAGGATGTCGTCGCGGTTACGTCCCCCCGCGAAGAGGCGCACCTTTTCGCCGCGGTTTTTCAGCTCCTTCGCGAGGTAGTAAAGCGGCGCAAGTCCCACGCCGCCTCCGACCAGCACCTTCTCCTCGCCGGCGGGCCCGAGGTCGAACCCCTTGCCGAGCGGGGCGAGAAGGTCCACCAGATCGCCGTGGTGCAGCGCGGAGAGGAGCTTCGTCCCCTTCCCCACCACCTTGTAGAGGATCTCGCAGTAAACCTGTGCGCCGCAGCCCGCGTATTCCGGGAGGAAGCTGCCGACGTCGAAGAGACCGAAAGGACGCCTCAAAAGCGGGTCGATGGCATCGTTCACCTTGAGCATGAGAAACTGCCCCGGCGCCGAGGACGCCAACTCCTGCGGAGCGGTCATCCTCATCCGGAAGTAACCGGGCGACAGCTCCACGTTCGAA
Organism: Geomonas terrae; assembly: GCF_004791675.1. Taxonomy (NCBI): domain Bacteria; kingdom Pseudomonadati; phylum Thermodesulfobacteriota; class Desulfuromonadia; order Geobacterales; family Geobacteraceae; genus Geomonas; species Geomonas terrae. The sequence goes on from NZ_SRSC01000002.1 coordinate 831,023, forward strand.
AGAACCATAGCTTTAAACTGCATCGCACTCCTCTGTTTCACCGATATTCAGATCCATCAAAATGGCGTCGTCGCCATTTTCGTAGTATTTCCGGCGCCGCCCGACCTCGCGAAAGCCCATGCTTTCATATAGGGAGATTGCCTCTAGGTTCCCGACCCGCACCTCCAGGGCGAGAACGCACACCGCGTGCTCGCGGCAGAAGGAGGCGGCCCAGCGCACCAGGGCGCGCCCGATCCCCCTCCCCCTGGCCCTTGAGTCGACGGCGACATCGAGGATCTCCGCCTCGTCGAGGACCTGCTTCAGACAGAGGTACCCGGCGACCGGCAGGTCGTCCGTCTCGGCCACCACGGGATGGCTTCCGGTGGCGGAAATTTCTTCCTCGAAGTGCTTTCTTGACCAGGGGCGGGGAAAGGAAGCTGTCTCGATTTGAAGGACACTATCAAGGTCATCGCTACGCATGCGGCGCAGCGTTATTTTCTCCCCTGGGGCAGGCACAGCCCGGCATGATAAGCAATGCATAAGGCGAAGTAAACAATTTTTTCACTTTGACTTTTAGAGGGATATGAGATAGATTTCTCCTTTAATTTATTGGAGGTTTCACCTTGGAAGAGACGAAAATCACATATAAAGATGCCGGTGTAGACATAGACGCCGGGAACACCTTTGTAAAGATGATCAAGCCGTTGGTCAAAGCCACTTCCCGTCCGGAAGTGCTTGCCGACATCGGCGGTTTTGGCGGGCTGTTTTCACTCAATACCGGCAAGTATAAGCACCCTGTGCTTGTCTCGGGCACCGACGGCGTCGGCACCAAGCTGAAAATCGCCTTCCTTGCCGATCGCCATGACACGATCGGCATCGACCTCGTCGCCATGTGCGTGAACGACATCATCGTGCAGGGGGCCGAGCCGCTCTTCTTCCTCGACTACCTCGCGACCGCAAAGCTCCACCCCGAAAAAGGCGCCTCCATCATCAAAGGGGTATCCGAGGGATGCGTACAGGCAGGCTGCGCCCTGATCGGCGGCGAAACCGCCGAGATGCCCGGCTTCTACACCGGTGACGAGTACGACATGGCAGGTTTCGCCGTGGGCGTGGTCGAGCGCGAGAAGATCATCGACGGCTCCTCCATAACCGTGGGGAACAAGCTGATCGGCCTTGCCTCCTCCGGTCTGCACTCCAACGGCTACTCGCTGGCACGCAAGGTGATCCTCGAGCACATGGGGCTCGGCATCAACGATACCCTCCCGGGGCTCGACAAGACGGTCGCCGATGAACTCCTCACGCCGACCCGCATCTACGTCCGCTCGGTACTGAACCTTTTGCGCGACTTCAACATCTCCGGCCTCGCCCACATCACCGGCGGCGGCCTTCTCGAAAACGTCCCCCGCGTGCTCCCCAACGGCTGCAAGGCGGTGATCAGGAAGGAGAGCTGGGAGATCCCGGCCATCTTCCAGACCATCCGCAAGGGCGGCAACATCGAGGAGAACGAGATGTACCGCACCTTCAACTGCGGCATCGGCATGGTGCTGGTCGTCCCGGAGCGGGAAGCGGACGACATCATGATCAGGCTCACCGGCCTGAACGAAACCGCGTTCATGATCGGCGAAGTGGTCAAGTGCGAGCCGGGCAAGGAGTGCGTGGAGCTGGTCTAGGCCGCGCGAAAGCCGTATGGGAAAAGAGCTGAAAATAGGGGTACTGATCTCCGGCAGCGGCAGCAACCTGCAGTCCATCCTCGACGCCTGCGCTTGCGGCAAGATCGCGGGGCGCGTCGTCTGCGTGATCAGCAACAAGGCGGACGCCTTCGGCCTTGAGCGCGCGAAGAAGGCGGGGATCCCGGCACTGCACCTGGACCACCGTGCCTACTCGGGACGTGAGGCGTACGACGAGGCGCTGGTGGCAAGCCTGCGCGAATTCGGCGTGGAGCTCGTCGTGCTCGCCGGCTTCATGCGCATCATCACGCAGGTGCTCTTGGACGCCTTCCCGATGCGGGTGATGAACATCCACCCGGCGCTCTTGCCCGCCTTCCCAGGGCTGCACGCCCAGCGCCAGGCGCTCGACTACGGCGCCAAGGTCGCCGGCTGCACCGTGCACTTCGTCGACTGCGGCTGCGACACAGGCCCCATCATCATCCAGGCAGCCGTTTCCGTCATTGAAGGGGACACCGAGGATACCCTCTCGGCCCGCATCCAGAAAGAGGAACACCGCATCTACCCCGAGGCGATCAGGCTCTTCAGCGAAGGTGCCCTCAAGGTGGACGGCCGCGTGGTAACGGTCAGAGCCTAGCAAAAGACAACATCATCAAGACCCCGCCGGACTCCGGCGGGGTCTTTTCGTTTTTACTACCCAACGAAAGGCTGCCGCCATGACCTTTTTCCGTCACATGCAGTCGATGCCGCTACCGTTCGCCGCGAAGGCACTCCTTCCCCTGCTTCTCATCCTCCTCACCGGCTGTTCCATCAACAAGGCGCTCAAGGTGGAGGACCGCACCGTGGTGGAGGTCCCCGCCATGATCAGCGACGTTTCCGGTGCGCGCATCATCTTCGTCGGCGAGGCCCACGACGCCGGGGCGCACCACGAGCTGCAACTGCGCGTCCTCGAGGCGCTCAAGGCGCAGGGAAAGCATCTCGCCATCGGGATGGAGATGTTCGAGCAGACGAGCCAGCCCGCCCTGGACGCCTACACAGCGGGAAAGGTCCCCGAGGCGGCCTTTAAGAAGGTGTACGCGCTCAGTTGGCGTTACATCCCCTGGGAGATGTACGCCGACATCTTCCACTTCGCCAAGGAAAACCGCATCCCGATCGTCGGACTGAACGCGCCGCGGGAATTGGTGCAGGCGGTGGCGCGGCGCGGTTTCGGAGACCTGTCAAAGGAAGAGCTGGCCCAGTTGCCCCCCGGAACCAATGCCACGGTGAGCGAGAACTACCTCCGCTTCATGCGCGGCTATTCCCCCTCGCACGGAAAGGATGCCGAAGGGTTCCGCAACATAGCCGAGGCGCAGATGCTAAGAAACGTGGTGATGGCGCGGCGCATCGAGAGCTACCTTGCCGCCAACCCGGACCGGGTAATGGTGGTGATCGCAGGGGGGGCGCATGTAAGGGGTGTCGGCGGGATTCCTTCCGAGCTGCACGGCGGGCTTTCGTACCGGATCATCCTCCCCCCGATGCCCCCTTTAAACCAGGGTAACGTCACCAGGGAGGACGCGGACTACCTTTTGATCGAGCCGTTCTGACCGCTCGAATTAAGGCGTGGGTGGAAGCTTCAAAGGTGTTCCGCCCGCGTCCCGGCCAGCCGCTCGTCCATCTGGTAGAGCCAGGCGAGGAGCTCGGCCACGGCCTGGTAGAGCTCGGGCGGGATTTCGGCGTCCAGGTCCACCTGCATCAGCATGGAGACGAGTTCCGGGGACTGGTGCACGTAGACCCCGTGCTCGCGCGCGAGCGAGATCATCGCCTCGGCACTGATGCCGGCCCCCTTGGCGATGACCCTGGGCGCGCCTGCCTCGTCAGGGTTGTAGACCATGGCGACGGCGCGCTTCATGTCGGAAGGTTTCCTAGCCATCCTTTGCCGCCAGCTTGTTCAGGTGGAGCCCCTTCGCCGCGAAAGAGGAGCGGAGCTCGCCGCTGTTCTCCCTCAGCATGTCGGCCATCCCCGCGTTCGCGCAGGTGAGCTCCACCGCGACCCCGTCCGGGGTGAAGCGAAGCTTCGCCTCCACACCTCCCAGGCGCGGCAACTCAAGCGACAGATTCGCCTCGATCCCCTGCTCCCACTGCTCGGGGTTCCCCTCGCCTATGGTCAGTTTCATCTGCTGACCGGGCCACGCCTCACCCTGCCAGGCAAGGATGCCGGTGTTCAGGAGGTGCAGTTGCTCCTTGATGAGCGGCAGGGTCCTGCTGTCCGCTATGGCGCCATCCCCATCTCCCGTGTCATCCCCTTCCGAAAGCATCGGGGAAAGCTTCCCCTGCGGCTCCTTCAGAAGTTCCTTCACCGAGAGCCCGCCCACGGCCCACTGGGCTAGGTGCGACTCGTAGAAGAGGCCGTTTTGAGTGAGCCCCGCCTTCAGTTTGCCGGCAAGCTCTGTCGCCGCGTGTTCCGGGTGTTCGACGAGAGGCTCCAGCGGGGGTGGAAGCGCCGGTGCGTCTCTCACCACGTCGGAGAGCCATTTACCAAACGAACTCAGTTGTACCGTCTCGGAACTCGGGCGCTGCATCTGGAAGGTGATGCGGGGATCGGCGGTGACGAAGGTCATCTCCAGGGTCTCGCCCGGCTGCACGTTGAGCGGGATCTCCAGCTTGTAAAGCTCCCCCGCCACGCGGGCCATGTAGAGGTTGTTGGGGAGGTTAGCGATGATCTCCGCCTTCACCTGCTGGCCCGGGTTCAGCTGCAGGAGCGCGCTCGCGCGCTGCTGCACGTCGGCGGTCGGGGTGACCGCCGTCTTCGCCAGGATGGTGAGAACCTGTTTTTGTACTTCGTCGTTGATCAGCATGGTGCGTCCCTAAAGGATCACTGCTGCGGCACCGGCGCCTTCTTCGCAAAGAGATGCGCTGCCCTCTCTTTGGCCCGGTCCATGTAGTAGTACACCACCGGCGTGATGTAGAGCGTCAGAAGCTGCGACACGAGAAGCCCCCCGACTACGGCCAGCCCCAGGGGCCTTCTCCCCTCCGAACTGGCGCCGATGGCGAGTGCTATGGGCAGCGTCCCCATGAGCGCCGCCATGGTCGTCATCATGATGGGGCGGAAACGGATCAGGCATCCCTGGTGGATCGCCTCCAGCGGGCTCTTACCCTCGTTTCGCTGTGCCTCCAGCGCGAAGTCGATCATCATGATGGCGTTTTTCTTCACGATGCCGACCAGCATGATGATCCCGACGAAGGCGTACAGGTCGAGCTCCTTGTGGAAGAGCATGAGGGTCAGGAGCGCGCCGAGCCCAGCCGCCGGAAGTCCGGAGAGGATGGTCACCGGATGTATGTAGCTCTCGTAGAGGATGCCGAGCACCAGGTAGATCACGACCACCGCGGCGACAAGGAGCCAGGTGAGCCCGCTCGTCGAGGACTGGAACGCCTGCGCCGCCCCCTGGAAACCGGTGTTGATCGCAGGGGGAAGTGACTCGCGCGCCCTCTTCTCGACCGCCGCCACCGCGTCGCCCAACGGGACGCCGGGCTTCACGTTGAAGGAAACCGTGACGCTCGTGATCTGCCCCAGGTGGTTCACCGACAGCGGCCCAAGCGACTTCGAGAGCGAGGCCATCGTGGAGAGCGGCACCAGCGCCCCGGTAGAGGACCTCACGTACAAAAGCCCCAGGGCCGACGGATCGAGCCGGTACTGCGGCTCCAGTTCCAGGATCACCTGGTACTGGTTCGTCGGCGCGTAAATGGTGGACACCTGCCGCGAGCCGTAGGCGTAGTAGAGGGCGTCCTCGACCTGCTGCTGGGTGACCCCGAGCGCGGTCGCCTTGTCCCTATCTATCTTCACGTCGACCTGCGGGTTTTTAAGCTGCAGATCGCTCGTCACGTCGATTAGCTGCGGCACCTGCTTGAGCTTCTGCTCGAAGGCCGCCGCATTCTCGTAGAGAACCTGCGTGTCCGGACTCTGCAGGATGAACTGGTACTGGCTCTTGGAGAGCTGCGCCTCCAGCCGGATCGGTGGCGGGTTCTGCATGAAGGCGAGAATTCCCGGCACCTCGGCAAGTTTTGGGCGCAACTGCTGGATCACCTTGTCCACCGAGTCCTTCCTCTCACTTCTCGGCTTAAGCGTGACAAACATGAAGCCGGAATTGGAGCCGACCCGTGAACCGGAAGCGCCGACCGTCGACATGAACCCCTTGATGTTCGGGTTCGCCGCGATCCTTTTGGCGAGCTCCTGCTGGTGCGTGACCATCTCCTCGAAGGAGGCCCCCTGCGCCCCCTCGGTGGTCACGTAGAAGGAATCCAGGTCCTCGCTGGGGAGAAGCCCCATGGGCATCTTCCAGAAGAGGTAGCCGGTGAGAAACATCATGATCACGGTAAGGGCCAGGGTGGTGCGGCGCAGCCCCAGCACCTTCGTGAGGCTTTTGCTGTAGGCGGCGTGCATGGCATCGAAGCAGCGCTCGAGGAAAAGGTACATGCGGCCGTGGCGCTCCTCGGCGGGAGGGCGCAGGAAACGGCTGCAGAGCATGGGGGTCAGGGTGAGCGAGACCACGCCGGAGATCATGATGGCGCAGGTGATGGTGACGGCGAACTCGTGCAAAAGCCGCCCGAGCATCCCCCCCATGAAGAGCACCGGGATGAAGACGGCGACAAGGGAGATGGTCATGGAGACGATGGTGAAGCCGATCTCCCTCGCCCCCTTGAAGGCCGCTTCCATCGGGCGCTCCCCAAGCTCCATGTGGCGTACGATGTTCTCCAGCATGACGATGGCGTCGTCCACCACGAAGCCGACCGAAAGGGTCAGCGCCATCAGGGTGATGTTGTTCACCGAGAAACCCAAGAGGTACATGGCGGCGAAGGTCCCGACGAGCGAAATCGGGAGGGCGAGGCTCGGGATCACCGTGGCGGAGAGGTTTCTCAGGAAGAGGAAGATCACCATGATCACCAGGGCGATGGTGAGCACCAGGGTGAATTTAACGTCCGCCACCGAGTGCCGGATCGCCTGGGAACGGTCGTAGAGCTCGTAGAGGGTGACCGAACCGGGAAGCTGCGCGCGAAAGCCCGGGAGAAGCTTCTTGATGGCGTCCACCACCTCGATGGTGTTGGTGCCTGGCTGTCGCTGCACGGCCAGGATGATGGCCCGCTCGCTTCCGTTGAACCACCCCGCGATCTTGTCGTTTTCTACGGAGTCGACCACGGTGCCGACATCGGTGAGGCGCACCGGGGCGCCGCCGCGGTAGGCGACGATCAGAGGACGGTAAGCGGCGGCGTCCAGGAGTTCCCCCTGGGACTGGATCGCGAAGGAGCGGTCGGCGTCCTGCAGCGTCCCGGTTGGGAGGTTCACGTTACCCTTGGCGAGCGCGTTGGAAACCTCGTCTATGCCGATCTTCCTGGCGGCGAGCGCCGTCGGGTTCACCCGCGCGCGCACCGCGTACTTTTGCGCGCCGTACACCTGCACCTGCGCTACGCCCGAGACCATGGAGATGCGCTGGCCGATCATGGTGTCGGCGTACTCGTGCACCTGGGAGAGCGGCAGGGTTTTCGAGGAGAGCACCAGGTAGAGCACCGGCTGGTCCGCCGGGTTCACCTTCTGGAAGGACGGCGGGGCGGGCATGTCCTGCGGGAGCTGTCGCGCCGCCTTGGTGATGGCCGACTGGACGTCCTGTGCCGCAGCGTCGATGTCACGCTCCAGGGCGAAACGCAGGGTGATCCTGGTCACCCCCTGGCCGCTCGTGGAGTTCATGCTGTCGATCCCCGCGATGGTGGAGAGCTGGCGCTCAAGCGGCGTCGCCACGGCACTCGCCATGGTTTCCGGGCTCGCACCGGGAAGGTTCGCGGTGATCTGGATGGTCGGATAATCGACGGAGGGAAGGTCGTTCACCGGCAGGAGCCGGTACCCCATCACGCCCGCAAGCACGATGGCGAGCATGACCAGGCTGGTCATCACCGGTCGTCTGATGAAGAGTTCCGCAAGGTTCATGCGGGGGTTCCCCCCTTGACCGCAACCTTACCCCCGGGAACGAGTTTCAACTGCCCGTCGGTCACCACGGTGTCCCCCGGGGCGAGCCCCTTCTCGATCACGGTGACGCCGTCCTGGGCCGGTCCGGCGGTGACCGGACGCACCTCGACTGTGGCATCGGGCTTCACCAGGAAGACGAAGTCACCCTGCTGCCCGGTCTGCAGCGCGCGGGTCGGCACGACGACCGCCCCTTTCCTCACGTCGAGGCGAAGCGCCACGTTCACGAACTGGCCGGGCCAGAGTTTGCGCTCCCGGTTGGCGAAGGTCCCCTTCACCTTGATGGTGCCGGTGGCGGGGTCGACGCCGTTGTCGAGAAAACTCACCGTCCCCTGCTCGGCGACCGGGCTCCCGGGAACGGACGCCGTGACCGGGAGTTTGCCCCCCACCCTACCCTTGATGGCGGCGAGATCCTTTTCCGGCAGCGAGAAGGTGACGTAGAGCGGCGTGATCTGGTTGATGGTGACGAGCGCGGTGTCGTTTTCCTTCACCAGGTTCCCGGCATGGGTGGTGAGCCCGCCGGTGCGCCCGGAAAGGGGCGAGCGGATGTAGCAGTAATCGAGCTGGAGCTTCGCGCTCTCCACCGCTGCGGAAAGGGAGGCGACCGAGGCTGCGAGCGCATCGGCGTTTGCCTGCAACTGGTCGTACTGCTCGCGGGTGACGATCCCCTCCTGCCAGAGCCCCGCGTAGCGGCGTGCCTGCTCCTTCGCGTTCTGGGCGTTCGCCCGGTCGCGCGCGAGGTTCGCCTTCGCCTGGGTGAGCGACGCCTGGAAGGGGCGCGGATCTATGGTGAAGAGGAGCGCGCCTTTTGGTACGTCGTCCCCCTCCTTGAAATGGACCGCGGTGATGATGCCGGCGACGCGGGACTTAAGCGCCACCGTGGAGTAGGCCTCGACGTTGCCGATGGCGCGCAGCTCCACGGGAACGTCCCTGACCGCGGCCCGGGCCACAGTTACCGGTGCCGGGTTATTCTGCTTTGTTTTTTCCTTTTCCTTGGCACACCCCGCGTTTAACAAGCCCATAACAAGCAAAGACAAGAAGAAAGCCGAGAAACGATGGACAAAGGACGTGGTAAACACTCTGATTCTCTCCTTTTAAGCCGCTGTGGCAGCACGATTCATAGCACAATCCGTCCCCAAATAGTAGCCAAGAAACCGGATTCCATATTCTTTCCTTTTTTCATAAAAATACGTTGTGCTGCTAAATATATCGGGAGGGGCGGCCGATAAGGAGGTGAAGGAACATCAGAAACTAGATGCATGACGCGAGGTCCCGGCCGGATGAAACATCCCCTGCGCATCCTGATCGTAGACGATTCTGCCGAAGATGCACTGCTCATCGTACGCGAGCTGCAGAGGGAGTTCGTTCCGGACTACGAGCGTGTGGAGACTCCCGAAGAGATGGAAGCGGCACTGGATCGCGGCGGCTGGGACGCCGTCATCTCCGACTACGTCATGCCCAGGTTCTCGGGCCTTGCCGCCTTAAAGCTCATGCACGACCGCAGCATCGACCTCCCCTTCATCATGGTTTCCGGCCAAATGGGCGAGGACGCCGCCGTCGAGGCGATGCGCGCCGGGGCGCACGACTACCTGCTCAAGGACCGGCTGTCCCGCCTTATCCCGGCCATCAAGCGCGAAATGCGCGAAGCGGTGGAAAGGCGCGAAAGGCGCATGGCCGAGGAGGCACTTTCCGCCACCGAGGCGCGCTTCCAAAGCCTCGTGGAGCAGTCGCTGGTCGGCATCTTCATGCTCCAGGACGACATCATCATCTACGTGAACCCGAAGTTCGGCGACGTCTTCGGCTACCGTCCCGAGGAGCTGATCGAGAAGAAAAACCTGCTCGAACTGGTGCACGCCGACGACCAGATCGGGATGATGACACGCTTTCTCTGCCCTTTGAAGGAAGGGAGCGAACCGCTGCACGTCTTCTTCCGCGGCAAACACCGCAGCGGCGTCACCATCGATCTCGAGGTGAACGGCACGAGAACCGTGATAAACGGTGCGGACGCGGTGATCGGCACCCTGCTCGACATCACGGAACGCAGGCGTACCGAAGCCGAGCTCAGCAAACTGTGGCAGGCCGTGGAGCAGAGCCCGGTATCGGTGGTGATCACCGACCTGCGCGGTCTGATCGAGTACGTCAACCCGAAGTTCATCGAGGTGAGCGGCTACTCCGAGGCGGAGCTGATAGGCGAGCGCCCGAGCATCATCAAGTCGGGCAACATGGAGGACGCCTTCTACCGCGACCTCTGGGACACGATCTGCGCCGGCAAGGAGTGGCACGGCGAGCTGCATAACCGGAAGAAGAACGGCGAACTCTACTGGGAGAGCTGCTCCATCTCGGCCGTCAAGAATCCCGAGGGGGCGATCACCCATTTCGTCGCCCTCAAAGAGGACGTAACCGAGCGGAAATTCGCCATCGAACAGCTGCGCCAGGTGCAGAAGATGGAGGCGGTCGGCCAGTTGGCCGGTGGCATCGCCCACGACTTCAACAACCTGCTCACCGTCATCAACGGCTACAGCACGCTCCTGATCCGGGCCATGGAGGAGAACTCCCCCATGCGCAAGGAGGCGGAACAGATCCTCAGGGCCGGCGAGCGCGCCGCGGACCTCACCAGACAGCTACTCGGCTTCAGCCGGCGCCAGATCATGGAGCCGCGGGTACTGGACATCAACAAGCAGGTGAAGTCGGTGCAGAAGATGCTCGAGCGGCTGATCGGCGAGAACATACGCCTCGCCACGAGCCTAGCCCCCGACGCCGGCCTCATCAAGATGGACCCGGGGCAGCTCGAGCAGATCGTGATGAACCTCATCGTGAACGCGCGCGACGCCTCGGACACCGGCGGGGTAATCACGGTGGAGACGGCCAACTGCGAACTGGACGATGCCTTCACCGGCACGCATCCGGGATCGCAGGCCGGAAGCTACGTGAGACTGAGCGTTACCGACCGCGGCCAGGGGATGACCGAGGAGGTCAAGCAGCGGCTCTTCGAGCCGTTTTTCACCACCAAGGAAATGGGCCGGGGCACCGGCTTGGGACTTGCCACCGTGTACGGGATCGTCAAGCAGTGCGGCGGCTACATCCAGGTGACCAGCGAGCCGGGACAGGGGGCGCGCTTCGACATCTACCTGCCGCGTACCTTTGACAGCACCAAGGCGCAGTCAAGGCAGCAGCTTGACGAGGCTATCGACACCAATTACACGATCCTCGTGGTCGAAGACGAACCCGGGGTACTGAATTTGGTGGTGCACACGCTTAGGATGCGTGGCTTCAAGGTGTTGGAGAGCACCGATCCGGAGCAGGGAATCGCCTTGTTCGACAAACACGAAGGTGATATAGACATGCTTTTGACCGACGTGGTGATGCCGTTTATGAGCGGCCCCACGCTCGCTGATATACTTCTAGGCAAAAAGCCCGACCTCAAGGTACTCTTTATGTCTGGACACATGGAGAACCGGGCCGGCTTTGAGAAAACACTGGAAAAAGGGATGCAGTTCCTGCCCAAGCCCTTTGCAGGCGATGCCCTCATCAGAAAGGTGCGGGATACGCTACAGGGAACCGTGACGCAAGAAGCGCCAAGGGCGATTCTAGGAGGTAGCAATTGAAAGGGAACATACTGATAGCCGATGACGAGGATATGATCAGAGAACTGATCAATATCACTCTGTCGAAGGAAGGATTCACCTGCTTCCAGGCGGCAAGCGCGGAAGAAGGTATGGAGATTATCAATAACCAGCAGCTCGACCTCGCCCTGCTCGACATCATGATGCCCGGGCGTTCCGGGATCGACCTTCTGAAGGACATAAAGCAGGTTACCCCCGACACCACGGTCCTCATGATCACCGCCATGAACGACATGGATACCGCCCTCTCCTGCATCCACAACGGGGCCGAAGACTACATCACCAAACCCTTCAACCTGGACCGGGTGCTCCTCACCGTCAAGAACACGCTGGAGAAGCGCCGCCTGATCATGGAGAACAAGGAGTATCAGGCGCACCTCGAGTTGAAGGTACGCGAGCAGACCGAGGTGATCAGAACCGTGATGGGCGAAATCAACCTCGCCTACGAGCACACTCTCGCGGCGCTGATCCGGGCGCTGGACGCACGTGAGAAGGAGGTGGGTTCCCACTCGGAAAGGGTGATGGCCTACACCTGCCTTTTGGCCGAGAAAGCGGGGATCACGGAAGAAGAACGCATCATCATGGGCAAGGGGGCGCTCTTGCACGACATCGGCAAGATCGGCGTCTCCGACAACATCCTTCTGAAACCGGCGAAGCTGGACGACGAGGAGTGGAAGGTGATGCGTCAGCACCCGAAGATCGGCTACGACATCCTCGCCGGGATCAAGTACTTCACGGGCGCGGCGGAGCTCGTTTTGTACCATCATGAGCGCTACGACGGCGCGGGGTATCCTCACCGTAGCGCCGGAGACCAGATACCGATCAGCGCCCGTATCTTCGCCCTCGTGGACACCCTGGACGCGATGACCTCGGACCGTCCGTACCGCAAAGCGCTCTCCTTCCAGGCGGTGCTCGACGAAGTGATCCGCTGCTCGGGTCAGCAGTTCGATCCCAAGCTGGTCGACGTCTTCCTCTCCATCCCCAAGGAGGATTGGGAAAAGGCGGCAGGGAAGAAACTGTAAAAAAAATTCAAACGGAGCAGATCACGCATCCCCTCTCCCCCCGGGAGAGGGTGCCCGAAGGGTGGGTGAGGGCGTTGCCACGAAGCTATATGTCGCCAATAGCAGCGCCCTCACCCTACCCTCTCCCAAGGGGAGAGGGTGGAAATAAGAAGAGCCGGCGGACCATTGGTCCCCGGCTCTTTTTCATTCCCCGTTGCGATCTAAGTCTGCGGCCCTACGCCTCCGCAACCATCCCGATCCGATACTTCTCCAGGCGGTCGCGCAGCGTGTTGCGGCTGATCCCCAAAAGCTTGGCGGCGAACACCTGGTTGTTGTTGCTCTTCTCCATCGCCATGTGGATGAGCGCCTTCTCGAGCCCCATGTTGACGCTCTCGTAGATGGCACCCTTGTTCTTCTGGCAGATGCCGTCGAAAACCGGCTCCAGCATGCTCCAGAACACCTCGTAGTAGTCGTCGCCCGCCGCCTCGAGGTCGACCTCCTTGAAGCCAGCCTTGGCGGTGAGGAAGGATTCGAAGTCCCCCGGGACGAGGATGTCGCCGCGGCAGAAGACCACCGCCGAGTTGATGACGTTCTTCAGCTCCCTGATGTTCCCCTCGAACTGGTGGTTGGTAAGGAGCGCCATGGTCTCCGGCGCCACCCCCTTCACGTTCTTGCCGTACTTCTTGGAGAACTTTTTGACGAAGAGGTCGACCAGCAGCGGTATGTCCTCGGCCCGATCCTTCAGGGGCGGCAGGAAGAAGTTAACCACGCGCAAGCGGTAGAAGAGGTCCATCCTGAAGGACTTCTCCTTCACGCAGTTCAAGAGGCTGCGGTTGGTGGCGGCGATGACGCGGACGTCGACCTTGATGGTCTCGTTCCCCCCCACCCTCTCGAACTCCTGATTCTCTAGGACGCGGAGGAATTTCCCCTGGTTCGTCGGGCTCATCTCGCCGATCTCGTCGAGGAAGATGGTGCCGCCGTTGCACTGTTCGAACTTGCCGATACGGCGGGAGTGGGCGTCGGTGAAGGCCCCTTTCTCGTGGCCGAAAAGCTCGGACTCAAGCAGCGCCTCGGGGAGCGCCGCGCAGTTAACAGCCAGGAAGGGGCGGTTCTTGCGACGGGAGTTGTTGTAAATGGCACGGGCGAGGAGCTCCTTGCCGGTGCCGGATTCCCCCTGGATGAGGACGGTGGCATCCGAATCGGCAACGGTTCCGACCATCTTCCAGATCTCGATCATCTCCGGGGACGAGCCGATCATCAGGTCCTCGGTGAGATCCTCCTCCACCTGGGCGCGCTCCTTGGTGTAGCGCACCTTGCGGCTCAGGAGGTTGCACTCCAGGGCCTTTTTCACCGCCCCCTTCAGCTTGTTCATGTCGAAAGGTTTGGTGACGTAGTCGAAGGCGCCGTGCTTCATCGCCTCGATGGCGTTCTGGGTCGTCTTGTAGCCGGTGGCCATGATCACCGCGAGGCCGGGATCGATCTTCTTCGCCTCCTTGAGCACCTCGATACCCGATTTCTGCGGGAGGCTTATGTCCATGATGGCCACGTTGGGACGATCGGCTATGATGCGCTTCAAGGCCCCTTCGCTGTCGCTTTCCAGCAGGAGTTCGTACTCCTCGCCGGCGAAGATGGTCTTAAGCATGAGCAGGATGTCGTGATCGTCATCCAGGATAAGCAGTTTTGCGGTCATGGCCAATCCCCCGATGGCTATTAAAATCGCCGTGCCCCGGGACCGGGGCGGGCGTAGCAGGAACAAGTCGGATGTTGCGCCGGTTGATAGTAAAAGAACCGCCCTTTTTTGGAGAAGCGGTTCTCTTGGTTGCATCTAAAGATCGAAGCTGTTACTGCTCGTCATCTTCGTAATCATCGTCACCGAATGCATCAAGATCGTCGGCATCCTCCTCGCCTTCCTCGTCATACTCATCGGCCAGGTACTGCGGGCGGTCGTCTTCCTCCTTGATCGCCTCGAAGCGCGCCAGTATTGCGGGGTTGGTGCAGAAACGCCCGTCCTTGCAGGTGCAGGTGTCGAGGTCGCACAGATCGAAAAGCTGAATTTCGCTGCACAACCGTTTGGTACCAGTGTCCATTCCTTACCTCTGAAAATTACTCGTTAATACAGTTATCGCCATGCTATGCGGCAACTTTAGAAAAAATCGCCGACGGACGGGCAATAGTACAACAAATTGCTAGGCGTTGACAAATGCCGCGTCGCCGGACGCCGCTTTCCCCTCTTCGAGGAAGTCGGTGGCGACCTTGACGTCCTTCTTGCAGCCGATGTAGATCGGCGCCCTCTGATCCAGGGACTCGGGCACGATGTCGAGGATCGGAATATGGCCGTTGCTGGCGGAGCCGCCGGCGTGCTCGATGATGAAGGCCATCGGGTTCAGTTCGAACAGCACGCGCAGCTTGCCGTTGGGCGACCCCTTGAGGGCGGGGTACATGAAGAGCCCCTTCCCTTTCATCAGCACCTGGTTGATGTCGGGAACGAACCCGCCGGAGTAGCGCAGCTTGCACCCTTTCGCCTCAAGGTGACGGATGAATTTCTCGTCGCCGTCGTTGTACTTGTTCCTGAGGCCGCCCGGCGCGTAGATGTTCCCTTCTTCCTGCATGGTGATGTTCTCGCGGGTGAGCGTGAACTCCATCAGGTTGTTCATGGTGAACTCGTGCACCCCGTCGCCCACGGTGTAGACGAGAGATACGCGCGGACCGTACAGGATGTACATCGCGGCCACCTGGTTGCGGCCCGGCTGCAGCAGATCGCAACCGGCGTAGATGCCGACGATGGTGCCGACGGCAAGGTTCACGTCGACAAGCGAAGAGCCGTCGAGGGGATCGTAAGCAACCGAGTAGAGCCCGTCGGCTGAGGCCTGCGCCTGGTAGATCTCGTCCATCTCTTCGGAGGCGATGTTGCAGACCACGCCGGAGTGGACGAGACGTTTCCTCATGATGCGGTCGGAGAGGACGTCGAGGGCGAGTTGCTCTTCGCCGTAGAGGTTAGAGGTACCTGCGACGCCGAGGTCGCCGGTGCGCACGGCATTGATGACGTACTTGCTCGCCTCCGCGATCTCACAGATCAGGTGAACCAGGTTGTCACTGATGTTCTGGGCGCGCAGATGGCGGCGCAGATCTATCTGGAATTTCGAAGTTCCCGGTGCAGCTGGCATAGCTCCCTCCAAGATTAAATTAAAATTATTTTACGACCCGGTAGATTAAGTCAAAAAGAGTCACAAAGCAAGGAAAAAAAGGGGTGAAACGGTTAACCTGAAGAGGAAGTTGGTAAACAAAATTGACCACATAGTGAGAGCAATAGGTTATGAGATCTCCATAAAAAAAGCGCCTGCACTCATGACAAGTGCAGGCGCTCTCTCAGCTACTTTAGGGGCGAATAGTTACTCGCCGCCCTACCCTTATGCGACCCAGTCGTCGTCCTCCTCGACCGGTGCGAAGCCGCGGCGCATGGTGTTCTCTGTGACCACCCTCGGATCCATGAAGTGCAGCAGGTAGTCGTGCCCGCCAGCCTTTGTGCCGACGCCGGACATCTTGGAGCCGCCGAAAGGCTGACGGCCGACCAGGGCGCCGGTGTTGTTGCGGTTCAGGTACAGGTTGCCGACGCGGAATTCGCGGCGTGCCTGTGTGAGGTGCTCCGGGCTTCTGGAGAAGACGCCGCCGGTGAGGGCGAACTTGGTGGAGTTCGCCCACGCGATCGCCTGGTCGAAGTCCTTCGCGCGCATGACGGCGAGAACCGGTCCGAAGATCTCCTCCTGGGCGATCCTGTGCTCGGGCTTGATGCCGCCAATGATGGTCATCGGGACATAGTAGCCGCCGTCGCTCGGAACCTTGCTCTCGTAGAGCACGTGCCCTTCCTTCTTGCCGATCTCGGCGTATTCCTTGATGGTCTTCATCGCCTTGTCGTCGGCGACGGCGCCCATGTAGTTGGCCGGGTCCTCGGAGGGACCGACCAGGGTCGCCTGCGCCATGGAGACGAGACGCTCGACGAACTTGTCGTAGACCGCGTCGAGCACGATGACACGGGAGCATGCCGAGCACTTCTGCCCCTGGAAGCCGAAGGCCGAGTAGAGGACATGCGGCACCGCCTCGTCGAGGTCGGCGTCGTCGTCGATGATGATGGCGTTCTTGCCCCCCATCTCGCAGACGATCTTCTTGACGTTCTCCTGGCCCGGGTGGACCTTGGCGGCGCGCTCGATGATCCTGAGGCCGACCTCCATGGAGCCGGTGAAGGCGATGAGGGAGACGTCCGGGCTGTCGACGAGGTAGTCGCCCATGACCGAGCCGCGGCCCGGCGTGTAGTTGAAGACCCCTTCGGGGAGCCCTGCCTCGCGGAACAGCTCCACGATGTGGTAGCCGATCACCGAGGTGAGGCCGGAGGGCTTGAACACGACGCAGTTGCCGGCCACGATGGCGGCGGAGGTCATGCCGAGGCTGATGGCGAGCGGGAAGTTCCACGGCGCGATCACCGCGGCGACGCCTTTCGGTTCGTAGAAGTAGTGGTTCAGCTCGCCCGGGGCGTTGCCGACGCGCTTCGGCGTGCCGAGGGTGATCATTTCACGGGCGTAGTATTCGAGGAAGTCGATCGCCTCGCAGACGTCGGCGTAGGCCTGGTCCCACTGCTTGCCGACCTCGAGCACCTGCCATGCGGAGAGCTCGAAGATGCGGCGGCGCGCCACGGCGGCGGCCTTGATCAGGTACTGCGCACGATCCTTCGGGTCGGTGTCGCGCCATGCCGGGAAGGCCTTCTTGGCTGCAGCGATGGCGTCGCCCACTTCCGCGGTCCCCGCCTGGCAGATCACGCCGATGGTTTCCGACGGCTTGTTCGGGTTCACCGACGGGATGGTGTCGGCGGTCTTCACTTCCTTGCCGTTGATGAAGAGCGGGTAGGTCTTACCGAGCTGCTTTCTCACCTCAGCCACTTCCTTCGGGAACGCGGCGCGGTGGTCGGCACGGGTGAAGTCCACCATCGCCTCGTTGTAGAACGGCTTCAGGCCGCCAGGGCCCTTCGCTTCCGGTTTCTTGCCGGCGGCGCGTGCCGCACGCTCGCGCTGCACGGTGATTTCCGGATCCTCGAGCAGGCGCTCGATCTGCGCGTCCTCGGCGAAGCTCTGACGCAGGAAGGATTCGTTCGCGGTGTTCTCCAGCAGGCGGCGCACCAGGTAGCCCATGCCCGGCACCATGTCGCCGTACGGGCAGTAAAGGCGGATGCGGCCGGCAACCTTCAGAATGCCCCTTCTGACCGGCTCGGCCATACCGTAAAGCACCTGGAACTCGTAGCGCTCGTCGGGAACGTTCAGCTCTTTGGCCATCTCCATCACGGCCGAAATGGTCCTGATGTTGTGGGAAGCGCAGGCGAAGTGGCAGATATCGGAGCTCTCCAGGATCATCCTCGCCTGGCGCTCGTAAGCGGCGTCGGACTCTGCCTTGATGGTCCAGACCGGAATCGCCCAATCGTTCTGCTTGGCCTTCACTGTTTCCATATCCCAGTAGGCACCCTTAACGAGGCGGATGGAGATGTTCACCTTGTTCTGGCGTGCCCAGCTAAGGAGTGCCGGAAGGTCCTTGTCGGTGTCGACCAGGTAAGCCTGGAGCACGAGACCGAACTGGTCGTAGGTCGGGAACTCGAGCTTAAGCCGCTTGTACACCTCGATGATGATGTCCTTGTGACGGTAGGACTCCATGTCGATGCAGAGGAAGCCATCCAGTTCCATGACCTTCTTGGCGATCTTTCTGACGCGCTCCAGAATCGCGACGACGGAGCCTTCGAAGTCCTGCGGGTTGGCGAGGCAGAAGAGCGCGGTCGGCTTGACGGCCACGTTGACCTTCGGAGCATGCCCCCAGTCGAGGTTAGCGCTGCCGCCTTTGCCCGGCAGCGGCTTCCAGTCCTTGTATTCCTTCTTGAGCGAATCGAGGAGCTCAAGGTAGGTGTTCATGTAGATGTCGGCTTCCTTCTCTGAAAGGGTTGCCTCGCCGAGCACGTCCACGACGAACGCGAAGCCGTCTTTTCTCAGGCGCTCCATGTTCTTGATGGCTTCCTTGGTGTTCTCGCCGACGATGAACTGGCGCGCCATCTCCTGGATGTTGGTGGTGAGGAACTTGTTGAGCATGGCCCCGCCGAAGGAGCCGAGCATGCCTGCGACCTTGGCGCCGGTGGAGAGAACCGGCGGCATGTCCTTCTCCTCGCCGAAGTACTCACGGATGTGATCGGTAAGGAGCTTGCCGGTGGTGAGAGACGGGAAGACGTCGACAAAGCGGAACATCTGGATCTTGAAGGTTTCGTTCTGCATGGACCAGTCCATCACCTTGCCCATCCAGGCCCCTTTGTTGAAGAGGGACGGCTTTTCGCCGGAGATGGTGGAGAAGAACTCCTTGCCCCGTGCAATGACTTTGTTGTTCAGTTCGGTGTTGTTCATCCAAAGGCTCCTTTATTACAGGTTGTTCCAAGAGGAAATCATAAACGTGTAAAGCTAGAGCACAAGCTGTGCCATCCGGTATACGATTTCGCTGATGGTGGAGACACGGAAGTACTTGTCGGGATCGGAACAGGCGTCGTAAAGGCGTATCGCTGGGCTAAAGTGCCGGAAGTATTATAGCAGGGGTATTGAGAAAGGTAATGTTGGATGGATGATTAAATAGAGCAGAGTAAGCGAGAGGCGCTGACAGAGGGAAGATTTGACCAGAGAAAGAGAGGTGCAATATGCAATCGCGCATAACGCATCCCTCCCCCGGAGGGGGAGGGTCAGGGAGGGGGATGCGTAGCTGCTCACACAGGCATGCGATCCCCCCTCCCAACCTCCCCCCTCCGGGGGGAGGAGCGCTACGCAATCCCATGCTTTTTCAACTTCCGCGCAATGGTCGACTGGTTCACCCCGAGCGCCTCGGCCATGCGCACCTGGTTGCCGTGCATTTCCAGCGCCTTCACGAGAACCGCCTTCTCCACCTTGTCCAGCGTCTCCTGCAGGGTCACCTCGTCGTGCCAGACACCCCCTCCCCTCGTCGGCTGATGACCTCCGGCGGCAATCTCGGCGGGCAGATCCTTCACGTCGATGAGGTCCGTTTCCGTCATGACGACAAGCCGTTCGCAGATGTTCATCAGCTGCCTGACGTTGCCGGGGTAATCATAGGCTAAAAGGGCGTCGGAAGCGGCGCGGGTAAGACGCTTGCGGATCGAGTCGCGTGCGCCGAACAAATCCACGTAATGCCGGACGAGCGGCAGGATGCAGTCCCGCCTTTCCCTGAGAGCTGGCACGTGGATCGGGATCACGTTCAGGCGGTAGTAAAGGTCGAGGCGGAAGGTGCCGTCCTTGACCATCTGATCGAGGTTGCGGTGCGTTGCCGCGAGGATCCTGACGTCCAGCGTCCTCGCCTTGGTGCCGCCGAGCCTCACCACGCGGCCGTTCTCCAGGAAGCGGAGGAGCTTCACCTGCGCCGCCTGCGGCAGTTCGGCAATCTCGTCGAGGAACAGTATCCCGCCGTCGGCAAGCTCAAGGTACCCCGGCTTCCCGCTTGTCTGTGCGCCGGTGAAAGCACCCTTCTCGTAGCCGAAAAGTTCGGATTCTATTAGGGATTCCGGGATGGCACCGCAGTTGATCTCGATAAGCGGCTTGTCCGCGCGGCTGGAATTCTTATGTATCAGTTCCGCGATGAGCCCCTTGCCGACGCCCGACTCACCAAGGATAAGCACGGTGGAATTGACCGCGCTCACCTTGAGCGCCTGCTTCAGCGCGTTCACCATGAGCGGGCTACGCGCGATGACGCTCCGGGAGGCGAGATCCGCCTGCTGCATCTCGAGCATGTGGCTGCGGAACTGGTCGCGGAGCGCCTCCTGTTCCTCCAGTTCGCGCTGCAGGTTGTCAATCTCGGTAACGTCACGCTCACTTACCACGACCCGGATGACCCGGCCGTTGCCGTCCAGAACCGGGGTGCCGGTCGAGATGAGCTTACGTCCCTGGCGGTTTTGCAACTGGCTCACCACTTTGCCGGTAGTCAGCGCCTCCAGCGCCGCCGAACGGTCGATAAAGCCCTGATCCAGCAGGTCGCGCATGTTCTTACCGACGACCTCCGAGGCCTGGATGTTGTTGATGCGCTCGGACGCCGGGTTTATGCGGATTACGACGGCATCCGCGTCACAGATCCATAGTCCGTCCGAGGACGAGTCGATGATCGCGTCCAGTTCCCGAGTGAGATCTTGGAACGCGAGCATCTGTCTCGCCATCTCTTCCAGATCAAGTGCCGTTACAGATCCAGTTACTGCTTCAGTCATAAAAACCTCCGGCAAAAGTAACGCCGACAGGCATTATGCTAAAATGCATTTCAATATGCAAGCAGGAATACTAGGACTGCATTAGCCTCTGACAGTGCGGTATGCGTGCACCGAGTAGAGCACAAGGCCTGCCCAGATAAACATGAAGCTGATCAGGTGGGTGTGGGTGAAGGTCTCGCCGAAGAGAGTTATGGCGAGCAGGAAGTGCATCGTGGGTGTGATGTACTGCAGGAAACCGATCGTTGCCAGACGCAGCTTCTTTCCGGCCGCGGCAAAAAGCAGCAAGGGAATGGCGGTCACCACACCGGACATCGGGATCAGGATGTCCAGAGTGGATCCATGGGTTAGGAAGATGCCGGTCCCCTTCTGGTTCAAATGCACCAGGTAGAAGAGCGCAACCGGCATGAGAAGCAGCGTCTCCACGGTGAGCCCGACCAGCGGTTCGACGTGAAGCATTTTCCGGATCAGCCCGTAAAGACCGAAGGAGAGCGCAAGCAGCAGGGAGAGCCAGGGAATGGCCCCGTGCTGGATGGCCAGGTACAAGACACCGGTGGTGGCAAGGCCGAGGCTGATCCATTGCGGGCGCTCAAGCCGCTCGTGCAGGAACAGAAAACCCAGCAGCACGTTCACCAGCGGGTTGATGAAATAGCCGAGGCTCGACTGCAGCACCTCGCCGATGCTGATGGCGTAGATGAAGACCAGCCAGTTGGTGGCGATGAGGATCGTGGTGATGGTAAGGACGGCCAGCGACTTGGGACGCTTCAGCACTTCGATGGTGCCGGGCCAGGCGCCCTTCCAGGTGATGAGCAGCAGCAAAAAGGCGAGCGACCAGACAATCCGGTGCGAGACCATCTCCAGGGGAGGGACGACCTTGACCGATTTGAAGTAGACCGGGAAGAAGCCCCAGCAAAGGTAAGCCGCCAGGCCGTAGATGACGCCCTGGCGGCTTTTTTGTGCGGCGGTGAGCTCGGTATGTTCGGAGTTATCGCTCATGTAAGTGGTCCACGCTCCTCCCCCCGGAGGGGGGGAGGGAATAGTTAGATGATCTTCAAGCCGCGCAGCAGGATGACGGTAATGGTAATCGGCGCGACGTACTTCACAAGGAACAGGAAGATGCTGATGATCGGCCCGTTCTGCAGTTGCCCGTCGTTGGAAAGGGCCGCCCTCACCTTCTCCTCGCCCCAGACCCAACCGACGAAGATGCAGATGAAGAGACCGCCGACCGGCATCAGTACGTTCGAAGTGAGGAAATCGTAGAAGTCGAACATGGTCATGCCGAAGAACTTGAAGTTTGCCATGGTGCTGTTGGAAAGCGCCGCGGTGGAACCGATCAGGGCCAGCAGGATTACGGTGAGTGCCGTCGATTTGAGGCGGGACATACCGAAACGCTGGTGCAGGTACGCAACCGGCACCTCGAGGATCGAGAGCATGGCGCCGGTAGCAGCGATGGCGCCCAGTACGAAGAAAAGCACCACGAAGATGTTGCCGAAGGGCATCTGCGAGAAGACGGCCGGGATGGTGATGAAGAGGAGCGACGGACCCGCCTCCGGCTTGAAGCCGTAGGTGAAGACGGCCGGGAAGATCGCTATGCCCGCCAGGATGGACACGGTCAGGTCGGCGAGCATGACGCGCAGCGCGGTCATCGGAACGTTCTGGTCGTCACGGAAGTAGCTGCCGTAGGTGATCATGGTCCCCATGCCGACGGAAAGTTTGAAGAAGGCAAGGCCCATAGCGGTCAAGACGACGCCGCCGGTTACCTTGGAGAAATCGGGGCGGAACAGGAACTCGAGGCCGGCAGCGGCACCAGGGAGCATGAGGCTTCTGACACCAATCATCACCAGGATGAGGAAGAGCACCGGCATGAGGCGCTTCGTGGTCTTCTCGATCCCCTTGGAAACCCCGGCGACGATGATGGCGCCGACGAAGACCAGCACCAGGCACTGCCAAAAGACCGACTGCACCGGGTCGGTGATCAGTTTCTCAAACCCTGCGGATGTCACCTTGGGATCGGACGAGAGCACCGCCCCGGAGGCTGCCTTGAAGATGTAGGCGAAGACCCAACCCGCCACCTCGGTGTAGAAGGCGAGGATCAGGAAGGCGGAGAGAACACCCGCGGCGCCGATCAGCGCCCAGGATTCGTTCTTGGGATGCAACACCTTGAAGGTGGTGAGCGCGTCGGACTTGGAACGGCGCCCAAGCATGAGCTCGGCAACCATGACCACGAGGCCGGCCATGAGGGTGGAGAGGAGATAGACGATGATGAACGCAGCCCCGCCGTTGAGGCCGGTCAGCGCCGGGAACTTCCAGATGTTCCCCAATCCCACCGCAGAGCCGAGCGTTGCTGCGATTACTCCCAAACCGGTGGTAAAACTGTCCCGTGCCTTCGTTACTGTTACGTTTTGCATGAGTTCGTGCCCGAATGCTTAGGGCTGCTCCCTTTAAAATAGCGGCAGTATTGCCGCGTTGTGTTGAATTGCTGTATCAGCAAGGACCGGCGGACGAATGATTATTCGCCCCTACTTTTTAACGTGGGCGACCTGGCCTGAGGTGATGTGGCAGAGTTGCTCCGGCGTCAGTGCGAAGACCGCATTCGGAGTCCCGGCCGCGGCCCAAAGCTCCTGGTAGCCAAGCAGGTCCTCGTCGATGAAGGTGGTAAGTGGCGTCGGATGACCGACCGGCGAGACACCGCCGATGGCGTAACCGGTCTGTTCGCGCACGAAGTCCGGCGTAGCCCGTTCGATCTTTTCCCCGATCAGTACCGCGAGCGCCTTCTCGTTCACCATGTTGGCGCCGCTGGCCACCACGAAGACCGCTTTGCCGCTTTCCTTGCCGCGGAAAACCAGCGACTTCACGATCTGCCCCACCTCGCAGCCGACTGCGTTTGCCGCATCGACCGCGGTGCGGGTGCTCTCGCCCAGTTCCTTGACACGGCAGTCCACGCCGAAGCTGTTGAGCGCATCCTGCACCCTCTTCGCGCTCGCACTCAGATTGGTATCCATACTCGTTCCTCCTGTGCAGTCAGTGTATTGAACGTCTGTGCCGATACGGTCCACGCCCCCTCTCCCTCCGGGAGAGGGATGGGGTGAGGGCGGCGCAACCGGCATCATCTCTCTTCGTGGCTACGCCCTCACCCCTGCCCCTCTCCCAAAGGGCGAGGGGATGAAACGCCAGCCGTGACTCTGGTGAAGAGGTACAGTCCGGCAAAGATGATCCCTCCCCCTACCGCCTGGCGCGGCGTCGGGTTCTCCCCCAGAAAAACTGCGGCCCAAAGGATCGCCCCCAGCGGCTCACCAAGAATACTCACCGAGACCACCGAGGCCTGCACGTAGCGAAGCACCCAGTTAAAAACGGTATGCCCGAGGATGGTGCAGACAAGCGCCAGCGCCACGAAAATGAGCCAGTCCTGCGCGGGATAAGGGTAGAAAGCGACCCCGCCGACAGCCGCCGCACCGCTCAGGGTTAGCGCACTCGCGCCGTAGGTTACGAAGGTGTACCCGGTAAGCGGAACGCCGTGACGCAGCCTGCGGCCGATCAACAGGTAACCGGAGACCATGACCGCGGCAAAAAGGGCAAGCAGATCCCCAATAAACGCCTGGCGCCCGATCTGAAAATCGGTGGCGCCGATGACGACGCTCCCCACAAAGGCGAGGAGACAGCCGTACAGCGCCTTGCGCGGCACGCTCTCCTGGAAGAAGATCCAGGAGCCGAGCACGACGAAAAGCGGCTGCGTGGTCACGAGTACCACGGAACTGGCGATGGAGGTGTACTTAAGCGAGATGAACCAGGTGACGAAGTGCAGCGCCAGAAAAACGCCGCTTCCGGCCGAGAGGCCGATCTGGCGCGCGGACATGCCACGTAAAGACAAAGCGCCGCCCCACAGGGTGAAGGGCGCAAGGAAGCAGAAGGTGAAGATGAGCCGGTAGGCAGCAATCACCAGGGGGGGAGCCGTGCAGACCCTCACCAGAATTGAGGAGAAGGAGACAGCAAAAACCCCTACCAGGATGGCCAGGTAGGGGTTGATCCAAGGCTTGGTTGTGGCGGTTGGGGACACCCTACTCTCCCAGGTAAGCCTTTCTCACTTCGGGGTTGGACGCCAGTTCCTTGGCGTCGCCCTGCAGCACCACCTCGCCGGTCTCGAGGACGTAGGCGCGGTGGGCGATGGAGAGCGCCATGTTGGCGTTCTGCTCGACCAGGAGGATGGTGGTGCCGCTCGCGTTGATCTCCTGGATGATCTGGAAGATCTGCTCGACGAGCATCGGCGCGAGACCCATGGAAGGCTCGTCAAGAAGGAGCAGTTTCGGGCGGGACATGAGCGCCCTGCCCATGGCCAGCATCTGCTGCTCACCGCCGGAAAGCGTCTTTGCCGCCTGTTTCTTACGCTCGTTCAGACGCGGGAAGCGCTGGAAGATCTTCTCCATGTCCGAGGCGACCTCGTTGTCGCTTCTCGTATAGGCGCCCATCTCCAGGTTCTCGAGCACGCTCATCTTGGCGAAGACACGGCGCCCCTCAGGTACCTGCGAAATGCCGAGCTTCACGATCTCGTGCGGCGGAAGCTTGGTGATCTCCTTGTCGAGGTAGGTGATCTTCCCGGCCACCGACGGAACGATGTTGGAGATGGTGTTTAGGATGGTCGTCTTGCCCGCGCCGTTGGCACCGATCAGCGCGACGATCTCGCCCTGGTTGATCTGGAAGGAAACGTTTTGCAGCGCTTTGATGGCGCCGTAATTCACGCTGATGTTCTCTACCTTAAGCATCCGCTGCTCCTTTGCCGAGATACGCCTCGATGACCTTCGGGTTCTTCCGGATTTCCTCCGGAGTCCCCTCGGCGATCTTCACCCCATAGTCGAGGACGGCGATGCGGTCCGAGATCCCCATGACGAACTTCATGTCGTGCTCGACCAGGAAGACGGTGACGCCGGTCTTGCTGATGGCCTTGACCATCTCGGCGAGAACCTGCTTCTCCTGCGGGTTCATGCCGGCCGCCGGCTCATCCAGGAGGATGATCTGCGGCTTGATGGCGAGGGCACGGGCGATCTCGAGACGACGCTGCTCGCCGTACGGCAGGTTGCCGGCCAGTTCGTACGCCTTGTGGGTCAGGTCCACCTGTTTCAGGCAGGCCATGGCAAGTTCCTTAAGCTCAGCCTCCTGACGGCGCACCCACGGCAGGAATTTGAGCGCGGCGCCGGTCAGGTCGAAAGTCCCCTGGGTATGGGCGCCGATCAGGACGTTCTCCAGCACGGTGAGCTGGGTGAA
This sequence comes from Geomonas terrae, assembly GCF_004791675.1. Classification (NCBI taxonomy): domain Bacteria; kingdom Pseudomonadati; phylum Thermodesulfobacteriota; class Desulfuromonadia; order Geobacterales; family Geobacteraceae; genus Geomonas; species Geomonas terrae. The sequence continues at coordinate 856,804 of NZ_SRSC01000002.1, forward strand.
GAGCCTGATGTTCTGGAAGGTCCTGCCGATGCCGGAACCGGCGATCTTGAAGGCGGGCTTTCCTGAGATGCTCTCGCCCATGAAGGAGATCTGCCCTTCGGTCGGGGTGTAGATGCCCGTGATCAGGTTGAACATGGTGCTCTTGCCCGCGCCGTTCGGTCCGATCAGGGCCATGATGCTCCCCTTCTCGACCTCGAGGTTTACCTTGTCTACGGCGACCAGGCCGCCGAAGCGGATGGTGACGTTATCGAGTTTAAGAATGGACATGCTTTACTCTCGTTTCGTGAGTTATTTTCTTGTTTCTGCTAGCCCTTGCTGGTCGGCTTCTTGCCTATGGCGCGTAGTAAAAGGTCGGTCAGGTTCACGCCGCCCAGAAGCCCGTTGGGACGGAAGACCATGAGGAACACAAGGAGTGCACCATAGACCAGCATGCGGTACTGCGACATGAAGCGGAGGAATTCGGGCGCCGAAGCGAGGATCGAGGAACCGATCACCGCGCCGGGTACGGACCCGAGGCCGCCCAGAACTACCATGGCCAGGATGTCGACGGACTTGAGGAAGCCGAAGTCCGAGGGGTTGATGTAGCTCAAAAAGTGTGCGTAGAGACCGCCGCCGATACCCGCCAGGAAGGAGCCGAGAGCGAAGGCCTGGATTTTGTAGCGTGCTGTGTTGATCCCCATGGCGTCCGCGGCGATCTCGTCTTCGCGGATCGCCTTCAGCGCGCGTCCGAAGCGGGAGTTCTGTACGAAAGTGACCAGGACGATGGCGAAGATCGCGACCACCCAGACGTAGATCGGCATCGGGATGGCGGTCTTGGCGGGAGGAACGGTGAGGCCGAGCGCCTTGTTGGTCGGCTCGAAGTTCAGGAAGAATACCTTGACGATTTCAGCAAAACCCAAGGTGCAGATGGCAAGATAATCACCGGTTAGCCTGAGGATCGGGAAACCGATCATGGCGGCAACGATCGCGGTCACCACCCCTGTGACGGCCAGGTTGGCGACGAAGGGAAGGCCGGTCTTGATGGTGACCATGGCGCTCGTGAAGGCGCCTATGCTCATGAAGGCCGCGTGCCCCAGGGAGAGTTGCCCGGTAAGACCGGTGATGACGTTGAGCCCGAGCGCCAGCACGATAGCGATGCCGACGTTGACGAAAATCTGCAACATGTACGGGTCGATTGAGCCGACCAGGCTGTTCAGGAAGTCTGCCATCGAATCTATACCTTCTTTGTAATTTTTTGTCCGAGCAGGCCGGTCGGCTTGACAAGGAGGACCAGCACCAGGATGGTGAAGGCGATCGCGTCACGGTAGGAGGAGTAGCCGATGGCTACGCCGAAGACCTCGGAAACGCCGAGCAGCAGGCCGCCCAGCATCGCGCCGGGGATGGAGCCGATCCCGCCAAGAACCGCAGCGGCGAAGGCCTTGAGACCGGCCATGAGACCCATGTTGAAGGAAACCGCGTTAAAGAGAACCCCGACCAGCACCCCGCCCGCCGCAGCCAGCGCGGAACCGAGTGCGAAGGTGAAGGAGATGACGCGGTTCACGTTGATCCCCATGAGCGCGGAGGTGTTGTAGTCCTCAGAGGTGGCGCGCATCGCCTTGCCGATCTTGGTTTTCTGGACGATGAACTCGAGCCCCATCATGAGCGCAGCGGAAACCCCGATGATGAGAAGCTGCAGCGTCGAGATGTCGGCGGAGCCGACCTTGATCTGCCTCACGGGGAATGCGCCGTCGGGGAATCCTTTCGCGTCGGCGCCGAATACCATCAAGGCGAGCGAGCTGAGGAAGATGGAGACACCGATCGCGGAGATCAGCGCCGAGAGGCGGGAGGACTTTCTGAGCGGGCGGTAGGCGATCAGTTCGATGACCACCCCCATGAGCATGCAGAAGATCATGGCGCCGATGATGGCAACGAATACGTTCACCTTGAAAGTGGCGACGAGGAGCAGGCCGACGAAGGCGCCCGCCATGAAGATCTCGCCGTGGGCGAAGTTGATCAGGGTGATGATACCGTAGACCATGGTGTAGCCCAAAGCGATGAGCGCATACACGCTACCTAAGGCCACGCCGTTTACTAGCTGTTGTAGGAACATGTCGACTTCCTTCCGACTGGGATTGTTGGAGAGCTTTTTTTTGCGGTATGACCAAAGCGGGAAATTCCGCGTTCAGCTCCGGCGATTCACAAAAATAGAACAGCGGAATGCCCTGAACGTATACCACAAAGTCCTTGAATTGTGCAAGGCATTGCTGATCTTAGATCCAGTACAGATGATGAGCGTTTGCTTAGAATAAAACACTACGCCCTGCTCTTCTACTGGTCAGGCAACATGCTGCTGCGAGCGCAACCGCTTGCTTTAATGAGCTGCGTGGCTTGACAGCGCGACACTGTACAACAGCTCCCCCTGTTTAGTAAAGGCAAACTTTTGATTGAATCGAAAATTGTTTGCATCTGTATCTTGACATCCCTGTTTGCGTCCGTTTCTACCCCGCTATTGGGCAACTGCTCCCAAAGGATGGTTACAGTCAATGAGACCGGAAAGTATATAGAATACAGCTGCCCCAAAAGCGTTGCCTGCGCCCCAGCGTCCCCCCCTTTGCGAAGGGGGAGCCTGCCCTCCGTAGCCTTGGCGAAGGAGGAGCCTGTCCCCCATAGCCTTGGCGAAGGGGGAACAGGAAGGATTTGCCTTTGGCTGCTACGACAGAAAAAAAAACGCCGTGACACGAGGAGTTGTCACGGCGCTAATTGCATTGAAAACGTAAAGAGTTTGCTTGTTTTACTTATTCGGCCTGCGTTTTCCTTTCAAACCACCCGTACACCGCCGGGATGATCAACAAGGTGAGCAGCGTAGAAGTTATCAGTCCGCCAACGACAACGGTTGCCAGCGGCTTCTGGATTTCGGACCCGGTTCCGTCGGCAAGAAGCATCGGCACCAGGCTGAAGATCGCGATCGACGCCGTCATCAGCACCGGCCGCAAACGATCGAGGGCGCCCTTGCGCACCGCTTCATCGACCGAAAGCCCTTCCTCCCGCAACTGTACGATCCGGGAGACCAGTACCAGGCCGTTTAGCACCGCCACGCCGAAGAGGACGATGAACCCCACCGAGGCAGGTACGGATAGATACTGCCCCGAGAGGAAAAGGGAGAATATTCCGCCGATCAGGGCGAACGGCAGGTTCGCTATCACTAGGAATGCGAGACGAATGGACCTGAAGGTGACGTAAAGCAGAAGCAGTATGAGCGCCACGGCGACCGGCCCGATGATCATGAGCCGGTTCATCGCCCGTTGCTGGTTCTCGAACTGGCCGCCCCAGGTGAGGTAATATCCCGGCGGCAGCTTAACCTGCGACCGGATCTTCTCCTTGGCCTCCGCAACGAAACTCCCGATATCTCTGCCGCTTACGTTCATCTCGATACCGATCCGCCTGACGCCGTCCTGGCGGCTGATCTGCACCGGTCCTTCCACCATCTTCACTTCCGCCAGTTGTTCCAGCGGCACGTTCAACCCGGACTTGGTAGTTACGAGGAGGTTCCGGATCGCCTCGAGCGAGTTGCGCTTTTCCTCGGGGAGACGGACGGTGATGTCGAAGCTGCGGTTCGCCTCGTAGAAGGTGGAGGCAGTCTTGCCGGCCACGGCGATCTCGATCACGTTCTGCACGTCACTTATGTTGAGGCCGTAGCGCGCGATCTTCGCCCGGTCGATGGTGACAGTCAGGTACGGCTGTCCCGATACTTTTTCCGTGTTGAGGTCGGTGCCGCCGCGCACCTTGGCAAGCACCCTGGCGATCTCGGAGGACTTGTCGCGTAAGATGTCCAGATCATCGCCGAAGAGCTTCACGATGAGCTGCGCGCGCGTTCCCGCCACCAGCTCATCGATGCGGCACTGGATCGGCTGGCTGAACCCGAAGCTGATCCCGGGGATCTTTTCCAGCTCTTCACGCATCTCGTTGGTCAGTTCCTCCTTCGAGATGTTGCGCTTCCACTGCTCCTTCGGCTTCAAGACCCCGACGTATCCGGTCTTGTCGGGGCCGCGGGTATCAAGCGCCACGCCGGTCTGCCCGATGCGACCGACCACCACGTCCAGTTCTTCGAACTTCTTGAGTTTCTGCGTCGCCTGCTGATTCACCTCGAGCGCCTTAGCAAGTGAGACGCCCGGCAGCATGGCGATGTCCATGTCGAAGGACCCCTCGTCCATGATGGGCATGAACTCGGTGCCAAGCCGCGTCACGAGAAAAAGGGAGAAGACGAGAAGTCCCCCCGCGACGCCGAGCACAACCTTCCTGCGGTTGAGCGCGTACTCCAAAAGCGGGAGATACTGCTCCTTGGCGTACAGCATGATGCGGCTTTCCTTCTCGAGCTGCGGCTTGAGAAACAGGCTGCAAAGCACCGGGATGATGAATATCGACAAGAGCAGCGAGGACAAGAGCGCGATGGCGACGGTGATAGCCAGGGGGCCGAACATCTTCCCCTCGATCCCCTCGAGTGTGAGGATCGGGATGAAGGTGAGCGCGATGATGAGCTCGCCGAAGATGCTCGGCTTGCGCACCTCCATGACCGCCTTCAGAACGGTAACGAGTTTCGGCTGACGCTCCCCCTCCTCGCTCAGGTGGCGCTGCACGTTCTCCACCTGGATGATGGTGGTGTCGATGATCATGCCGATGGAGATGGCAAGTCCGCCCAGCGACATGAGGTTCGCCGTGATGCCGGTAAGCTTCATCACGATGAAGGTGACCAGAAGCGACAGCGGCAGCGCGAGCAGCACGACGATGCTGCCGCGGATGCTGTTCAAAAGGAGGTACAACACGACGAGGACAAGGAGCGCCCCCTCGACGAGCGCCTTGTTCACGGTGCCGACGCTCGACTTAACGATGTCGCTTCTGTCGTAGTACGGCACAATCTTTATGCCGTCGGGAAGCATGTTGCTTTCGTTGATCTCCTTCACCTTGGCCGCGACCCGCGCCACGACGTCGCGGCTGTTCTCGCCCCTGAGCATCATCACGATGCCCCCGACCGCCTCACCCTGCGCGTCCTTTATCGCGGCACCCATGCGGACCGCCTCGCCGATTTTCACCTGGGCCACGTCGCGCAGGTAGACCGGGGTTCCCCCCTGAGACTTGAGGACGATGTTCTCGATGTCCGCAGTAGTCTGGATGAGGCCGACGCCGCGCACGATGTACTGGTCGGTGCCGCGCTCGAGGACGTTACCTCCCACGTTACTGTTGTTGCTGCCGATCGCACCGTAGACGTCGTCCACCGTCACGCCGAACTTCAAAAGCTTCTCGGGCGAGACCTCCACCTGGTACTGCTTGAAGTACCCGCCGAACGAGTTGATCTCGTTGACGCCGGGGACCCCCTTGAGCTGCGGGGCAAGAACCCATTCCTGGATGGTGCGCAGGTTGGTGAGGTAGGCGCGTTGTCCCTCGGGGTCCTTGGGCATCTTACCCTCGAGGGTGTACTGGTAGATCTCCCCCATCGCGGTACCGATCGGCCCCATGGAAACCTCGACTCCCTTGGGAACCTTTTCGCGGGCCTCGGCCAGGCGCTCAAAAACCAGCTGTCTGGCGAAATAGATGTCGACGTTGTCCTTGAATACGACGGTGACGATGGAAAGTCCGAACTTGGTTACCGAGCGGAGTTGCTCTATGTCGGGAAGCCCCCGCATCGCCGTCTCGATGGGATAGGTTACGTTTCTCTCGATCTCCTCCGCCGAAAGCCCGTCGGCGTGGCTCACCACTTCCACCTGGATGTTGGTGACATCCGGGAAGGCATCTATGGGTAGTTTCAGATAGGAATAGAAGCCGAAGACGACGATCACCAACGCGAGGAAGATGACCATACCCTTTTGCTTCAGCATGAATGCGACTGTTCTTTCAAGCATGGGTGCTGGTCTCCTTAGTGATCGTGCCCCTCGATTTCGCCTTTCTGCAATTCCGACTTGAGGACGAAGCCCCCCTTCACCGCCAGGCGTTCACCTTCCTTGAGACCGGAGAGCACCTCGACCATGCCGCCGGAAGCGCGGCCAAGCTGAACCGGGCGCGACTCGAACACCCCTTCCCCCTCGGCGACGAAAACGAGCTTCTTACCTTCCAGTTCCTGGACCGCCTCCTCGGGAACCGCGAGCACCGCTGCCGCGTCAGCCGCTATGGCGAGCTCGACGGTGGCGAACATCTCCGGCTTGAGTTTGCGCCCCGGGTTCGCCACCTCCACCCGGGCCTTTATGGTTCGGGTCGCTTCGTCGACGACGTCGGCGAGGTAAGTGACACGCCCCCGGAACTTGGTATCGGGGAAGGCGTTCACCATCACCGTCGCCGCCTGGCCGCGCCGCACCTTGGCGAGATCTTTTTCGTGAATATCCACCATCACCCAAACCGAGGAGAGGTCGGCGACCGTGTAGAGACTCTTGGCTGGATCGGCGAGTTCGCCTACGATGGCGTGCTTTTCCGTGATGACGCCGGAAATCGGCGAACGAACCGGAAGAATGGGCTTTTTGCCTGCATTGAGATCGCCCGCGGAGACGCCGTACAGCGCCAGGCGTTCCTGGTCGGTGTGCAGTTCCGTCTGTGCGGTCTTATAGTCGGTCTCGGCCTGCAGGATCTCCTTGCGCGCAGCGATCTTCTTGTCCACCAGCACCTTCACCCGGTCCATGTTGGACTGGGCCAGTGAAAGCCGCGTCTTCGACTGGTGGTAGCGGCTTAAAGCCTCCCCGAGTTCGACGCTGTCGAGCGTGGCGAGCACCTGCCCCGCTCCAACGCTGTCCCCCAAGGACGCGCGAACCGCGACGACTTTTCCGGAGATGCGCGGAGAGACGTGGGCGATGCGGTCGGCGTTAGCCTCCACCTTGCCGGTAGCGCTGATCAGACCGGCCATCTGCTGTTTTTTCGCGGCAGCGACGACCACGCCGCTTTGCTTTTGCACCTCTGCGCTCATCTTGACGAGCTTTGCTCCGTGCTCGTCGTGGCCTTCGTGCCCCTTTTCCTCTTTCCCTTCGGCGTGCTCGCTTTTTTCCTCGCCGTGCCCAGCCTCCGCATGTTCCGCGTGCTCTGCTGCCGTGGAGGAGTTGGCCAGCCGGTATGCAACGCCGCCGCAAAGAGCGACAGCCAGAATGAGTCCTATGATGATTCCCTTCTTGTTCACTGCTCACCTCCGTTCATGTCAGCGGCTACCGCCGATTCTAATTTCGCCATGGCCATCTGCCGTGCATGCAGGGCGGTCAGGTAACTGTCGCTTACCTCGAAAAACTTCTTCTGTTCCTCGATCACCGCGAGGATGCCGACCTCGCCCAACCGGTAGGCCTCCTGGGTGAGCGTCAGGTTCTCTTCAAGCTGACGCAGGATGCTTGACTTGTAGAGAGAAACGACCTTTTCCGCGTTGGCGAGGCTCGCCCAGGCGCTCTCCACCTCACGCTCGACGGTGACGGCAGCAGCCTTGGCGCGGATCTCCGCACTGCTGCGCTTCGCCCGCGCCTCCTGCACCCCGGCGCGATTTCGGTCGAACAACGGGATCGGCATGGAAAACTTGAGGCCCACCGTGTAGGCAGTCTCTCTCCCCTCAACGCCGCCAATTTCCATGGAACTCGCCTCGCGAGACAGTGCGACCCCTGCGGTCAAGTTGGGAATCGCCTCGGCTTCAGCGAGCGCCACCTCCGCATCACCTTTACTAGCTGCGGCATCGACCGCCTTAAGGTCAGGGCGACGGTTGAGGGCCAGGCGCTTCAGGTCGGCCAGGTTCGCGACCTTGAAAGTCCAGGCATCGAGGCTCCCGTTCAGCAAAGGCGCTTCGCCGTGAGGGAGAGCGAGCAGGGAGAAGAGTCTTGAACTGGACTCGAGGTAAGCACGGTCGATATCGATGCGGGCTCCCTCACTGCGGGCAAGTTCCACCTGGACCAGGTACATCTCAAGCTCCGGGATATCCCCTGCGTTGAGACGGTCCTCCGCCACCTGGAGCAACTGTTTGTTCAGGTCTATGGAACGGTACGCCAGGGCGAGTCTCTGTCCGGCGAGAAGCGCGTCGTAGTAGGCACCCTGCACCTGCTCCTTGAGGGTACGCTCGCGGTCGAGCACCTGCCAGCGGTACGCTGCCATGTCACGCTCGGCGACAAGACTGCGCTTGTTCCGCTTGTCTCCAAGCAGAAGTTCCTGGGAAATACCGAGGGAGAGGGTGTTGTCGGCACTGCTGCCGGTTAAGGCTCCAGTTGCGCCCTCCACTTCGAGGGTCGGATTGGGAAGCAGTCCGGCGCGCAAGGATGCGGCGTCGAAAATGCCTGCCTCCTTGCGCAAAGAGGTGATATCGGGGTTGTTACTGAGCGCCGTTTCAACGGCCTGGCGCAGAGAAAGGGCCTGCGTTTCAGCCACTACGGGTGAAGCTGCCAAAAGGCAAAGGGCTACGGGCAGAAGAAGCCGCGCTCCCCTGAATGCAGTTGTTCCCAATGGGAAAACCTCCTGATCAGATGATGAAAAATACGAAAATGAACGTGACACGGCATGACTGTCCCGAGAGGGCAAGCCTATGCGTTAGACGCACTACAGCCGTAAAGGGGAATTAGGCGCGCAACTGAGGGGGAACGAACTTGGAGAGAAAAACTTCCGGGAGGAAGGTGAAACGGTCGAAGCTTTTGATGTCTGAAAGAAGGGGAAGGTAGTTGAAAGAGAAAGAACCGAGGTTCAAGGAAAGATGGCAGGCGCAATCGCAGCAGAAATCGCAGTCGGTATGTCCGTCTTCCTCGTCCGCCGGACAACCGGGGAGATCGCACTCGACGCCTTCGTGGGAGACGGTTTGTTCGCAGCTCGCAGCGCTTACGCCAAGTTGCTTGGCATGGGCGCTTTCGCACGTGCCACCCAGGATGAAGCAGAACAGCACCATGAGCAGCAAGGTAGAGATCGATTTAAGTGGCATCAAGTATCGCATCGCGCCGGAAAGATAGCTAAGGAAAGGCGAAGGTGTCAAGGAAAAAGCTGGCAGGAGGAAAGCTTCCCCCTGCCGGCATCGATTAGTCGAAGAGCTCTTCGAGAAATGATTTCTTACGATACGGCTTATGCCCGTGGTGCTGCGCATGGTGATAATCGGGCTGTGGCGCGTACTGTTGCTGTTGCTGTTGCTGTTGATGTTGCTGTTGATGTTGCTGGGGCTGGGGCTGCTGCGGCTGTATTGCAGAGCGCTCTATGATCTTGTCGAGCTCCCCGCGATCAAGCCAAATGCCGCGGCACTGTGGACAGTAGTCGATTTCAATCCCCTGACGTTCAGACATGACAAGGTTCGCGTCGTTGCATACGGGGCACTTCATAGCATCCTCCTTTGTCTTTGCCTCCCGCCAGGGGCGAGAGGGTTGGCGGCAGGCTACTCCCCTGCCCTGTCCGTATCAAGATGCGGCTCATGCAGTTTAACAGGTTTACCCCGCCGCACCCGCAGGTTAAGCATCTCGACCATCACCGAGAAAGCCATCGCGAAATAGATGTACCCCTTGGGGATGTGCATCCCGAAGCCCTCGCCTATGAGCGAAACGCCGATCAAGAGCAGGAAGCTCAGAGCGAGCATCTTGATGGTCGGATGTCTTTCGACGAAGGCGCTGATCTTGCCGGAAAATAGCATCATGAATCCGACTGCGATGACCACGGCCGCGACCATGATGAAGAGCTGGCTCGCCATGCCGATGGCGGTGATGATGGAATCGAGCGAGAAAACGATGTCCAGCAGCAGGATCTGCACGATGACGGCGCCAAAAGTTGCACCCACCTTGGAGGCGTGCACGACCTCTTCGCCTTCGAGCTTCTCGTGAATTTCCATCGTGCTCTTCCAGATGAGGAAGAGACCGCCGCTTAGGAGGATCAGATCACGGCCGGAGATCTCGTTTCCGAAGAGGCTGAAAAGCGGCGTGGTGAGCCCCATGAGCCAGGTAAGCGAGAAGAGAAGCGCCACGCGGATGAACATGGCGAGGCCGAGGCCGGTCAGCCTCGCCTTCTCCTGCTGCGCCGCTGGGAGCTTGCTTGCCTGGATGGAGATGAAGATGATGTTGTCGATGCCGAGCACGATCTCCAGCGCGGTCAGCGTGATGAGAGCCATCCAGACCTGCGGGTCGGTAAACCAGTCCATTTACAGCGTCTCCTTAGAGGCAATTTTTATAGTTCTCCTCCCCCCTCCGGGGGAGGTGTCTTTAACGCCTGACCGCCATCTGCTCGAGGCGTGCGATGCGCTCTTCCATCGGAGGATGCGTGGAGAAGAGTTCCATCAAGCCGCCGCCGGTAAGCGGGTTCACTATGAACATATGCGCCGTTGCGGGTCTCGCCTCCTGCATCGGGAGCTGGTGTGAGGCCATGTGCAGTTTCCTCAAGGCCGAGGCGAGCGCCAGCGGACGGCCACAGATCTCGGCACCGGTGGCGTCGGCTAAGTACTCGCGCGACCTGGAGACGGCCATCTGAATAAGCATCGCGGCGATCGGAGCGATTATCGCCATGGCGAGCGACCCGACCAGTCCGGCGATGCCGCCGCCGTCCTCCTCGTCGCTACGGCCGGCGCCGAACATGGCACCCCACTGCAGCATGTTGCCGATCATGGAGATAGCGCCGGCGAAGGTGGCGGCTATGGTGCCGACCAGGATGTCCCGGTTTTGCACGTGGGCCAGTTCGTGCGCCATTACCCCTTCGAGCTCCTCCGGCGAGAGGATGCGCAGTATCCCTTCCGTCGCGGCAACAGCAGCGTTCTGCGGGTTACGGCCGGTTGCGAAGGCGTTGGGGCTGTCGGAAGGTATGATGTACACCTTCGGCATGGGAAGCCCTGCGCGCATGGCGAGGTTACGTACGAGGTTGTAGAAGGTCGGGTGGTCGTGCTCGCCGATCTCCTGCGCGCCGTACATGCGCAGCACGATCTTGTCCGAGAACCAATAGGAGAAGAAGTTCATGCCAAGGGCGATGACGAAGGCGGTGACAATGCCGGACCGCCCGCCCATAGCGTTACCCATGGTCACCATGAGAACGGTGAGAAGAGCCAGCAGAAATGTCGTTTTGAGTCTTTGCATAGTATTTACCTCTAGATTGAAGATGTCCCGAAGGACTTGTTTCAGCTGAGGGCAAATAAAAAGACCTTTACCCTCGGCATAGTTACCAGGATAAAGGTCTTGTTGGCAGGATGTCTGCCCCGGTTCCGGGTCTTGCGACCGTATTGACGAAACTCGGGTCGGCCATGTCTCCGGCCGATAACTACTCCCCTTTAATGGTACAAAATATAATTTTTCCTATGCCAGTTGTCAAGGGTAATCGGTACAGCACAGACCAAAGTAAAGACACTAAAATCACAACGCAAAGACGCGGAGCCGCAAAGACGCAAAGAGAAGGCAAGCTGTTAAACGGTTTGAAAGTTTACCTTTGCGCCTCTGCGGCTTTGCGTCTTTGCGTTGAAGCCTTTACGGTTCGCACAAAAAAAGCGGCCCCGCCGAAACGGGGCCGCTTTGTACTGCAAGGTCAGGCATTAGTCCATCTTGACGGGGACTTTTGCCCTGAGGACGAACTTGCCGTCCTTGACGTACAGAAGGCTGAGCGGGCTCTTGATCGGCTCGCGGTTTGCCTGCATGCTGATGGTGCCGGAAACGCCTTCGAACTTCTTGGTCTGTGCCAGAGCGGTCTTGAAGGTTTTCGCTTCAACGCTGTTAGCACGCTTCATGGAGTCGACGAGGAGCATCACAGCGTCGTAGCCCTGGGCGTCGAAGAGGCCCGGGAGTTCGCCGTTGTGCTTGGCCTTGAACGCCTCGATGAACTTGGCGGTAGCCGGGGATGCCTGCTCGGTGGAGAAGCCGAGAGCGGACATGGAGCCCTCGACGGCCGGGCCGCCGAGCTCGATGAATTTCGGGGAGAACAGGCCGTCGCCGCCGAACATCGGAGCCTTGAGGCCCTGCTTGCGCGCTTCCTTCATGATGAGAGCGCCTTCGGTGTAGTAGCCGGAGAACAGGATGACGTCCGGCTTCTTAGCCTTGATGTTGGTGATCTGGGCGGAGAAGTCCTTGTCGCCGTCCTTCACTTTCTCGTCAGCTACGATCTTGATGGACGAAACCTTGGCGGCCGCGTCGCGGAAGGTCTGGGAGAGACCAACGGAGTAGTCGTTGTTGTCGGAGGTTACGATAGCAACCTTCTTGAAGCCGAGGTCTTTCGCGAAGTACTCGATGCAGGCCGGGATGGCGATGGAGTCGAGCAGGGTGTCGCGGAAGATGTAGTCGCCTACCTCAACTACGCCCGGGCCGGTTGCGCCGGCGGAGAGGAGGACTACGCCTGCTTTCTGTGCGATCGGAGCGGCAACCTTGGTGATGCCGGTGGTCGGGTCGCCAACGATGGCGGTAACGTTGTCGCGGGAGATGAACTTCTGGGTAACGGATGCACCTTCCTGCTTGTCGCCACGGTTATCAGCCTCGACGATCTCGATCTTCTTGCCGAGAACACCGCCGGCAGCGTTAACCTCGTCGGCAGCCATCTTCATGCCTTCGAGGGTCGGCTTGCCGAACATGGCAACGTCGCCGGTGAGGGCGCCGAGGAAGCCGATCTTCACGGTGTTGCCGGCCGGCTTCGCGGCCTCGGGTGCAGCGGCCTCTTCCTTCTTCTTGCAGCCGAATGCGCCGACTGCGAGCATTGCCACGAGAAGCAATGCACTCATCTTCTTAAAGCTCATGCAGGTACCTCCTAAGTTTGATTGATTACATTGTGCCAGGCTACATTACGTCAACAGAGTCTAGTAGTCACTGTACCTTTGTCAAGACAGTGACATTGAATATTCCCTTCCCGGCACAGGATGTACCGGGAAGGGATGATGAACTAGAAGCTGTAGTTTACGAGGGCTTTCATATCCCAAAGGTTGTCGGAGCCTTTAGCGAAGTAATCACCAACGACGAGGTAGCCACCGCGTACGCCTACAATGACGTTCGGGGAAACCTTGTAGTAGCACTCTGCGTTGAACTCGGTACCGAGGTAGTTGCTGTCGCCTTCATGCCTTGCAACGCCGGTGTCCTTGGCAGTAGCGGCAAAGCCGACGTTAGCAGCGGTAGAGATCTTGTCGCTGAAGTCGTAGTCGTAACCGAGGGTGCCCATGATCACGCCTTCGTTGAAGTTGTTCACGTCGTAGATCAGCGCGTTGTCGATGGTGGTCGCCCACTTGTCACGGCCAAGCATGATCATCTCGGAGTCGTAGAACTGACCGCCTTCGGTAGCGAAGTCCCCACCGTTGGTGGCTACGTAGAAGGCATCTTTCCCGCCGGAAACGTAGAGGAAGTTGGTGCGAGCGGTACCGCCTGCGAGGGCCATTTTAGCAGCCACGTTGAAGGCATAACCTTTGGCATCCATGTCAGCAGTGAGGTCGCCGAACTGCTTGGCAGCAAAGCCGCTGAGAGAAACCGGGCCGATCACGCCTTCAGCATTGAGCCCCAGGGTGTGAACCTTGGTGTCGTTTTTGGTGGTGACGGTAGAAGCGGGGACGAAGTTGGCGTTGTCGAGGAAAATCGGGTTGCCGTTGGCATCGACACCTGCAACATCGCCGGAAGCGTCAACCGTGGTGGAGTTGGTGCGGTTGTCCTTGATGAAGTAGTAGGCAGCGCCGACCTTGAAGTTTTTGCTGACATTGTACTTGGCATCGAGGGAGACCATGTCCTCGGTGTTGTCGCCAAGAACGTTGCCTTTATCGTTGAAACGGAAGAAACCGGCAGACACGCTCGCGTTGGAGTAGTCATGCGAAAGGAGGACACCGGCCATGTCACCGTCAAACAGGATGCCTTTGAGGGAGTCGGTGTTCGGCATCATACCGATTTTTGCGTTGATGGAGGGGTAGTTCAGGTCCAGATAGATGCTCTTTGTCTCCATGTTGACGGTGTCGGCACCAAGAGCGCCACCGCCGCCGCGCGCGTTCACGTAGGAGCTGTTGCCCCAGTAGTTGTAGTCGAACTCGAACTTGGTAACCAGTTTGACATGGTCGTCGGCTTTTGCCGTGTAACCCAGACGCATGCGCTGAACGAAGTAGTTTGCGGTATCAGAGTTTTTTTCAACGACCCCGGTGCTGGCAAAGTTGCCGGTATCGAAGAAGGTGGTGAACGCGCCGGTGAACTGGTTCTCGAGAGCGAGAGCGGGGACTGCGGATGCTGCGGTGAGAGCTGCTGCTACTGCAACTACAAGCTTCTTGTTCTTCATTACTGCCTCCTCGTTGTTTTAGTGAATTGCAATTCCAGCGTGTGAAACGGTACTACGGTAAGTCAGAAGAAGACCTATCACCCCTTTCCTGTTGCTGAAGTAAATTACACCGGATACAAAAACTGGCCCCTACTGACGCAGGGGCCAGTTAAATTACAAAATCTGGCTCAGGAACAACTTGGCGCGCTCGTGCGTTGGCTGCGTGAAGAAGTGCTCTGGCGTCCCCTCCTCCACGATGCGACCAGCGTCCATGAAAATGACGCGGTCCGCCACTTCGCGCGCGAAACCCATCTCGTGCGTTACGACGGCCATGGTCATGCCTTCTTTAGCGAGGTCCTTCATGACGTCGAGAACTTCACCGATCATCTCCGGGTCAAGCGCAGAGGTCGGCTCGTCGAAGAGCATCAGTTTCGGCTCCATGGCGAGCGAACGCGCGATGGCAACACGCTGCTGCTGACCGCCGGAGAGCTTGCCCGGATAGGACTTCGCCTTGGAAGCAAGGCCAACGCGCTCGAGAAGCGCCATTGCCTTCTCCTCCGCCTCATGTCTGGAGCGCTTGCGCACCACGATCTGGGCGAGGGTCAGGTTGTCGAGCACGGTCTTGTGCGGGAACAGGTTGAAGGACTGGAACACCATACCCACCTCTTCACGCACCTTGGTAATGTCCGTTTTCGGGTCGTAGAGGTCCATGCCGTCGACGACGATGCTGCCGCGGTCGATTTCCTCAAGACGGTTGATGGAACGAAGCAGCGTGGACTTCCCGGAGCCGGAGGGACCGATGATGACCACCTTTTCGCCGTCGTACACATCCAGGGAGACTCGGTCAAGGGCACGGAAGGAACCGTAGACCTTGATGATCTCTTTTGCCTCTACCATTTTCCTGCGGTTATTTGTTGACACTGACACGCTCCTCCATAACGCCGATGATCTTCGAGAAGAACAAGGTGATGATCAGGTAAATCAGCGCGATGACCGTGTAGGTCTCGAAATAGGTGAAGGATTCGGAGGCATACTCGCGGCCCCGACGCAAAAGGTCGGCGACGGCGATGATGGAGACGAGCGAAGAGTCTTTCAAGAGCGCGATGAACTCGTTGCCTACTGGCGGCAGGATGACCTTGACCGCCTGCGGCAAAATGACGTGGATCATGGCCTGACGGCCGTTCATCCCGAGGGAGAGAGCCGCCTCGCGCTGCCCCTTCGCAATCGACTCGATCCCCGCACGGACCACCTCGCCCATGTATGCGCCATAACAAACGGCCATGGCGATGATGGCGGAAAGGATGGCGGGAACCTTCACGATATTGCCGAGTGCATAGTAGATATAGAAGATCTGCACCAGCAGCGGGATACCGCGGATGATCTCGACGTAGAGAGAGGCGACGCCGTTGAAGAAGCGGTTCTTGGAGATGCGGCCCAAACCGGTGATGAGGCCGATGACGATGGCCAGAACGATCGCCCCGAGGGTCACCTGGAAGGTAACTGCGATGCCGTCGGGAACGAACTTGAGAATCTCGAGGTACGGGTCGGGTTTGGAGTATGCCAGGTAAGAGATGGTGCCGATGGCGCCAAAAAACGCGATACGCCACGCGGTGAACAGACCGCGGTCGCTCTTACGGGGGATGGCCGCGCCGTCCCCTACATCAATGATCTGCTTCTTTGCTTCAATGCTCATGCTTTCTTCTGACCGTCCTGCGCCGGCATAACTTGTCGGCTTGTGTATTTGCTGCTCGGATCCTGCTCTGCCCGTAAATCGAAGAAAGCTCCTGCAGAAGCGGCCAACATGAGGCCATTCATTCCGCAGGAGCTTTTTCAGGTGTTATTTAAGCTGCCACTTCTTCTTGAGCTGTGCGTCGATCTTCTTCTTCTGGACGGCTGCGATGCCTTTGTTCAACTGCGCGACCAGTTCCTTGTTGCCCTTCTTCACGACGATGCCGTAGGCTTCCTTGGTGAAGGACTTGCCGACGATCTTGAACTTGCTGCTGTACTCTTTCTTCTGCAGCGCGTAGGTGATGGCGGTCGGCTCGTCGCAAACGACACCGGCGATGCGGCCGGCAGCCATGTCCTCAAAAGCCAGACCCACTTCGTCATAGGTCTTCAGCTCGACGCCGGCAACCTTCTTGACCTCCATCGCACCGGTGGTGCCGATCTGGGCGCCGAGCTTCTTGCCCTTCAGGTCAGCGATCTTGGTCCCCTTCTCAGCCTTGGGAACAACGAGGATCTGACCGATCTGTACGTAAGGAACGGTGAAATCGTACTTCGCCTGACGCTCGGGGGTGATGGTAACCGAAGAGATGATGGCATCGTACTGGCCGGCTTCAACCCCGGCGAAGATGCCGTCCCAAGCGGTGTTCTTTACGGTAACCTGAAGACCGGCCTCTTTGGCGACGGCGTTGATGAAGTCGATGTCGAAACCAACGACCTTCTTGTTGGCATCCACGAACTCCATCGGCGGCCAGGTCGCGTCGGACGCAACGGTGATCGCCTTCTTGGGAGCGGCGAATGCCGCGGACGCAACGCAGAGCCCCAGAGCCAGTACTGCAGTCAGAATACGAAGTGATTTCATGTTTCCTCCTTAATCGGGTTTAATATTAGGCGGAGTACACCATTTAGCTTTATCGCCGCATACTTTTAAAGGTATTCCACACTCTTGTCAACCACTTATTAATTAGGGATTGCGCTGGTTTTAAGCCCATGTTAACTTGTCATACCACAATTTAGTGAATTCAAGGTTTTATGAGGTCAAAATTACTTTGGGATCTGTCAAAAAAATTCGTGCTGGTATACTCCTTTTGATAACGACGTTCTTCTGGGGCGTCACCTTTACCGTGGTGAAGGACGCGATCAGCCAGGTAGACGTATTCGTTTTTCTGGCTCAGCGTTTCCTTTTTGCGACGGCGATCATGCTTCCTCTAGCCTTGGTTCGGGTCAATAAGATCAACTCCAGAACCCTT
The DNA here is from genome assembly GCF_004791675.1 of Geomonas terrae. Taxonomy (NCBI): domain Bacteria; kingdom Pseudomonadati; phylum Thermodesulfobacteriota; class Desulfuromonadia; order Geobacterales; family Geobacteraceae; genus Geomonas; species Geomonas terrae. The sequence goes on from NZ_SRSC01000002.1 coordinate 873,900, forward strand.
AGCCATGGTGCCATCCTCGGAGTCCTGCTGTTTGCTTCTTACGCCTTCCAGACTGTAGCCCTGAAGTACACCAGTGCATCGAATACCGGCTTTCTTACCGGGCTAAGCGTCTTACTCGTGCCGCTTTTCGGCGCAGCGATCTTCAGGCATTCCATCGGCAGCGGCATCAGATGGGGTGTCGGTCTTGCCACACCCGGTCTTTTCCTTCTCTGCACCGACGGCAGCCTGAGCTTCAACCGGGGCGACGTCCTCGGTGCCATCTGCGGCGCCTGCGTCGCGCTGCACCTGCTTTACACGAGCCACTTCGCCCGGCATGCCGGTAACGACGTCTACCTCCTCACCACCTTGCAGCTCACCGTGGTCGGTCTTCTGAGTCTGGCCTCCGCGTCCTTTCGCGGCAAGGAGGTCTTCATCTGGCACCCGGAACTCCTCTGGACCTTGGTAGTCTGCGTGCTGATCGCGACCATCTTCGCCTTTTTGGTGCAGACCACCATGCAGAAGTTCATCAGCCCTGCTCACACCGCGCTCATCTTCTGCACCGAACCGGTCTTCGCCGCAGCATATGCGTATTACGCCGCAGGAGAAAGGCTCGGGGTCTTCGGCCTGATCGGAGCGGTCCTCATCCTTGCAGGGATGATCGTTTCGGAACTGCTCCCTGACGGGGCCCAAAGCGATGACGCCGTCACGGTGGCAGCGGAAGGTTGAACCGGCACTTGGCTGTTGACAGAGTTTCGTGGTTGTAATAATTCTTTCAGTCCGGCCAGACTCAATCACACGCACGTGCGGCTTATGCCGCGTAAGAAGGGGAAACTATGATCAACTCGGGAGACCACAGCGAGCTCAAGCATCATTTTGCCAGCGATAACTACGCAGGGATCTGCAGCGAAGCGTGGCAGGCGATGGCCGAGGCGAACAGCGGACTCGCCAGCTCCTACGGGGACGACCGCTGGACCGCACAGGCCTGCGAGAAGATCCGTGAAGTCTTTGAGAAGGACTGCGAGGTCTTTTTCGTTTTCAACGGCACCGCGGCCAACTCTCTTGCCCTCGCCTCGCTGTGCCAGTCATACCACTCCATCGTCTGCCACGAGATGGCGCACATAGAAACCGACGAGTGCGGCGCCACCGAGTTCTTCTCGAACGGCACCAAGGTGCTGCTGGTTCCCGGTGAGAACGGCAAGATCGACCTTGATGCCGTGGAGCATACCATCACGAAGCGTAGCGACATTCACTACCCGAAGGCCCGTGCCCTGAGCATCACCCAGGCGACCGAACTTGGGACCCTCTACTCTCTTGATGAGCTGCAGGCGATCGGGGAGTTAGCCAGAAAGTACAACCTGAGAGTGCACATGGACGGCGCCCGTTTCGCTAACGCGGTGGCGTCCATGAACGTCGCCCCCAAGGAGATCACCTGGCAGGCAGGCGTCGACGTCCTTACCTTCGGGGGGACCAAGAACGGCTTCGCCGTCGGTGAGGCGGTGGTCTTCTTCAACAAGGAACTCGCCAACGAATTCGATTACCGCTGCAAGCAGGCGGGACAACTCGCCTCGAAGATGCGCTTCCTTACCGCCCCCTGGATCGGCATGCTCGACAGCGGAGCCTGGCTCAGGAACGCGGCCCACGCCAACAGTTGCGCGAGACTCCTCGCCAACGAGATCAAGAAGATCCCCCAGGTGCGCATCATGTTCGAAAGCCAGGCCAACTCGGTCTTCCTCGAAATGGCACCCGAAGCACTGGAAGCGCTGCGCGCCAAGGGGTGGCACTTCTACACCTTCATCGGCTCCGGTGGCGCACGGTTCATGTGCTCGTGGGACACCAGGGTTGAAGAAGTCGCCCGGCTCGTCGCCGACATCAAGGCCTCGGTCGCCTAGCTGATCTCAAAAACCGGGCGATTCAACAGATTTCCGACAAAACTTGAAACATTTTGGTCGGAATCTATCAAGTTTTGAAAAAACCTGACAGATTTCAGCTCAAATCTTTCAATTTTTTGAAAAACTTGTCATATTCCGGGCAGAATATGCTAACTTTTTGAAAAACTTGTCATATTTCGTGCGAAATATGGCAACTTTAAAAAAAACTTGTCCTGTTCCAGGGAAAACTCGTCGTATTCCGGGCAGAATGTATCAACTTCCTTTTGCAGGGTAATTTATTTAATCACGACCCTGCAAAATTTGCCCGACCCGTCGCCGCCACGCAGGCTTCGGGCATCAGATAAAAAAGGGGACGCCGATTTCGGCGTCCCCTTTTTTGTTCCTCAGATAATAATTCATGCATTGAAGCCTAGGAACACGGCTCAACTGCGGACCTGATCGAAATCCAACTGGTGCGCCTTCGTGAAGTAGCGCCGATAGCCCTGGAGAACGATAAGGTAGGCGGTTATGGCCACGGCTCCCGTAATGGCGCACATGATGGCCACCTGGTAGCGCACCGCCACCATCGGTTCCGTCCCGGAGAGGATCTGCCCGGTCATCATTCCCGGCAGGGAGACGATTCCCATCGCTGCCATGGTGTTGACCGTGGGCATGATAGCCGCCTTGAACGCGTTTCGTAGCGCAGGCCTCGACGCCTGGCGCGCGCTCGCCCCCAGACAAAGGGCGGTCTCAATCTCCTCGCGTCGCTCCCGCATCTCGGACCCGAGCCGCTCAGCAGCGAGGCTCGCTCCGTTCATCGAGTTGCCGATGATCATACCGGCAAGCGGAATCAGGTAGCGAGGGTCGTACCAAGGGGAGTAATGCACCACTAGGGTGCAAAAAAGGAAGGTGACGCTCCCGCAGCCGATGAGGAGCGAAACGCCGACCACGCGGTAAAAGCGCGGTACTTTCGTTTTGATGCGGCCGCCGATCACCTGCAGGGAGAAGACTCCCATAAGAAGCAGTATGGCGAGTACCGGCAGCGGACTCTTTACCGCGAAGATGAAGTGCAGCAGATAGCCAACGGCAAGAAGCTGGAACACCATGCGCAACGAAGCCCACAGCATCTGACCTTCCTGCCCGATCCTCTTCAACCGGGCGAGCACCACCGCGACAAGCACCAAACCATAGGCAACGAGCAGGTCCAGCAGGCTTAAATTCACCAGTCCCTGATTATCCATTTACCCCTCCTGATCGAGCGGTTCAGCGAGAAAGGCTCTCAATGCCGCCGTCTTCGGGTGAGCCAGGAGTTCCGCAGCCCTTCCCTCTTCCAGGATGCGCCCGGCCTCAAGGTAGAAACAGTAGTCGGCAACCTTTTGCGTCAGGCGCAAATCATGCGTCACCATGATCATGGTGATGTTTTTCCCGCGGGCAATTTCACGCAGCGTCGACGCCAGTTCGTCCGACGTTCTGCGATCGAGTGCACTGGTCGGCTCGTCCAGAAGGATGACTTGAGGTTTGGTGATCAAAGCACGCGCCACGCCTACCCTTTGTTGCTGCCCAAGACTCAGAGACCTGGCGCCTCGTTCCAGCAGTTCCGGGTCCAGTTTAGCGAGCGACAGCACCTCCAGGACCTCGGAACTGCCCGCCCCCGGAGGTGGCTCCTGCCGATAAATGAAGGGCATCTGCAGGTTGTCCAGGACCGTCCCGTCGAACATGAAAGGCTTCTGCGGCACGAGAGCCACCAGACGCCTAAGTTCAAGGGGGTCAAGCGTCGCTATATCCTTTCCGTCAAGTTCGATGCGCCCTTCACCGGGCTCGGTCAGACGGTTGATCAGACGAATGAGGGTACTCTTGCCGCCACCGGAAGGGCCGATGATGGCGGTGATTTCGCCGGACTTCGCGCAAAAGGAAACCGAATCGAGCAACCGCACGCGTCCACCATCGGATCGGCGCCCGAAATATGACACATTTTTTAGTTGAACCGAACAGACGGGGGAACTGTCCACAGCTTTCTCCTTCCCTACAGAAAAAGCACGGAGTGCGGCGCACCGTGCTTTTCGAACCTCATCGTCAAGTTGTCCTCTCGGAGAGACTAACCGATAGAAGCGAGTTCCAGCCTGCCGCCCCAGCGCAGCATCAACTCTCCACAGAGCCTTTCGTGCCCCGGCATGCTCAACTCCGGATCATGCTCCACCAGTGCGAAGGCTTCTTTCCTTGCCTGTTCTAGAACACCGCCGTCGCGCAGGATGTCCGCCACGCGCAACTCGGGAAGCCCCGCCTGACGCGTACCCAGAAAGTCTCCCGGACCCCGGATCTGCAGGTCCGCCTCGGCGATGACGAAGCCGTCCGAACTCTTTACCATCACCTCGAGCCTCTTCTGCCCGTCTTCGGAGAGCCTGTCCCCGGCTAGCAGGATGCAGCGTGAGCGCTCGCTGCCGCGCCCTACCCTACCGCGCAACTGATGCAGCTGCGACAGGCCGAAACGCTCGGCGTGCTCGATCACCATCACGGTCGCGTTGGGGACGTCGATCCCCACCTCGATTACCGTGGTGGAGACGAGGATGTCGGTTTCACCCGCCTTGAATCCCTTCATAACCGCCTCTTTCTCGGCGGCACTCATCCGCCCGTGCAGGACAGCGACACGCAGGTCAGGAAAAACCTCCTGCGCCAGGTGATCGGCCATCTGCACGGCAGCCTTCAGGTCGATCTTTTCCGATTCCTCGACGAGGGGATAGATGACGTAGGCCTGCCTTCCCTTCTGCGCCTCCTCGCGTACCAGCGAGTAGACCTCGCGACGGCGCGATTCGCGCACCATCCGGGTCTCGATCGGCGTGCGTCCCGGGGGGAGCTCGTCAATCACGGAGAGGGAGAGATCGCCGAAGACAGTCATGGAGAGGGTGCGCGGGATTGGTGTCGCGGTCATGACGAGGATGTCGGGATTCCCTCCCTTTTTCTTCAAGAGGGCGCGCTGTACCACGCCGAAGCGGTGCTGCTCGTCGATGATGCCAAGACCCAGTCGGTGAAACTCCACCTTGTCCTGGATCATGGCGTGTGTGCCGACCACGATCCGGGTCTCACCGGAGGCGATTTTGCCCAGCGTGTCACCCTTCCCCTTGATGCTGGCGGTCAAAAGCGCAACGCTGATGCCGAGCTGCTCGCAGAAGCGGTGGATGTTCAGGTAGTGCTGTTCGGCCAGAAGCTCGGTCGGGGCCATGATGGCCACCTGGTACTCGTTCTCGACGCTGACGAGCGCGGCCATGAGGGCGACCAGCGTTTTCCCGCAGCCGACATCCCCCTGCACCAGGCGGTGCATCGGGTGCGGCGCCATCATGTCCTCCTTGATCTCGGAGAGGACGCGTTTCTGTGCGCCGGTCAGGCTGAAGGGGAGGAGCTTCAAAAGCTCCTTGGTATAACGGTGGGTCACCTGGAAGCTGATGCCGTCCTCGAGCGCGATGCCCCGCTTTTTCATGGCGAGCCCAAGTTGCAGGAAGAAAAGCTCGTCAAAGGCGAGTGAGCGGTGCGCCCTGGAGCGGCCGCTGTTCATCTCGGCGATGGCGGCGGAGGGATCAGGCTGGTGGGCCTCCCGAAGCGCCACGGGAAGACTCAAAAGGTGATGCCGGTGCAGCATCGCCTCGGGGAGCGCTTCCTTCACGTAACGGCTGTAGCGCGGCACCGCCTCGCGCATGATGCGGCGCATCACCTTCTGGCTCACCCCCTCGGTGAGCGGGTAGACGGGGAGGATGCGGCCGAAATTCTCCGGGTCGCGCGCCATGACCTCTTCGATCCCCTCCCCCTCCCCGGCCCATTCCACCTCGGGGTGGTGCATCTCGCGTTGGAACCCGAACTGGTGCACGTCGCCGATGAAAATGCCGCGCCGGCCCGGCGTGAACTGTTTTTTCAGGAAGTTCGGCTGGAAATTGAACCACTTGAGCGGCATGCTGCCGCTCTCGTCCCTGACGATCGCCTCGAAGTAGCGCCTGCCGCCCTTGGTTACCTGCGCCTCGGCAGAGACCACGGTCGCGAAGAAGGCCTCACTGTTCCCCGGGCGCAGCTCCGCAATACACTTCAACTGGCGCCGGTCCTCGTAGCGGTGCGGCAGCAGGTAGAGGGCGTCCTCGACCGTCACGATCCCTTTCTTGGCGAAAAGATCGGCGAGCTTAGGCCCCACCCCTTTTATGGCGGTCATTGGGGTTTTCAACTCTTCCGGTAGTGACACGGTTGCGGGAGTTGCTTTCAGCGATGTGGGAGGCGGAACTGCAGAGGCGCTTGTCTTGGGCTTTGCGGCGTCCTGTGCCGGAAGCTGCCTGCTGACGCGCAGGGCGCCGTCGACGACCTCGACGCTGACCCGGTCGCCCGGACGCAGCTGCAGGGCATTCCTGAGCTCTTCCGGAAGTTTAAGGGACCCGTCTGGCGCGAGTGTTATGATCGGCATGGGAGGAAAAGGAAAGCGCCCGGCGGTTGTATCCACCGGGCGCCTTTGTTGTTAAGCGAAGATCTTGTTGAGGTCGTTGACGATGTCGTCCACGTTGATGCCGTGGGCCGCGCATCCCTGCTCCAGGGACTCGTTCTGAGCGCCCATGCAGCCGATGCAGCCGAGGTTGTATTTGGCAAGCACCTTGACGACGTCCGGGTGCATCCTCATCACTGCGGCAAAAGTCATATCCTTGGTTACCTGAGCCATGTAAATCCTCCTGTTACGCGCGAAGCGTTTGGTTTGCGTTGCCCGACGGGAGCGTCCCGCCCTTTTGGTCAAGCCGTCTGCCGCGCGACGCCACGCTGCGCAGCGCGAGACTGCCGGTCCATCTATTCGTAGCGGATCTCAATGATCTCGTATTCCTTCATGCCGGAGGGGACACTGACGCGGACGGTATCGTCCAGCTTGTGCCCGATGAGCGCCTTTCCTACCGGGGAGGTACAGGAAATCTTGCCCAGCTTGATGTCGGCCTCGTCCTCGCCGACGATCTTGTAGGTGACTTCCTCCTCGGTGGCGGTGTCATACATGGTGATCGTGGCACCGAAGACGACCTTGTCCGGCTTCAGGTTGGAGAGGTCAACGACGTATGCCCTCGCCAGTTTGTCCTGCAGTTCCAGGATGCGCCCCTCGATGAAACCCTGACGGTTCTTGGCCGCATCGTACTCGGCATTCTCGGAAAGGTCGCCGTGCGCCCTCGCCTCGGCGATATCCTGGATCACCTTCGGGCGTTCTTCCTTAATAAGGCGTTTCAGGTCCTCCTGGAGGACCTCGTAACTCTCCTTGGTCAATGGAACGGTCTGAGAGACATCGCTTCTGCTCCTTGTGAACTTATAGGGGGGCCTGGCGGCCCCCCCGTTGCACTGCTAGCTGGATTTGCAAAGGGAGCGTCAACTCGACGCTCCCCGGTCAGTTACTTCAAATAATCCTGAATCGATTTCACTTCCAGCTTGGACTGCGACATAGCTATGATGCCGTCCGCCGCGGCCCGCGCCCCGGAGGCTGTCGTGTAGTAGGCTACGTTGTGGATCAGGGTGTTCCTGCGGATCGAATAGGAATCGGCGACTGCCTGGGCACCGTGCGTGGTGTTGATGACCATGCAGATCTCGTTGTTCTTGATCATGTCCACTATGTGGGGACGCCCTTCAAGCACCTTGTTCACCACCTGCACCTTGACTCCCCTGTCCTGCAGGTAGGTCGCGGTGCCGCGGGTGGCGACCAATTCGAAGCCCTGATCATACAGTCTTTTGGCTGCGCTGACAATATGTTTTTTGTCAGCGTCCTTCACTGATATGAACACTTTACCGGCCGTAGGAAGCTTCACGTTGGCCCCCATCTGCGCCTTCGCATAGGCCTTGGCGAAGGTCTCGCCGATCCCCATGACCTCGCCGGTCGATTTCATCTCGGGTCCGAGGATGGTGTCGACCCCGGGGAACTTGGCGAAGGGGAAGACCGACTCTTTCACCGAGATGTGCTCGGGGATGATCTCTTCGGTGACGCCGAGCTCGGTGAGGGTCTTGCCGGCCATGACGCGGGCGGCGATCTTCGCGAGCGGCCTACCGGTCGCCTTGGAAACGAAGGGCGAGGTGCGGGAAGCGCGCGGGTTGACCTCGATGATGTAGATATCGTTGTCCTTCACGGCGTACTGGACGTTCATGAGCCCCTTGACGTTGAGTTCGAGCGCCATCACCTTGGTCTGGCGCCTGATCTCGTCGGCGATCTCCTGCGAGATGGAGTAAGGGGGGAGCGAGCATGCGGAATCGCCGGAATGGATACCGGCCTCCTCGATGTGCTCCATGATGCCGCCGATGACGGCGATGTTGCCATCGCAAAGCGCGTCGACGTCGATCTCTATCGCCTCGTCGAGGAACTTGTCGATGAGGATCGGGTGCTCTGGCGAGGCCTGCACCGCGGTGTGCATGTAGCGGCGCAGGTTGTCCACGTCGTAGACGATCTCCATGGCGCGGCCGCCAAGAACGTAGGAGGGACGCACCACGACCGGGTAGCCGATACGCTCGGCGACGGCCTCTGCCTCCTCGAAGGAGCGCGCGGTGCCGTTTTCGGGCTGGCGCAGGTTCAGCTTCTGCAGCATCTCCTGGAAGCGCTCACGGTCCTCGGCGCGGTCGATGGCGTCCGGCGAGGTGCCGATGATGGGCACGCCAGCCTTCTCGAGCGCGACAGCGAGTTTCAGCGGGGTCTGCCCGCCGAACTGCACGATGACGCCGGTCGGCTTCTCGACGTCGACGATGTTGAGCACGTCCTCGTAAGTGAGCGGTTCGAAGTAGAGACGGTCAGAGGTGTCGTAGTCGGTGGAGACGGTCTCCGGGTTGCAGTTGACCATGATGGTCTCGTAGCCGTCCTCGGCGAGGGCGAAGACGCCGTGCACGCAGCAGTAGTCGAACTCGATCCCCTGGCCGATGCGGTTCGGTCCGCCGCCCAGGATGATGATCTTCTTGCGGTTCGTCACGTCAGCCTCGCACTCCTCCTCGTAGGTCGAGTAGAGGTACGGGGTGTGGGCGACGAATTCGGCGGCGCAGGTGTCGACCCTCTTGAAGACGGGCTTCACGCCGAGGGAAAGACGGAGCTCGCGCACCTCCACTTCCGTTATCTTCCAGAGCTGGGCCAAGTACTTGTCCGAGAAGCCGTAGCGCTTGGCGTCCCAGATGGTGTCGCGCAGCGTTTCGCCTGACTTGTCCTTGATGTCGGCCTGTTTCAGGCATTCCTCCATCTCGATGATCTGGCGGATGTTGTGCAGGAACCAAGGGTCGATGGCGGTGAGGGCGTAGATTTCTTCCACGGTCATGCCGCAGCGGAAGGCGTCGCCGACATACCAGAGGCGGTCGCAGTTGGGGGTGCGCAGCTTGTCGTTAAGGAGCGTGCGCTCCTTTTCGGAAAGCGCCCGGCGGGTGTCGCCGCCTACGCCGAAGAAACGGGACTCGAAACCGCAGGAGCCGATCTCAAGGGAGCGAAGCGCCTTCTGGAAGCTCTCCTTGAAGGTGCGGCCGATGGACATGACCTCGCCCACCGATTTCATCTGCGTGGTGAGGGTCGCGTCCGCAGCCGGGAACTTCTCGAAGGTGAAGCGCGGGATCTTGGTCACCACGTAGTCGATGGTCGGCTCGAAGCAGGCCGGGGTCTCCTTGGTGATGTCGTTGGTGATCTCGTCCAGGGTGTAGCCGACCGCGAGTTTCGCCGCGATCTTCGCGATCGGGAAGCCGGTCGCCTTGGAGGCGAGCGCCGAGGAGCGGGAGACGCGCGGGTTCATCTCGATGACGATGAGGCGGCCGTTTTTCGGGTTGATGCCGAACTGGATGTTGGACCCGCCGGTGTCGACGCCGATCTCGCGGATGATCTTCAGCGAGGCGTCGCGCAGGATCTGGTATTCCTTGTCGGTGAGCGTCTGGGCCGGTGCCACGGTGATGGAGTCGCCGGTGTGCACGCCCATGGCGTCGAAGTTTTCGATGGAGCAGATGATGACGACGTTGTCAGCGGTGTCGCGCATCACCTCGAGCTCGTACTCCTTCCAGCCGATCAGGGACTCCTCGACCAGGATCTCGTCGGTCGGGGAAGCCTCGATGCCGGCCATGGACATGCGCTCGTACTCTTCCATGTTGTAGGCGATGCCGCCGCCGGTGCCGCCCAGGGTGAAGGAGGGGCGGATGATGGTCGGGAAGCCGACGTATTTGATCACGTCCATGGCCTCCTGGTAGTTGTGCGCGAGCCCCGACCTCGGGATATCGAGACCGATCTTCACCATCGCTTCCTTGAACAGGGTGCGGTCCTCGGCCTTCTTGATGGCCGGGAGTTTCGCGCCGATCAGCTCCACCCCGAACTTGTCGAGGGTGCCGTTCTCGGCCACCGCTACCGCCGTATTGAGCGCCGTCTGCCCGCCGAGGGTCGGCAGCACCGCGTCCGGGCGTTCCTTCTCGATGATCCTCGCGAGGACCTCCGGGGTGACCGGTTCGATGTAGGTGGCGTCGGCAAAGTCCGGGTCGGTCATGATGGTCGCCGGGTTCGAGTTGAGGAGTACTACCTGGTACCCTTCCTCCTTGAGCGCCTTGCAGGCCTGGGTGCCGGAATAGTCGAACTCGCACGCCTGGCCGATGACGATCGGGCCCGCGCCGATGATGAGGATCTTCTTGATGTCTGTGCGTTTAGGCATTTAAATCTCCTATTGAATCTAGTTCTACGTTCTATGTTCTATGTTCTACGTTAAAACCGAAATTCGGATTGTTTTTTAACTTAGAACGTAGAACCTAGAACGTAGAACCTGCTTTTAAGGTTCTTCCTGTACCCACCCGTTTTCCAGCTCCAGCTCTTCCAGGGCGTCGACCGCCTCGGCGTACTCTTCGCTGGTGATCCTTCTCTCAATCCCCGGCGTCTGCGCGGCGGCGTGCGCCGGGAAGTACTGGCTCATCAGGGCAATGTGGGTCTCGGCCCCTAAGTTCTCCGCGATCCAGCCGAGCGTCTCCGGACTCCCCGCCTGCCCCTTAGGCAGTACCAGGTGACGCACGATCAGGCCGCGCACCGCGATACCGTCTTCGTCACACTGAAGATGCCCAACCTGCCTCAACATCTCAGGAAGTGCCCGCCGGTTCACCTCGGTGTAACCCTTGGCACCGGAGAGCCTTACCGCTACTTCGTTCGAGCAGTACTTCATGTCGGGCAGATAGATATCCACCACGCCGTCCAAAAGCTCGAGGGTCTCAAGGCTCTCGTAACCGCTCGTGTTCCACACGATGGGGATTCTGAACCCCTTGCGGATGGCAAGGTAAAGGGCGGCCAGTATCTGCGGCGTGAAATGGGTCGGCGTGACGAAGTTTATGTTGTGCACGCCCTTTTTCTGCAGCCCCACCATCTTGTCGGCCAGCTGTCCCACCGTGAGGTCGGTCCCGTTTCTAAGCTGGCTGATCGGGAAGTTCTGGCAGAACTTGCAGTTCAGGGTGCAGCCCGACAGGAAGATGGTGCCGGAGCCCCGGGTTCCTGAGATGGGCGGCTCCTCCCCCCGGTGCACGTTGGCGGAGGCGATGCGCACTTCCTTGCCGCTTTCGCAAAGCCCCGTCTCTCCCGCCAGGCGGTTCACGCCGCAGGCGTGCGGGCAGATGTCGCATGCGGCGAGACGGGCGTAGGCTGCCTTTATGCGCCGGGTCAGCTCGCCGCTTTCATATAGTTCCAGATATTTCATGAACCTGATGCCGCGTCCTTCTACGCCTTGTGCTTCTCCATGAGTTCCACGAACCTGTTGAACAGGTAGTGGGAGTCGTGCGGCCCGGGGGACGCCTCGGGGTGGTGCTGCACCGAGAAGATCGGGAGCGTCTTGTGCGCCATCCCCTCGACGGTCTGGTCGTTCAGGTTCTCGTGGGCGAGCCCTGCCACGTTCTGCAGCGAGAGGATGTCCACGGAGAAGCCGTGGTTCTGCGCGGTGATCTCCACCTTTTTGGTCGCCATGTCCATGACCGGGAGGTTGGAGCCGTGGTTGCCGAACTTGAGCTTGATGGTGCGCCCGCCAAGGGCCAGGCCGAGCAACTGGTGGCCGAGGCAGATGCCGAAGATCGGCTTTTTGCCCACGAACTTCTTGATGTTCTCGATCACTTCCTTCATCGGCTCCGGGTCGCCCGGGCCGTTGGAGAGGAAGATGCCGTCCGGGTTCATGGCAAGTGCCGACTCGGCCGGGAAGGTGGCAGGCACGACGGTCACGTCACAGCCGGCGGAAACCAGGCAGCGCAGGATGTTCAGCTTGATGCCGAAGTCGTAGGCGACCACCTTGTACTTGAGATCCTTGCGGTCCACCTCGGGGTAACCGGTCTGCAGGTCCCAAAGCCCCTGGGTCCAGTGGTAGGGCTTATCGCAGGTAACGCCGGTGGCGAGATCGAGTCCGGACATGGACGGAATGGCGCGCGCCTTTTTTACCAGGCTCTCCGGGTCGAAGTCGACGGTGGAGATGATGCCGTTCTGGGCGCCCTTGTCGCGCAGGTGCCGGGTGAGCGCGCGGGTATCGATCCCCTGGATGCCGACCACGCCGTTTTCCTTCAGGTAGGCATCGAGGCTCATGGTGGCGCGGTAGTTCGAGTAGCAGTCGAGGTACTCGCGGACGATGAAGCCGGAGAGGTAGAGCTGGTTGCTCTCGATGTCCTCGGGGTTGATCCCGGTGTTGCCGATCTGGGTATAGGTCATGGTGACCATCTGCCCCCTGTACGAGGGGTCGGTGAGCACTTCCTGGTAGCCGGACATGGCGGTGTTGAACACCACCTCGCCGCTCGTTTCGCCCGTTGCGCCGAAGGCCTTCCCTTTGAAAATCCGGCCGTCCGCCAGAGCCAGTACTGCTTTCATGTATCTTCTCCCGAATCCGTTATATTTCTGCCGCGCCAAGAGGCGCGTATCTTCTCTATGGTCTGCCCCGCTGGAGTCTCCTTCGAGCGGTATTACGCCTGGTACACCACCTGCCCCTTGACGACGGTGTACACCGCCTTCCCTTTCACCTTCCAGCCGATGAACGGGGAGTTTTTAGACTTGCTCTCAAGCTTTGCCGCATCGACTTCCCACTCTTTCGCCGGATCGATGATGGTGACATCGGCCACCGCACCCGCCCTAAGTGTGCCGCGATCGATACCGAGGATTTTGGCCGGGTTGCACGACATTACCGAAATAAGCCCTTTAAGGTCCAGCACCCCCTCCTCGACGAGCTTCAGGGAAAGGGGGAGCGAGGTTTCGAGGCCTATGATGCCGTTCAGCGCGAGGTTGAACTCGACGTCCTTCTCGTCCAGGTGATGCGGCGCGTGGTCGGTTGCGATGGCATCGATGGTACCGTCGGCAAGACCGGCCTTCATCGCGGCGACGTCGGCGTCGCTTCTCAAGGGCGGGTTCATCTTGGCGTTGGTGTTGTAGCCGCGCACTGCCTCGTCGGTCAGGGTGAAGTAGTGCGGCGCCGTCTCGCAGGTGACCTTCACGCCGCGAGCCTTGGCGTTTCTGATGATGCGCGCAGAGCCTTCGGTGGAGATGTGTGCGATGTGGACCGGTGCGCCGGCGAACTCGGCCAGGTACACCTCGCGGGCCACGGCGATGTCTTCGGCAGCCCAGGGTATCCCCTTGAGTCCGAGCTCGGTGGAGACGAACCCTTCGTTCATCACCCCTTCGCCGACCAGGGCGAGATCCTCGGAGTGGGAGATCACGGTGATGCCGACCCCTTTCGCGTACTCGAGGGCACGGCGCATGAGTTCGGTGCTGCAAACCGGCTTGCCGTCGTCGGAAACCGCGACGCAGCCGGCCTCTTTCAGGTCGCCCATCTCGGCCAGGCTCTCACCCTTGCTTCCCTTGGTGATGGCACCGACCGGGAACACGTTCACCAGTGCCTCGCTCTTGGCCTTGTTGACCACGTAGCTTGCCACCGCCTTGTTGTCGATCACCGGAGAGGTGTTCGGCATGCAGGCGACCGAAGTGAAACCGCCGGCCGCAGCGGCGCGGCTGCCGGTGGCAATGTCCTCTTTGTACTCAAGGCCCGGATCGCGCAGGTGCACGTGCATGTCGATGAGTCCCGGGGTCACCAGGAGGCCGGAAGCGTCGATCACCTGAAACCCTTCCGGGGAGCCGAGCCCCTTGCCCAGTTCCAGGATGACGCCGTCCGCGATGAGGATGTCCATGGTCTCGTCGATCCCCTGCGAAGGATCGATCACCCGCCCGCCTTTTATCAGAAGATTCATCTTTATACCCTCCTAAACCCGTTCAAGGTTCAACGTTCAACGTTCAAGATGCCGCCCTGCCCGTGGCATCCAAAGCGGAACGGCTGCTTCATTCCAGGAAAGTTAAGATTCAACATCCGGTTCGACTAAAGCCTAACGTCGAACGTTGAACGTTGAACGTCCTCTCGGTTCTATTCGACGGGCTCGCCGCCGCAGACGTGATACAGCATGGCCATACGGACCGCTACGCCGTTTTCCACCTGCTTCAGGATGTGCGACTGGTCGCAGTCGGCGACGAAGGAGGAGAGCTCCACGCCGCGGTTGATCGGGCCGGGATGCATGACGATGGCATCCTTCTTCGCGAGAGCCAGCACGGCGGGGTTCAGACCGAAATAACGGGCGTACTCGCGCATGCTGGGAAGCAGGGTTTTCCCCTGACGCTCCAGCTGGATCCTCAGCATCATCACGACGTCGGCCTGGTCGACCGCCTCGCGCATGTCCTTGCAGACGGTGACGTTGCCAAGCCGCTCTATGCCGATCGGCATCATGGTCGGGGGACCGGCGAGGAAAACATGGGCGCCCATGGTGGTGAGCCCGTAGATGTCGGAGCGTGCGACGCGGCTGTGCGTGATGTCGCCTACGATGGCTACCTTGAGCCCCTCGAGCTTGCCGAACTTCTGACGCATGGTGAGCATGTCCAATAGCCCCTGGGAGGGGTGCTCATGCGCGCCGTCGCCCGCGTTGATCACGGAGCAGGAGACCCTTTTGGCGAGGTACTCGTGTGCGCCGGAGATGGAGTGGCGCATTACGATGATGTCGGGCTTCATGGCGAGGAGGTTGTTTGCGGTGTCGGAAAGGGTCTCACCCTTGGTGACGGAACTGGTCGACGCGGTGATGTTCACGGCGTCGGCGGAGAGTCTTTTCGCGGCGATCTCGAAGGAGGTGCGGGTCCTGGTGGAAGCCTCGTAGAAGAGGTTGATCACGGTCTTGCCGCGCAAGGTCGGCACCTTCTTGATGTCCCGACGGTTGATCTCGCTGAGACTGTCCGCCGTGTCGAGGAGCAGCTCAATCTCCTCTTTGTTCAGATCCTTCAGGGCAATGATGTCTTTGTGCCGAAAACCCATGGTCCCCCCCAAGAAACAAGTTTTACGCCATGCACCGTGCGAGGCGCGTTGAAACGATCAGACAATCACAAAAAGCTCCCTCCCCCATTGCGGGGGAGCAAACAGTTACTTCTGCAGGATGACTTCGGTCGGCTTGTTGTCGGCGTCGAACGCAACCATGATGTTCTCGCTGCGGCTGGTCGGCACGTTGCGGCCGACGAAGTCGGCGCGAATCGGCAGATCGCGGTGCCCGCGGTCCACCAGCACGGCCAACTGGATGCAGGAGGGACGCCCCTGGTCGATGATGGCGTCCATGGCGGCCCTTATGGTGCGACCGGTGAAGAGGACGTCGTCAACGAGCACGACCCTTTTCCCTTCCACGGAGAAGGGGAGCTCGGTCTTGCCGACCGGCAGGTGCTCGTGGTGCCCCTTTATGTCGTCGCGGTACATGGTTATGTCCACGGCGCCGACGGGGACTTCGACCCCCTCGATTTCGTTCAGGCGGTCACCTAGTTCCTGCGCGAGATATACGCCGCCGGTCCTGATGCCGACCAGCACGAGCCCTTCGACCCCCTTGTTCTTTTCCAGCACCTCGTGGGCTATCCTGGTGAGCGCCCTTTTTACGCCGGTGCCGTCCAGTATCACAGTGTTTTCAGCCATAATAACCCCCTGTCATCGGCGTAAGCGCCTGTCGTGAAAGTGTTGCGCCGGGGCGCGTAATTAAAAAAAGCCTTTCCGCGCAGATGGGCGAAAAGGCTCTTCCTTTAAATAGTAAAAGAGTACTTTATGCTTCACCTTTGCTAACCTCACGGGGCTAATTTAAAAGGCAACGATAAATTTGTGACAAAGTAGCATCGAGGGTCCACAGAGTCAAGGAAAAGAGGAGGTAAAGCACAAAGATTTAGATTAAGATTTGACAATAAATGGCGCACGATAAAGCGGCGACCTTGGAGGTTATAGAGGGGCCACAGAGAAGGCCGATAACGGCAGCTTACTCCGTGGAATCTGAAAACCTCCGTCTCCTCTGTAATAATGCTTCCGGGGTGTCCTCCCCTGCCCTTGCCATAGTCGCGGCAAAATGCTATAAGGCTCGGACCGTATGGGAATTTATTGACTCATGGCAGCCGCAAAGAGCGGCATAGCGCATCGAGGACAAAGGAAGACGTGATGTTGACAGGAAAACAGAAGAGATTTCTCCGGGCGCTCGGACACGGGCTGAAACCGGTGATACAGGTGGGCAAGAGTGACGTGAGCGAGGCGCTGATCCGCGAAACCTGCGAGGCGCTCGCCGCCCACGAGCTCATCAAGGTAAAGGTGCTGGAGAGCTGCCTCATGGACCGCCATAGCGTTGCGGAGGAGCTGTGCACCGCCTGCGAGGCGGAGCTCGCCCAGGTGCTCGGGCGCACCATGCTCCTTTACAAGCCGGCAAAGGAGCCGAAGCTGGAACTTCCCAAAGGGAAGTAGCTCGGCCAGCCACCAAGGACAAGAAAAAGCCTCCCCGCTCCGGCAGGGAGGCTTTTTTGTCTGGCCGGTAAAAGGTCAGCAGACACCGCAGGCGTTGAAATGGGAGGAGTACTTCATGTCCGTCCCCTGGATGTGATCCTGCAGCCAGCGTTTGAGGAATTCGAGAATTTCCGCGGTGAAGATGAGTCCTGCGTTGTCGACCCTCGCCTGCAGTTCGAGCGCCTTCTCCGCGAATGCGGCGTGCTCTTCCTTGTGCTCCGCGAGAGCCGGATACTGCAGCTTGCGCATGTACTCCTCCTCGGCGTCGAAGTGAGTTCTTGCGTAGCTGACCATGCTTGAGATGATCTCCTTCTGCGCCTCCTTCCCCACGCGCGCGATGTGCGCGTCATGCAGGGCGTTCAACATATCGACGAGTTTTTTGTGCTGCTCGTCGATCTCCTTCACTTTCACACTCAGTGAGTCGGTCCACTCGAAATACGCCATTGCCATCACCTCTGTAAGTAGGAATTCTCAGATGGCTTTAGATACCATATTTCCTAAGAGGTTCAAGCGCACTCTCACCGTTGAAGCGTTTACACAGAAAGTACACCTCGTCGACGTTTGAGTCTCACTGAAGTTTCCGCACCGCGTCGCGCAGCGTTGCAAGGCGGTATGGCTTCTGTACAAAACCGGTCACCGCTTCGCCGGTAAACTTCCTTGCCACCTCCTGCTCACTGTAACCGCTCGCTATAATCACCTTCACCACTGGATCGATGGAGTGCAACGCGCGATAACACTGCTCCCCATCCATGCGCGGCATGGTCAGATCGAGGATGACGAAGCTGAAATCACGGCTCTCGCTGAAACGCTGTACCGCCTCCTCACCGTCGGCAGCGGTGACGACGGTGAAGCCGAGCGCTTTCAGGAGTTCGGCCCCCACGCTACGCACCTCGTCCTCGTCGTCCACCAGCAGCACTCGCCCGTGTCCCTGCCAAAGCCCGGTCCCCCCGGCTGCTTCTGCGACCTTGGGTCTTTCATGCGCGGCTGGAAGAAAGACGCGTATCGTGGTTCCCACGCCGGGGTCGCTGTGCACCTTGATGCCGCCCCGGTGCCCCCTGACGATCCCCATCACCGCGGCCATCCCCAAGCCCCTGCCGGTGAACTTGGTGCTGAAGAAGGGATCGAATATCCGACCCGCGGTGTCCTGGTCCATGCCGCAGCCGTTATCGGAGACACCGATGAAAACGTAGCGCCCTTCGCCTCCCGGGTGCACGGGCCATGCATCCCGGAAAAAGCCGCCGTCACAGTGCTGGGCCCCGGTGGCAAGCTCGATCACCCCTTCCCTGTCCCCTATCGCTTCGGCGGCGTTGCACACGAGGTTCATGACAACCTGGCGGATCTGGCCAGGATCCGCGTCGACGGGGGGGAGCGACGAGGCCAGTTGATAACGCAGTTGCACCGACTCCGGCACGGCCTCCCTGATGGCTCCCTCCATCTCTTCGATCAGCCTGGAGAGGTCCAGTGACTGTACGAGGAACTTCCCCTTGCCCGAGTACGCCAGCATCTGCCTGGCCAGATCGGCAGCCTTCTCGGCCGATTTCTCGATGCGTTGCAGGTTTCCAAGCACGGGAGATTCGGGGGAAAGCTGCATCATCGCGAGGTCGGCGTTGCCGATGATGGAGGTGAGTATGTTGTTGAAGTCGTGAGCGACGCCACCGGCCAGGGTCCCCAGGCTCTCGAGCTTCTGGGCCTGAAGCCGTTGCCGCTCCCGCTCCGCCTGCTTGCGTTCGGCGATGTCACGGACGAACGCGCAGTTGAGTTCCTGGTGATCGAAGTGAACGTAGTTTGCCACAACCTCGATAGGCACAGTGCCGCCACCTTTGGTTTTATGTCTGGATTCGAACACTATGGTGCCCCGAGTGCGCAACTCCTCGAAGTGCCTGAGCCAGGCATCCTCCTTATGCTGGATGTCGAGATCCCATACCCGCATCCCCATAATTTCTTCGCGGGTGTACCCGACGCTGCGACATGCGGCGGGGTTGACGTCTATGATACGGCCGTCCCCGCGAATCCAGTATATGGCGTCGGACGCGGCGTCGACGCTGATCCGGATCATCTCGAGCTTCGCCTCGACCTTCTTCATCTCGGTAACGTCCCTCGACGCGCCGTAGCGTACCAGCTCGCCTGCCGCCTTCCCGGCGACACAAAGGCTCGTCTCGGAGATCCAGCGCACCTCCCCCTCCTTGCTGATCATCCGGAATTCTATGACATCCTGCTCGCCCGGAAGCATCGCCATCATGTGCGCCATGACCCGTTCGCGATCGTCGGGATGCACCGTCCCCATCCAACAGCCGACCTCGCAGATCTCCCGGGGACTGTAGCCCGACATGACCTTTAGTCCGCCTCCAGCCCAGGTTACACTGTAGGGTGCGTCGCCCATCCGGGAACACTTGTAGACGAAGTCGGAGGTGATCTCTGAGATGCAGCGATAATTCTCCTCGCTCTGGGTGAGCTGTTCCTCCATTTTCTTGCGCTCGGTCAGGTCGTACAGAAAAACCACGCTGGTCCCGGTGAAGCTTTCCGGAAGCCAGATGGCGCTGCAGAGCGCGGTGCGCGTGGCGCCGTCCTTGCTGACGATCCTCGCCTCGATCGGGGCGAAAGGACGGCCGGTGGTCCGGGCTTCATGAAGTTCCCGTTCCCACGCCGACGCCACCGTGTTGCGGTAGTCGAGGTCGGGATAGGCGCGGGGCCACCACTGCTCTACGGTGGGGACATCCTCGACCGTATAGCCGAATAGGTCACTGAAGCATCGGTTCAGGTAAAGGATCTTCCCGCTGCCGTCGTTCATGGCGATCGGTATGGGAGCTGATTCGATGACGGAGCGAAACTTGAGGTCGCTGCGGTGCAGTGCGTCCTGAACCTCCTTGCGGCGCAGGTTCTGCATCCCCTGCTCGGCCAGCATCTGCGCCAAGGCATGGATGAAGGTCAGGTTGCTGTGCAGATCCGCTTCGGTAAAAAGCGGAACGGTACGTATCGCTTCGAGGTAATCGCTCTCGTCGAAACCATAGCGGTGCGCCTGTTCGATGAAACGCTCCTCGTCCGGCGGTTCGGTGAAGAGCTGTCCGACGAAAACATCGCCCAGATGGTGTCCGTCAACGACGATCGGCGCAGCCACATCCACAAGCCCCATCGGGCAGCGGTGCGTTACGTGCCGGCCTGCCCTGGCGGGAGCCTTCGCCCGCTGTTGCTCCTCAACGCAAAATTTGCGCAGCTCCGGGATCATCCGGTGGAACCTTTTACAGATGTCCTGCCAGGCGGTAGAGGTAAGGACCGTGCCATCCACATCGATGACCGCGGATGGCATGCGGTATATTTCGTTGAAGGAACGGAGCAGTTCGTGCAACCTCGGGACGTCAAGCAACTCTTTGAGAGAGTAGTCCATCGGCCACCTCCATGCTCAAAAGGAAGGACAGTGTGAAGGAGAGTGTGGATCTTGAAAAGAATGTGACACAATCGTTGCGGTTTGCAAGGCTATGTCTTTGTAGGAACGTGATTTTTTTACTGTCACAGCGGGGTGCGTGGATGTGAAAAGAGAGGCAGGAGAGGCGGCAGCGCTCCCCTATGACACGGGGAGCGCTGCCTGCAAGCGTAGGTATAGAGTCAGACTCGCTCGTAGGGTTCGAAGAGCCTTTTGAACTCGTCAAGGGCGAAGCGATCGGTCATGCCTGCTATGTAGTCGCAGATGACCCGCTCGCGCCCTTCCCGCTCCATCTTCACCTGGTGTTTCTGGGGGAGAAGCGTCGGGTGCTTCAGGTAGACCTCAAACAGCTCGGCCAGGTAACGCTCTGCCTTCACCCGCATCCGCTCCACCTTATAGTGGCGGTAGAGGTTCTGGAACAAAAAGCGCTTGAGCGCCGCGTTTCTTTCGGCCATGGCGGGGCTGAAGGAGACCACCTGGAGGTTCACGCGGCGCAGGTCCTCCTGGGTCCTGATCCCGAGCTTCTCGATGTTCTGCGCGGTGGTCTCGACGAGGTCGAGGATGAGAACGCCGATGAGCGCGCTCACCGTCTGGCAGACACCGCGATCGACGTCGATGGAGGGATACTTCTCGAGGATCCGCTCGTGCACCTCGTTCCAGAGATCGACCTTCTTCAGCTGGTTCAGGTTGATGTAACCGGACTTCAATCCGTCGTCTATGTCGTGGTTGTTGTAGGCGATTTCGTCGGCGAAGTTGATGAGCTGCGCCTCGATGGCGGGTACCACGCCGGGAAGAAACTCGGCATAGGTCGCGCAGGGGGTGTCGTACTGCGAGGAGTGCTTCACGATCCCCTCGCGCACCTCCCAGGAAAGGTTCAGCCCGTTGAAGCCAGGATGGCGTTCCTCGAGCTCGTCGACCACCCTAAGCGACTGCAGGTTGTGCTCGAAGCCGCCGCACCCCTCCATGAGCCGGTTCAGCACCTCCTCGCCGGTGTGGCCGAAGGGGGTGTGCCCGAGGTCATGGGCAAGCGCCAGGGTCTCGGTCAGCTCCTCGTTGAGACCGAGCCTTCTGGCGATCCCCTTCCCTATCTGGGCCACCTCGAGGGAATGGGTGAGCCGGGTGCGGTAATAGTCCCCCTCGTGGTTCACGAAGACCTGGGTCTTGTACTCCAGACGACGGAACGCCGCGCAGTGAATGATGCGGTCGCGGTCCCTCTCGAAGGCGGGACGGTTGTCCCTGAACTCCTCCTGGTAGCGCCGCCCTCGGGATGTGGCGCTCGTGGCCGCGTAACTGGCCAGATCGGTGCGCTCCATGGCAATGCCGTCTCTCATCCGCCCCCCTGCTGAATCAGCTAAAAGTACGTAATTTATATACTGGTCGCCGACAGTGTCAACAGCAAAGTTGATTGACGCGGTGGTTGCATCGTGCTAATAGAGCTGCGTGCGACATACTGTCAGAACCGGAAGAAACGTCCGGATCAAAGGTAAGCCGCACCACGAAAACGCCCGAAGGAGAGGCCATGATGTATCAAGACCTGTGGTGGTCCTCATGCGGGTGATCGCAGGGAGCGCGCGCGGGCGCCAGCTGACAGCGCCCAAGAACATGCGGGTGCGGCCGACCGCGGACCGGGTGAAGGAGGCGCTTTTCAGCATCCTCGTCAGCCGCCTTGGCGACCTGACCGGGATGCGGGTTCTCGACCTCTTCGCCGGCACCGGAAACCTGGGCATCGAGGCGCTCTCACGAGGCGCGGAGTTCGCCCTTTTCGTCGATGCGCACCGCGAGTCCGCGGAACTGGTCCGCAAGAACCTGGAGCTGACGAGGCTTGCGGAGCACGCGAGGGTCGTGGTGCAGGAGGCAGGCGCCGCGCTCAAGTGGCTCTCGCGCGGGGAGCCCCCGTTCCACCTCGTGTTTCTCGACCCCCCATACGGCGAGGGGCACACGCAGAGGCTTTTGGAGCTGCTCGCGCAGTCGCCGGTCGTCGACGGCGGCACCACCGTCATCGCCGAGTTCTCGGTAAAAGAGGATGTACCCACGCGCTTCGGCAGGCTAAAGGAGAGCGAGCGCCGCATCTACGGCGACACCGCCCTCTCCTTCCTGACCATTACAGACAGAGGTGAAACGTGCCCCTGAGAGTAGCTGTCTATCCCGGTTCCTTCGATCCCGTGACCTACGGGCACCTGGACATCATCGACCGGGCCCTCAAGATCTTCGACGGCGTAATCGTCGCCGTCGCCCGCAATTCCGAGAAGAACGCGCTCTTCACCGTGCAGGAGCGGATCGACATGCTCACCGAGATCCTCAAGGACCGCCCCCAGGCAAGGGTGGAAACCTTCGAGGGGCTCCTCGTCGACTACGTGCGCCAGGCGGGCGCCACCGTGGTCATCCGCGGCCTGCGCGCCGTCTCCGACTTCGAGTTCGAATTCCAGCTGGCCCAGATGAACCGCAACATCACCCGCGAGGTGGAGACCCTCTTCATGATGACCTCGGTCCCTTACAGCTACCTCTCCTCCTCCATCGTGAAAGAGGTGAGCCACCTGAACGGCCCGGTGGACAAGCTGGTGCCGCCCCTGGTGAAAAACGCCCTGGACGAGAAGTTCAGGCCGGCGCGGTGACCGGGAGGGCGGCTGCGATACACTGATAAGAGGCGTTTGCGTTGAGCGGCGCCTTTTTTATTACCAGGCTTTCAACGAGCCAAGGACCATCGGGAGGAAAACATGATCAGCAAGGAGATGACCATCAGCGACATCCTCAGACGCTACCCGCAGACCCTTCCCGTCTTCGAACGCTACGGCCTGGACTGCTACGACTGCCAGATCGCCGAGTTCGAGCAGCTCGAACATGGTGCGACGGTGCACAAGGTGAACCTGGACGCACTGCTCGCCGAATTGAACCGCTGCATCTCCTAAGTCCCGCCTCGCTTCGCGACGACGCCGCTAGCCACCCAAGAGGAGGCGGAGGATCTCCGCCTCGTCATATCCGGCGCTTCCACACTTCCCCTGTTCACCTTCAATAAACATCATTTTAAATCCCGGTAAACACCACTTCTCCCCTAGACACCACCTACATTGTGATGCCATAATGTCGCCCGCTCCAGTATCGACGCAACCTTAGCCGAAAGATTAAATTTACCTACCAGTTCATTATTGAATTGACTTTTTACCAAAACTGAATAATTTTAGCCGAAGTAAAACACTGGATTATTATGTAGAGGAACGGCGAATGTCAGAATACAACATCGGTCCGCGACTGAAGAAACTCCGCCTTGCGAGAAAACTGACCCTGCAGGCGGTGGCCACGGAGACGGGGTTCTCGCCGGCACTCATATCGCAGATCGAGAACGATAACGTCTCCCCGCCGATCGCCACGCTCTCCAAGATCGCCAAGTTCTTCGACATCAAGCTTGCGCAGCTTTTCAGCGAGGACGAGGACGACCGCAAGTTCGAGGTCGTCCGCGCCGGCGAACGCCACATCGTGCCGCGCGTCATCTCCAAGGAAGGTACCAAGCAGGGGTACTTCTACGAATCGCTCTCCTTTTACAAACAGAACAAGAAGATGGACGCCTTCATGGTCACCCTGACCGAAAAGGCGCCCGAGGCGAACACCTACAGCCACGACGGCGAGGAATTCATCTACGTCATGCGGGGAAACGCCGACTTCATCCTGGACGACAACAAGATCACCCTGCACGAGGGGGATTCCCTCTACTTCGAATCGAGCATGGGACACCGGCTCCTAAGCCACGACGGCAAGGAGGTCAAGGTGCTGGTCGTGGTCACCAAGTAGAGGCATAACCGGAAGCAGACCGTTTCAATGGCGGGCAGCCGCTCACCCAATGGGTCAAAGGAGGACTTACATGAGCAAAAAGTTAGGGGCACTGGACTATCACTCCAGCGGCAGGAAGGGCAAGATCGAAGTCATCGCCACCAAACCGTGCCAGACCGCGGCGGACCTGTCGCTAGCCTACTCTCCCGGGGTCGCCGAGCCCTGCCTCGCCATTCAGCAGAATCCGGATGACGCCTACAAGTACACCGCCAAGGGAAACCTGGTCGCGGTGGTGTCCAACGGCACCGCGGTTCTCGGGCTCGGTAACCTGGGCGCTCTCGCCGGCAAGCCGGTCATGGAGGGGAAAGGTGTCCTCTTCAAGCGCTTCGCCGACATCGACGTCTTCGACATCGAGCTGAACACGGAGAACCCGGACGAGATCATCAAGGCGTGCCAGCTTTTGGAGCCCACCTTCGGCGGCATAAACCTCGAGGACATCAAGGCGCCGGAGTGCTTCTACATCGAGGAGACGCTCAAAAAGACCATGAACATCCCGGTCTTCCATGACGACCAGCACGGCACCGCCATCATCTCCTCCGCGGCCCTTCTGAACGCGCTGCAGCTGACCGGCAAGAAGATCGAGGAGATCAGGATCGTGGTGAACGGGGCGGGCGCCTCGGCGAACTCATGCGCGAAGCTCGCCATAGCGCTCGGCGTGAAACCGAACAACATGATCATGTGCGACACCAAGGGTGTCATCTACAAGGGGCGGGTCGAGGGGATGAACCCCTACAAGGAGCTCTTCGCGGCCGACACGCCTTTCCGCACCCTCGAAGAGGCCGCGGCCGGGGCCGACGTCCTTTTCGGGCTCTCCGCCAAAGGCGCCTTCACCCCCGAGATGATCCGGAGCATGGCGCCAAACCCGATCATCTTCGCCATGGCGAACCCGGACCCGGAGATCACCCCGGAAGAGGCGCACGCCGTGCGCGGCGACGTCATCATGGCGACCGGCAGAAGCGACTACCCGAACCAGGTGAACAACGTGCTCGGCTTCCCCTTCATCTTCCGCGGCGCCCTCGACGTCCGTGCCACCGCGATCAACGAGGAGATGAAGCTGGCCGCCGTGCATGCGCTTGCGAAGCTTACCCGCGAGGAAGTGCCCGATTCCGTATCCAAGGCCTACGGCAACGAGAAGTTCACCTTCGGGGTCAACTACATCATCCCGAAGCCCTTCGATCCGCGCGTCCTTTTGCACGTGGCACCGGCGATCGCCCAGGCGGCCATGGACACCGGCGTCGCACGCCAGCCGATCGAGGACATGGCGAAATACATCGAGCAGCTCGAGTGCTCGCAGGGCAAATCCAAAGAGGTCATGCGCATGATCATCAACAAGGCGAAGAGCGACCCGAAAAAGGTCGTCTTCCCCGAGGGTGACAACGAGAAGATCCTGCGCGCGGCCCAGACCCTCGTCGAGGAGGGAATCGCGCAGCCGATCCTCGTCGGAGACAAAAAGAAGATCCTGCAGAAGATGGACGAGCTGAACCTCGACCTGGACGTACCGATCGTCGATCCGACCGAGTCGGAGCACACCGAGTCGTACGCGCAGGAGCTCTACCGCCGGCGCCAGAGAAAGGGACTCACCCTCACCGAGTGCCAGCGCATCATGCGCAGAAAGTCGCGAGTCCAGTTCGCGACCATGATGGTGGCGCAGGGGCACGCCGACACCCTTTTGGGCGGCATCGACACGCATTACCCGGAGACGATCCGCCCGGCGCTGCAGGTGCTCGGCAAGCAGGCCGGTCTCTCCAGCGTGCACGGCCTGTACATGATGGTGTTCAAGAAGGAGGTCTACTTCCTGGCAGACACCACGGTAACCATCGACCCGACCGCAGAGGAGCTCGCCGAAACCGCGATCCTTGCGGCAGAAAAGGTCGCCATGCTCGGCATCGAGCCGAGAATCGCCATGCTTTCCTTCTCGAACTTCGGCTCGGTGGACCACCCGCAGACGAGAAAGGTGAAGCGCGCCGTCGAACTCGTCAAGGAGCGCGCCCCCGGCCTCATCGTCGAGGGTGAGATGCAGGCGGACACCGCGGTGGTCCCCGAGCTCCTCGAAGGGTTCACCTTCTCGAAACTGAAGACCCCGGCGAACGTCCTCATCTTCCCGGACTTAAACTCCGGCAACATCTGCTACAAGCTTTTGCGCCGTCTGGGAGGCGCCGAGGCGATCGGTCCCATCCTCATGGGGATGAACAAGCCGGTGCACGTGCTGCAGCGCGGCGACGACGTGAACGACGTCGTCAACATGGCCGCCATCGCCGTGGTCGATGTGCAGAACGTCTAGACACGCACGCCCCCGCCCGTATACCGGGCGGGGGTCTCTTTTCCTTGACTTGCAGGGACTTTGGGCTTAGAAAAGTGTTTTGCACAAACGACAACCAAGGAACCGAAACCAATGTCTCTTCTCCAAAAAGTTCTCGACAACAACAATAAGTTCGTCAGACCTGGCGCGTTCCCCCCCCTTCCAAAAGATCCCAAGAAACAGCTGGCCATATTCACCTGCATGGACACGAGGCTCGTCGATTTCCTCGAACCCGCCATGGGAATCAAGCGCGGCGACGCAAAGGTGATCAAGAACGCCGGCAATACCCTGGTCGACCCCAACGGCGGCGTGATCCGCAGCCTCGTAGCCGCCGTGTTCCTCTTAGGCGTCGAGGAGATCTTCGTGATCGGCCACAAGGATTGCGGCATGGCGTCGGTGGACGTGGACCTGCTCAAGCAGAAGATGGTGGAGCGCGGTGTCGATCCCGCCGCCATCGAAGGCCTCGACCCGGATCTCGGCCAGTGGGTGGGCGCCTTCAGCTGCCCGGAAGAAAACGTGGAGCGGGTCACCTCGATCATCCGCAACAGCCCCCTCATCCCGAAGGACGTGCCGGTGCACGGCCTTATCTTCTGCCCGAACGACGGGCACCTGGAAGTCATCGTCTCCGGTTACTGAGCCTGACGACGGTGACCGACTCAAAAGGCCCGCTCTCTCTCTGAGGGATGCGGGTCTTTTCTTTTTGTCGGCACCCACCCAGGCGTGCATACTCAAAGAGCCGGAAAGGCGCGGTTTTCACGACTGAACGCGCCAGTTTTGAGCTTGCAAAATAAGATAAAACTTCATAAAGTGTTCGGCGTGAAACGAGGAACACTCCGCATAGCTGCCATCTTAATACTGATGGTCTCTGTTTTGACCCTGAGCGGCTTGACGGCCACCGCGGCCGCCATGGCGCAACAGGCCCCTGGCATCTCCTGCCTCGACAGCGGCTGCGACGACCACCCCGTCCCAGGTGCAGGGCACGGCGCCTCGCCCGACTGTCACTGTTTCGCCTGCATCACCATGATCCTGCAGACTTCCATCTCCGTTGCCCGCGTTACCGTTGACGCGGCTCCCCTCCCCCTGCTCCCGCCGAAGCGGCATCCCCTGAGCTCCTTTGTGCGCAGCATAGACTACCCACCCGAGACGGCCTGAAACCTACGGAGCATCGCTTCGGCGCGCGCGCAACCAACTTACTCAGGAGAAAAGCATGCAAAAGGTAGCAATCACCGCAATATCGGTCCTCCTCGGAGCGGCCTTGATCTTCATGATGGTAAAGGTATTCGAGGGAAAGACGATCGGGGTAAACGAAGTGGGTAGCCCGAAAACGCACACCGGCACCATCACCATCACCGGCGTTATGGCCGGCTCCTCCCAGTACGACAAGTCCGTGATCGGCATCATGGATACCAAGGAGGCGGAGTGCAAAACCGGCTGCGAGAAACTCTACATCCCGGTGAAGTGCCCCGGCGGAGAGCAGCCGGTGATCGGCGATGAAATAAAGGCGAGCGGCAAGTTCCAGAAACTCCCGGCAGGCTACGTCTTCGTGGCGAGAAAGCTGAAGGTCGTGAAACACCACGATATCGCACCGCAACAGGCTCCACCTAAGAGCTGATCCACCCCGGGTAAGCCGCCCAGCGATTGAACGAAGAAAAGCCTGTCCGCTGCGGACAGGCTTTTCTTTTTTGGCGCAAAGTAAAAGAGCGGCGCTTTACAGGATGGCCGCGCCGAAGGCCGAGGCGGCAAGCTCGACGGCGATTTTCGCGGTGCGGTTACTGTTGTCGAGGATCGGGTTGATCTCGACGATATCCATCGAGCTCAAAAGGCCGGAGTCGGCGATGATCTCCATCAACAGCTGCGCCTCCCGATAGGTGATGCCGCCGGGTGCCGTTGTCCCCACCCCGGGCACCTCGAGGGGATCAAGCCCGTCCAGGTCGAGGCTCACGTGCAGCCGCGTCCTGTGGGCAAGCCTTCCCAGCGCCTCGCGCGCCACCGCCGCCATGCCGCGTTCATCGATGTCGCGCATGGTGTAGGCCATGATGCCGCTTTCGCGCAGGCGCACCCTTTCCTGCGGATCGAGCTCCCGAAGCCCTATGATGACTATGTCGGAGGCGTGCAGCTTGGGGCCGGGGCGTCCCACGTCGACCAGCTCGGGGAACCCCTCACCCAAAAGTGCGGCGAGCGCCATGCCGTGGATGTTGCCTGTTATGGTACTTTGCGGCGTGTTGAAATCGGCGTGAGCGTCCACCCAGATCACCGCGGCAGGATGCTCGTCGGTGACCCCGCCTATGGACCCGACCGACATGGAATGGTCCCCCCCCATGAAAATGGGAAGATACCCCTGCGCCACGGCGCTCGCCCCCGCCCGGTAAACGGTCTCGCACACCGCCGTGATCGAGGGGAGGTAACGCTGCTCCCGCTCCGCGCCGAGGACGTCCCTGACCGGAACCGGAAGGTTCCCCATGTCCTCGACCAGATACCCAAGCCCCGAGAGGCGCGCCGCGAGTCCGGCATAGCGAAGCGCACCGGGCCCCAGGTCCACGCCGCGCTGTTCCTGTCCCAGGTCAACCGGGACCCCTATCATCCTGACGCTGTTCTCCATCATCATTCCTTTTACAGGCTATCCCTGCTTTTTCAGGTGGTTCCAGAGGTTTACGACGAAGTCCTGCGCGTTGGTCAAAAGCCCTACCGCCTGCGCCGAGCCCCGGTTTGCCAGCTTGTCCACGGAAAATTCGGTCATGTCCACCACGTAGAAGTAGACCGGGCGCACCGATCCGTCCGCCTCGACACGGTAGCTGGGCACCATGTTGCCGAAGGCGATGGAGTGGAGCTGCGTCGCGATGGCGAGCACGGTGGTCGCCTTGCGGGCATGCACCCGCATGGCATCCTGGGCCTGGTACGCGTCCTGGATCACCCCGGGAAGAGGGCCGTCGTCGCGTATCGAGCCGGCGAGGACGTAGGGTATCCCCTTCCGCGCGCAGGCGCACATGACCCCGTCGTCAAGCCTCAGCTTGTCGATCAACTGCGGGATCCCTCCGGCCATACGCGCCTGGTTGATGATATCGAGGTGGTTGTAGTGCCCCATCGGCATGATGGCCTGGGTATATATGTTCTGCCCGAGACCGGTGCGGAAGTGGGCCGCCTCGAGGTCATGGGTTGCGAGAGCGTTGCCGGCAAGAAGGGCGTGGCAGTATCCCGCCTCGAAGAGCCCCTGCATGGCGTTGCGCGAATCCATGTCGAAGGCGACCGCCGGTCCCAGCACCCAAACGATGTAACCGTGATCCCGGTCGTGACGCAGCACCTGGTACAGCTCGTCGTAAGAGCGGGAGAACGGGGTCTCACGGGTCCCCCGGCTTCTGAAGGAGAACTTGTCGGCGAAAGGCTCTGATAGGTTCAGAAATCCCCCGATGTGCAGGTAGATCCCCTCCTCGCCGTTCTCGGTCCGCCCCACCAGCACCTGGTCTCCCTTTTTGACCAGACGCGGCTCGACCACCTCGAGACGTCTTCCGGAGAGGACGATGACGCAGTCCATGCGGCTTTCAGGGGCAAGAAGCCACTCCCCTCCCCCCAGATGCACGTATTCCGGGTGGTTCGAGGTGGCGTGGAAATTCTCCGGTAGGACGCCGTCCGCAGGTGCGGGGACCACCTTCGCCGCAGGTGCCGCAGCGAGCTTCGGACGACGGAACTCCGGCGGGGTGTAGGAAGGGATAACGCCACTTCTGTCTGACATATGCACGCTCCTTCACTCTCATTTGGGCAGGCCGCTGCCAGCGAAAACTGTAGCATGCCATCCTTCAGTTACAACGGCTGCCGCCTGCACCCCTGCTTAGACAATACTAATCGCCAATACATTCAAGTATTCAGACGAAGCGCCGATTAGACCAGTATGTGGAGATGCTGCCGCTACAGAACATTAACCTGACAGCATGAAGGAGCCAAGCATGAAATTCTGGATGGACCTGAAAGTAAAAACGAAGTGTCTAGTACTGGTCACCATCGCCGTCGTCACCCTGTTAGCCATCGTCGGCGCCGGACTGCAGAAGATGAAGGTTATGGCGGGCAATGAACACGACATGAGCGACTCTGTAAGCCAGGTCGAGATCATCAACAACCTGAAAAACGACCTGCTCGCCATCAGGCTGGACCTGGTTTACATGATGCTGCTGGAAGACCCGGCGCTCATAAAGGAAAAAGCCGACGACCTTGCGCAACGCAAGAAGAGCATCGAGGAGGGGCAGGCCAAGTTCCAGAAGTTCAACCTGGAGCCCAAGGAGAAAGAGCTGATCCAACTCTTCAAACAGGGGTACGAGCAGTACCTCGTCCAGGGGAGCAAGTTGCAGCAGATGAGCCAGGATTCCCTGGGTAACGTCGAGGCGCGCAGGGCGACGGTAAAGTTCGCCACCGAATCGGTAGCCCCGCTTTACAAGAGCCCGGCCGCCGCGGTCTCCGACCTCGTCGCCTTCAACTCCAAGGAGGCGGTGGACACATACAAAAAGGACCTCGCCGGTTACCACGCCTCACAGGTCTTCCTCGTGGTGCTGGCCCTCGTGGCAGCACTGTTCATGGCACTGGTGGGGTACCTGATCGCGAACTCGATCAGCGTGCCGCTAAAAAAGGTCTTTGACACCCTGGCACAGGTGGCGGCGGGCGACCTGACCGCCCGCTCCAACATCGATACCCGGGACGAGATGGGGATGCTGGCCGCGGAAGTGAACGAGATGGCCGGGAAGCTTAACGACACGCTGAGCAAGGTCGTCGAGAACTCCCACGAGGTCGCCGCGGCAGCAAACCAGCTCCACTCCACCTCGGAGCAGATCGCAACCGGCGCGGAAGAGGTGGCGGCACAGACCGGCACTGTGGCGACCGCAAGCGAAGAGATGGCGGCCACTTCCTCCGAGATCGCACAGAGCTGCCACAGGGCCGCGACCGGTGGCGAGGAGGCGACCGGCCGCGCGCGGGACGGCCGGATGGTCGTTGAGCAGACCGTGCAGGTCATGAACCGGATCGCCACCCAGGTTAAGTCCTCCGCCTCCACCGTCGAAGGGCTCGGCGAGCGGAGCGACCAGATCGGCGCCATCATCGGCACCATCGAGGACATCGCCGACCAGACGAACCTCCTCGCACTCAACGCGGCCATCGAAGCGGCACGCGCCGGTGAACAGGGACGTGGTTTCGCCGTCGTGGCCGACGAGGTGCGGGCACTTGCCGAGCGTACCACCCGCGCCACCCGCGAGATCGGCGAGATGATCAAGTCGATCCAGTCCGAGACCAAGGCGGCGGTTTCCGCCATGGAGGAAGGGGTTCGCGAGGTGGAAAGCGGAACCAGGGAGGCATCGAAATCGGGGCAATCGCTTGAGGAGATACTGCGGCAGATCAGCGAGGTAACCGAGCAGGTTAACCAAATCGCCACCGCTGCCGAGGAGCAGACCGCCACCACCGGCGAGATCACTAACAACATCCTGCAGATCACTGAAGTAGTGCAGGACACCTCGAGGGGCGCCCAGACCTGCGCCACCGCGGCGAGCCACCTGGCCGGACTCTCGCAGGACCTGCAGCGCCTGGTGGGGCAGTTCAGGCTCGCCTGATCGGCTTACCCAGGGAAGCCGCCGCCCAGGCGGAAGACGACGACACGAAGGCGGCCGGCGCGAAAGTGCGGGCCGCCTTTTCTTTACCCTCGCGGGGCGCCGCGCCTCTTCTCCAGCATGATGCTCAACATGGTGTCATCGGCGAGGGACATGCCGTCGTCGGTGATCCGGCTCAGGTTACGGATGGTCTCCTCGGCGCTCGCACCCACGAACCCCTCCTCCTCGGTGATACCGTGCCCGGACAGGGCCATGTAGGCGGCACGGATCGAGGCGTCGGTCGAGCTCACCACCTTCAAGGCGCATCCCCCCTTAGCCCCGTCGCAGAGCATACCGCCGATGTCGCTTATGATGGTGTTCACCGCGAGGTTCATCTTCTCTATGTCCGCACCAGCCTGCTGGTAGACGATGGCAACGGCCGCGCCCACGCCCGCCGCGATGGCACAGCCGCAGATGGGCGCTAAGTCCCCGGTGTGGCACTTGATGTAGGCGTTAACCAGGTGCGACAGGGCGATGCTCTTGAGGATGGTCTCTTCAGGGATCCGGAAAAAGAGCCCCACGTTATATGGGACGAGGATCGCCACGATCCCCTGGTTGCCGCTACCGCCGCTGGACATGACCGGAAAGGAAAGCCCGGCCATGCGGGCGTCCGATGCGGAAGCGGTGAGGATCTTGCTCGAAGAGACAACGTCGGAGAGTAAAAAGCCCTTGCGCACCAGTTCCTCGACGTAGTACCCCACCTTGGTGAGCGCCTTCCCCGCCTCCGCTATGCGCAGGTTCATCTCCACGCCGCGCTTCAGGTAGGCGAGATCGTCGTCATTCACCTCGTCGAGCAGGGATATGAGGCTTGAAAGGGTCATCTCCTTCAGTTCGGCGCGGTAGCGGTGGTTCTCCTCCCCAGCCGAGTCGCGCTCGACCTGTACGAGGACCTCCCCGTCGCGCTCCAACCGTACAAGGTTCGTGTGGCCGCCGGAGAGCACGGCGCGCGCCACGCCTCCCCCCCGGTGGACGGTGACATCGATGTGCAGCCCCCCCTCCTTTCCGGCGAGAGAGACGGAGACCTCGCCCCGCTCCACGAGGAGCTTCGCCTGTCGCAGCAGTTCCTCGGAGGCGCCGGAGAGTATCTCCATCTTGAGTTCAGGGCGGGCGACGAGCGCCCCGAGTGCCGCGGCGATGACGTTCCCCTTGAGTCCGCCGGTCTCAGGCACGGTGACGGCGAAGCCGTTTTTGAAGACGCCGGGGTCGGCGAGCACCGCTACCCGTTCCAGTTCTCCCTCCAGCTGTGCGGCGGCAAGGCTCGCGGCATAAGCCACGGCAATCGGCTCGGTACACCCAAGCGCCGGAAAAACCTCGTGCTCTATCACCTCACGGTACATCCCCATATCCCCTCCCACGACTCGTTTCATGGCCGCAACGCCTGCGCCGAACGGCATGACAACTACGTTTTCGCGACGGCACTTTTATACCTTCAGCAGCGGTGGAAAAGCAAAACATTTCCACACAGTGAGTGTGGAAATATGACCAACAGGCAAAGGTTAGCGAACCAGAAATCCCTTTACAATTACGGGTCGCTTCTATATCCTTCATGAGTTAATCTCCGCGTGATAAAGGACCATATGGTAATCGAGCACATCCGCAACTTTTCCATCATCGCCCACATCGACCATGGCAAGTCGACCATCGCCGACCGCCTCCTCGAATTCACCGGCACCGTATCCTCCCGTGAAAAGCAGGACCAGTTCCTGGACAAGATGGACCTGGAACGCGAACGCGGCATCACCATCAAGGCACAGACCGTCCGGCTCAACTACCGCGCCGACGACGGCAAGGATTATATCCTCAACCTGATCGACACCCCGGGACACGTGGACTTCACCTACGAGGTCTCCCGCTCCCTCACCGCCTGCGAAGGGGGGCTCCTCGTCGTGGACGCGTCCCAGGGGGTGGAGGCGCAGACGCTCGCCAACGTCTACCTGGCGCTCGACGCCAACCTTGAGGTGTTTGTCGTCCTGAACAAGATCGACCTCCCCGCCGCCGAGCCGGAACGGGTGAAGGCGGAGATCGAGGAGATCATCGGCCTCGACACCCACGACGCCGTGCTCGCGAGCGCCAAGGAGGGGATCGGCACCAAGGATATCCTCGAGGAGATCGTTAAGAAGATCCCTCCGCCGCAGGGCGACCCGGGCAAGCCGCTGAAGGCGCTTCTCTTCGACTCCTGGTACGACCAGTACCAAGGCGTCATCATCCTGGTGCGCATCGTGGACGGGACCCTGAAGAAGGGTGACAAGATCCAGCTCATGTCGAACCGCAAGTCCTACGAGGTGCTGAAGGCCGGCGTCTTCGCCCCGGACATGCGCGAGACCCCGGCGCTCACCGCAGGCGAGGTAGGCTTCATCATCGCGGGGATCCGCGAGGTCGCCGACGCCAAGGTAGGCGACACGGTCACCCTTTTGCACAACCCCTGCGACGCGGCACTCCCCGGCTACAAGGAAGTGAAGCCGATGGTGTTCTCGGGGCTCTACCCCATCGACACCGCACAGTACGAGAACCTGCGCGACGCGCTCGCCAAGCTCAAGCTGAACGACTCCTCCTTCTCCTACGACCCGGAGACCTCGCTGGCACTCGGCTTCGGCTTCCGCTGCGGCTTCCTCGGTCTCTTGCACATGGAGATCATCCAGGAGCGTTTGGAGCGCGAGTTCAACCTGGAGCTCATCACCACGGCACCTACCGTCGTGTACCGCGTGCACATGACGGACGGGAGCATGATCAGCATCCAGAGCGCGAACCAGCTCCCGCCGACCCAGGAGATTGCCTACGTCGAGGAGCCCTTCATCCTCGCCTCGATCCACGTCCCGAACGAGTTCGTGGGTGGGATCCTCGCCCTTTGCGAGGAGAAGCGCGGCGTGCAGCGCGAGATCAAGTACCTTACGCCCACCCGCGTCATGGTCGTGTACGAACTGCCGCTGAACGAGGTGGTGCTCGACTTCTACGACCGCCTGAAATCGATCACCAAGGGTTACGCGTCGCTCGACTACGAGCTCCTGAACTACCGCCAGAGCGAGCTGCAGCGCCTGAACATCATGATCAACGGCGAGGTGGTGGACGCGCTCTCGCTCATCATACACAAGGACAAGGCCTACTACCGCGGCAAGGAACTCGTCTCCAAGATGAAGGAACTGATCCCGCGCCAGATGTTCGAGATCGCCATCCAGGCCGCGGTCGGGACCAAGGTCATCGCCCGCGAGACGGTCAAGGCGATGAGAAAGGACGTTCTCGCCAAGTGCTACGGCGGCGACATAACGAGGAAGCGGAAACTTTTGGAGAAGCAGAAGGAAGGCAAGAAGCGCATGAAGAACGTCGGGAACGTGGAGCTGCCGCAAGAGGCGTTCCTCGCCATCCTGAAAGTCGAAGGGTAGCCACGAAGAGGACGTTTTACGCCCTCCCATCATCCAAAAAGGAAGCAACAGCACATGGAAGATTACAAGAACGTCTGCGAAGAAAAGCCCGCCGAGCCTGCAGCGAAACCGACCAAACCCGTCAAGGCGAAACACATCGTCCGCGAGTATGCCGAATCCATCATCATCGCGGTCCTTCTCGCCCTGGTGATCCGCACCTTCATCGTGCAGGCGTTTAAGATCCCCTCCGGTTCCATGGAGGACACCCTTGCCATCGGCGACCACCTGCTGGTCAACAAGTTCATCTACGGCACCAAGATCCCCTTCACCGACACGGAGATCCTCAAGCTGCGCGATCCGAAGCAGGGCGACGTCATCGTGTTCCAGTACCCTGAGGACCCGTCCAAGGACTTCATCAAGCGCGTCATCGGCGTTCCGAGCGACGTGGTCGAGGTGAAGAACAAGCGGGTCTACGTGAACGGGAAGCTTTACGCCAACCCGCACGAGGTGCACAAGGAAGCGGACCTCATCCCCAAGGAGATGAACCCGAGGGATTTCAGGGACCCGGTCACCGTCCCCCCCAACTCCTACTTCGTCATGGGCGACAACCGCGACCGTTCCTACGACAGCCGTTTCTGGGGCTTCGTAACGAGGGACAAGATCAAGGGGCTCGCCTTCATCAAGTACTGGTCCTGGGACAGCGAGAAGATGCGCCCGCGCCTGGGGGCAATCGGCAAACTCATAAACTAAAACACGTTCAACGTTCAACGTTCAACGTTCAACGTTCAACGTTCAACGTTCAACGTTCAGCGTTCAACGTTCGCAGCCTCAACTCAAAAAGGGCCCTCTGAATACCAGGGGGCCCTTTCTTGTTCTTCGGCGTGGCTAGATGCTGGAGCCCCCGGTGTTTATCCCCTCTCCCCGCGGGAGAGGGTGCCCATAGGGCGGGTGAGGGCGTTGCCAGAGGGTGAAATGTTGCAGGACAGCATCGCCCTCACCCTAACCCTCTCCCTCCGGGAGAGGGTATGTGGACACTCAATCATAGTGGGAGATATGTGGACATTACGGCAGGCCGTACCTGGCCCGAAGACGTGAAAAAAGCCCCTGCGCGCAAGCGTCAGGGGCTTTTGAGTTTTTAACGTCGAACGTTGAACGTTGAACGTCCGTTAGCTTTTAAGCCAGATCCTGTGCACCCTTGTAGATGATGTCGAACAGTTCCGGGATGTCCTCCTCGGCGATGCAGGAGAAGGCGATACGGAGGTCGGTCTTGGTGGTGGAGATGGCGCCGACGCCGTATTTCTCAAGCAGGTGTACACGCAGCTTCTCGGAATCCACGTTCTTAAGCTTCAGACACATGAAGTAGCCGGAGTTGAACGGGTAGTAATCCCAAGCGCTGTCGTACTTGCCGCTGTTGAGCACTTCCTTGGTTTTGAGCGCACGCCCCTTCATGATCTCGAACTTCTCCTCTTTCTGCTTGAGGAAGTCCGGGGAACGCAGCGCCTCGATGACGAAGGTCTGGGACGGATGCGGGCAGTTCGAGATGCGGGCACGGATGATGCCCATCGCCTTCTTCTCTAGGGCGTTCATGACCGGTGCGTTCTCGTAGTCGTTACCGTCGGCGAAGGTGACGAAACCGGTGCGGAAGCCCCAGACGAACTCTTCCTTGGTGGCGCCGTCGAGCTTAATTGCAAGGATGCGCGGGTGGATGTTGGCCAGCTTGCCGAAGAGCGACTCCTTCAGGCTGTCCTCGTAGAAGAGACCGAAGTAGGCGTCGTCGGTGATGGCGACCACGTTGCAGCCGGCCTCGGCGACTTCCTTGATGGCGGCGACCAGGGCGTCACCTTCGGCGACGGTCGGGGTGTAGCCGCTCGGGTTGTTCGGGAAGTTGAGCAGCACGATCACCTTCCCCTTCTCCTCTGCCGAGTTTTTCAGGACGGCCTTGAACGCGTCGACGTCGAAGCCGCCCGCCGCGGTGAAGGTCGGGTACTTCTTGACGATGGCGCCGGAGCAGGTGCCGAAGGTCAGGTTGTAGTTGCCCCAGAGCATGTCCGGAAGGATCAGGTGGTCACCCTTGTCGACGAACATGTCGGCGACTATGGAGAGGCCGTGGGTGAGCGCGTTGGTGACGATCGGGTTGCTGAAGTGCTTGCCGACCTGGCTCGGGTTCTCGCGCAGCATCTTCTCGCGCCACAGGGAGCGCAGCTCGGGTTTGCCTGCCGGCGGAGCGTACGGGAAGATGTCCTTCGGATCGAAGGAGGTCAGCTTGTCCTGGATGCAGGAAAGGTACATCGGGCCGCCGTTCTCGGTGGCGATGCCGATGGTGGCATTGAATTTGTGGGCTTTATCCTTGGCTTCAGCCGACTGGGTAAGGATTCCCTTGGGGAAGAAGAGGTTCTTGCCGAGATCGGACAGCATCTCCAGTACGTGGGGGCTGTGCTGGGCCAGAGACTCGTTTAACTCCGCGGCTAATGGATTCATCAAATTCCTCCTGAAGCTTAGTGTGATATCGCCCGGGGGCATGACCGTGGGTCGGGGCGGTCATAGACTCGCCATTAAAACCCGACGCCAGGCGGTTGTCAACGCTTAATGTGAAGGTGCAGGGAAGACGATTTCATTTTATGTTGACGGCAGCGAAACGGGCCCCTTTGCCCATGCAGCACGCTTCCTTGCCGGCATCTCCCTCACCCCTACCCCTCTCCCGGAGGGCGAGGGGACCGCTACTACCGGTTCAGCAGCATCTCCATCAGTTTGTAGCCGGGGTCGACCTTGATGCCGGTCGCGGTGGCGGATACCTCGTCGTACCCGGCAACATTCCCCTTCTCCTGCTCTTCACCGGCATAGATCACGAAGGGAACCGCCTCACCGGTGTGGGTCATGAGGGCGACCGGCGTGGGATGGTCTGGGGCGCAGAGGATGCGGTACGCGCCGTACT
This sequence comes from Geomonas terrae, assembly GCF_004791675.1. Taxonomy (NCBI): domain Bacteria; kingdom Pseudomonadati; phylum Thermodesulfobacteriota; class Desulfuromonadia; order Geobacterales; family Geobacteraceae; genus Geomonas; species Geomonas terrae. The sequence goes on from NZ_SRSC01000002.1 coordinate 911,948, forward strand.
GCTTAACCCCTTCGAGCACCGGACCGACGATCTTCTCGTCGAAGAGTTCGATCGCCTTGATCTTGTCTTCCAGCTTGCCGGAGTGCGACGCCTCGTCGGGCGCCTCTACGTGCACGAACACGAAGTCACGTTCCTTGAGCGCCTCGACCGCGGCCTGGGCCTTGCCGTCGAAGTTGGTGTCCAGGTAGCCGGTCGCACCGGGGACGTTAATGATGTCGAGGCCGGCGTAGACGCCGATTCCCTTGATGAGATCGACGGCAGAGATCACCGCGCCTGAGAGGCCGAAGCGGGTGGTGAACTTATCCATGGCGGGCGCCTTGCCGTGCCCCCAAAGCCAGATCGAGTTGGCGGGAGTCTCGCCCTTCTCGGCGCGGCGCTTGTACTGCGGGTGGTTGTGGAAGACCAGCTGCGCGGCGTTCATCAGGTAGATGAGGCGGTCACTCCCCTCTCCCACCGGCATGTAACTGGTGATGTCCTGACCGGAGATATCGTGCGGCGGAGTCATCTTGATCTGGGTCTTGCCGCCATGCCATACCATGAGGTGACGGTAGCTGACGCCGGGGTGGAAGGAGAATTCCTCGCTGCCGAGATGGCGCTGCAACTCCTCCACCAGTTCGCGGCCGTCCGCGGTCGAGATATGCCCGGCCGAGTAATCTTCCATGATCAGCTTGCCGCCGCGCGGCTCGAGGTGCACGAGGTTTAAGCGGAAGGCGACGTCGTCCGGCCCGAGGGATACCCCCATGCTTGCCGCCTCGAGGGGGGAGCGGCCGGTGTAGCAGTCAACCGGGTTGTAGCCGAACATGGCGAGGTTCGCCACGTCGGAGCCGGGGGGGTAGCCTTCAGGCACGGTCTGCGCGAGCCCGAGCGTTCCCCTCTTGGCCATGAAATCCATGTTGGGCGTCTTTGCCGCCTGCAGCGGCGTTTTTCCATTCAGTGCACCGACCGGGTGATCCGACATCCCGTCGCCAAGCAATATCACGTACTTCATAGCATCCATCCTTATAAGTGATTGGTGTTAACTGAAACACTTCTTTAACGCAAAGACGCGAAGCCGCAAAGGCGCAAAGGTTGAAACCGGAAAAGGTGTAACACCGGAAATCTCTTTGCGTCTCCGCGCCTTTGCGCCTTTGCGTTGAGTCTTTTATTCATCCCCTGGGGTGCACCTTTTCGTGCAGCCGCTTGAGCCTTTCCCGGGTCACGTGGGTGTAGATCTGGGTGCTCGAGAGGTCGGCGTGGCCGAGCATGATCTGCACGCTCCTCAGATCCGCGCCGTTCTCCAAAAGGTGCGTCGCGAAGGAGTGCCGCAAGGTGTGCGGCGAGATACCGCTTCTCACCCCGGACTGAAGCGCCCTTTTCTTGATGATGTTCCAGAAGGCCTGCCGGGTCATCCCCTCGCCCAGACGGCTTATGAAAAGAAGCGGTGAGCTCTTCTCCTTCAAAAGCTCCTGACGTGCCTGGCCGAGGTACTCGCGCACATGACGGCAAGCGCTCTCCCCCATCGGCACCAGACGCTCCTTGTCACCCTTACCTATCGTCATCAGATAACCGGCGGAGATGTTGACGTCGCTCGCCTTGAGCCCAACCAGCTCGGAAACCCTGAGCCCGGTCGCGTAGAGAAGCTCCAGCATCGCCTTGTCACGCAGCTCTATGGCGCCGGTGTCGAGCGGCGCGGCGAGCAGCGCCTCCACCTCGCGTGGGCTTAAGACCGCCGGGAGCTTCTTCACCCCCTTGGGGGCCTCGATGATGGCGGTCGGGTTCGTCTCGCAGTAACCTTCGCGGACCAGGAAGCGGTGCAGCATTCTGAGCGCAGAAAGCGCCCTCGCCCGGCTTCTCGGTGCGATCCCCTCCCCTTTGAGCCTCGTTAAGTACCCGGTCACGTCGCTCGGGCGGATGTCCCCGGGTTCCCGGTTACCCAGGTGGGCAAGGTAGCGCGTGAGGTCGCGGCTGTACGCCGCCACCGTGTTCGCCGCAGCCCCCTTCTCCACCAGGAGGTAGTGCAGGAAGAGGTCGAGATAGCGGTCCACTAGCCGTCAACCGCCTCCAGGAGCTCCTTGCGGATCTCCTCGAGCTTGCCGGGATCCGAGATCTTGTGGCCGAAGATGTCCTTCACGTAGAAGACGTCGGCCACCTGGTCCACCTTGGTGGAGATCTTGGAGACGCCTATGTAGAGCCCTAGCCGCGTCAGCGTACTGGTGATGCTGTACAAAAGCCCCACCTTGTCGTGAGCGTAGATGTCGATGACCGTGTAATCGGAGGAGACCTCATTGTCGATCTCCACGCGCGCCGGCACGGTCGGCTTCGCCTTCTCGGTGAGGATGCTCGGGCGGTGCCTTTTCGCCACCAGTTGCCCTACCCGGACCTTTCCTTCCAGCACCTGCCTCAGATCGGATTCGAATCGGGCCCAGCGGTTCTCTTCGGTGATCACGAAACCCTGCGGCGAATTGACCTGCAGGATGTCCAGCGCCTTCTCGTTCCTGTTGGTGTGGATCTGCGCGCCTAAGATGTTCATGCCGTTGGCCGCCATAACCCCGGTGATCATAGAGAAGAGACCGGGAACGTCGTAGGTGCAGATCGTGCAATTGGTGAATCCCTTGTCCACCTCGTGCGACACCTGCAGCACCAGTTGCGTCTTGGGCATCTCCAGCAGGATGCGCACATGCCCCGCGATGAGCTCGGGGGCGTAGGAGAGAAGATGCCTCGTTGAGAGCGCCTGCAGCTCGTCCTTGATGAACTGCCCCGGATAGTCGTCGGCAAGAAGGTCGAAGATGGTCCGCTTGACGCGGCGCACGCGCTCGCCGGACGCCTCCAGTTTGAAGTCCCCGCGCTCCAGCACAGTGAACGCCTTCTCGTAGAGTTCCTGCAGCAAAAGCGCCTTCCACTCGGTCCAGACCTCCGGCCCTACGGCCTTTATGTCGGCGTAGGTGAGGAGGTAGAGCATCTTCAGGTTCTCGCTCTTTTCCATCTGGCGCGCGAACTGGATGATCATGCGCTCGTCGTGCAGGTCGCGGCGCTGGGCGATGTGGGCCAAAAGGAGATGCTGGCGCACGAGGAACTGCAGCCTTTCGGAATCTTCCTTGATGAGACCCATGCGCCGGGCGATGGTCTTCGTGAGTTCGGCACCGATCTCAGCGTGTCCCCCCCCTCCCCCTTTCCCGATGTCGTGGAACAAGACGGCGAGGAGCAAAAGCCAGCGCTTGTCGACCTCCATGGCGAGTTGGGTCAGAAGCGGCAGGGTTTCCTTGTGCTCGCCGCGCCACAGCTTCGCGATCTCCTCGACGGCGAAGAGGGTGTGGGTGTCGACCGTATAGATGTGGTAGACGTCATGCTGCACCTTGCAGTAGATGCGCTCGAACTCAGGGATGAAGCGGTTCAGAAAGCCCAGGTGGTGCATCTGCTGCAGGGTGTCGTAGAGCTTCTTCTCGGACTGCAGGATGTTTATGAAGGAGGCATTCGCCTCTTTGGATCGGCGGAATTTGTCGTTGACGAGGTCGAGGTTGTTCCTGATCAGGGTCTTCGTGGCGAGTCCGAGGGCCACCCCCTGCCTCTGGGCATGCTCGAAGATCTTGATGAGACGGACCGGATCCTTTTCGATCACGCTCTCGTCGGGGACCACGAGTTCCCCCTTCACGACGTAGAACCCGTCTCCGATGGGACGGCGCGTGAAGTAGCCGAGGATCTTGCGGGTGGAGTCGTCGCGCTGGCTGCACTTGGTGATGAGAAGCGAGCTGAAGTGTTCGACGCGGTTCGCGTGGAGGTAGAAGTCCTGCATGAACTGTTCGACGGCGAGGGTCTTCTCTCGGTCCTCATAGCCGAAGAATCGGGCGATGGAGATCTGCGCCTCGAAGGTCAGCTGGTCGTTTTTCCGGCCGGCCAGGTAATGGAGCTCGTTTCTGATGCGCCAGAGGTAGGAGAGCGAGCTGTAGTACATGCCGATCTCCTCCTCGGAGAGGACACCCTTCATCACCAGCTCGCGCGGCTCGTCCACCTTGTACTTGATCTTGGCGACCCACATCGCTGTGTGCAGGTCCCTAAGGCACCCTTCCCCTTCCTTGATGTTGGGTTCGAGGATGTAGACGCTGGAGCCGTACTTCTCACGCCGCTTCCTCAACTCCTCCAGCTTCTCGCCGATGAAGGCGTCGCTTCTCTTGGCGAGCACCTGGGTGACCATCATCTTCTTCAGCTCGCCGAAGAGGTGCTCGCTGCCGGTGAGAAGACGCGCGTCGAGCAGCGCCGTCTTCACCGTGATGTCGTTATTCGCCATCTCCACGCAGTCGGTTATGGTGCGCACCGAATAGCCGACGTCCAGGCGCAGGTCCCACAGGAAGTAAAGCAGGCGGTTCGCCGCCTCCTCGACCACCTTGGACTCCTTCCCGCTGTAAAGAAAGAGGAGGTCGAGATCGGAGTACGGGTTCAGTTCGCGCCGGCCGTACCCCCCGACCGAAACGAGCGCCAGCTGCCCGCTTTTATGCATCTGCAGGTCGTCCGAGAGCGCGGTGAAAAGTCGCGTCACCAGGGCGTCGGTCATCGCCGTTATCGACTGCACTACGGAGATGCCGTCCTCACCCTCCCGGTGCGAACGCTTGGACTCCTCCCGGAAATGCTCCAAAAATTCGCGCGCCGCCGCGAGGTAGGCGCCGCGCTTCTCCTCGAAGCTCTTGCCGTCTCCCTTCATCGACTCCGAGAGGTATGCGTTTATGTTGAGGCGCATCACTCTTCCTTGGCGATGCGGACCACTTGCAGGACGCCGGGAAACGCCTGGATATCCGCTTCGGGGATATTCTCGGTGTCGCCGATGACGCCTATGATGACCCGGTTTGCTCCGGTGGACTGGTGGATGTCGAAACCGCGTTCGATGAGGTACGACTTGATCTCTTCCTGGGCCTTTTCGTCGGCCGTCTTGCGCATTACGATCAGCACCTGCAAACCTCCTTTAGTGTTCGCCCCGGGTCATGATCCTTTCAAGGCGCCGCGATTCGTCGATCACCCTCTCGAAGAGACGCACGATGGCCTGATCGTCCAGCGGGCCCTCGTTCTCCGCCGTCATGCGAGCGAAGATCCGCTTCTCCCTGGCAGGGTCGTAGACCGGCAGATCGAGCCCCTTCTTAATCTCCCCTATCTGCAGGGCAAGTGAGGCACGCTCGTTGAAGATGCGCAAAAGGTCGCTGTCCAGCCGGTCAATCCGATCCCTGATGTCGTCTATGCTCATGGAGCCCTCAGAACTTCTTCTTTATGTGGGTGTCGCATTTCCAGTTCACGTCGTCGACGCCCGGATAGTCGATGTTATAGTTCAAGCCGCGCGACTCCTTCCTCATCTGCGCGCAGGCGACGATCAACTGGGCGACGGTGGCGATGTTCCTAAGCTCGATGAGATCGGAGGTGACGATGAAGTTCCAGTAGTACTCCTCGATCTCGTCCTGGATGAGCTCGATGCGGCGCATGGCGCGCGCCAGACGCTTGTCGCTTCTCACGATGCCGACGTAATTCCACATGAAGCGGCGGATCTCGTCCCAGTTCTGGGAGACCACCACCATCTCGTCGGAGTTGGTCGCGGTACCGGCGTCCCACTCGGGGATCTGGGGGAAGCTGAACTCGCCGTCTTTCAGGACCTGCACCGCGTGCTTGTAGGCGCGCCCAGCGTAGACCGCGGCCTCGAGAAGCGAGTTGCTCGCCAGGCGGTTGCCGCCGTGCAGGCCGGTGAAGGCGACCTCGCCGATGGCGTAGAGGTGCTTTATGTCGGTCTCGGCGTTCTTGTCCACCGCGACGCCGCCGCAGAGATAATGCGCCGCCGGCACGACCGGGATCATCTCCTTCGTCATGTCGATGCCGTACTCGAGGCAAGTCTGGTAGATGTTCGGGAAACGGGAGGTGATGTACTCGGCGCCGCGGTGCGTGATGTCGAGGTAGACGCAGTCGTCGCCGTAGGTCTTCATCTCGTTGTCTATGGCGCGGGCCACGATGTCGCGCGGGGCGAGGTCTTTTAGGTGGTGGTACTTCTCCATGAAGGCGGTGCCGTCACGGCGCTTGAGGATGGCTCCCTCGCCGCGCACCGCCTCGGAGATGAGGAAGGAACGGGCGTTCGGGTGGTAGAGCGTGGTCGGATGGAACTGCATGAATTCCATGTTGGCGATGGTCGCACCGGCGCGGTAGGCCATGGCGACGCCGTCGCCGGTGGCGACGTCGGGGTTGCAGGTGTAGAGGTAGACCTTGCCCGCGCCACCGGAGGCAAGAAGCGTGATGCGCGCCGTGAAGGTGCGTACCTCACCGCTCTTTCTGTCCAGCACGTGGGCGCCCAGGCAGCGGTTTTCCTCGAGGTTCTTCTTGAGTACCTTCGCCTCAGTGACGAGATCGATGGCGATGTGGTCCTCGTAGATGGTGATGTTGTCGTGCTTCAAAACCGCCTGCACCAGGGCGCGCTCGATCTCGCGGCCGGTGATGTCCTCGGCGTGCAGGATGCGCCGCGCGCTGTGGCCACCCTCACGGGTCAGGTCGTAGGCGTCGCCGCTCTTGGTGAACTGCACCCCCCACTCGATCAGGTTGCGGATCACCTGCGGCCCTTCCTCGACCACCATGCGCACCACGTCCTCGTGACAGACACCGGCACCGGCGACCAGCGTGTCCTGCACGTGGGCGTCGAAGGTGTCCTCCTCCGAGGATACGGTGGCGATGCCCCCCTGGGCGTAGTTGGTGGCGGATTCGGAAATGTCCTTCTTGGTGACCAGGGCGACCCTGCCGTGAGCGGCTGCCTGCAGCGCGAAGGAAAGCCCCGCGATGCCACTGCCGATCACAAGAAAATCAGTTTTCTCTTTCATTACTCCCCCCATAAGCTGGATTGGGCCCACATCGGGCCCGAAGTATGAAACGAAGCCGTGCAGCAGTCGCGAGTACGAAAAGGAAAAGCTTTAGGGGGTCTGGGAGGCAACGTTGGGCCTGTGCCCTCAAAGGAGATCGCTTCGGGTGCGTCGCGGATACCTTGCGTTCTTCGCATGAACCGGTACTGGAAAACCCGCAAATTATTGATCCCCCCAAGATTTTTGTCAAGACTTTTGACAGGTTATGCGTCTCTAAGGATGTATTAGACCTTGAATTATCATGCTTATTAGTCTATATATTTCGGTGGCATAATTTTCTTTCCCATTAAAAAAGGAAGCACATGCTCCATTTGTCACACCGAATTGCAGTGACGGCCGCCATGATGACGGCAGCCCTGTCGCTCACCCTATCGACGCCGGTCCGCGCCGACATATACAAGTACGAGGCTCCCGACGGTACCGTCCACTTCACCGACGCTCCCACCGACAAGCGCTTCAAGATCTTCATGCGGGACATCAAGAAGGACAAGAAGCTGCGGACCGCCTTCAAACTCCCCGGGTACGCAAGGAATCCGGCCGAGTTTGAGCCGATCATCAACTCCTGCTCGCGCGAGTACGGCGTAGACAGTTCGCTCATCAAGGCGGTGATCCACGCCGAGAGCGGCTACAACCCGACCGCGGTCTCCTCCAAGGGGGCCCAGGGGCTGATGCAGCTCATGCCGAAGACCGCCCAGGGGCTCAAGGTGGCCGATTCCTTCAACCCCCAGGACAACATCCGCGGCGGGGTGCGCTATCTCAGGTTCCTTCTGGACACCTTCAAGGGGAACGAATCGCTAGCCGTCGCCGCCTACAACTGCGGCCTCAACAACGTGGCGAAGTACGGTGGCATCCCCCCCTATCCCGAGACCCAGACCTACGTGGCCAAGGTACTCAGTTACCGCAACAACTACCGATAGCGCAAAGGCAGACACCGCATGCCCTCTACCCCAGCCCAGATCATGAACCTCCCGAACATCCTCACCATGGTGCGCATCGCGGCCATTCCGCTTCTGTGCGTCCTGCTGCTTTCGCCCGAGCGGGAGAGCGGCTTCTGGGCCGCGGCCCTCTTCGCCGCCGCCTCGGTGACCGACTGGCTGGACGGCTACCTCGCCAGGAAGATGCAGATCGTCACCGTGTTCGGAAAGTTCCTCGACCCGATCGCCGACAAGCTGATCGTCATGGCCGCGCTCATCATGATCCTTCCCTTCGACCGGGTTCCCGCGTGGATGGTGCTCGTGATCCTTGGGCGCGAGATGATCATCACGGGGCTGCGCGGCATAGCATCCACCGAGGGGATCGTGATCGCCGCCAGCAACCTCGGTAAGTTCAAGACCATCTTCCAACTGGTCGCCATCATCGGACTCTTGCTGCACTACGACTACCACTGGTTCTTCGGTATCGATCATCCTCTGCTCGTTGTGAACATGCACAACGTCGGCATGTTCTATCTCTGGATCGCGACCGTGATAACCATCTGGAGCGGCGTGGATTACCTTTACAAATTCGTTCGGGTCATAGTCAAATAAAAATTTCCCATTGACACCGTAGCGGGAATCGGGTTATATACGGGTTCCTTCGATGTACAAGGCGGCATGGCCAAGTGGTAAGGCAAAGGACTGCAAATCCTTCATTCATCGGTTCAAATCCGATTGCCGCCTCCAAATAGAAAGGGCCTACAGTGATCACACTGTAGGCCCTTTTTCTTTATGCCGTAGTCCGTGCCGTAATAAATCCTCCCCCTTCCTGTTCCATCTCCGTGAGATGCCGTTGCAGTATCCCTGAAGGCTCAGACAACCGGATCTGGATCAAAAGCACCGCAACAGGAACGCTTCCCCACCTTTCCGCCACTTCACGCCACCGTTTGGCCCTGTCGCTATCAACGCTGTCCGCTCATAGGTTCCATCTGCCCTTCCACGACGAGTCATATATTAATGCGATTTAATTTATCTTTGGTATATTTGCCTGTCTTCCGAGAAGATGTCCAACAAGGCTGGTACGGGCAAGGGGGGTGAACCTGGCGGGACGAAGAGAGAAAAGCGAAGTTAACCGACGGAAAAAGGAGGCGTCACATGTGCAGAACGTTCCCATTTGTAGTTGCGGCTTTGCTGGTGTCCATGTCGTTAGCCGGTTGCGGCGACGATGACAAGCATGCATCGACAACGTACCGCCAGACCAACCTCGTTTCCAACATACCAGGGCTTGCGTCCACTACAGACGCCAACCTGGTGAACTCCTGGGGAATAGCCCATTCGTCCACCAGCGGCTGGTGGGTAAGCGACAACGGAACAGGATTTTCAACGGTCTACAACGGGTCGGGTCAGCCTTTCCCCATCGCTACGCCGCTCACGGTAACCATTCCGCTGCCGTCAGCTCCCGGCACGGCCACCTCCGCGACTCCGACCGGCGTTGTCTTCAACAACTACTCCGGCTTCGACGTGACACCCGGGGTGAACACGACGGCGGCACGGTTCATCTTCGTCACCGAGGACGGCACCATCTCGGCCTGGAACACAGGAACTACGGCGACACTGAAGGTCGACAATCCAACCTTTGCAGCGGGAACGGGGGCGGTCTACAAGGGAGCAGCCCTAGCCACCACCGGCACCGCCAACTACCTTTACGCCGCCAACTTCCGTGCAGGGACCATCGACGTCTTCGACTCCACCTTCACTCCGGTCGCCCTGCCGGGGACGCCGTTCACAGTGCCCGCACCGCACGTCGCCCCTCCGGCAGGTTACTCCCCCTTCAACGTCGCCAACATCGGAGGCAAACTCTACGTAAGCTATGCGCTTTTGAATACGGATACGCTACTGGATGACGTTGCCGGACAGGGGCATGGTTTCGTAGAGGTCTTCAACCCGGACGGGAGCTACATAATGAGCCTGCAAAGCGGAACCTGGCTCAACTCCCCTTGGGGCATGGCACTGGCGCCGGAAAATTTCGGCAAGTTCAGCAACATGGTCCTCGTAGGGAACTTCGGCAGCGGCCAGATCGCCGCCTTCGACCCAGTGACCGGTGCTTTCAAGGGAGTGATGCGCGACGCAGACAACGTACCGATCGTCATCAACGGGCTGTGGGGTATCGGTTTCGGCAACGGCGGCAATGCCGGCCCGACGACTACCCTGTTTTTCGCCGCGGGACTAAACGGCGAAAGCGACGGACTCTTCGGCACCATAACCCCACGTTGATGCACGCAACAAACAAGCCTTCGGAGCCCCTCCGGGGGCTTGTTTGTTTCAATCAGTCCCCCGCCATCGCCCCCCAATCGCTGGGTTATGGAAAACATTGCTCAAATATGACTTCTAAGGTATATACCAAATGACGTGGGATATCGAGTTTACCGACGAATTCGGGGTTTGGTGGGAGGATCTCACCGAGGCGGCGCAGATCGACGTGGACACGGTGGTGGGCCTTCTCGAGGAATGCGGTCCCAACCTCTCCTTCCCCTACTCGTCCGGCGTCAGCGGTTCCAGGCACTCGCACATGAGGGAGTTGCGCATCCAGCACCAGGGACGCCCTTTGCGCGTGCTCTACGCCTTCGATCCCTGCCGCACGGCGATACTGCTTTTGGGTGGCGACAAGACCGGCAGCAACCGCTGGTACAAGATCAACATCCCGATAGCAGACCGGCTTTATGACGAATATTTGGAAGAAGTAGAAGAAGGAGGTAACTAGAGATGGCAAGAAAATATAGCGAGCTGCGCGCCAAGATGTCGCCAACCGCGCGCGCACAAGCCGAAGAACAGACCCGCCAGCTCCTGAAGGAGATGCCGCTCCAAGAGCTGCGCCAAGCGAGGAAGATGAGCCAGCAGCAGATGGCGAAAAGTCTGCACACCAACCAGTCCAACGTGTCCCGCATCGAGAAGCGGACCGACATGTACATCTCCACCTTGAGAAACGTGATCAAGGCGATGGGAGGCGATTTGGAGGTAGTAGCTCGTTTTCCAGACGGCAGTGTGCGCATTAACCAGTTTGAAGACATCGATGAGGCAATAAAGACTTGATTAAGCCGTATCTACAGGCGCTACCAGCCTCTCAGCGTGCGAACGTGTGGAAGAAGCTGGTGCTTAAGAAAGATAGAGAAGACGGCAGGGAAATCATTCATTTGCTCCCCAGTGACACCTAAGCAAACGCAAACAGCATAGGAGATTTGCACTCGTGAAGACGCAGTACTATGTCGCATCAACGCTTGACGGCTTCATTGCGACCGAGACCGATTCGCTCGACTGGCTCTTTCCGCTTGGCAGCCTGGAAGAGTCCAGCTACCAGACGTTCATCGCTGATGTCGGCGCATTGGCCATGGGGTCTTCCACTTATGAGTGGATTCTCCGTAACGCAGACTCTGTCGCCGCGGAGACTGGTTCCCCTTGGCCATATACGCAGCCGACGTGGATATTCACCAGCCGTGTCCTCCCCGTGATCCCGGGAGCCGACATCAGGTTCTGTAAAGGGAACGTAGCAGATGTGTTCGGTGAGATGCGCGCAGCCGCAAAAGAGAAGAATATTTGGGTGGTTGGCGGCGGAGACCTGGCTGGACAGTTCTACGACGCCGGACTGCTTGACGAGCTCATCGTTCAGGTCGGCTCGGCCACTTTGGGCAAGGGCAAACCGCTACTTCCACGGCGCATCCTGAGCCCGGTGCTAAGCCTCACGTCAGTTCAGCAGATGGGTACCGGAATGGTCGAGCTTCGTTACGAAGTCGCAAAGGAGCGGGTTTTTGGAAGCAATCTTTGAGCTGGTGTTCGGTGTACTATGGGAGTTGTTCGCCAACCTTGTCTTTCAGGTGCTGATTGAACTGGGCATGCGCTCACTTGTGGAACCGTTCAGAAAATGCGATCGCAGGCATCCGATACTCGCCTTCATAGGAAGCATTTTGCTGGGAAGCTTGGCCGGTGTCGCGAGTCTCTGGATCTTTCCAAATCACCTCTTCCAGTTCAAACATCTGCAAAGCTACGGACTCTTTTTCGTACCGCTTTTCTGCGGAGCAACCATGGCCGGTTTGCGGCGCCTTAGGGAGTCAAAGGGACAGCCGGTCTTCTTCATGGACAGCTTTGCCTACGGCTATACCTTTGCATTTTTCATGACCCTTGTTAGATTCTACAGGGCAGGATAAACATACGCGGACGGTTGGAAGCTTCGAGATAAAGGTAATTGTCAGAGCCGATAGCAAGAGGTCTCCGCTATGACATCTAGTCAGTCACCAGAAAGGGACATAGATCAAAAATACCGGTTCCTACTGCTCATGACTGCACTGCTCACAGTTCTGACTGGATGCATGGCAGCCTCGACTGCGGTATCTGGAATTGGAGCACGGGCATTATACGGCGGAACGGATTATAACCCTTCAGCAGAAACAGTCAGCATCAAGCTGAGGGATGCCGCATTAATAACGGGAACAGCAGCACCGATATTGCCATACCGCTCCCTTGTAATCGACGGTAAAAATGAAATCGTCGAAGTCATCACGCTTAATTACAATGACATCGTCTGGACCGGCTATAGTGACGGCATGCAGACCGGCAAAGTCAAATGCATTGCCAAAGGCAAAGAAACAGACTTCGACGTCAGGCTAAAAAACCACAACACCAGCCTCTATCTTGAACACAGGTATAGGCAGTGGTACGGGTATCCAGCACAGGGGCTTTTAATTGCGACCGTGCCGATTGAAGGCGCGCTCAATGCTCTTGTGCTGGGAGTCGGTGCTCTATACGCCATGACCGGAGGGTAACAAGAGCAAGCACGAAATACTTCGACACCGTCAGGAGAAGCCGGTGAGCAGAACACAAAAGATCAGGTGCCGCTTAATGGTTTGTCTTACTGCGGCGCTGATATCAGCATGCGGCATCATGGGGGAAACAACGCGTTCAGTCGTTCAACTCGGCACTCTACCCTCGGCAGATCAACATCGTCCCATAGTTGTAGGATCGGTGACCCGTGAAAATGGAAGCATTCGTCTAACGTGCGTCGGACCGGTTGCAGCGCAGGTATTCACAAATCACGACCAAGAAACCATCGAAGATTCGCTCGGTATGACCCTTGTGGCAGCGTCACGAAATATGGGGAGGCAGAGCGGAGATCTGATAAGAATTCACCTGCTGATACGCAAATACTTCCTGGGAGTGAGCAACAGTGCCTCAGCAATCCTGACCGGTGTGGAGTGGGTTTTGAGCGGCCCTCAAAATGAAGTCCTTTTCCATGATTCCTTTTACGCAGCACGGGAATGTCACCTACCAAAATTCTGCACACTCGGACGCGAGAAGGACGCTATCAGAAGCGCAATCGTCAAGCGCATCATGCAAAAGACCATACTGTTCGCGACCGGAGGGTGCCCGGATACAACAGACACGGAAGGAACCTATTCCAGCTTAGAGAGTGCAGCGGCAAAGTTGCCAAAGCGAATCAAGGGATGGAATATAAACGAATCGAAGGAGTTGGACCTGGAATGGGCAGAAATGCAACATCCGACTGATTGGCATCAGTACCTGTCCAACGGACCACATTGGTCCCCCACTCCTACAATTGATCTTAGATGCGAATAAAGCCGGCCATTGGAAATTCATAAAAACTAATTATTTTATCTTTACAAAGCAAAACCTCTGTGGTATTCACAATATCACCTCGTTGTTGCTTCACCTGACCCCCCTGAACTACCTCCCAGGGGGGTCTTTCTTTTTACCGATGCCCCGCCCCCCCTTTCCTCGACATCTTCGTCCCAGATACAACTGCTCTTCTATTTTCTGAAAGCTCCGAACTACTCGCCATTGTCCCCCCCCCGAAGGATATCTGTCCGTTCCCAGCACACCTGTTTGTCCCCCCAGGGGACACGCTGTTTTAGTCCGGTCATTATTTTGACCAAAGCCCAGGGGATTGCGCCCGAAAAACTGGATCAACAATCGGGAAGATGCACTTAATAATAACGGTTTACAACTATTATCGATCAACGCCAGTATGTGGTCCGCATGTTGCAAAATGCTAGGCGCCGGTTTCCCTTCCAACATCTGACATAGGGCAATAGTGCAGTCGCGTGTGAGTTTCCTGTAACCTTCTCCTTGCTTGCCGTGTTTGCCTGTGAGAGTGCCCAGAAGTGATCGAAGCCTTAAAGCGGCAGCCGATCCTTCTTTAAGTCGTACCAAGGAGCAGGATGATGAACAAGTGCTATCGCCTTGTCTGGAGCAGAGTAAAGGAAGCATGGCTGGTCGTCGCCGAGAACGTCGCAAGCAAGGGAAAAGGCGGCCCCACACTGACACAGAGGCACCGCGTCTCCGCAGGGGGAAGCTACCTGCTCGCCCTCGAACAGCGGTTCATGTTCGACGCCGCGGCAGCGCCGACCGTCGCGGTAATAGCCGATGACCACCACGCCGAAAGCGCCTCCCCGCTAGCAGCAGAAAAGGCGACCAGCGTCCATCGCGACGCGACCGATTTCGCCTCGCTCCTGGTCAAACCGCTTGCTTCAAACGTAGGTGCTGCCGCCACCAAGGGGGTGGAGATCGCCTTCGTCGACGCAACGACGCCCGACGCCTCAAGCCTCATCGCGGGGATACGTTCCGGGGGCCAGGTGGTCCTCCTCGACCCGAACAAGGACGGCATCCAGCAGATCACCGACGCACTGCAAAAAGCCGGCAACGTCTCCGCGATCCATATCGTCGGACACGGCAGCACCGGGGATATCACCCTCGGCTCGACCGAACTCACCACCGCGAACCTCTCCGCGCATGCTGCGGATCTCGCTGCCTGGACCTCCCACCTCGACAAGGGGGGCGACATCCTCATCTACGGCTGCAACGTCGCACAGGGTAGCGAGGGACAAGCGCTGATCCAGGGGTTAGCGAGGGTGACCGGTGCGGACGTCGCCGCATCCACCAACAGTACCGGCGCAGCGGCGCTCGGAGGGGACTGGGTGCTCGAGTCGGCCACCGGCCCCATCGAGGCCTCGACGCTGCTGACCAAGGAAGGGGCCGCAGCCTACCAGGACCGTCTCTCCTTCGTTTCCCTGGGTGGTTCCTCGGCGTGGGTCCCGGTGATGTACGGCGCCTCCAAGGACCCGGTAGGCGACAGCCAGGCGGGTGCAGCCGACACCGACATAGTTGGCGACGCAGCGCACGGATCGCTCTACGCGGCATACGACGACAACGGCACGGCCACCACCTCGGACGACACCCTCGTCTACCGCATGCGGATCGACAACCCGACGAGCTCCACCAACTTCGGCGGCGTCGCGATCGTCGGCATCGACGCGAACCTGGACGGCAGGATCGACCTCTTCATGTCGGTCGACGGCCGCAACAACGCCCAGGCGGTGAAGATCCTCGACCCCGGGACGGGCCTCAACACGTCCCCCAGCACCACGACCACATCGCCGCTCCCAACCGGATGGCTCGCGAACAACGGCGTGTACGCCTTCACCTCGAGCAACTACTCGGTGGTGGCGGTTTCCTCGGCCAGCGACCCGAACTGGAACGGGGACGCGGACCTCGGCAACGACGGAAAGACGGACGTCTTCGTCAGCTGGCGCATCCCGGTGGCCGACATGGCGACGGTCCTCGCCATGCCCTCCCCCGTCGACCGCAACGGGGTGACCGGGCCGCGCGGCACGACCGGCATCCAGGGGTTCACCAAGGACACCGTGGTCCAGTACGTGAACTTCACCCAGACTCAGCCCGGCCCGATCAACGGTGACCTGAACGGGGTCGGGGCGAGCTACGACAAGAACGCCACCTTCTCCTCGCTCGGTGCCTTCACCGCGCAGATGTCGACGAGCCAACCGATAAGCGCTGCACTCTCGGTCAACATCACCTCGCCGATCGGGGACGGCAACCTCTCGCACTACCCGGGCGGCTCCCCTGAGGATGCAAGCGTCACCATCACGGGGACCACCTCCTCCACGGTCGCCAACAGCAGCTGGGTGAGGGTGACGGTCAGCGACGGTACCAACAGCAGCATCGGATACACGCAGGTAAGCGGTGCAGCCTGGTCGCTCTCCGGTCGCGATCTCTCCGGGCTGAACGACGGCACCCTCAGCGTGACCGCCGAGCTCTGGAGTACTGGTGACGCCTCCGGGAGCAGACTCACCGGTTCCACCGCGGCAACCACTTCCGTGCTGCACGACAAGGTCGCGCCGGCGGTCACCATAAGCCAAGGGGCCTCGGCGACCGATGCCACCCCGGTTATATCGGGGACCTCCGACCTCCCCGCCGGTTCCACGATACGGATCACCGTAGACCCGGACAACAACGCAGCCACTAACGACGCCGTCACCTACCTCGCCATCGTCGGAGCCGCCGGGGCCTGGAGTGTCGATACCGGGGCAGTCCTGCCAGCTACCGGATCGCTCTCCGCCACCGGCATCCTCCCCTACGCGAAAATCTCGGCGAGCGGTACCGACGCGGCCGGTAACGTAACCACGACCACGGCCTTGAACGCACCCACAGTTACGCCGCTCACCACCAACGCCACCGCGCCGACCATCAGCGGCACCTGGACCAACATCACCGGCGACGTCCTCTCC
This sequence comes from Geomonas terrae, assembly GCF_004791675.1. NCBI lineage: Bacteria > Pseudomonadati > Thermodesulfobacteriota > Desulfuromonadia > Geobacterales > Geobacteraceae > Geomonas > Geomonas terrae. Next base: position 928,301 of record NZ_SRSC01000002.1, read on the forward strand.
GTCACCGTGAACGGGACAACCTACACCACGGGCACCTCCCCGGCCCTGACCGTAAGCGGCAACACCTGGTCGCTCGTCCCCAACGCCCTTACCTCTGGCACCTACCCGATTACCGCCACAGTGACCCGCAGCGGATTAAACGTAAGCGACCCAACGACCGGGGAACTCGTGATCAACACGAGCGCACCGAACGTCTCCATCACTTCGGCGAGCACCCAGACTACGACCTTACCCCTCATTTCCGGGACCACGAACGCCACCTCGGTCACCGTGACCATCGATCCGAACAACGACGGCAATTGGAGCGACGCGATCACCTACAACGCGACCGTCTCGGGCGGGACATGGACCGTCGACACGGGACCGGCGGCACCGGTCTCGGGGAGCGAGCCGAGCGCCTATTCGGGACAGATCGGGGTGAAGGTGACGGCGACCACGGGTGGGAACTCCGCGGTCACGAACCAGACGCTGACCCTTGTGCAGCAAACACCGGCGGTCACGATATCCACCATCGAGACCGCCATCGCCTCCGGGAACACCACGGCGAACCGGATCACCGGGGATGCGAAGCTCAACTCCCTCGAGGACGACAACGTCACCATCAGCGGCACGTTGCAGGGAGGCTCGAGCGTGAGCCTCACCGTCTCGGACATCTACGGCAACACCATCTACGTCACCCCGACGGTCTCCGGCACCACATGGAGCGCCACCGGCCTCAACCTCTCCACGCTTTCGGATGGGACCCTTACGGTCAAGGCGACGGTCACCGGCACCTCGGCCGAGGCGACCAGCACAGCGGTGACCCACGACAAGACGCCGCCGCTCATCACGATCCAGACCCAGTCGGTCATCGCGAAGAACCAGGCCATCATCAGCGGCACAAGCGAATGCCCGAGCACGAACCTCACCGTAGAGGTGTACCTGGCCGGGACCTCCACGCTCGTCTGGTCCTCCACCACGGTGGCCACCGATGCTTCGGGTAACTGGACCGTCACCACACCGAACGGCACCAACCTGATCAGCGGCAACAGCGGGACCGTCGACATCAAGGTGAAACCGACCAGCACCTACGCGGACAACGCTGGGAACATCGTGCAGCAGGCGATAAAGTCGGCCCAGCAGGTGAAACAGGGCCAGACCGCGTCGACCGCGACCATCGCCATCGGCACCATCGCCGGGGACAACGTCATCACTTCAGCGCCCGACGAGATCAGTTCCGGACTCACCATCTCTGGCACCACGAGCCTCACCACAGCGGCGGCGGGCTCCTTCACCATCACCATCGACGACGGTGCCGGGCACAGCGTGACCGCCCTCACCGCCAACATCACCAACACCTCGGGGACCTGGACCGCGCGTTTCACCAACGCCGACATCAAGAGCCTGAACAACGGCGTGCTCAACGTGACCGCCCAGGTGACCGACACCGCGACCAGCTCGGCGGTCACCACCGTGTCTCACCCAACCCTCGTTTTGAGCCAGCCCACGCTGAGCATCACCGACAACGTCCCGGGCACCCTCGGTGGGAGTAACCCCGTTACCTTCACCTTCACCTTCAGTGAAAACGTGACCGGCTTCGACGCAACCGACGTCACCGTCGGCAACGGCACCAAGGGGACCTTCACCGCGGTGGACGGCAAAACTTACACCCTTTCCGTCACCCCTTCCCTGGCCGTTACCGGTTCCGTTACGGTTAGCGTCGGCGCACAGGCCGCCACCGGATCGATTTCCGGAAAAGGGTCGCTGGCGGCAACAGGCTCCCAGGGTTACGAACCGACGCCGCCCAGCGTGGCCATCGGGTCGGCCACGCTTACCAACGATCCGACTCCCGTGATCACCGGCACCACCAACCTGCCGGACGGGTCGGTGATCACCATCGCCCTCGATCCTGACAACAACCCCGCCACCTCCAACAGCGTCACCTACTACGCGGTAGTGACAGGCGGGACCTGGTCCATCGACACCGGGACCGCGCTTCCCTACAGCGGCTCGCTCCCCAACGGCGGCTTCGCAGGAACGGTCGGGGTGACGGCAAGCGGAACGAACCTGAACGGCTCCACCGCCATAGCAACCCAGCCGCTTACGGTGGACATAGTAGCGCCGGCAATCGGCTTCACCTCGGGAAGCCGCACCCCGAGCAGCACGCCGACCATCACCGGCAGCACCGATCTCCCTGCCGGAAGCAGCATCTCCGTCACCATCGACCCGAACAACGACGGCGACTGGAGTGACCAGCAGAGCTACCTCGCCACGGTGCAGACCGGGGGGACCTGGTCAGTGGCCACCTCGACGCCGCTTTCCGGGACGGTCGGGGTGCGCGCCTCGGGAACGGATGCCGCCGGCAACTCGGCGACCACCTTCCAGAAGCTCACCGTGGACACGAACGCACCGACCGTCGCCGTCACCGGCCCGCTCGACTGGCAGGGGAACGCTAACGGCATCCTGAGCGGCAGCGAAGACGACGCCGTGGTGGTAAAAGGGAGCACGACAGGCATAGCCGACGGGAGCACGCTCGTCGTCACCGTAACCGACGGCGTCTCGACCATCATGGACACGGTGACCGTCACCGGAAACAGCTGGAGCATGAGCGCCCTCAACCTCTCTGCGCTTGCCAACGGCACCATTTCCGTCACGGCCAGGTACTACGATGACGCCGGGAACACCTACGTTGCCAACGCCGCCGCCCAGCACGACAAGTCCGGTACCGTCTCTATCGACTCAATCAGCACCGACACGTCGGTCCCAGGTGACTTCGTTACCAGCGACAACACCCTTAAATTCACCGGTTCAGCCTCTCCCGGTGCCACGGTCACCCTGAGCCTCTCCGGCCCCAGCCACACCTTCTCCGGGATCCCCGTGACCGCGAACGGCTCCGGCGTTTGGACCTATGACTACAGCGGTACCACGCTGACCGACGGCACCTACACCCTGCAGGCGGTGAGCGGCACCACGGCGACGCAGACCATCGTGGTCGACAGCACCGCACCGGCCGGAGCGGTCACCGTGAACACCCAGACGACGAGCGACACCACTCCAACCATCACCGGTACGGCCACCTTGGGCGCAGGCGAGAGCCTCTCCGTCACAGTGAACGGCGTCACCTACCGCACCGGCGACAGCAGCTTAAGCTACGACAAAGCAGCCCATACCTGGAGCCTCACCATCCCGAGCGGCGATGCTCTCGTACCGAAGAACGCGGATGTATCGGGCTTTGATGGGAAGTACGACGTTACGGCGACGATAAGCGACACGGCAGGTAACAAGACGAGCGACGGGACCTCCAAGGAGTTGACCATCCAGGATGCCGCCGCCCCTGTGATCGACCTCGCCCCTTCCGACGCAGGAAGTATAAACCGCAGTACGAGCACGGCCGGCTCGGCCGTCAGTTTGGATGCCAACGCCGATCCGGCTACGGTTTCGGAAGCCTCCGACCAGGTCACCAGGATCACGGTTACCGTGGGCGGTCTTCTCGACGGCAGCAGCGAGAAACTCACCTTCGGGGCCACCACACTCGCAGCTAACGGCAGCGATGGCGCCGTTAGCTCAGTGACCGTGGGCGGTATCGCGGTCAACGTCTCCTTTGCCTCGGGAGTGTTCACCATCCAGAAGGCGAACTACGAGCCGCTGACCGCAGCCGAGGCACAGGCGGTAGTCCGGGATCTGCAGTACCAAAACAGCGCAGGCAGCCCGAGCACGGGAACGAGAACCTTCGACATCTCGGCAACCGACGCCGCCGGCAACACCTCCTCCGCGGCCCGCTCCAGCGTCTTTGTCGGTGTGGTCGATATTACGCCGCCGGCCGCGCCAAGTATCGACCTTGTCGCCTCTTCGGACAGCGGCATAAGCAATTCCGATGACATCACCTCCGCGACCGCCCCAACCATCCGGGTCACGCTGAACGGAACAGGCGGCAGCGCCCCGCTTGCAGGCGATGTGGTCAACCTTTACGAAGGGGTCACGCTGGTAGGGACCGCAACCTTGACCGGTGCAGACATCACGGCTGGGCACGTCGACATCGCCTCGTCGACGCTGGCACAGGGGAACAAAAGCTTCTCCGCGACGGTGACCGACGCCGCCGGCAATGCTTCCCTCCCCTCCTCCGCGCTTGCCGTGCAGATCGACACCACCGCTCCATCCCTTTCATCGGCTACCGCGAACGGCTCGACCCTGGTGCTCTCCTACAACGAGGCGGCATCGGGCTTCGCATCCACCTCTCCGGCGACCGGCGACTTCTCGGTGCTGGTGAACGGCGTCACCCCGGTTACGGTCAGTAACGTCGCCGTCGACACCACCGCGGAGACGGTTACCCTCACCCTCGGAAGCGCCGTAGCGAACGGCGACGCTGTGACGGTCTCCTACACCGCCGGAACCAACAAGATCCAGGATGTGGCGGGCAACGCGGCGGCAAATCTCGTCGGCCAAGCCGTGACGAACAGCACTCCCGCCCCTGGAGACGTGACTCCGCCGACCGTCACCATAACCGCCGGACAGGACAGTCTGAAAGCCGGCGAAACCACCACCGTGACCTTCAGCTTCAGCGAGGATGTGGACGCAACCTTCACCGTAGGCGACATCAGTGTTGAAAGCGGTTCGCTGTCGAACTTCACCAAGGTGGATGCGACCCATTACACAGCGACATACGCTCCGGCGGCTGACACGGAAGATGCCGCGATGCGCGTCAGCGTAGGTACAGGGACATTCAGCGATCTCTCCGGCAACGCCAACACCGTTGAAGCGACCAAAGATCTCGCCGTAGATACAAAGGCGCCTACGGCCAGCATCTCGATCGATACCGTAACTGCGGATAACGTAGTCAACATCTCGGAGTCAGCCGGTACCGTCGCCGTTACCGGCACCGTAGGCGGTGACGTACAGACCGGCGACACCGTAACCATTACCGTTGACGGGACGAACTACACCGGCACCGTGGACGCCTCCAGAACCTTCAGCATCAACGTCCCCGGTAGCAAGCTTGCTGCAGATGCGGATCTCACCGTCGATGCAAGCGTGACCACCACTGATGCAGCCGGTAATGCTACGACTGCCACGACGACTCAGGCATACACCAAAGATGTAACTGCACCGACTGCATCTGTAACGGTCAATGGCATCACCTCGGATAACGTCCTCAATATCTCCGAGGCGGCCGGTACCGTTGCCATTACCGGCTCGGTAGGCGGTGACGTGCAGACCGGCGATACAGTGACGATCACGGTCGATGGTACCAATTACACCGGTACAGTGGACGCCTCCAGGACCTTCAGCATCAACGTCCCTGGCAGCAAGCTCGCCGCCGATACGGACCTCACTATTGATGCAAGCGTGACCACTACCGACGCTGCCGGGAACTCCACCACTGCAACCAGCACCAAGGCATACACCAAAGACGTCACCGCGCCGACTGCATCTGTGACGGTCAATGGCATCACTTCCGATAACGTCCTCAACATCTCCGAGGCCGCCGGGACTGTCGCCGTTACCGGCACTGTGGGCGGTGACGTGCAGACCGGCGACACTGTAACCATTACCGTCGACGGGACGAACTACACCGGCACCGTGGACGCCTCCAGAACCTTCAGCATCAAAGTCCCAGGTAGCAAGCTTGCTGCCGATGCGGATCTCACCGTCGATGCAAGCGTTACCACCACTGATGCAGCCGGTAATGCTACGACTGCCACGACGACTCAGGCATACACCAAAGATGTAACTGCACCGACTGCATCTGTAACGGTCAATGGCATCACCTCGGATAACGTCCTCAATATCTCCGAGGCCGCCGGGACTGTCGCCATTACCGGCACCGTGGGCGGTGACGTACAGACCGGCGACACTGTAACCATCACCGTCGACGGGACGAACTACACCGGCACCGTGGACGCATCCAGGACCTTCAGCATCAACGTCCCTGGCAGCAAACTTGCCGCCGATGCCGACCTCACTATTGATGCAAGCGTGACCACCACCGACGCAGCAGGGAACTCCACCACTGCAACCAGCACCAAGGCATACACCAAAGACGTCACCGCACCGACTGCATCTGTGACGGTCAATGGCATCACTTCCGATAACGTGCTGAACATCTCCGAGGCGGCCGGGACCGTCGCCGTTACCGGCACCGTGGGCGGTGATGTCCAGACCGGCGATACAGTAACGATCACGGTCGACGGTACCAATTACACCGGTACAGTGGACGCCTCCAGGACCTTCAGCATCAACGTTCCTGGCAGCAAGCTTGCCGCCGATACGGATCTCACCGTCGACGCAAGCGTTACCACCACTGATGCAGCCGGTAATGCTACGACTGCCACGACGACTCAGGCATACACCAAAGATATAACTGCACCGACTGCATCTGTAACGGTCAATGGCATCACCTCGGATAACGTCCTCAATATCTCCGAGGCCGCCGGAACTATCGCCGTTACCGGCACTGTGGGCGGTGACGTGCAGACCGGCGACACCGTAACCATTACCGTTGACGGTACCAATTACACCGGCACCGTGAACGCATCTAGGACCTTCAGCATCAACGTCCCGGGCAGCAAGCTCGCCGCCGATGCCGACCTCACTATTGATGCAAGCGTGACCACCACCGACGCCGCCGGTAACTCAACCACTGCAACCAGCACCAAGGCATACACCAAAGACGTCACCGCACCGACTGCATCTGTGACGGTCAATGGCATCACTTCCGATAACGTCCTCAACATCTCCGAGGCGGCCGGGACTGTCGCCATTACCGGCACCGTGGGCGGTGATGTCCAGACCGGCGATACAGTAACGATCACGGTCGACGGTACCAATTACACCGGTACAGTGGACGCATCCAGGACCTTCAGCATCAACGTCCCCGGCAGCAAGCTTGCTACAGATGCGGATCTCACCGTCGATGCCAGCGTGACCACCACCGACGCAGCAGGGAACTCCACCACTGCAACCAGCACCAAGGCATACACCAAAGACGTCACCGCACCGACTGCATCTGTGACGGTCAATGGCATCACTTCCGATAACGTGCTGAACATCTCCGAGGCGGCCGGGACCGTCGCTATCACCGGCTCAGTAGGCGGTGATGTGCAGACCGGCGACACCGTAACCATTACCGTTGACGGGACGAACTACACCGGCACCGTGGACGCATCTAGGACCTTCAGCATCAACGTCCCTGGCAGCGAGCTTGCTGCCGATGCGGATCTCACCGTCGATGCAAGTGTGACCACCACTGATGCAGCCGGGAACTCCACCACTGCAACCAGCACCAAGGCATACACCAAAGACGTCACCGCACCGACTGCATCTGTGACGGTCAATGGCATCACTTCCGATAACGTGCTGAACATCTCCGAGGCGGCCGGGACCGTCGCTATCACCGGCTCGGTAGGCGGTGATGTGCAGACCGGCGACACCGTAACCATTACCGTTGACGGGACGAACTACACCGGCACCGTGGACGCATCCAAGACCTTCGCCATCAACGTTCCGGGCAGCAAGCTGGCTGCCGATGCCGACCTCTCCATTGATGCAAGCATGACCACCACCGACGCCGCCGGTAACTCAACCACTGCAACAAGCACGAAGGCATACACCAAAGATGTCACAGCACCAACTGCATCTGTAACAGTCAATGGCATCACTTCGGATAACGTGCTGAACATCTCCGAGGCTGCCGGGACCGTCGCCGTTACCGGCACCGTGGGCGGTGACGTACAGACCGGTGACACCGTAACTATCACCGTCGACGGGACCAATTACACCGGCACCGTGGACGCCTCCAGAACCTTCAGCATCAACGTGCCGGGTAGCAAACTGGCCACCGATACGGATCTCATCGTCGACGCGAGCGTGGCTACTACCGATGCCGCCGGGAACTCGACAACCGCAAACGGCACGAAGTCATACACCCTTAACTTCACGCCGCCAAACGCGTCTGTGACATTGAACACCATCACTTCGGATAACGTCCTCAACATCTCCGAAGCTGCCGGTACCGTCGCCATCACCGGCACCGTAGGTGGTGATATAAAGACCGGCGACACCGTAACCATCACCGTCGACGGTACGAACTACACCGGCGCCGTCGACGCCTCCGGGACTTTCAGCATCAACGTCTCTGGCAGCAAACTTGCTGCCGATGCGGATTCGACCATTGACGCAAGCGTTACCACCACAAGCGCTGAAGGTATCTCTGCAACTGCAACAAACAACAAGGCGTACTCCAAAGACCTCAATGCCCCCGCAGCATCCGTAACGGTGAATGGCATCACCTCAGACAACGTCCTCAACATCTCCGAAACTGCCAGTACCGTCGCCATCACCGGCACCGTGGGCGGTGACGTACAGACTGGCGACACGGTAACCATTACCGTTGACGGGACGAACTACACCGGCACTGTGAACGCCTCCAGGACTTTCAGCATCAACGTCCCGGGCAGCAAGCTTGCCGCCGATACGGATCTCACCATTGACGCCAGCGTGACCACCACCGATGCCGCCGGGAACTCAACCACGGCAACAAGCACCAAGGCCTACGCCAAGGACCTCACTGCCCCGACTGCATCTGTAACGGTCAATGGCATCACTTCGGATAACGTGCTGAACATCTCCGAGGCGGCGGGTACTGTCGCCATCACCGGCACAGTGGGTGGTGACGTGCAGACCGGCGATACCGTAACCATCACCGTCGATGGGACGAACTACACCGGCACCGTCGATGCCTCCAGAACCTTCAGCATCAACGTCCCGGGCAGCAAGCTCGCCGCCGATGCGGATCTCACCGTTGATGCAAGCGTCACAACCACGGATTCAGCCGGTAACACTACGACTGCCACGACGACTCAGGCATACACCAAAGATGTCACTGCACCGACTGCGTCTGTAACGCTGAATGGAATCACCTCCGACAACGTCCTCAACATCTCCGAAGCAGCCGGTACCGTCGCCATTACCGGTTCGGTGGGCGGTGATGTGCAGACCGGCGATACCGTAACCATCACCGTCGATGGGACGAACTACACCGGCACCGTCGATGCCTCCAGAACCTTCAGCATCAACGTCCCGGGCAGCAAGCTCGCCGCCGATGCGGATCTCACCGTTGATGCAAGCGTCACAACCACGGATTCAGCCGGTAACGCTACGACTGTCACGACGACTAAGGCATACACCAAAGACGTCACCGCACCGACTGCCTCTGTGACGCTCAATGGCATCACCTCCGACAACGTCCTCAACATATCCGAGGCGGCCGGGACCGTCGCCGTTACCGGCACCGTGGGCGGTGACGTACAGACCGGCGACACCGTAACCATTACAGTTGACGGGACGAACTACACCGGCACCGTCGACGCATCCAGGACCTTCAGCATCAACGTCCCGGGCAGCAAGCTCGCCGCCGACACGGACATGACCATCAACGCCAGCGTCACCACCACCAGCGCAGGCGGCGGTTCAACAACTGCCACGACTACCAAAGGGTACAACGTAGACGTTATCCCTCCCAGCGCCCCCACCATCAACACGGTAACGGACGATTTCGCACCGGAAACCGGTAACGTAGCCAACAACGCCTACACCAACGACACCTCCCCGACCGTGGCCGGTACCGCCGAGGCCGGTAGTACAGTGAAGGTATTCGACGGAGGCGAACTAGTGGGGACCGTGGTGGCCGACAATTCCGGCCATTGGACCTTTACCGCGCCCTCACTCGGCAACGGCACTCATACTTTCACAGCGTCCAGCACCGATGCGGCCGGAAACTCCGCCTCGACTGCCGACGGCTACACCGTACACATCGATACAACAGCGCCGACACCCGCCATCCAGGCTGCCGTCGACGACGCCGACACCACAGTTGCTCGCGTCACCGACAACGGCACGATAAAAGACGCAACTCCGACCCTCGTCGGCACTTCCGAACCGGGAAGCACCGTCACCATCTACGAAGGGACCACCATCATCGGAACGGCCACCGCGGACAGCAACGGCAATTGGACCGTAACCCCCACGGCCGCCCTTTCCGACGGGACCCACACCTTTACCGCAATTGCCGCCGATGCGGCAGGGAACAGCAATACCGGCGCCAGCGCTTTCACCTTGAAAATCGACACTTCGACGCCGCACACCACCACCGGGACGGACACGACTGCCGCTCCGTCGACGCCTGCGCCGACCACGCCGACCGCAACGTCCCCCTCCACGACTACAGATCTGATCACCGGGACGGACTCTCACACTTCTTCCAACCAAACCAGTGCCGACACAACACCCACAGCCTTCGAAGGCACTCCGGCGGAAACCGAGCAGAGCGGCGTCGTCAACTACACCCGCTCGGACATGACCGCCGGGCAGGAAGGGCTGTTCGCGGCACAGACGCCGTCCTCCCAGGAGGCCAACGCCCAACAGGCAACGGCATTCAACCTTCCCAACGGAGTCTTCGTCCAGAACGGCACGAGCGACAAGGTGACCCTCGAGGCGACCCTCACCGATGGCAGGCCGCTCCCCGACTGGATCAAGTTCGACTCGAGCACCGGTCGCTTTACCGCCGTTCCGCCGGAAGGGACCTCCGGCGCAGTGGACATCAAGGTCACCGCTCACGACACGAACGGCAACACGGCAGCGGTCCAGTTCCAGCTCACCGTAACGACGGCGAATACCCAGGGTGCTACTTCCTCAACCGATGCCCGTTCCGGCCAATCGGACGCTTCCACTTCCGGGGGGGCAGCAGCCCAGCCGACCGTTCCGGCACAGTCTTCATCAACTGAGATTTCTGACAGGACCTCGACGTCCCAAAGTGTAGGAACGGGCCCTGCAACTGCCGCCATCTCCAACGGAGTGGTCGTCTTCGGGACCGATGCGGGCCACGCTACGGTGAGCGACCTGGCACTCTACGTAGTTAATCCACCGGCGCCCCAGGAGGTCCAGATCAACGACGTTTCCACCTTCGCCCTCCCCTCCGGTGTCTTCAGGCATTCCGAGCCCGGCGCAGAGGTGAAAGTGGATGCGACACTGTCCAACGGCCAGCCGCTTCCCGAGTGGCTGAGCTTCGACGCAACTACCGGCCGTTTCATCGTCAACCGTCCGCCTGCGAATGCGACAGGAACCTTCGAGGTGAAGGTCATGGCGAGCGACGCCAAGGGAAACGCGGCATCGACGGTGTTCAAGCTGACCATCGCCCCGGCCCGCCCGAACGCAGTACCCCAGAAACCCGCCGCCGGCGGTGCGGAACCGGCTGAAAAACCTGCCCAGGAGAAACCGGAAGCGCCGCACGCAAAAAATGATCGCGGCACCGAACTGTCGCCACATCGCGCCCTTAAAGGTCGTGCTTCTTTAGCCGATAAAATTGCTGGGGAGAACAACAGGCAACGCAGCATGGAACTGGTGAAGATGTTCGATAAAACTCCCGCCAAGAAGGGGCACGCCGTATGATTCTCGATCAAACGAGTCGTAAGAATTCAGGAGCCAGCATGAGGAAAACAACGCCGTACGCAGTGATCGCGTCATTATTCCTTTTCGGTACGGGTTGCGCCGTACATACAAAACCTTTGTCGACAAGCGATCTCATGTCCCGGGTCGCCGCGGACCGCTTGGCCATGTACGAGGGGCAGGAAACGGTACAGGCCCCGGTCACGCTCGAAGAGGCGATGGCGCGGGCGCTAAAATACAACCTCGACCATCGCATAAAGATAATGGAAGATGCCTTGACTCTGCGGCAGGCAGACGCGATGTCCTACGACATGCTGCCGCATCTCGTCGCCTCGGCCGGCTACTCACAGCGTGACAACTACAACGCCTCTTCCAGCATTAACTACAAGACTCACGAGCAGTCGCTGGTCCCCTCCTACTCCTCCGTCCGGGACCATTTCACCACCGATCTCACCCTTAGCTGGAACATCCTCGACTTCGGAGTGAGCTACCTTCAGGCCAAGCAGCAGGCGGACCGGGCCCACATCATGAACGAGCGTCGCCGCAAGGTGGTGCACACGATCATCCAGCAGGTGCGCCAGGCTTACTGGCAGGCGCTGGGGGCGCAGCAGATGGAAGGACGCTTCGAGCCGCTGCTGGCCGAGGTGCGCAAAACGTTGAACGACATCGAATGCGTCGAGGGGGAGAAACTGCGCCCGCCGCTGGAGACGCTCAATTACCGTAAGACGTTGCTTGAGGTACTGAAGCAGCTTGAGATCTTCCGGGATGAACTGCAACAGGCCAAGCCGCGCCTGGCCGCACTGATGAACCTCCCCCCGGGACAACCTTTCAACCTCGTCGTCCCGCCAGGGATGGATGTACCGGGGCTGTGCGACAACCTTAGCGCCATGGAGGAAAAGGCCCTGCTGCAGCGCCCGGAGCTGGTCGAGGCCGATTACAACGAACGGATCAGCGCGGCGGACGTGCGCAAATCCATACTCAGGATGCTCCCCGGCATCGAGGTGAACGTCGGAGGGAATTACGACTCCAACAGCCTCCTCGTGAACAACAGCTGGATCGAGGGGGGCGCGCGGATGACCTGGAACCTCATGAGCCTGCTGAGCGGCCCGAGCCAGTACAAGCTGGCCAAGGGACAGGCTGAGCTCGTGAAGGCGCAGCGGATGGCGCTCAGCATGGCGATCCTCACCCAGGTCCACATCGCGTACCAGAACTACCAGACCCAGGTACGCCAGTACGAACTGGCCGGCGAGTTGAGGGACGTGGAGAAGAAGATCTACGAGCAGACCAGGAACGCTGCGGCAAGCGGTTCGCAGAGCAGGATCAACGAGATCCGTTCGGCAACCTCCACGCTCATGGCGGAATACCGCAACTACCAGAACTACGCCGCGGTGCAGAACGCTTACGGGCAGGTGAACGCAAGCCTCGGGCAGGACCCGCTGCCGGAAACGGTAGGGTCCCACGAGCTTTCGCAGCTGTCCCTGGCGATCAGGAACCAGTTGGATACCAAGTGCCCGGCTCCGGAGAAGTTTTATCAACGTGCCGTTTGCCGGTCTTCCGCGCCGGTCACACCGGCGGTGCCCCCCCTTCCGGCGGGGCTGCGCTAATCTGCTCACAGAAGGAACCGATATGAAGATTCCTCACCTCCTGCTTTCGTTTCGCCGGGCCAACCGCCTGGTTTCATTTCTTGCCTGCACACTGGCAGGTATCGTCTCCCTTCCCGGGGTCTCCACCGGTGAGGGAATGGTCCGCATCCAACTCGCACCGGCACAGCAGACCACGCTCTCGTCGGAGATCGCGGCAAACGTACTAAAGCTCCCCTTCAAAGAGGGGGACTCCTTCCGACAGGGAGAGCTCCTGGTCGAGTTCGACTGCTCGCTGCTCCAGGCGCAGTTGCAAAAGGCGCAGGCGACGGCCGAGGCGGCTCGCGAGACCCTGAAGGTGAGCGAGCGCCTCGCGGAATTGAACTCGATCAGCAGCCTCGAGGTCGACCAGGCCCGCGCCAAGGTGAAGGAAACCGATGCCGAGGTGTCCGCCATGCAGGTGACCGTCTCGAAATGCACCATGAAGGCGCCGTTCTCAGGAAGGGTCGCGAAACTCCAGGTGGACCGCTTCCAGTACGTCTCGCCCGGCAAGCCGCTCATGGACCTCCTCGACACGAGCAGGCTCGAGGTGAGGATGATCGTCCCCTCCCGCTGGCTCTCCTGGCTGCGCACCAAGGGGCGCTTCACGGTGCATATCGAGGAGCTGGGGAAAAGTTACGAGGCGCGGGTGGTGAGGATAGGTGCCCGCATCGACCCCTTAAGCCAGACGGTTCCGGTCATGGGCGAGATCGTGGGGCACCACGATGAGCTCGTGACGGGGATGAGCGGGACGGCGAGCTTCGCCAAGGGGCAGAGATGACCGAGATCCAGGATGAACGGCTGCTCGGGATGGGGCTGCTCCTGCAGATCGGGCGGCGGGCACGTCAGGCCGCCGATCCCCGCGAAGTAGGTTTCATCGCAGTCAATGAGACCAAGCAGGTCCTCAGTTACCGGCAGGGGGCGTTGTGGCTCCAGGGAAAGGGGGTCTACGCGGTGTCGGGGCTCCCGGAGAGCGATCCGAGCGCACCCTACGTGCAGTGGCTAGCCCGCGTCTTTCCGAACTGGCGCAAAGAACAGAAAAGCCGCGCGACCGGCCCCTCGGAGCTTCCGGCTGCCCTCGGAGAGCGCTGGGGGGAATGGCTTCCGGCGCACGCGGCGGTCGTCCCGCTGCGCGGCAAGGACGGCTCCCTCCTCGGACTTCTGCTTTTTGCCCGTGACGAGGAGTGGCTCGAGGGGGAACTCACCCTCCTTGACGAGCTTGCCTCGATATACGCGCACGCCCTGTGGGCTCTTGCGGGTGGAAAAAGGCGCGGAGCACCGAGAAGCGGCGTCTTCCGCGGGGCATTCAAACTGATCCCGGTGGCCCTCGCCGTCGCCGCCCTCTTCTACCCCGTTCGCCTCTCGGTGCTCGCACCGGCCGAGGTGACCCCCAAGGATCCCTTCGTGGTCAGATCCCCACTGGACGGCGTCATCGACCGTTTCTACCTGCACCCGAACCAGCCGGTGCGCCAGGGGGATCTCCTGTTCGAATACGACAGCTCCGCACTGCGCGCCAAGATGGGGGTGGCGGCGAAGGCCTACGAGGTGGCGAGCGAGGAATATCGCCAGTCGGTGCAGATGGCGCTTTCCGACGACAAGACCCGTGGCGAGATGGAGCCGAGGCGCGGGAAGATGCAAGAGAAGGAGGCAGAGCTTTCCTACTCGCGACAGATGTTCCACCGCCTCCAGGTGCGCGCCCCGAGATCCGGGATCGCGGTGTTCACAGATCAGAGCGACTGGGTAGGGAAGAACGTTTCGGTCGGTGAACGGGTGTTGGTAATCGCCGATCCTGCCCGGGCTGATATGCTCATCCACCTCCCGGTCGCGGACGCGATGAACCTGGAACTCGGCTCGAGGGTGAAGCTATATCTCGGGACGGACCCGCAGCATCCCGTGGAAGGGACCCTGCGCTACGCATCGTTCAAGCCGGAGCTGAACCCGGCCGGGTACGCGGCGTATCGGCTGAAGGCCGACTTCGCCCCGGGTGCAACACCGCCGCGGCTGGGGCTCACCGGGACGGTGCGCATCTATGGTGAAAAGGTCAGCCTCGGGCGCCTCATCTTCCGGCGCCCCATAACGGCACTGCGCCAGAGGCTGGGATGGTGAACCTGGCACTCCCACCGCTACGGCAGGAGCTTGACCTACTCCCGGCCCCCACGGCCCCGGACGGCTCGCCCGGGTGGACCCTGCACGATCCGGCGAACAACCGCTACTACCTGCTCGCCTGGCCAGCCTTCGAGATCCTCTCCCGCTGGCACCTGGGATCAGTCGCGGCGGTGCTTGAAGCGGTCCGCCGGGAGACCACCCTCGACGCTACCGAGACCGACCTCGCCGAGGTGACCACCTTCTTGCAGCGCAACTTCCTGCTCGACCTCCCCTCCGCAGCCGGGACCGATTACCTCGTCGCGGCGGCACGGGCCCGCAAGCTCGGCGGCGCCACTTGGCTTTTGCACAACTACCTCTTCTTCCGGGTCCCCCTTTTCAGACCGCAGCGCTTTCTCGACACCACCTCGCCCCTCGTCGGATGGATCTACACCAAGGTCTTCCTCCTGATCGCACTCGTGGCGGCGGCCCTTGGTCTCTACCTCGCCTCGCGGCAGTGGGACCTCTTCGCCCACGCCTTCACAGCCTACCGGGGCGGCGAGGCGCTTTTCGCCCTCTGGTGCATCATCCCGCTTGCCAAGGTCATCCACGAGTTCGGGCACGCCTTCACCGCGCACCGCTTCGGGTGCCGCATCCCCGCTATGGGGGTCGCCTTCGTGGTAATGACCCCTATGCTCTTCACCGACACCAACGAGGTGTGGAAGCTCACCTCACGCCGGCAAAGGCTCGCGGTCGGGGCGGCGGGGGTGCTGGCCGAGCTCATCCTGGCCCTGGCCGCCCTCTGGGCATGGCTGCTCCTTCCCGACGGGCCGTGGCGGGGAGCGGCCTTCATGCTGGCGACAACGACCCTGTTGATGACCATCGCCTTGAACGCGAGCCCCTTCATGCGTTTTGACGGCTACTTCTTCCTTTCCGACCTCCTCGGAATCCCAAACCTGCATGCGCGCTCCTTCGCCTTCGGGCGCTGGTGGCTGCGTGAGAGGCTCTTCGGCCTCAAGGACCCTCCTCCTGAACCGGCCTCGCGAGGGAGGAGGCGTTTTCTGGTAGGCTTCGCCTACGCCGTCTGGGCCTACCGTTTTTCCGTCTTCATCGGCATCGCGCTTTTGGTTTACCACTACTTCTTCAAGGCCCTTGGGATCTTCCTCTTCGGGATCGAGATCGGCTGGTTCGTACTGCTCCCCTTCTACCGCGAGGGGGCCGACTGGTGGAAAATGAGAGACCGCATCACCTTAAACTTCGCCCTTTTCACCACCCTGCTACTCGTGGCAGGGGTGATCGCCCTTCTCGTGGTTCCCTGGCAGGGGGACGTCGCCGCGCCGGGGGTGCTTCTGCCTGCACGCGAGCAGCAGGTCTCGGCGCCGCGCGGCGGTATGCTGCTTCAGACCGCCGACGACGGCACCGCAAAGGTCCGTCGCGGAGAGCTCCTCGCCAAGCTGCAGGTCCCTGAACTCGAGGCCCAGATAAAGAAGGCCGGCACCTCGGCAGCGACATCGGCGTGGCAGGCAGCCAGGCAGAGCTTCGACCCGCAACTATTGAGCCAGGGGATGGTACCTCAGCGCCGCTACGAAGTGGACCGTAGCGAACAGGCCGGGCTAGAAGGAGAGCGAAACCGGCTCACCCTGCGGGCCCCGTTCGACGGGACAATCGTGGCCCGAAACGACGAGATCGCTCCGGGGGTCTGGGTGTCGGCGAAAGAACCACTATACCTGCTGGCCGATACCGCCGGTAACCGGATCGACAGCTACGTCGGCGAGCGCGACCTTAAGTGGCTGCAGCCTGGGGCTCGCGCCCGTTTCCTGCCGGACGCAAGCGAATTCGGCCCGGTGAGCTGCACGGTAGCCGACATCGACCGGGTGAACGTGCCGGAGATCGACGATCCCATGCTCGCCTCGTCGTCCGGTGGGCCACTACCAACCCGCCCCGACGCGCGCGGTGCACAGATCCCGCAGACCCCGGTGTTCAGGGTACGTCTCGACAACTGCGCTCCTCACACGGTTCCCTTGGTCCCCCTGCGCGGCGTGGTACACATCGAGGCGCAGAAGCAGAGCCTCCTCGGGGAGATCACACGCAACGCCGCGGCACTGTTGGTCCGGGAAAGCAATCTGTAACCTCCACTCTCCCCAAAGCAGATCACCGCTGCCTCCAGCCGAGGTCCATATGGGTGGTGCGGCATGCCATTCAGCTTGAATGGAGCTCCACATCGCGCGATGTGCCACGACCTATGGGACGATGTGCCATGACCTATTGCGCGAGGTGCCATGGCCTATTGCGCGATGTGCCACGACCTATTGCACGATGTGCCACGACCTATTGCACGATGTGCCACGACCTATTGCACGATGTGCCATGACCTATCGCACGATATGCCGCTACCTGTCGCGCGATGTGCCGCTACCTCTCGTCTTAACGTAGGTACAGGAGCGGCGACTCAAATGAAATTAAAAATTTGTTAATTTTAATTGACAGCTCACATTCATACTTTATACTGCACTACTCCTGCGCAACGAGTCACACGTGCCACGGCACGGAAGGAGTTTGATAATGGCAATTTGTATGGACTGCAAAGGCAAAAGGACCGTCACCTGCCCCGAGTGCGGTGGCACCGGTAACAGGTATTATGTCGCGGTGCTCGATATCTGGGAGTCCGATTGCAGCGCCTGTTTCGGAAGCGGTACCGTCAGCTGTCCTGCTTGTGAAAGCCGCCCGCTCGGCTCAGCGGTACCGAGACCACCGGCAGCCTGGACCCCGCCACCAGCCCCACCGGGACTGTAAAAGACATTTGAACGTGAAAAGGGCCGGCAGAAGATGCCAGCCCTTTTTTTCTCCCTCTTCGACGCCACGCTGAAAAGCCCGCCGCCCCACCTCGCCACAAGCAGTGTAACCGACCTAAAAAGACACCCGGAAAACTGGGGCGGCCCCATTTGGATGAGATGATGAATGCAGTCAGCACAGGATTAGCCAAAAAAAATGCAATACATTTACCGTTCTGTATACTTTTTTTATCCGCACTATCAGCCTGTTATACGGAAATCGTAAGCTATCCCGGTAACGCCCCCTTCTTACGTTAGATATGACCAACCATTTTCTCCTACATTAAATTCGCCCACCTCCGAAGAAGCAACCAATTCTGTAAAGAATCACGTCCGGTGAAAGCACAGAAATTACCTTTTCTGCTCCCGAGATGCCGCATGTCTGTCGTGCCTGACTGCTGAATTATCCAGCGCCGGTTCTGGCGCCGTCACTACAACCCGAAGAGAGGACAGGAAGAAAAATGGGGGAACTGAAACTGAAGGCAAAGGTATTGGTCGGATTCGCCGTCGCAGCTTTGCTCGGCATGGCGGGTTGTCTCGTCGCGATGCGGGGCTCGACGGGGATCGGAGTGGGTGTCTCAGTGGCGGCCTGTATAGCCACCCTCGCGCTTGGGGTCTGGCTCTCCCGCGCCGTCGGCGCGAGGACGCAGTCGTTGGAAGAGGAATGCGAACGGCTCATTGAGAAAAACGACTGGTTCCGCGCCATCATCGACGCGGTGCCGTTTCCGGTGCACGTAACCGATAACGACATGAAATGGACCTTCATGAACAAGCCGTTCGAGACGCTCCTGGTCCGCGAGGGGCGCATCAAGGATCGCGACACCGCCGTGGGACTTGCCTGTAGCAACGCCGCAGCCAACATCTGCAACAACGAGGGATGCGGCATAAAGCAGCTGCACAAAGGGGTGAACGAGAGCTTCTTCGACTGGTGCGGGTCGGAATGCAAACAGGACACGGCCTACCTGATAAACCGCAAGGGGGAGCGGATCGGCTACGTAGAGACGGTGACCGACCTCACCGCCATGATCAGAAACCGCGACTATACCCATACCGAGGTTGAGCGCATGGCTGAGAACCTGACCAGGCTGGCGCTGGGGAATCTCGACCTCGACCTGCAGGTGGCGGATGCGGACCAGCATACCGGCGTAACCCGCGAGAACTTCGTGAAGATCAACGCGAGCCTCTCCAGGGTGAAGGACGCCGTCGGCGCCATGATCGAGGACACGGAAAAGCTGGTCAACGCGGCGCTGGCCGGTGAGTTCCAGACCCGCTCCGACGCTTCCAGGCACCAGGGTGAGTTTCGCGCCATCGTGGACGGCGTGAACCGGACGCTCGACGTGGTGGTCGATAAGAACGACTGGTACGAGGCGATCATCGACGCGGTCCCCTTCCCCATCCACGTCACCGACAACGACATGAACTGGACCTTCCTGAACAAACCCTTCGAGGCGCTCCTGGTCAAGGAGGGGCGCATCAGAGACCGGGTCACCGCGCTCGGGCTTGCCTGCAGCAACGCCGCGGCCAACATCTGCAGCACCGAGGGGTGCGGCATCAAACAGCTGCAAAGGGGAGTGGGCGAGAGCTACTTCGACTGGTGCGGCTCGGGTTGCAAACAGGACACCTCGTACCTGCTGAATCGCAAGGGGGAGAAGATCGGTTACGTCGAGGTGGTCCAGGACCTGACGGCGATCATAAGGAACCGCGACTACACCAAGGTGGAGATCGAACGGATGGCCGCGAACCTCAGGCTCCTCTCGGAGGGGGACCTCGACCTCGATTTCGCCATCGTGCAGCCGGACAAGCACACGAAGGAGACACACTCCGACTTCGCCAGGATCAACGACAGCCTGAAAAGCGTGAAACAGGCCATGGACGGCGTGATCGGCATCACCAAGGAGATAGCCGACGGAAACCTGACCGTCGAAGTGACGCCGCGCTCGGAGAAGGATGAGTTGCTAAAGGACCTCGCTGCTATGGTGCGCAAGCTCTCCGACGTGGTACTGGACGTGAAACAGGCGGCGGACAACGTGAGCATAGGGAGCAAGGAGCTCGCAGAAAACGCGGAGAACACCTCGCAGGGGGCAACGGAGCAGGCGGCCTCCGCCGAGCAGGCATCGAGCTCCATGGAAGAAATGAGCGCCAACATCAGGCAGACCGCCGACAACGCGATGCAAACCGAGAGAATCGCGGTGAAATCGGCCGCTGACGCGCAGGAGGGAGGGAAGGCCGTCGCAGAGACCTTAGCCGCCATGAAGGAGATCGCCGGGAAGATCTCCATCGTCGAGGAGATCGCACGCCAGACCAACATGCTCGCGCTGAACGCGGCCATCGAGGCGGCGCGCGCAGGTGAGCACGGCAAGGGGTTCGCGGTGGTGGCGGCCGAGGTGAGAAAGCTCGCCGAGCGCAGCCAGAAGGCTGCCGGCGAGATATCGACACTCTCCACCTCGAGCGTGGAGATCGCGGAGAAGGCGGAGGCCCTTCTGGGGGAAATACTGCCCAACATCCAGAGGACCGCGGAGCTGGTTCAGGAGATCAGCGCGGCAAGCAAGGAGCAGGACGGCGGTGCGCAGCAGATCAACCAGGCGATTCAGGTGCTGGACCAGGTGATCCAGAAAAACGCCACGGTGGCGGAAGAGATGTCATCCACCGCCGAAGAGCTCTCCTCGCAGGCGGCCCAGCTGCAGGAAACCATCTCCTTCTTCCACGTGAACAGCGCCGAGGCCCCGGCCGGGCGGAGGGAGATGGGGACAAGGGCACGCGAGGCCGCCTCCCTCACCTACTCCGGGACGAGCGCCAAGAAAGACACCAGGGCGCGCGCCAGACAGGCCGCGGTCGACAAAGGGGTAGCCATCAACCTCGACCACGGCGACTTCGAGCGCTTCTAAGACGCAGAAAAAGGAAGGCCGCCTCCCCTTTCAAAGGTGAGGCGGCCTTTTCTCTTGCTCACGCAGCCTTTACTGCCTGCACCCTACCCCATGCGTCCCCTCACGTAGAACACTTAAGTTTTCATTGATGGATGGAGAGTTTCTTCATCAGGTCGTAGAGCGTGGGGCGGCTGACGCCGAGTTCTTCGGCGGCCTTCAGGATGTTCCCAGACTGGCGTTCGATGGCGTTCAGGATCATCTCACGCTCCATCCGCTCGCGCGCCTCGCGAAGCGAAAGCCCGTCGTTCGAAGAAACCGGCACAGGGGGTGGCTCGAAGTCGCAGCCAAGATCGAGGGGGCCGATGCTGGAGCCGTCGCACATGATGACGGCACGCTGGATCCGATTCTTCAGCTCGCGCACATTGCCCGGCCAATCGTGCCGCTTCAAAAAGGCTATCGCGGCCGGGGAGAGGCGCACCTTCTTCTTGTTCTCCTTGCAGTATAGACGCAGGAAGTTGTCGGCAAGCAGCAGCACGTCGTCACCGCGCTCCCTCAGTGGGGGAAGCTTGATGGTGACCACCCCGATCCGGTAGTAGAGGTCCTCGCGGAAGCGCCCCTCCTCGATCGCCTTCTGGATGTCGATGTTGGTCGCGCAGGTGGTGCGGGCGTCGACCGGGATCTCCTCCCTCCCCCCGACACGCTGGATCAGGCCCTCCTGGAGAAAGCGCAGAAGCTTCACCTGCAGGTTCACCGGCAACTCCCCGATCTCGTCGAGGAAAAGGGTCCCCTTGTGCGCGAACTGCAGCTTGCCGCGCACCGCGGTATGGGCACCGGTGAAGGCACCCTTCTCATGCCCGAAGAGCTCGCTCTCGAGGAGGTTTTCGGGAATGGCGCCGCAGTTGATCGCAACGAGCGGCCCCTTGCGGTGCTGGCTCGCCTCGTGGATGGCCGCGGCGACCAGTTCCTTGCCGGTGCCGCTCTCGCCGGTGATGAGGATCGGTGCGTTTGAGGGGGCAACCTTCCTGATGGTGGTGTAGACAGCCTGCATCTCGGCGCATCGCCCGACCATCCCCCATTGTTCCTCCGGCTCGGCGCTGGATGTGATGGAGCTGTTTTGTTCCTCCAGGGTGGCGATATGGAAGGCGCGCCCGATCATCACCTTGAGTTCGGTGAGCACGGGTGGCTTGGCGTAGAAGTCGAAGGCCCCCATGCGCATCGCCTTCAGCGCGTTCTCACGCTCGTTGTTTCCCGTGAGCATGATCACCTTGGTCACCGGGTTCAGCCCAAGCATCTCGTCCAGGCAGCGAAACCCCTCCACGGAGCTGTCCGGGTACGGCGGCAGCCCGAGGTCGAGGATCACGACAGCCGGGTGTTCGCTTCGGAAAAGGGAGAGCGCCTCGCGCGCATCTCCGGCGAGCAGCACCTGGTACTCCTGGGTCAGCCCCCACTTGAGCTGCTGCCTGATATCCTCGTTGTCGTCGACAATAAGAAGCTTTTTCACTACTCCTCCTCTATGCGGCGGCGCTGCACCCTCTTGCCGGTTCGGCCTGCGCGACCGGGAGGTGGACGGTGAACACCGTCCCTTCCCCTTCGACGCTTGCGACCTCGATCCTGCCGCCGTGCGCCGCGACGATCTGCCGCGACTGGTAAAGCCCGATCCCCAAACCGGTCCGTTTCGAGGTGCGGAATGGGACGAACAAATCGTTTCTGATGAAGCGCGGCGACATGCCGCAGCCGCGGTCGGTCACCCTGATGAAGGGGGAGGCGTTGCATCCCACCTCGGCGGTTATGGGGGTCTCCGGCGCGGAGGCCTCGACCGCGTTCAAAAAGAGGTTCAAAAGCACCTTCTGCAACTCCTCCGCGTCGCCAAGGACCATCTGGCAGCTCCCGGTCACATCTATCGTCCGTCCCTGCACCATCTCGGCGCAGCGCCTGGCGAGGGACAGGATCTCGACGGGACGCCTCTGCAAAAGTTCGCTTTCCCCTAAGTTACGCAGGCGTCCTATGAGGCCCTGCATTTTCTTGGTGGTGTTGCCGAGGCTGTTAAGCATGTCCTTCTGGAATTCGGGGTTGTCGATGTGTTCGCCCGCGTTCTGCAGTACCAGCGAAATGGTGGCTGCGAGATTTTTCAGGTCGTGCGCCACGAAGGTGGCGAGGCTTCCGACCGCCTCCATCGCCTTCGCCTGGGTGAGTTGCTCGGAAAGACGCTGGTGCTGCATGGCGACCGAGACCTGACGCGCGATGGTCTTCATCAGGTCGAAATCCTCGTAGCGGTACTGCTCGTCCGGGACGATCTGCGCACCCAGCACGATGAAGCCGGAAAGGGCCTCCCCTTCAGAAAGAGGGATCACGAAGGAGATGTCGTAGCGAGCAAGCAGGGCGCGGTCGGCCTCCGTCAGTTCGGGGTTCGCATCGGAGGAGCTGAAGACCCACTGCTTCTCGCGCAGCGAAGCGAGGATGGGGCTGTCGTCCTCGATGGTCTCGGCCATAGGCTCCAACTCCAGAAGGCCGCCGACACAGTACCAGCCGACCCCCTTCTGGTGCTGGTACAGGGCCGCACCGCGCACGCCGAAGATCTCGCAGTAGGCCTGTAGCACCCGGTGCGCCAGTTCGTCGGCGTAGTCAAAGGTGGCGAGCCTCTGGGTAAGCCCCAGCCACTGCGAGCGGTAGTCGTACTTGCTCTGGTAGAAATGTTTGTGCAGGAAGACCTTGAACTCGCGGTTGGCGCGCTCGGAGAGAAGGAGCAGCAGCAAAAGGATGCCGCCTGAGAAGCAAAGGGCCAGGGTGAGCACACGCGGGAACTGCGGCCCGAAGTACCTCATCCCCTCCCCCAGAAGCCCCAGCAGGATGAGATAGACCGCGATCACCGAGATGACGACCGATTTCAGCAACACCGCCTGGGAAACCTTCACCCGGGCGCTGCCGCGCCAGTGGGTGCGGGCATAGAGCATCATGAGGGAGGCGACGATGAAAACAAAAGAGCGCAGCGGGACGAGCTCCATGTTGATGGAGCGGTACAAGAGCGCGTTCGAGTAGTAAAACACGAGCACGGACAGCGTCGCGACGAGCGCCACGATGTCGAGCTTCACGCGCCACAGGGCCTCGGACGAGGCGTGCGCCAGGGTGGACTCGAAGTTGATGAGCGCCATCACGAGCAGCGCAAGGATGGCGATGTAGAAATAGAAACCCGCGTCGGCCAGAAAAAGCAGCGGCTCCACCGGGAAATCCGGGGCGTAGTAAAAGGAGGTGACGGGGAGAAAAGCCGGCACCAACAGGAGCAGACAGGCACAGGCGAGGAGGACCCGTGTCCGGACAGTGAGCCCGCGCTCCGGGAGCTCACGCGCATAAGTGAGACTAAGAAGGAGCCACAAGGGAGGCAGGAGCGCCTCCACGAATAGCCCCGTCCTTTTCCAATCCCTCGCGGGCCAAAAGGATTCGAGGGCGAACAGGTCGGCAAGCTCCAGGACCGCCAGGGCGAGGACGGGGAATGCCAGAAAGCTGCGGACGGCGCTTCGCTTCTCCAACTGCACGATGCGCAGTACGGTAACAAGCAGCAACAAAACCGCGATCAGCGAAAGCGCCATGGCATCCCCTCGGCCGGCCGACCCCTGCTACAGCTTCCAGACCCGTATCCCGGCCCCGTTCATAAGCTCCCTGTCGAAGAGCCCCTTCACGTCGATGAGCACCGGGTTTGCCACCATGAGCCGCGCGAAATCGGCGGGGCCCAGTTCCTGGTACTCGCGGTGTGCCACAGCGACCACCACCGCGACCGCAGGCTTTAGCTTCGACATCGGCATGATACTGACGCCGTATTCGTGATGCGCCTCTTCGGGGTCCGCCATCGGGTCGCACACCTGTACCTCGACGCCGTAGTCCTCGAACTCCTTCACGATGTCGATGACCTTGGAGTTCCTGAGATCCGGGCAGTTTTCCTTGAAGGTAAGGCCGAGCACGGTGACGTAGGAGCCGAGCACGTGGTGCCCAGCCCGGATGATCTCCTTCACGGCGCGCTGCGCCACGAATTTCCCCATGCCGTCGTTGATGCGCCGCCCGGCGAGGATCACCTGCGGGATGTAGCCGTTCTTCTCCGCCTTGTGGGTCAGGTAGTAGGGGTCCACCCCGATGCAGTGCCCCCCGACGAGACCGGGGCGGAAGTTCAGAAAGTTCCACTTGCTCCCGGCGGCGGCAAGCACATCCCCGGTGTCGATCCCCATCCGGTCGAAGATGAGGGCAAGCTCGTTCATGAGGGCGATGTTCAGGTCGCGCTGCGTGTTCTCGATCACCTTCGCCGCCTCGGCCACCTTGATCGAGGAGGCGCGAAAGACGCCGGCGGTCACCACGGAGCCGTACACCTGCGCCACGACCTCCAGGGTCTCGGCGTCCTGCCCGGAGACCACCTTCTTGATCTTGGTGAAGGTGTGCTCCCGGTCCCCCGGGTTGATCCGCTCGGGGCTGTAGCCGACCTTGAAGTCCACCCCTCCCCTGAGCCCGGAGACCCGCTCGAGGATCGGGAGGCACTCCTCCTCGGTTACACCGGGATACACCGTCGACTCGTAGACCACGATGTCGCCCTTTTTCAGGGCACTGCCTACCGTTTCACTGGCGCGGTACATGAGGGTGAGGTCAGGCTGGTTGGCCTGGTCGATGGGGGTGGGGACAGCGACGATGTGGAAGTCCGCCTTTTTCAGGTCTTCGACGCGGTCGGTGAAGAGTATGTCGGCTTCGGCCAGGTCCGCGGCCTCCACCTCGCCGGTGTGGTCGCGTCCCTCGCGCAGTTCCATGATCCTGTTGCGGTTTATATCGAAACCTATGGTGGTACGGCACTTTCCGAAAGCCACTGCGACGGGCAGGCCGACGTAGCCCAACCCCACCACCGAAATAATACGTTCTGCCGTCAAGAGATCCTCCTGGTAAAGAATAGCGGCACTCACAGAGCCGCGCTGAACACAGCTATACCTATACAGCCTAAGGCACAAATTGACAAGTGCTAATTGTTTGTGGTAAATCACCGATTGACTGGGGTAAATTGCAAGCTGGAGGCGGTAAAATGACAGGACCGGCGTCACAAAGACAGAAACAGGAATCCTGCGTTATCAGCAGCATCCCATTCTTCTCCTCCCTCACCCCGGAACAGGTGGAACAGGTCGAGAAACTGTTCAGGAAAAAGAACTACGAGAAGGAACAGATAGTGCTCTACGAGGAGGATACCTCGAACTATATGTACCTGATCTATTCCGGGAAGGTGCGCGTTGTCAAGATGAACGACGAGGGGAAAGAGCAGATCATCACCATCCACAAGAAAAACGACTTCTTCGGGGAGATGTCGCTTCTGGACAACAAGACCTCGCCGGCGACCATCATCGCGCACGAGGACTCGGTGATCGGGCTTTTGCACAAAACGGATTTCGAAGAGTACCTTTTGCGCAACGAGGAGATCCGCAAAAAGATCATCGAGCTTCTGTGCAGCCGACTGCGCGAGTCATGGGAGATGATCAAGATCCTGAGTTTCAACGCCGAGAACGCCCAGGACCGGGTGCTATCCCTCCTGGACCGGCTGGGGGAGCTTTACGGCGTGCGCGACGACCGCGGCGTGATCATCGACGTGAAGATGACGCACCAGCAGATGGCGAGCTACGCTTCGGTGACCCGCGAGACCATGAGCCGGGTCTTGCGCAGCCTTGAGAAGTCTCAGGCGATCAGCATCCTGGACGGCAAGGCGATCCTCTTGAACAAGGGGTTCTTCGACGCGAGACAGAACCACAAGAGGCACTAGCCCCCCCTGCCCCACTTATACCGCCCCGAACCTTACTGGATCTGGGTGCCCCCACCGTCAAACACCGCCGACACGGCGACAGCGAAATCCCCCGCCACCGCTCCGGGGGGAACATTGGTGAAGGAAAGCTTCAGGATCTCTCCCGAGGCAAGGTTGCTGCTTGCGAGTATGACGGCATTGCTACCGGAGGTGCCGACCATACCGCTCGCAGCATAGGGTCCGGAAGCGGCTGCGCCGGCAAGGGTCGCACCCGTCGGCATGGTCACCACTAAGTTCACCCCGTAAGGAGCCGCCGCCGGGAGCCCGGCAAGAAACACCGTCCCTACCGCCGTACTGCCGCTCAACACGGTGCTCATCGCCGCGTAGATCGGCACGGTTACCGCGACTTCGGTGGAGGTCTGCACGTTGCCGGCGGCGTCATAGGCCTTTGCGGTCCAGTTGTAGCTACCCTTAGCGACTCCCGACGGATCCCAGGAAAAGGAGTATGGGGCACTGGTGGCGCTTCCCTGCAGCACCCCGTCCAGGTAGAACTCCACCCGCTCAATCCCCACGTCATCGGAGGCCGCGGCCTTGATGAGGGTGACCCCGTGCACCACGGTCCCCTCCGCCGGGGCGGTGAGCGCCACGCTGGGAGCGGTGCGGTCCGGAACGCCGGAATCGGCTCCCCCTACCGCACTCCCCCCTCCTCCCCCACCGCCGCCGCAGGCAGCCAGAGTCATCACCATAAGGGCCACCAGGACCCGCTTAACAAACCGCATCATTTCCCTCCATAATCCAATGTGCCCCATCTAGATCTTCCCCGTAAGCAGCGAGAGGATCACCACGATATCGCCGGTATCGATCCTGCCGTTGGGCTGCGAGGTGCCGTTCACGTAGGGGGCAAGGTCCAGGCGCAAAAGCTCCTCACTCCCCGGGGCAACCTGGCTCGAGGCAATCTGCAGCGCGAGCTGGGCATCCGCTATGGTGAGGGGCGCCGAGACCGTTGCAGGCGGGGTCGGGTCGGTGAGCTTGACGGCGTTGTAGACCGAGAAGGTGGCCGACGCGGAGCCGGTGTTGCCGGCTGCATCGTAGGCCCGGGCGCTCACGATATGGCTGCCGTTTGCAGCAAGTGTGCTGTTGAAGTCGAAGCTCACCGTGTTTTGGGCACCGCTGTAAACCGACGTCCCGTCGAGGTACAGCTCGAGCCTTGCGACCCCGACATCGTCCTTTGCGCTGGCGGAGATGGAGACCGTACCGCCGACGGCACTGGCCTGTGACGGGGTGACAAGGGATACCGTGGGGGAGATCACGTCCCCAGGCACGGAAACGGTGACCGCTTTCGATACCGCCTCGTTGCCGGAGACATCGACCGCCCTGGCGGCAAGGTCGTAGCTTCCCTTGGCCAGGGAGGCGACGTTCCAGGCGAAGCTGTAGGGGGGCTTGGCCGTCTCGAAGACCGGTACCCCGTTCACCAGGAACTGCACCCTAGCGATACCGGCGTTGTCGGTAGCCGAAGCGGTGACGGTCACCGTCCCGGAGACCGCATCGCTATTGGCCGGCGAGGTTATGCTGACAGTCGGGGGGAGCGCCTCCGGCACCGTGACGATGTTGGAGTAGACGCTCTCGGCACCAGAGGAGTTGTAGGCGGTCACCGCGAAATAGTAGGAGTTTGCCGGATCCAGCCCGCTTATCGTCGCAGAGGTGCTGTTTCTTCCGTCGACAGGGGCGTTACCCTCGATGGCCCCGGTCCCCTGAAACGGAAAGGCACCGGAGTTCGCCTGGTAATAGATGTGGTAACCCGCGAGGTCGGGGTCGGGGCTTGGGTCCCAGGCTAGCGAGACATCAGTGGCAAGAGAGGTGGCAGGGGCAACGATGAGTAGAATTGCAACAGACAACAAGGCGGAAAGGGCGGAAAAGGTGTTGGCTTTTCCATTAGATAGCATGCTCACTCCCATGACAGGCCTCGGCCGTACGCCTTTTTCGGAAGGGAGTGATAGGGGAAATGAAAAAAGCCGGGACCGCGACACCAGTACTTGGCATTTCGGCGACCCGGCTGTCTCAGAGAGACCCTGTAGGCTTTCCGTCCCACCCTCGCGGGTGGTTTAGTATTATCGTGTACCTGTATTCATTTTAGCTGGACGGGAAACCCCTCCATCGGGAGCGGATACTATTTGATTCATAAGAGAAAAGCAACAGTTTTTTTAAAGAAAGCGGCTAAAAACCGCGCGTTTAGCCGCGCAGCCGCGCTGGCACTACCGCGACACGTTCATGGCCTTGGTCCCCTTGTTCCCGGCGGCATCGTACGCCGCGACCGTGACGGTATGGTTTCCGGCGCCCACCTTGGTCGTGGCGCTGATGGAACCCGAGTTGGTCCCCAACAGCAGAACCCCGTCCAGGTAAACCTCCATCCGGACTACGGCCACGTTGTCCTGGGCCGACGCCGCCACCTTCAGGTTGGCATTTTTGAGATACGGAGAGGAAGGCAGCACCAGGTTGACGGACGGAGCAACGACATCGTTGGCGACGTTGACGGTCACGCTGGCGGAACCTGCATTTCCGGCGGCATCGGAGGCAATGGCAACCAGGGTGTGACTCCCGTTGCCTGCGGCTACCGTGTTCCAGTTATAGCTGATGGCACCCTGGTTCGCCGCGTATATGAGGCTTGAGTTATCGTAAAGTGCGAAAGATGTGACGCCGATGTTATCGGTGGCGCCGGCCGTCACGGTGACGGTGCCGCTGACCTGCTTGCTGTTGGCGGGAGCCGAAATGGTGACCGTCGGGACTGACGTGTCACCAGCTACGTAGACGACCTTCTCCGTGGTCCCCACGTTGCCGGCGGCATCGTAGGCCTTGGCCGAAAGGGTGTACTGCCCCGGGGGCATGGATGCGGTCTGCCAGTTGAACGCGCAAGGAGCCGTGCTCCCCGCTCCCAGCAGCGTGTTGCCCACGTAGAGCTCCACCTTCGTGACGCCGACGTTGTCCTGAGCGTCGACGCCTACGGAAACCGTACCGCTCAGGGTAGTGGTTGCGGACGAGACGGCGATATCCACCACAGGCGGGACCATCTCTTTTACCTGGACCACGTTGGAGTACGCACTTTCCGCGCCGCTCGAGTTGTAGGCGGTGACCGCGAAATAGTAGGAGCTGCCCGGGTCGAGGCCGCTGATGGAAGCGGTGGTGCTGTTAGCGACGTTCACGGGTGCCGCCCCTTCGACTGCGCCGTTGCCGGCAAAGGGGAGTGCCGAGGAGTTGGCCTGGTAGTAAACACGGTAACCGGCGAGATCAGGATCGGTGGACGGGTCCCACTGAAGGCTCACCGTTGCGGGAAAAGCTGCGGCAGGAACCAAAAGAAGGGGGAGAAGGAGCTGCAGAACGCGCTTGGTTTTCAACACGGACCTCCACGAGAGGTGGAGCCCGTGCTCAAGACGCAAAAAAACCGGGCACCGACCTGTAGTGCAGGCATTTCGGCGACCCGGCTGTCTCAGAGAGACCCAATAGGCTTTCCGTCCCACCCTCGCGGATGGTTTAGTATTGTCGTGTACCTAATTGTGCTCCTTCTTTAATCAAATTTAACGGCTGTCCGCAGTGATCCAGATCACATTTTTCACAAATAGGGCTTGCAGCTCTACCTCCAACGGGACATCACGCTGTATACCGCCAACTTCACGTATTCGATCCACAGGGGATGGCAGAGTTCCTGACTGCTGCGCAGTTCGGTGGCCGCGAAGGGAACAACGGCTACCGTTGCGGGAAGGGCATCCCGGAAGGCCATAAGCGCCCGCCGCATGTGCGGAGCCGAGCTCACGATCACCACCTGGCGGACTCCGGCATCAAGATGCGAGGCTAGGTTCGCAGCCTCGGTGCGGGTGCCGAAGAAGCCTTCCGCAGCCGGGATGACCCTGATCCGCTCTGCCGGCACTCCGCGCCAGACGAGGTAATCGACGTACCACCGCCCCCTGCTCCAGGAACGTCCCTCCCGCACGTTGTACTGGTCCCGGGCGGGGTTGTCCATCAGGTAGATGCTCGGCACCCTCCCCAGGTGCACCAGGTCGGCGGCGGCGTTCAGTCGCTCCCAGACGGTCTCGCCGCCGGCAAGTACATAGCAGGCGTCGCCGCGCGCTGCCGTCTCGGTGATAAACAGGGGGGCGGCGAGAAGAGCCCGTACCTCGGTAAACGAGGGGATGACCACAAAGATCAGAAATCCGCAGAAAAGTGCGGCTAGGAGTTTCAGGCGTGGCAGCTTCATCTCTCTGACGGTGTCCACATAACCAGGCGATTACCGCGCAGATAGCGCACCCAGGCGACGGCGATGGCCAGGTTCACCGTGGCAAAATAAAGGGGCAGCTTTACGGCAAGACTACGGGCCAGGGAGGGCCTTTTCCAGCCGGCAACGGCCAGGAGGTAGAAGATGCACTGGAGCAGGAATAGGAAAAGGTACGGCGGTGAGAAAGGCGCAAGAAAGGCGTTGATCAGCAGTGCCGCCGTCAGGAAAAAGGGTACCAGCCAGCGCAGCAGCTTGTGGCAGCAAAACTGGTAAGCGAAGAGGCCATAGCGAAACGGGTTCAGAAATTCCAGATTTTTGAAAAAGACGGTGATCCCCCGCAGGACAGTCCTGACCTTGCGGTCGAACTCGCGGCTGCTGTCCGCCACGTCCTGGTACAACCCGATCACCTCGGTGTCCCCCACTCCGCGCAGCCCCAGCCTCATGCTGTTCAAAAGTGTCCTGAAATCGCTCTGCATGTTCGGGGAGAAGTCGCGGCAGACCTCTTTTCTTGCTGCGAAGAAAGAGCCGCTCAGGCCGACCAGGGAATTCACCCTCCCCTCCAGATCGCGGAGCCACATCTCGTAGCGCACGTAGGCCCCCTCGCCGCACGGCTTTCCATCCCGCCCCACTACCCGGTCCACACTGCTCACGCAGCCGATCGTCGAGTCGGCGAAATTGGCCGTAATGCGGTACAGGCTGTCCGGCTCGATGATGGTCGCGGTATCGGAAAAGACCAGGATGTCCCCACGGGCGATGGCTACCGCCTCCTTCTGGGCATTCTCCTTGCCGCCGCGATCCTTAACCTCCAAAAGGACGACGCCCCGGCCTTGGTACTCCCTGACTATGTCGTTGGTACGGTCGGTGGATCCGTCCGAGGCAACCACCACCTGCAGCAGATCCGCGGGATAGTCTAGCGCCACCGTGTTTTCGAGCTTCTCCCGTATGCGCTTTTCCTCGTTGAATGCGGTGATGATGAAAGTCACAGGCGGTGTGATGGGAGCCTTCGCCACATTGCGGCGTCGAAGGTAGCTGAGGAGATACAGGGAGAGTGGGTAACCGAAGTAGGCCCAAAAGACAAGGAAGATAAATAAAAACAGGAGAATGGGCATGATGTGCTCCGGTGTCAGCCCGCCAGGAGTTCCCGGTAGACCCGTAGGTAGTCCTGCGCCATCTTTTCCGCAGAAAACCGCGCTAGGACTTTCCGGTGCGCCGCCCGGGACATGTCTTGCCGCAGTCGGGTGTCGTCGACTAGTTCGATGCAACGCCTGGCGAAGGCGGCGGGTTCTCTTTCCTTGACCAGGTACCCCTCCACGCCGTCGGCGAGGATCTCGCCGATCCCTCCGACAGCCGGGGCCACGACCGGCACGCCGCAGGCCAAAGCCTCGAGGATTATGTGGCACACCTTCATCATGCGGGAAATATAATCGACAGCGGGAATTATGCAATCTGAATCAAGCCAAGGCACAGGCGCACGCGATAGTCATAGCCTGCTCAACTTAAACCTTTCACACCGCTAATACCTTGACAAATCGAAACAAAATATAAAAAATAATACCATTGCAGGTGGGCAGAAAGCATTTAAACTTGACTCAAGCCTCCTCCATCCGCCCCAGCAAGCACCTGGTCCCACAGACTTAGCATGGCGACATCGCTGCACTGTCAGGCTGTAGTCTGACGAAATGGCACTGCAGAGCGGGACAGTACGCTTGCCTGCAGAAAGGAGTTGATAATGCAGAGCCCTAACCTGTTTCAAAGGATTTCCAGACGGGCCCTTGGACAGATACTGCTTGATGGCAAGTTCGTGTCCAAAAGGGACCTGAATAGAGCCCTACGGGAACAAAAAACCACTCACGAGCTGCTTGGAGGCGTTCTGGTCAGGATGGGGGTCTTAAGGCCTGAAGACGTGGCAGCCCCCCTCTCCATCCAGCAGCACCTGAACCAGATCGAGGATGCTGTCAAGCTGGCTGCAGGCGACCGGCAACTTCTGGGCGCACTGCTGGTGCAGTCGGGGCGGATAACCGCACAGCAGCTCGATGAAGCGATCGCCGAACAAAAACGGAGCGGTGAACGTCTTGGCGCAGTTTTCATGCGCCTGGGGATGCTCACGGAGCTGCAGCTTAAAGGCCTTCTCGATTGGCAACAGAACCAGCAGACCCCGACAGAAACCCCACTCCGACTGGGTGAATTGCTGGTCGCCACCGGCCACATCACCCGCGAACAGTTGGGGCGAGCACTCGCCAAACAGGGGGACAGCGGCAGGAAGCTCGGCGACATCCTGGTCGCCGAGGGGTACGTGCGCAGGAGCGAGGTCAACCGCGCGGTACGCCTGCAGAAGATGTGCGTCAACGCCGTCGTTGCCGCCATCATGGCGATGGGAATGAGCAGTGCCGCCTCGGCCTCCTCCGTGTCCCTGCAGTGGGACCCCTCACCGGACACCACCGTGGTTGGCTACAAGCTATATTATCAGGCCGACTCTGCGACTCAGCCTTTCCAGGGTCCCGCGCCTATCGACGTACAAAGCCTCACCAACGCCACCGTATCAAACCTCGACCCCTCCCACTCCTACAGTTTTGCCGTCACCGCGTACGATTCGGCGGGCGACGAAAGTGCATACTCGAACGTGGTCACTGTTGCCGAGATGCAGCCGCCGACGACCACCATCACCTACCCTTCAGCTTCGACCACCGTGGCGGGCACCGTATCGGTTACTGCAAGTGCCACCGACAACGTTGGGGTTACCAAGGTTGAGTTTTACGTAAACGGCGTGCTGAAGGCGAGCATCCCCTCCTCTCCCTACGTCTACTCCTGGGACACCAGCGGTCTTACCGCGGGAAGTTATACCCTGATGACCAAGGCCTATGACGCAGCGGGAAACATCGGGCAGTCCCAGAACATAACGGTGAACGTGGCAAACGACCTTACCGCGCCCACCGTTTCCCTCACCTCCCCCGGCAACAACGTGACGGTGAGCGGTCCAGTGAACATCGCCGCGAGCGCCAGCGACAACGTGGGGGTGAGCAGGGTCGAGTTCTACCTGAACAACGTACTTCTCTCCGCCACCAACATGTCTCCTTATTCGTACGCCTGGAACAGTGCAAGTGTAGCGAACGGGGTCTACACCTTAACGGCTAAGGCGTACGATGCCGCCGGCAATCTCGGGTTGTCACAAGCGCTCACCATCAACGTATCGAACGACCTCATCGCCCCGAGCGTCAGCCTCGCCTCGCCGCTTTCCGGGTCCACGGTGAGCGGCACCGTTGCGGTAACCGCCAACGCAAGCGACAACGTGGGTGTGAGCAAGGTGGAGTTCTACAGGAACAACGTGTTGCAGGCCACCGTCGCCACCGCCCCCTACAGTTACAACTGGGATACTAAGACGGTGACCAACGGCAGTTACACGCTGACGGCCAAGGCATACGATGCAGCGGGCAACGTGTCCGTATCGCAAAGCAGTTCCGTCAACGTATCGAACGCGGTTCCCGACACCATAGCCCCGACGGTTTCCATAACATCGCCAAGCAACAACAGTACGGTGAGCGGGACAGTGACGATCAGCGCAAGCGCCAGCGACAACGTCGGTGTCACGAAGGTCAATATTTATGTCGGCGGACAGTTAATGACGAGTCTGACCACTGCCCCTTACAATTATGCCTGGGACACGACAAAAATGACAAACAACAGTGTGTATGCTGTCACGGCAATAGCCTACGATGCGGCGGGGAATCAAAAGCAGGCATCCAACGTGTATGTGACAGTGAAGAACCGGAAGAAATGACATCCAGCGGCGGCTGTGCAGAAGGCGTCATTAGTGCGGCTTTCAGTCACAAAAAGCAGGAATGAGTTGAACCGCGCCTTCAACTTTTAAGGAGAACTGAGATGGAAAAAACACACAACTTGATAAACGGTAAGGCATTCATTACGTTTGCAATTATAGCCCATATGACTCTGTTCTCATCGGTTCTCTCTGCATCGGCAGCTGACCACTACGTTGCACCGACAGGCTCAGCGACCTGGGCTCTCTCCGTCAGCCAATCCACACCATGCTCGGTTTCAACCGCGATAGCCAACGCAGCAGCAGGCGACACTGTATACTTCTTCCCAGGAACCTATGCAACTGGGATGCAGAGTTCAAACTACCACATACCAATACTGAACCCATCCAATTCCGGAACTGCAGGTGCTCCCATTGTGTTCAAGAGTCTGGTACCCTTTGGCGCAATTTTACAAGGCACACCCTATACCGGAACGCAAACGGCAGCCATTATAGGTGCTTACAACAAGACGTATGTAACATGGGATGGTTTTATCGTAACGACGCAGAACTCGAGTACTGCTGCACTAGTACAGATCGACAATTCCAATTACATCACGATACAAAATTGTGAATTAATAGGGGGCACCTTTTCAAACAGTGGCAATAACGTTGCAGGTGTAATAGTCCTCGACAGCAGTTATTGTTCGGTCAATAACAACTACATACACGGTTACATCGATCCAAACAACAACCATAACACTGCTGGAATATGGACTTGCAATTCTGTTGGAAACCACTTTTTCAATAATACTTTTTACAACAATACTGAGAACATTTATTCCAAATACAAAAGCGACAGCGACGTTTACAACAACAACCTTCTCGGTCCCCTGGCGAACCTCTCAACGAATGCAAACTTTTATGTACAGAACTACAATGGTCTTGTGACTAGCCTGTCAATTTATCAGAACATAGTAATAGGCGGCGGTTACGGGATTTCTCTCGACACCAGTCAGAATGCTGGCAACACTGCCAAGATCTACAATAATACTTTTTATGGTCAAAGCATCGGGGCCATGGGTGTCGGTACGAAATTAACCACAACATGGTCATTTTATAACAACATAGTTGCCGGAAGTCCGCAGCAGAGTGTAATTTGGACATACTCAGCAGCTAACCCGGGCCAACTCGACTTCAACAATTATTATAGTTCGGGGAAATATTCTGCAAGGGTTTATGACACAGTATGTACGGCAACGACTTTGGGCAATTGGCAAACCACGTGCAAATATGATCTCAACAGCGTCACTACAGATCCAGGATTCGTAAACCCAGGAGGAAACAAAGCTTCCGACTATAAACGTAAGTCATACCCGTCAAACGGCATCAATGGCAGCGTGATGGGGGCGTATCTAACGGGCACGGAGGTAATTGGAGTCTCAGTTATTCCTCCTAGAAACCTTGGAATCACTACAGTACAGTGACGGACAACCAAGTGTGTAAGCTTCAACGAGAGAAGTGAGCGAGACAGGCTTATCTGGATTTTTGTTTGGTACAAACTACGAGGTATCCTTCGCCCAGGAATGCAAGGTTGGTTTTACACAGTTGTTCCAGTTTATCCCCGAGCCTCGTGGTAGCTTTCGGGAAAAACTTATCCAGAGGCCGTGGCCAAGGCATGAAGTGGAAAAACTCCGCCGCCAAAACTTCGAAGCCCGCCTGCCTCAGACTTTTTCTGAATCGGCTCGGCCTATGACGACGGACTCTGAAACTTCTCGGTAGCACCGGTTCTTTTCCCAACCGTGTCCAGATACGGTTAAAGCAACGTAAGAACATGTGCCTTCTTTTCAGGAATTCGACGATGAAGTCGAGGGAATTGACGGGAGACCATGCATTCGTTACTGAAATCAGGAGGAACCCTCCCGGACGCAGGACTCTGTACATTTCCTGCAAAACTAACTGGTCCGTATCCAGGTATTCGATGACACCGGTAGAGCAGACAAGATCGAACGAGTCGTCGCTGTAGGGCAAAGAGTCTATGCTTCCTTGTTTAAGCGATACAGGGTAGGCTTCCCCTAAGGACTCCATCCTTTCAGCCGTACGGGCCAGCATGTTTTCAGAGACATCTAGCCCGGAGACCCAGAGCTCGCGCCGTGCCAGGGCTTCCACCAACGCTCCAGGGCCGCAACCTGCATCCAGAACTTTAGCGCCCCGAGACAAGGACAGCCGATCAACATTCCGAAGCACAGCTTCCAGCCGCACTGTCATGAAGGTTCTGACGGATCCCCCGTAATGCTTGGACTGATAGTCCCCCACATTTTGGTCGAAGAATTCAGTCACCTTTTGCCTGCTCATACGCCCCTCCCTCGCAAACAAGCCAGCCATCTTCGCGCAGGCGTCATCTCTTAATCTCACTCCCCAGGCCGCAGAGCCTTTCATAGCTCTCGCACAAATCCTTTCCGATCGAGTCATAAGCGTAATTGGAAAGCACCAATTTTCTGGCATTCCCTCCAATAACACCTCTTAAACTCGAGTCGGCGAAAAGCTCACGTATTCTCGAAACGAACTCCTCAGCAGTGGTTGCCAACATGATGTTTTCGCCATGTTTGGCATTGATGCCCTCACAGGCGATGGGGTGAGCTACGACCGCCTTGCCCATGGCAAAAGCATCAAGCAGCTTCAGTTTAGTCCCCCCGCCATCAGTAATGGGGCAGACATAGACGGTGGCTTCTTCAAGGTACGGCCGGACGTCACTGACAAATCCAAAAAATGTGATGGATGGATCTAATTGGGCAAGGTCTAACAGCGATCGGGGCGGATGCGCCCCAACAACGTGAAGCTTGGCATCAGGAACCTCACGCTTGAGCGCCGGCCATACAGCGCTTATGAAATAGCGCATTGCCTCTACATTCGGGTACCAGTTCATAGACCCCACGAATATCACTGTCTTGTCAGCGGTACTGCGCCCTGATGGACAAAAGTACAAAGGATCGACGCCATTTGGCATCACTTTTACATAAAGGCCCGGGTCAACCTTGAGAAGCCTACGGGCATCAAGTTCGGAACAGGTGATATGAAGATCGAAGTGGGAACAAACTTTTCTTTCGTATGACCGAAGGCGAAGCCCCTCCTGCCAGTAATAGGGCCGTGCCAGCAGATGTGCGTTCTCCGCCCTTCTTAACATCATATGTGATTCTATATTGTGGTGATCCAACACAGTCTTAACGCTTGGGCAAAACAAGCGGTATGGCGCCAAACTTATGGTATCAAAATGTATGATATCGTAACGGTTTTCCGCAACAAGGCGTGAGAGGGCCTTTGAGTACAACGGAGAGCTGAGCCAGTTGATGGAATACGGTTTCTTAGTAAAAAGGCTTTTTGCGGCAAGGAAATATTTACCCAGTGGACGCTGCTCCGACGGGATGGGGATAAACTCCACATGTTTGCAAAATGCTGAGAGGGCTTGGCGCGTATCCGCTATTCCGGACTCATAGGAGGGATAAAAAGTCTCAAGATATCCCATTTGAACAAAGGATAGTAAATCCACGTCATGGACTCTTGCTAGCTGCAACAACAGATTGTAGCTGCGCAAGAGAACCCCTGCTTTGGGCGGATAAGGGATCAGATGTGAAAGCCAAAGAATTCTCACTGAGTACCCCGCTGTTTAGGGCCAAGCAACCGGTCGTAGAGTTCACAGTACTGGGCTGTCATTCGGCTCGAGCTGAACTGTTCGACCACGGTTCTCCTTGCCTGTCGCCCAAGCTTGGCAACCAAAGATGGATTTGCCAGCAAAGTCTCTATTGCTGCAGCAAGCCCGTCAGTATCACAGGGGTGTACCAACAAACCGTTGGTACCAGATGTGACAAGGTTTTTGGCATCACCCACTTTAGAGGCAATAACAGCCTTCCCACAAGCCATCGCCTCCAAAAGGGCCATCGGTAACCCTTCCTGCAACGACGGGAGAAGAAATATATCGATCATGGAAAGTATTTTCCGAACATCACTGCGCCGTCCGAGAAAAAGCACTCTTGATCCTAATCCGGCCTGTGAAACACGTGCCTTCAGAACACTATCAAGAGGGCCATCGCCGACTATGAGAAGCTTGACATCTTCACTACCGATTCTTGATAACGCCTGAAGAGCTAGTTCATGGTTCTTTTCAGGGGTGAGGCTCGAAATCATGCCCAAAACGGTGCAGCCAGAATTAAAGCCTAATTCACTCGCCAAGTCACTTGGCTTTGCGCCAATATCGAAGGCGGCGACATCAACACCATTAGAGACCTTCACTGCCCCCGTGATTCCTACCTCCCTCATCTCGGTGACAATTTCATCAGAAACACCTGTTACCAGATCAAACATACGCAGCAATCTGATGTCCAAGGCTTTATAAATTCGCAACGACACGGATGTGGTCTTCCACAGGTGGTTCGTTGCAATCATAGGGACATCGATCCTGCTGAGGATAGCGTAAAAATCTTCCTTGTATCCGTGACAGTGGACGAGATCGATCTTAGAGCCGGCGACAAACCGCCTGATCTCTAAGGCACAGGCGAGATCCAACTTACCTTTGCATTTAAAACCGGTCGTTGAAAGGCCAAGCTCCTTTGCTGTCAACATGAACTCCGCCTTCGCATCTCTGACATCGTTCAAAGTACCGACTATCGAATGGTACCCGAAGGCATCGGAGTGCTTTGCCAATTCAATGATCACGTTTTCGGCGCCCAAAACGCCTCCCGAACTCCGCAGATGGAGGACCTTGCGGGGGGGGACGGCCAGTGTCTCGGCAATGTCAGCGTCTTTAGAAACCATCCAAACTCCGTGAGCCATGCCCTTAGGGGGTGAAACTTTTAATTGCGAAAGATGCATCCATTAAGGAGATATTTCTCAAACACACAATGAGCGCGGTCAGATACCAGAAAATCGGATAGTAAAGAACAGAAAGAAATGATGCAGCCGCGAAAAATCCCATCAGCGAGGCCAAAAGAGCAGTTGACATGGATACATAGAACCTTTGCTGCAATGCCTCGTGAGGATAACGCTTTACGGCAAAAACATCCTTGAAGTTCCTATAGACGAGGGCAAAGTAAAGGTATGCCCCTATGACTCCAGTTTCCGGAAGCAAAGTAAACCAAAGGGAGTGGGCAACCCTTCCCCACATGTCGCGCCGCAGGTCGGTCGACTGATACTCTGAGAAGTGCCTAGGGAAATTGTTGCCTCCTACGCCCAGCGGTCTGTCCAAGAACATCTTCCACGCGGCATTCCAAGAAAGGATCCTTTCATTTGCAGTCCCCTCCGAGGTAGCTGTTATCGTCAGCATCTTCGCCTTGTAGTCGTCATCAGTCATATAAGTGAAAGCTAATGCGACTAAAAGGGTGATGGATATAAGCAAAAGCTTCCGTTTCCCAAAAATCCAGTACACCGCTGCCATGACGATTAATCCGACAAGTGATCCCCTTGACTTTGTCATAACAATGGCTGCCAGGGAAACAATGACAGAAAGGGCCCACAAGGCCTGCCCTTTTCTGGATGTAGCCTGTGAG
Source organism: Geomonas terrae (assembly GCF_004791675.1). Lineage (NCBI taxonomy): Bacteria > Pseudomonadati > Thermodesulfobacteriota > Desulfuromonadia > Geobacterales > Geobacteraceae > Geomonas > Geomonas terrae. The sequence continues at coordinate 968,422 of NZ_SRSC01000002.1, forward strand.
AGTAGGAAAAATGTGAACGGCAGAAAACTCACCAGATATAACCCAACGTCGTTTTCGTCACCCACCGAACCGCCTGGACCACGACCTGAATGAGTCAGGGCGTACACACCAATAAAAAGAAAGAGCAGGCACAAGAACTTGCATACACTTTCGATTTTTTCGCGCGAGTCTATGATAACGAGGCAAGACAAAACGACCGGCACGAACAAGGAAACACCAAGAGCAGTGTTGAACGCTGCACGAGGGGCGGTAGCGAACGGTACGTAACAGAAAAGGAGGACTACAAAAAGAAGGAAATTTCTAGTCTGAGGCAACCCCTTGACAAAACTGTCAGTCAGATCCCCACTGGATACAAGAAAAGCCATCAGGACCACCGTCATTAGTGCACCGGGCCAGACATGGGAAAGAAAAGGGAAAAGATCCTGCAGTCTGCCAAGATCAACGCACAGATACACAGCAACAGCAACGAGCCATTTATTTTTGAAACCGCTGTTATCCTTCAATGCAATTCCTCTCGTTTGTTTTTCACATCGTCATAGAAGTCGACGACATGCTTGAAGTACGCCTCCCAGCAAAATTCTCTTGCTGCACGAAGCTGCCCGGCACGACCGAGTTGGTACCTCACCTCTGGGCAGACAATCAGGGTTTCCATCTTTTCGGCAAGAGCATCTATATCAGAAGGCTCTACCAAAATTCCATCTACACCGTCGGCAATAACAGTGGGTATACCATCCACGCGGGACCCGATACGAGCCTTTCCTGCAGACATCGCCTCCAGCAGGACCCGCCCCATAGCCTCCGTTCGTGATGGCAGCACTAAAAACCCGCACCGTCCAATATGATCTGGCATCTCGCACGAAGGTACCGGGGGGTGATAAACTATCCTCGGATGCCCGCCAATCTCGTCATTAAGTTCAGCGGGATCAGGGTACCATCCCAAAATCTTCAAATACCAATCCGGATGACGGCCTGATATTCGCTTGAAAGCCTTTATGAGTACATCTACACCCTTTAACTTGAACGGAAACCCTACGAATAGAATTTCTTTTCGTTCCTCTATGTTTTTAAACAGTTCGGTATTAGTATAATTGGAAAAAGATCTTATTATTTTATTTTTTCTGTTTATTTTAAAAGGTTCGAGTTGTTCAGGATAGGTGAGTTTTATTCCACATGCGCGTGATAAAACAAACTGGGCGAGCAATGGAAATAAAAGGGCGCGAAACCTCGGAGACAATTTGTTAGTAGCTCCTTCCCAAACATGCGATGAGGTATAAACACCGTTGAGTTCGACAATAAGCTTAGCATTCAGGATAATCTTAGCTACGTACCCAATAACACCGGTGAGAAGAGGGTCGTAAGCAACTACAATATCGATGTTTTTCAAGGCCAGGATTTTTCTGAGGCAGAACAACACAAAGCGTAGCCGTCCTCCGAAACCATCGATGTGCTTACAGGCGCAGCACTGAAAACCGCCGACGGAAATATCCACTGGCGAACTGGAAGCGGTCAAGACGTAGCCTGAGAAAACCTCGGACAAAAGCCTGTACCTCCGTTGGAAGTGATCCGAGGTCATGCCATATACCGGGCCCGGGAAGATATAAAGGATTTTCATGCATTCACCCTACGGCCGGCTTTGCGAGAGCGACGAAGTCGGCCGTCATCCTCTCCCAAGTGAAGTTTTGCTGCACCTTTTTCTTTAAGTTACTCCCCAGCATAACGATCTCCTCACCTCCTGATATGAACTGCAGCATAAGAGCCAAGAGCTGGGATTCATCTGCAACGGAGAAAAGCCTTCCATCCACTGTATCTGTTATGATCTCCGGCACTCCCCCTGTCCGTGAGGCAATAACCGGGAGCCCGCACAAACCTGCTTCCAAAATGGCGATACCGAAAGCCTCTTTTCTGCTCGGCAGGACAAAAAAGCGTGCATGCTTGTAAAAACCAGGCATCTGCTTTCTGGGGATATTGGTAAAAAAAAGTATTTGTTCAGTAAGGCCTTCCTTCTGCACGAGGCGTTTGAGTACTTCAAGATAGGGCGTGTCTCGACCAACAAACAATAAATGCAAACGGTGCTTTGTAAGGTGAAAGGATTTTGCGAAGGCTGAAATCAGGATATCCTGCCCCTTATTTTCCTCGAAAGTTCCCACGCTGAGGATATAGTCGCTGTAGGGGGGGGGAGTCTCGCAGATAGAGTCCTCAATGCACAAAGAGGCGCCATTGTGAATGACAGTCACAGCATCTGAAGGAAGGTCCAGTCCCTGGATTACCTTCTCTTTCAAGGAGTACGAACAGGTAGTCACCCCGTCGGCGGCAGCCAAAATCCGCTCCCAAGCTGCACGCTCGAGCTCTCCCGCATAGACGATCTCGTCAATGTCTCTGCCATGGAAGGAGATTATCAGGGTGAAGGGTGCCTGAGGAGCGCGGACGGCAGCACCGAAGCAGGAGCACGTCGAAAGACACGGGAAGTGCACATTGACTACGCCGACATTATACAGCCGCAAAAGCAGGGAGATGATAGCGGCATTTGCGCGTTTCGCCATACGACTAGAGAATTTCGTCCCTCCGAAAGCTTCCGGGTACAGTCGTTGCCGAATGGTCCGCACGTCACCGCGGGAAAAACGAGGGATGAATGAGGACCATGAATTAATCAAGATTACCGGCCGGAACACCCCCCCCTTTTCCAATTGTCGATATAGCTGATAGGCAACTTCGTTCACTCCACCCACTTCCGAAATGTCCCATGGCAAAACAATAAGGTATGTCTTTTTCGGCCTTGCCACTGCGGGAAACAGCTTACGAAGATCGGAGAACAGGGCGGAACGTAGCTGCTGGAACTGCGGATTCCTATCAACGAGAAGGTAAGAGCAATAGACAACACAACCAGTACTGATGAGCACCAACAGATTGAGCTCAGTTTTTGCTTTGAGGGGCATGGACAGTAGCAGGACCAGCACAAACATGATAACTGAACCAACCGCCCCCGTCTCGACATAAGAATAGACTTCATAAATGCTTACTTTCAGGAATGAGGTGGCAAGGGAGAAGGATAGAATGAACTCGATCAGGCTGAAGAAAAAGTAGGCCCACGCAACCCCTTCTATTCCGAATCGTACCCCCGCAAAACATAACCCGGCGAAAGACACGCCGGAAAATAGCAGCCGCAGCGTATAGCTACGGTATTGTCCGACCCCAATGTTAAAGCTGGCAAGAACCCCTCCGAAGGATTTAAGCACGAACGCCGCACAGAGGATGCGCAAAGGCGTGAGCATTTCCTGCCATTGGGGTCCGAGCAGGATATGAACGAGGTGTCCCGAGACAGCGATCAGGCCGAGGTACAAAGGCCCCGAGACCAGAGCGGTCAGCAAAAAGGCCTTGGCGAACTGCCGCCTGAGTTCCTCATTGTTTGCCCTGCTGCGGCTGAAAGCGGAGAACATAACTGAGTTTATGTTCATGAGTATGCTTTCTGAGGGCGTTACCGCGATGTTGAGCGCCTTGTCGTAAAGCCCGAGCGGGTAGGTGCCGAGCATCCTGCCGATAACCAGCGTATCGATATGCCTGATGGCAAAGTTGATCTGACTTTTGGCAAAGTTCCAGAGCCCGAAACGCCAAATGGGCCTAAGAAGTGAATTACTGAGCCTAACAACCGGTAGCCACCTGGAGACGGCACACAATAAGATCGTGAATAAAAATAACGGTACGATCTGGCCAAGAGCTAGCGACCAAAACCCGAACCCCATATAGGCCAGCACCAGGGAAAGCACCCCGGTCGCGAGGTTATGAAGCGATTCTATGGTCGCGAGGGCCTTGAACCTCATCTGGGATCTTAATATCGCGTGGGAAATCCCGTAAAAGGTCGACAAAATGAAGTACGCGCACATCACCTTGATCGCCATTTCACAGCGCGGCTCTCTGAAAAAGGCGGAAAGTTTCCGTGCAGATGCAAAGAAAACCAAGGCCATAATAACCGAAACGGTGAGATCTATGGTGAAAATGGAATTGATGGTCATCCTGCAGGTGATGTTTTGTTGCACGATGGTTTCATTCATGCCAACGTTTGTGATCTGGTTGGCGTAGGCAATAATCATCATCACGATAGCCATAATGCCGAAATCCGACGGGTTCAAGAGCCTGGCGACTACAATCGACAGGGCGAAAGAGATCACCTTCAACGGCAACCTCAACATAGTGTTCCAATAAAGACTGTCCTTGACAGACGTCATACTCGATAACCTTGTCGCAGGATTCTGCAGATCAGCGTCTTGAATTCCAGTGAAATCCGCTCGCGCGAGAAAAGAGCCAACGTTTCAGGGTCTGCATACCCCTTTGTGGCACCGAGGCTGGCGTCTGCCATGGCAGCTTCGAGACGTTCCGCAACTGTCCGGGCCGAAGCGTCAGTAACGATATAGGAGCTTTTGTTGTAGGTCCGAATGAGGCGTTCGGCTTCACCTGGCGGAATGACGGCTAAGAACGGCACATTGAGTGCGATGCCTTCAAAAAGCTTGGTACTCAACATAGGCTGAACGATCCTTAGCAACTGCAGGTGCGAGCGTTTTATCACATGCAAGGCTTCGGCGTACGGAATGCTATCGTGTAAAATGACTACATCTTCTAAACCATATTTTTTAATATATTTTTGCAATCCACTGCCTGTGCCGTAAAAGCTCATCTCAAAATTGTTATGACAAATAACACTTTTCTTTTTTAAGATGCTTAGTCCTTCAAACAAAAAATCACATTCTAGCTCAAAATAAAAATTACCAGTATAAACAACCGTGAACTTCTTGTATTTATTGTCAATTACCAATTCAGAAAGTATATTGTCGTCAAATCCGTTGTAGAATGTCTTTATTTTTTTCTTTACCACAGGAAACTGTTCTACAAAAAGCTGCTCCGTCTCCTTAGTGGTCACGGCAAAGACGTCGCACGCCTTAAGCAACTGATGTGTATACCATTTATTACAGGGCTTTCTGAACTTGGACGTAACAAAAGCAGTTTTCTGGTACCTACTGATATCCAGACCAAAGGGGTCACGGTAGTCTATGACCAAAGGAAGACCCGTGAGTTTTTTGAGTATGACTCCGACAAGGCCTGAACTAAAAGGCGAACAGGAGACGTAGATCAAGTCCACCTTCTTCCTTCGGATTATGAACCACCCACTAAGGATGGCAAGAGGAACCCAACCTATGAAAATATCAGGAAAGGCAAAAAAGTCGTATAGATAATTCCTTTTAAGGGTGATGCCTGTAAGGCTCAGCAGCCTACAGATGCCACCGTTCAGCTTGCCGAGAACCTTGTACATGTTGAACAGCGAGTAGGCATAGACGACATCTATACCGGCAGGGACATCCCCTCCCCCTACCGAGCAGTAGGTGCGGTCCGGATTTCTGACACTGAGGACCACGGGGTTCCATCCATATTTTTTCCAATACACAGATAACGCGACACTGCGCTTGCACCCCACGTCTTTGAGAGGCGGGTAGTAGTAGCAGACCATCAAAACATTTTTCGGCGAAGACTCGCTATCAGCTTTCAACGCCCCACCTATACCGCTCATAAACGTTGCCCCGCCTTGCTAACTTTCTACCGAAGTAAATCACACGGTAGATTCGAAGAAGACACAGCTGGGAAAACCAGTAGTGCACTTACTTTCACAAGAAATGAAGAGGAACGAACTAACGTCCTCCTAGGTACAATTCGCTGTATTTATTGGTCATAACCTCAGATGAAAACTTTTGAATCACTATACTTCTTGCTTTACGAGCGAACTTTTCCCTCAGACTGCCGCTGGACAAGAGGGTGGACACGGCCTCGGCCAGCTTTAAAGGGTCCGCAGGAGGTACCAGCAGAGCACTAGTCATGTGCTCCAGGACATCTGGTACCCCCCCGACGTGCGAGGCAACGATGGGACAGCCGCTAGCCATGGCCTCCAGAATACCGATGGGGAGCCCCTCTGACTCCGACGGCAAGACATATACGTCAAGCAGCTTGAGCAGTTGCGGCACGTCACCGCGTGCCCCTGTAAATACGACATGTTTTGAAATACCTAGCCGATTGCACTCCTGCTCCAGAAAATCTTTTATGGATCCGTCTCCCACTATCAGGAGGGTAAGCCTAGGGTGCCTTCCTAGCACCGCCGGCATCGCACGCAGCAGGTGCTCAACACCCTTCACCGGTTCCAGCCGAGCTATGACGCCGATGAGCGGTGTATCCTGCGCAACCCCCAATTCTCTTCTTTTCTGAATACAGTCAACACCGCATGAGAAGCGCTCTAGATCGACTCCGTTTTCAATAGTAAGCAGTTTTGAGTCCGGGATCTTCTCATATGCATGCAGGTTCGCCGTTGTATGAGTAGAAACCCCGACGACCTTGTGCACAAAGTGACTCATCAACCACTCCATAAACATGTAGCGGGCTTTATCAGGAAACTCTCTAGCATGGTCGGTGTGGATGATTCTATGTTTCTGAAGGCTGAGTAAAGACCCCAATGTACCATCTAAGAGAGGCTGGGTGTTGTGAGTATGGATTACATCAACCGGGTATTGCTTCAGTATTTTGGCTACTTTTAGGAAAGAGAGGTAATCAGTACCTGGCGAAACCGGCTGCGGTAACAGCACGACGGGAACGCCCAAGGTTCCCAGTTCACCAGCCAAAGGACCGAGGCTCCTGAGGCAGAGAACTACAAACTCGAAAGCCTGCCTATCGGCGGTACGGCAAAGGGTTACCAACATCTGCTGGAGGCCACCAATCGCCAGGTCGTGGGTTATGTGCAGGATGCGTAACGGCGCCATCGAACCCACCATACCTCTACCGTTCGACCGGCCAGGCAGCAGGCAGCGAGTCGAGAAGCTTGCCGGCGAATACCCTGACATGCTGCTTAGCCTGAGCCACGTTGCCGTCAGCGGCTGCTTGAGAAATCTGGATGTAAGCACCATCGTCTTTATTATGCATAACTCTGTTCACCAACCGGCCTAGATTCTGATAAAGGCTGCTCGAGGCAACCGTAGTCCCGCCAGTCTGATACCAATGGAGCAGCACCGTGTTGAGTTCATCTTTGCGGGCAACTATAACGTTAACTCTTGCGGTTTTACCCGTAGACATCGTGCAGTCGATCGTTCCAGTTTCGACTATCGCCGAACCGGCGCTGGGAAGACATGAGTATGGGTTATGTCCAGTCCGCCCCCCCTTCGCCGTCCCGTAATAGCCGATGTAGAGGTCTATGACTCTGCCGTCGGCGGAACGATAATGACGGTAGATATTTTTGTCCGCGTTCAACTCCTTGTAGACCGACTCGGGAAAGGTGTCCTCGACGGCGTGGTAACCATCGATCTCCATAGGGAGCTTTTCCAGGTTCGTGGCGACCACTACCGGGACGGGACGGTAGGCCAAAAGGCTGCTGACTGCTCCGGTCAGAACCAGCAGAATCAATGCCGTTACGAAGCTAGCGTTTCTCATCACGCCACCTTTTTCCTGTTCAACAGCTTATACAGCCCCCCGAGCACGGCGAGACCGAACACGAAGACGATGATCCCGGAGAACTCGTGCAGAAATCCGCGCGCCACCTTGTCACCGAAGAAGTGGGCCAAAATGCCGGTGCCGGTGATCCTGATGATGTTGGCGGTCATGGCGATGGGGACCGCCGCCAGCACCATGACGACGCGCCGCTTCCACGTGGCCTGCGACATGTAGGCAAAGATGGTCCCCAGCATGGTGAGGGACATGATGGAGCGGACCCCGCTGCACGCCTCGGCCACCTCGAGCTGGGTTCCGACGAAAAAAAGCATGTTCCCCTCCCGGTACACCGGGATGGAGCAGTGCTCGATGAGCTTCGCGGACACCTTGGTGGCCATGAGCTGCAGCGGCATGGAGACCAGCCCAATCACGGAGACCGGCACCGGAACCATGAAGAGCAGGAACAGGACGGGAAAGGCCAGAATCCGCCCCCAGGCGCTCCCGGTGCAGAACCACAACAGGCCAAAAAGGGAAAGCACCATGGCGACCCGCGCCGGAAAGGCGACCCCCCCCGCGAAACTGAGCAGGAAAACGGCGAGACCGGCAACGAGAACCACTGCCCCCCACTTCGAGGAGTCGATCTCGGCGCTCAGAAGTTCGTCCTTTTTCTGCCAGATGAGGTAGAGCGCTATGAGCGGCACCAGAAAACCGTGGTTGTTGTCGGAATGGCCGGCCCAGTCCCGCACCATCTCGGGGACGACAGGGTAAAAGACCAGGAACCAGAGACCAAGTAGCAGGGCCAATTTTATTTTGTCGTTTCGTGCCAGTACCATCACCAGATCTCCCGGTACGTCTCAGTTCCCGCCCTCGCCTGCCCCGGAGTTAAGCAGATCCGCTATCCGCCGCAGGTCTTTTTCCGTCACATATGGGTGCAAGGGTAGCGAAACGAGGCGCTTAGCCACCTGCTCGGCCTGCGGAGCCGGACCGCCCAAGAGCGTCCCTCTCAGTTCGGCGATCCCGGTTACCGCGTCGGGGTAGACCAGCGCCACCCCGAGCCCCTCTTCCTCACTCATCTCGATCAAGCGTCTCCGCTTGGCCTCGTCCACGAGCACCGGGAACCTGATCAAGTTAGGAATCGCCCCCTTGGACCGTGCCGTGGCTTTCACCCCGGCCTTTTCCAGGAATACCGCTTTCCTCAGGCGCGTCTCGCGCAGCCGGGCAAGTCTCTCCTGCCACCCCCTGGCAAGCCCCGCCTGGAACGCCCCCAGCCGCTTCATGGAGAACCGCGGGTCGAAGCGGGTCTCCCCCAACCTCAGAAAGGGGAGCGCCTTTGGCAGCCAGAAGAGGCCGGGTCGGACCAGCAGGGAGAGCGCAAGCGCGTAGCAGAACGCCAGCAGGAAATCGCCCCACCCTTCGCGCGGCAGCCCACGGACCGCCCGCGTCACGGCGTCGCCAAGTGTTGTGTCTCCGGTCAGGATGATGCCGCCTGACACAGTGGAGAAGGCCTTGCCGCGCCCGAGACTGAAGAGAGCTATATCCCCCAGGGTGCCGATTTTTCTCCCGCCGACCTCCCCTCCCATCGCCTGGGCCGCATCCTCCACCACGAAGATGCCGCGAGGAGAAGCGAGTTCCTTCAGCCGGTCCACATCTGCTGGAAACCCGAAAAGATGTGCTGACACGGCGCACAGCACGCGCCCGCTGTCGAGCGCCCCCTCGAGTTTCTCCCAGTCGTAATCGAGGGTCGCCGGGTCAATGTCACAGGGGAGCACCTTAAGCCCCGCCCTGGTCACCGCGGCCGGGACCGAGTAGCAGGTGTAGGCGGGAATGACGACCTCTTCCCGTTCCGGATGCAACTCCTTCAAAGCGGTCAGGATGACGGTCAAGGCCGTCCTTCCCGAATTGACAAGGGATACGTGGCTGACCTCGTAATACTCCCGCAATTCCGTCTCGAAACTCGCAACGGCCTTCATGCCAGAGGCGAGGTCCGCAAGACCGGAAAGAATCTCCCTAAAGGAAATCGGTACCGCCGCTGGGGGGAGGGTTCTACCTACGCGCATCACGCCCCTCATCTATGGGATGTTCCTGACGATGGCCGGTCCCAAAAGCCGGGTGAGCGCCACGGGGAGCCTCCGCCACCCTTGCACCGCGAGGCGGAACTTCGGGTTGGCCGGGTTCAGATCAGGAAGCTCCGCTCCTGGTCGCAAAAGGTACTGCCAGTAAAGGGGCACAGGCTCGGCACCCCACTGCTTCTTGAAGAGGTACGTCCCTTCGCCCGGGGTAGAACGCCCGAAGTCGAAGCTGCGTGCCCCATCGCCGATGGCGAGCCTGATCGCCTCCCAGTAGAGCATGTTGTTGGGGCAACACTCCCGGAAATCGCGATTGGAGGAGGCCCAGGGGACTTCGACCCTGTCGCGGAAACGGGTCATGATGCCCGAGGCGATGGCTTCGCCGCCGCGCAGGACGGAGATGACGCGGGGTTCTACTTCTCGGGCATGCAGGACGTTCTCGAAGAACTCCCGTCCGTACACCGGGGTCCCCAAGTCGCGCATGTTGCGGCAGAACACCCGATAGAACCCGTCGAGGAGCTCAGCGCCCCCTACCGTCACCTCCAGCTCGCTTTTTTGCGCCTTTCTCACCTGGTTCCTGAGCTTCGGGCTGAAACGCCCCCACTGGCTCTCGGAGTCTGGGGCGAGGTCCAGGACCATGGTCACCTTGTGGCTGCGGGTGGCAAGTCCTGGGAGAGGATCCGCCAGGTGGCGCAGTTCAAGGTACGAAGCGTCACACTCCGCCATGACGAGTTCCCCCTCTTTCAGGAGGGCGGATCTCCCGGCGGGGTCGCTGCAAAGAAGCCCTCCGTAATTGAAAAAGGGAACGGAGACCAGAAAATTGCCAAAGAGCCTGCTTTTCATGTGGATGATCGGGAGCACCCCGACGGTCCTGCCGCCGGAACGTGCCAGCAGGTAGTACCCACGGTGTCCGAAGCTCTCCTCAACCACCTTTTTCCAGAGGTAACGATGATAGCTGGTCGCTGCGGGATGCGAGGCCACGAAGTCGTCCCACTCCGTCCCGTCCCCCCCGTAGAGCTCGACCGATAGCCCGCTCACGAATACACCCCGCCGGGGGCGCCGGGAAGCCCCTCCCCACTTCCCACCATGGCCGCGAAGACCTCACTCATGGTGCCGAAGCGGACGCCGGAAAGGAGCGTCCTCAGCTTCCCTTCGGTCTTGTCCAGGTTCAGGTAGTGCCTGAAGCGGGACTTGAGCCCGGCCCGGATACGCGGCTGCCCCGGGTCCATCTCCCAGGGATGAAAGTAAAGCACCGCGGGCTCCCCTTCCCTTTCGTTGATCGACTCGATGCAGCGCCAAAGGAGGGAGACGGGGAAGAGCCTCAGGTACCCTCCCCCCGCAACCGGCAGGAGGTACTGGTGTCCTGCCACCCGCAACGGGTAGGTGCTAAGCGGGAACTCCCTGATCACTCCGCCGGCGCGCCGGATCAGGTGCGGGAATCGCGGCGCGCCGGGAAGACCGTAGATGTCGTGGTAGACCGGGAAAATGCTCGAGTCGAACTCGAACCCCTCCTCGACGAGGACGTCGAGGGCCCAAAGTGACTGCCTCGTGATCGAGTAACTCGGGGCACGGTAACCAGCCACCCGGTTGCCGGTCACGTCCTCCAAAAGCGCCTTGGCGCCGCGCACGTCCTCGCGAAACTTTTCCTTACCCAGGCGGTATACCAACTGGTGGCCGTAGCCGTGGCAGGCGATCTCGTGCCCCCGCGCACCGATCTCGCGCACGAGGGCGGGGCAGCGCTTTGCCACCCAGCCGAGGACGAAGAAGGTTCCCTTGACGCCGAAGGAGTCGAAAAGCTCCAGCACCCGACGCGTGTTCGCTTCCACCCGCAACGGATATTCGTCCCACTTTTCGCGGTCCACGTAACGTTCGAAGGCCGAAACCTGGAAGTAATCCTCGACGTCTACGGTGAGCGCGTTCAGCATGGTGGTCACCTGGTGATCCGCATCTCGACTATGGCACGGTTCACCTCGACGGAACCTGCAGCGCTGTCGAGGTTGTCGCGGTAGCTTATGTGCGTGTAGTTCGCCGCGAGCACGACATTGCTGCTCAGGGTGTAATCAAATCCAGCTCCGGCGGTCAGGTGGTAGGGGTAATCCCTGGGAAGCGTGCTGTCTAAGCGGTCCCCGGAGAGGTTCAGGTTCGCCGTCAGGTCGGAACGAAGCTCGTATCGGCCGGTAAGGCCGAAAAAGACCTTCCTCTCGACGTCGCGCGGCACCTGTTGCTCCTTCTCGTATTTCGACCAGGAGGCGGTGAAACTCGCGAAACCGCGCGGGAAGTTGCGGCTTAAGGTGGCGTAGTGGTTTATGTTCCTGGTGGAAAGCGTCTGCGGGTCCTCGGTGTACTGCACCTTGGTCCCGATAGCCGCAACCAGAAGACCGAAATCCCGGCTGGCCCCGAGGTCCCAGAAGGGGTCGCTCTTGTTCAGGCCGCTGTCGAAGGACTGCCAGTCGTAGCCTCCCTTGGCGTACAGGAAATTCCCCGTGCCGAAGTCGTATTTGAGCCCGGCGAATGCCTCGTGGCGGTCGAGAGCGTCTGCATCGGATTTAACGCGGGCGAAGCTGTAACCTGCAGAAAGAACGAGCCCGGAACTTATCTCGTGACTCCATTCGGCATAACCGTCGTGCTCCGTCTTGTCGACCCCATCGCCTCCCCAGTAGCGGGTGTCGCGGTAACGGTAACCGGTTTTCAGGGTGGAACTGTCGGAAAGATGCCAGGTTAAAAAAGGCGAGACGATGGCGTTATTCTGCAGCGTCTGATTGACGACAAGGCTCTCGCCGGTGAGGTCACGCGCCAACTCGGAGGAGACCCGGCTGTAGGTGTCGGAGAGGTCCACGTGGAAGAAGTCGTCGAAGAAGCGGAGGTTGCCCAGCATGGCGGCGCGGTGGTCGAACTGGTCGCTGCGGCTATTCTTCGCGAAATAGCGGTAGTCGACGCCGTAGGAGAGACTGGTAGTGTACCCCCCCCCCTCGGCCGACAGCGCGATGGTCGGCTGTACGCGGGTCACGAAATCCGTTTTCTCCCGGTGGGCGGTCTGGAACAGGTTGTCGTTGTACTCCTCACTGAGCGAAAGCGAAGGGGTAACGCGGAAATCGGCTGCTAGGGCCGGGGAGGTGGCCAGAACTGATGCGGCGAAAAAGGTCGCCGCGGTGCGGCGTGTCGGAAAGGTCCCTGTCATTTTTTCACCCCGATATTGCTGACTCCGTCCATCAATCGGCGCGCGAAGCTCGCGGCGGCTGGACGCCCCGCGGAGGAGAGGACCAGGCTCTCGATAGCGTAGGAGACCGTCTCCAACTGCTCCGCGATGCCGGTAACCTTCTTCTCGTTACTCTCGATGCGCCTCGAAAACTCCCCATGCATCCGCTGCATCGCTTCCTCGAAGCTCTTCAGGGCCCTGGGGAGGCGCTCACCCAGGTCCTCCTCGATAACCTCCAGGCGCCCCTCGACCCGCGCGAGCGTTTCGCCACCGGCCTCGTTCACGGGCTCTGGCGCACCAACCCGAGCGGGGAACCCCACTCCCCAATAGGTGCGCTCGAAATCGAGATCGTCGGCCACCTCGTGCGTCATCGCGGCGGTGACGGTGCGCACCTCGTCGGCGAAGGCCGCGAGCAGCAGGAAGTCGCAGATGATGTTCACGAGCCTCGGAATGCCGCGGCTGAAGCCGTGGACCAGGTCGAGCGCCTCCTCGGTGAAGACTACGGCCTCCCGGTTCCCCGCTACCTCCATCCGATGCATGATGTAGGCGGTCGTCTCGTCACGCGAGAGCGCGGTCAGGTGGCAGCTGACGCTGATCCTTTGGCGCAGCTGCATGAGTTCGGGCCCCGCCATGGTGTCGCGCAGTTCGGGCTGCCCCACGAGGACGATTTGCAGAAGCTTGTTGTGCGAGCTCTCGAGGTTTGAGAGCAGACGCACCTCCTCCAGGAGCTCCGCATCCAGGTTCTGCGCCTCGTCGATGACGAGGATCGGCGCGTTCCCCTTCGCGTACTGCTCCAAAAGGAAGTCGTTCAGGTCGCGGATCAGGGCCACCTTGTCCTTACCCGAGACGTCGAGGCCGAAGTCGTCGTTTATCATTGCGAGGAGCTGTTCGACGCTGACGCGCGTGTTGAACACCTTGGCAAGCACCACGCGCTCGTACTTCTTGCCGATCAGGTCCCTGATCAGGGTGGTCTTGCCGCTTCCCACGTCGCCGGTCAGAAGAAGGAACCCGGCCCGCTCCCTGATGCCGTAATCGAGGTAGGTGACCGCCTTTTTGTGCGACCGGGAGAGGAAGATGAAGTCCGGGTCCGGCACGAGCTCGAAGGGCTTTCTGGTGAAGTTGAAGAATTCCTCGTACATAACAGCTCCCGGACCTACTGTCCCTGCCCCTGGTAGTGCTTGTAGTAAGCGTAGCGCTCGTCATTTCCGGACTCGCACGCCGCGTTATACACGACCCCTAAAAGCCCCGGCCCCTTCACCGACTCGTACGCCTCCAGCACCTCTTCCTCGCTGGCGAGCCGTTCCATGACCACGAGCAATACCCCGTCCACGATATTGGCGAGGGCCCGGCTCTCGGCAAAGGGGAGCAAGGGAGGGGTGTCGAAGATGATGTAGCGATCCGGGTAGCGGTTTTTAAGCTCGTCCACGAGGGCGCGCATCTTCTGTGAGGAGAAAAGCTCCACCGGGTTCTCCACATGGCCTCCCGAGCGGATCAGCGAGAGCTTCCCGAGACCGGTCTGCACGATGGTGTCGGGGATCTCGGCCTTGCCGGAGAGGATGTCGGCGAGGCCAGGGCCCTGCTCGATCTCCAGGTATTTGTGCAGGGACGGGCGGCGCAGGTCTGCGTCGACCAGAAGCACGGTGTGGTCGAGCCCCTGGGCAAGGCTCGCGGCAAGGTTGAGAGCCGTGAGGCTTTTGCCTTCCCCGGGGACCGAGCTCGTCACCATGATCGAGTTTTTGAACCTGTCCCCGTCGGTGAGCTTCACGAGGACCGACTTCAGCTTTCGGTACTCCTCGGCAGCCGGTGAGTGCGGGTCGAGGATGTTGACCAGGAAGGGGTGCCTGGGCATCAGCACCCGCTCCGGCGGAACTGCCGGCGGCGCCGTGGCGACGCGCGTCGCATTCCCCGGCGGCGCCGCCGTCGCAACCTCCGTGGTGCCGCTCCCCTCTGCCGCCTCGCGGGGAGCCCCTTCCTCTCTGAGCCGTGCCGCCTTTTCCATCGCCATCTCAATTCTGCTCATAATATCCTCGCTGCCGCTCTCCCCGCTCCCGTGTCGGGACGCGGCCGGTTCGTTATCGCTAGTGCAGCATCCCCCATAGCCCCTGGCTTATCGGCGTCAGGTGGTCCAAAAGCCTGTCCATGTACGGCAGTTGCAGAAGCTCCATGACCGGGAACACCAGCAGAAGCAGGAAATAGACCGCTGCAACCGCGATGATGCGGTGTGTCCTTCTGCGCATCGTTATCGCCTGCTGCGCATCGACCATCCTCGGGACGACGGCGAGAACCGGTACCCCCAGGGCCTTCACGAAGGAGAGCTCCTTAACCGAGCCGTCGAACTGGTCCCGAAGCACCAGGAGGCCGAGACTGCCGGCGAGCCCGCCAAATATCCCCGCCAGCATGATCATGATCCGGTTCGGGCTCGAGGGCTTGACGGGCAGGACCGCCGGATCCACGATGCGGAAGGTGGTGGATTTGTCCTGCACTTCCATCTGCTTGGAGACCTCGGACTGCCCGTGCCGCGCATAGAGCTCGTCGTAGAGCTTTTTCTGATTCTCCCGCTCCACCTCGAGCTTCGCGAGCCCCGCCTTCGCCCCCGGGATACTCTGCAGGACCTCGCGGTTCTTCTGGATATGCCGGTTAAGCCCCTCCTCGACCACCTTCAGGGCCGCGACCTCGGAGTCGATCTTCGCCACTTCCTGCGGGTCGAGCGGCTGCGGCTCTCCCCCCTTGCGGGCTTTGAGCTGCTCCTGCACCGTCTCGATATCCCCCTTCACGGTGAGCACCTCCGGGTAGCTGTCCGTGTACTGCACCCGCAACTCTTCGAGCCGCTTTTGCAGGGCGATCAACCTGGACTGAAGGGGGTCGTTGGCTCGCCTGGTCACCTGGCGCATCCCCTCGAGCTGGCGCCTTCTTAACTGCAGGTCGTAGAGTTTTTGCTGGGCCGTGTTGATCTCCTCGAAGAGCTTGCCTTCGTCGATCGAGATGATCCCACCCTTCTCGCGCTTGTAGGCGTTCACCTCGCCCTCGCTCTTCTCCAGTTTCGTGTTGAAGGTCTGGATCTGCTCGGCCAGGAACTTGGTGGCGTCGTACGATTCGCCCCGCTTCGACGAGGTATTCTGCTCGATGTACAGCCGCACCAAGGTGTTCACGAAGTCGCGCGAGATCCTCGGATCGCTGTAGGCGAAGGAGATGATGAAGAGGTTGTTCTTCTCCTTGACCTTCACCGTGATGTTTTTCTGCAGATCCCTGATCAGCTCGTCATTCCCCTCCTTGCCGAGGTTCATGTCCAGGCTCTCCATCGCCTTGGTCAGAAGCGACCGGCTGGTGATGGCGTAGGTGAGTACGTTGATGGTGTCGTCCATGGAGGGGGTGACCGTGATCCCCTTCACCAGTTCGCTGATCACGTTTTTCTCGATGAACACGGTGCTCGAGGACTCGTACTTTCTCGGCAGAAGGTAGCTCACCAGAAAGACGAGGGTCATGATCAGCAGCGCCCAAAGAACGAAGCGTTCCTTGTGCCTCGTGACAAGCTGCACGTATTTCTTGTATTCAGATTCCTGCACGGCTGCCCCCTATGCCTAAAAAAATGCTTCCTTGACCAGTATGTAATCCCCGGCCTTCAGGTCGATGTTCTGGGAGAGATCCCCCTCCTTGAACAGCTTCTTCGCCTTGACCTCCAGGGAGCGGGGCTTGTCCCCCTCCTTCCTGCGCACCACCACGTCGTTTTGGTCGGCAAACTTGGTGAAGCCCCCCGCCTCCAGGATCGCCTCCATCACCTTCATCCCCTCCCGGTACTCGATGGATTTCGGAAGGTTCACCGCACCGAGAACGTAGACGCTGCGGTCGGTAAGAAGCGGAACGAACAACGAGTCGTTCGACTCGAGCTGCAGGTCCTGGCTCGTGTCCCCCTGGATAAACAGGCGGTGCAGATCGACCTTCATCTTCTGCCCCTCGCGCAAGAGGTAGGCGTTGCGCAGGTCGGCGGTCTTCACCTCCGGCAGCATGCACAGAAGCTGCAAGAGCGTCGTGCGCCTCGAGAGGTCGTAGACCCCCGCCTTCACGCCGGAACCGAAGATGTACACCTTGGAGTTGGTGATCTCGCGCACCGTGACGGTGACGATAGGGTTCTTCACCAGCTCCTTCAGCCGCCCCCCGAGGTACCCCTGAAGCTGGCTCGGGGTGCTGCCGCTCGCGGTCACCTCTCCAAGGCCCGGGACGGTGATCTTGCCGTCGGGGCGGACCCGGACCTGGAAATTCAGGTCCTTCACCCCCCAGACCGCGATGTCCAGGAGATCCCCCTCCCCGATCTGGTAATCGCCTCCGAAGAGGGCGGCGGGGAGGGAAAAAAGCGCGACCGTTATCAGTACCAGCAGTCTCAGTCTCATTGTTTCCTCCTTTTAACTCATCTTCCGCGTCCGAAAAGCACCACCTTGACCGTCTCGAAGATGATCCGGGTGTCGAGGAACACGGAAAGGTTCTTGATGTAGTAGAGGTCGTAGCGCAGCTTCTCGATGGCGTCCTGCGCCGTGGAGCCGTACGGGTAGCGGACCTGCGCCCAACCGGTCACACCGGGTTTGATGGTGTGGCGCTTGGAGTAGTAGTAGATCTCCTGCCTCAGCTTCTCAACGAACTCCGGGCGCTCCGGCCTTGGGCCTATGAAGCTCATCTCGCCGCGCAGCACGTTTATGAGCTGCGGGATTTCATCGATGCGCGAGTTGCGCAGGACGGCGCCCACCCGGGTAATGCGCGCGTCGTTTTTCTGCGCCCAGACGGCGCCGTCACGCTCCGCATCTTCGCGCATGGAGCGAAACTTGTAGAGGGTGAAGATCTTCTCCCCGAGGCCTACGCGCCTTTGCCTGTAAAAGAGCGGGCCGGGGGAGTCGAGCTTCACGGCCAGGACGACAAGGGGCAACAAGGGGGCGCTCAGCAAAAGGCCGGTCAACGACAAGAGGATATCGATGCAGCGCTTGTACACGTTGATGAGGGCGGTGCGGCGAAAGCCGCTTGAGAATATGATCCAGGAGGGGGTCATCTCCTCCAGCAAAAGCTTTTCCTGTACCAGCTCGTAGAAGGTAGGCGCGTCGAGGACCTCGATGCCGTTTAGCTTGCAGCGCATCATCTCCTGTAGAGGCAGCACGCCGCGCCGCTCGGCTAGCGCCACCACGATCACCGACGCCTTTTGCTCCCGCGCGATCTGCAAGAGATCGTCCTGGGCCGGGATGATCAACGACCGGAACCGTTCCGGGTCGTGCACCGTCTGCTCCGGGCGATGCCCCGGGTCGCACTCGAGGTAACCGGCCAGGGTGAAGGAGCCGCTTTGCGAGGTGAGAAGCCCCCCGAGCTGGCAGGCGAGGTCGCCGGTGCCGAGAATCAGGACGCGCTGGGCGAAAGGGACCTTCCTTGAGTTGACGTTGGTGAGCGCGTACCAGGAGGCCTGCAGCACCACGAAAAAACCCAACGCGAAAAAGAGGAGCCCGCGTCCAAGCATCAGCTCCGGCCAGAGGTAATAGACCACGGAGAGGAAGAAAAAGGCGGCGCATCCCCCCTGGGTGCAGGCGGCGAGGATATCGCGCTTGCGACTCTCCCGGGGGAGCGAGTATACCTCCATCAGATAAGAGGAAAAGAGGGTGACGGAGACGAACAAGACGCCACCCATCACCCCCTGTTCCGGGCGCCATTCCTGGGCCAGGACCGGGCTGCCGAAGCGCACCCCGGCAGCCAAAAGCAGTGCGGCGATGGCGAGTACCGCGTCGGTAAATATGTAAAAAGCTACACGCAGGTCCATACAGGTTCGGATTTCCTCCCCGCCGCGGGGCTCGCGCGCCGGGCATCTATTTTCTCAACTGTGCTAAAAGCGCCTGAGCCGCCTTGCGGTCCGGGTACTCTCCCATGGCAAGGGATTCCTGGAGCGCCTTCTGCGAACGGGCCAGATCCCCCGTCTGACGATAGGCAAGCGCCAGGTGGTAGCGCACCGTGGGGTTCCCCGGAGCGAGCACGGCCGCCCGCTCCAGCACTTTGACGGCATCCGCGTTGCGCCCGTTGCGGTAAAGGGCGTAGCCAAGGGTGTCGGTCACCAAGGCGTTGCCCGGATCGATGCGATAGGCCTCGAACGAATAACGAAGCGCCTCTTCCTTGCTGCCGTACCCATCGGCGCAGAGGTAGGCAAGGTTGTTGAGGGCCGGCAGGTACGCGGCATCGCATTTAAGCGCCAGCCGGTATTTGGCGGCAGCCTCTTTCTTTTTCCCGGTCGCGTCGAGGATCTCGGCAAGGGCGGTGTGGGCGGGCGCGTAGTCCGGTCTCAGCTTCGCTGCCGCGAGGTAAGCGGCCTGGGCCTTGTCGTACTCCTTCGCGGCCTTGTAGATGTTCCCTTGCGTGATGCGCACGTCGGCGCTTTTGCCGTCCGCCTGGACCGCCTGATCCGCCTCGGCCAGCGCTTCGGGTACGGAGCCCAAGTTCAGGTACACCGAAGCGAGCAGCAGGTGACCGTCTGCGGCGCCGGGCCGCTTGGCTGCCAGCCTGCGGGCGTTCTCGATCGCCTTGGCGCGGTCCTTCATGGCCGCATAGGTGGCAACCTTTAGCCTCAGCCCGCGTTCCTGGTTCAAAAGTTCCATGTCGTCGGCCACCTTGAGCGCCCTGCGATAATCCTTCTGTGCCAGGTAGATGCGGGCCTTGAAGTCGAGTGGAGCGACTGCCGACGGCAAAACTTTGATCGCCTCGTCGAGCACCTCGATCGCCTTGCCGTCCGCGCGCTTCTTCTGGTGGTAGGCAGCCAGCGCCAAAAAGGCCTCGGGCGCCTTGGTCTGAACCGCCTTCCGGTAGAAGGAGAGTGCCTCTGCTTCCTTACCGGTCAAATCGTTCAGTGCGGCAAGCCCGAGCATGGCGCGTACGTTTCTCGGGTCCTTGGCAAGCAGCGCATTGAACTCGCTGATCGCCCTTGTGTAGTCGCCGGTAGCAGCATAGTAACTGGCCAGATTCTGGTACGAGGCGGTGAAGGCGGGGTCGATTCGTTTCGCCTGTTCCAGGTTCTTAAGCCCCTCCCCCCTGTTTCCCGAGCCCAGTTGCACAGCCGCGATGGCGTTGTAGAGCGCCGCGTCCGACTTCGCACCTTTAAGCCCACCCTGCAAAACCGAAATGGCTTTTGCCGGGTTCTTCTCGCGGCTGTAGTAAGAGGCGAGCAAGAGCCTGCCCCCCGTGGCATTCGGCGCGGACTGAACCGCTGCTGCGAGTTCAACCTCCCCTTCCCGCCCTTTCCCCTTGGACAGGTAGAACGCGCCTTTCTTTAGGTGCGCCGCCACCAGCTTCGGATCGAGCCGGGTGGCGCGATCGAGTTCGCGCACCCCCTGGTCGAAAAGGCCCTGGGACATGTACGCAGTCCCGAGCATGGCGTGGGCAGCGGCATCGGATTCGTCGGCGGCGAGGACCTTTTTGATCTCGGTGATGCCGTCCTCAGTCCTTTGTTGGGCCAAAAGCGTCTGTGCCATCACGAGGCGCGCCTGGCGCGCCGACGGCATCCTGTCAAGGATGAAGCGGAACTGGCTCAGGGCGTTCTCGAATTCCCCCTTACTGTAGTAGCTAAGCCCCAAGAAGTGGTACCCGTCGGGGTTGGGAGAGAGTTTTACCGATTGCTGCAGCAGCGTGATGGCCTCGGCGTAGTCTTTGCGGTAAAACGCCACGATTCCCTTCAGACGATAGCCGTCACCGTTTTTCGGCGACCTGTCGATCATCCGCTCCGCTGCGGCGTTAGCCTGATCAAGCTCTTTTCTCTCCACCTGAATCAGCCCGAGCTTGTATACGGCCTCACTGCGGTTCGGGTCGAGCTTGAGGATCTTCTCGTAAAGGGAGACCGCCTTGTCAGTGTTGCCGGCCACCTTTTCCAGAGCAGCCAACTTGAACAAGGCCTTGAAGTTGTCCGGTTGCGTCTGGAGCAGCGTGTTCAGCATGCCCCTCGCCTGCTGAACGTCTCCCAGGGCCTGGTACACGTCGGCAAGGTACAGCTTTGTTTCAGGGCGCTTCTGATCGGCCTGAAGCGCCCGTACCAGGTAATCCCGGGCATCCTGGTACCTGTCCCGAACTACGAATGAGATGCCGAGAACCTCGAGTCCCTGGGCATCCCCTGGATGCCTGGAAAGGTACTGCTGCCCCATTGTGAAGGCCTGGTCCCCTTTTCCCATGGCGTTGCTAAGCCGTGCCAGTTCAAGCATCACCTCATCGCGGGAGGGATTCTGGGTGAGAACCTTGGCAAATTCCTTTTCCGCCTGGCTGTTTTTACCCAGCGCGGCGTAAGCCTTGCCCAACTGGTATCTCGCTTCCAGGAAGTTGCCGTCCTTGTCGAGGGCGTTTTTGAAGTAGACAACGGCCCCGGCGGGGTTGGCAGCGTCCATCTGCTTTACACCTTCGTTGTATAGGTCTTCTTTCGTCTTGCTGCCACATCCGGGTAAGACGACCAACAACGCCAGCAGCAACAAAAATAATTTCATGGGGTTCCTCCAATTCGCTCCAACAAGGGACGCTCCCATTGACTGCTCCGTAACACCAAAGGTACGACGACGCCTCTGTCGGATATTCTTACATAGCCCGGCTGTGACGCAAGCAGGTAACACTCATTTCTTGGCAGATTATAAAAAGATAATAAGTGACGGGATCTTTTTGGTAATTGCCGGGAGGTGAGGGGCCGGGTTTAGTGAAGCCTGCGACAACGTTGAGGAAGGCCCGGCTGTTAGCTACCGGGTTTGCTGCAATGTGGGGATGCACCGGCATGGCGCTCGAGACTGCCACAGAAAAACCCGCCACTGTTCCAAGCATACTGGAATCGGTGGCGGGTCATTCTTTCATCTTCCCTATTCAGGGGTCGTCAACCATCGATGACTTTGTCTAGTCCCTCTCTTCATCTTCTCCGCGGTACGGCAACTAGCTGCGTTGACGACGTTTGCCATAAATTGCCAGGCCAAGGAACCCTGCGCCGAGCAGTACTATGGTTCCCGGTTCGGGAACGGGCGGGTTACCGCCACCTTCTGCATCATGTGAGAAGGGAGCGAAGAGGTAGCTTACGTGGTTCCCGGAGAGTATGTGGTCGTACGCATCGAAGTGGACGCCACTTGCGTAACCGGTGATATCTACGGTATAGGCGTTGATCTGCCCCGGGGTGGAGAGCGTGGACAGGTCAGGTGCGGTGACGCTGAAGTCGCCTATCATAGAGTCCGTAAGGGTGAAATCGCCGAGGCCGAAGGAGACCCAACTAGTCCCAGCACCATAGATGCCGTGGCTAGGAAGCAGGCTGCCGTCACCAAGTACGGGTTGATCGCCTACACCGCTCGGGCCTACGGTCGGGGCTGAGGGCGTTGATGGATCGATAACAGGGGAAGCCGCCGTTGTCGGGGTTAAAGTGATGGTGCCGGTCTCACCGGTCTTGAACGCGGCGGACAGGAAGACGTTGGTGATAGGCTCCTTGTTTCCCCAACCTAAAACCCAGAGGGTGAAGGAATTACTGGTTGTGACCCAGGTCTCGGTTGAATCGTAAGTAGCACCAGGGATGTACAGTTGGAGAACCGGCTCAGCAAAGGCTGATGTTGAGAACATCAGCGCGGCAGCGGCTGCTAGTATCAACTTTTTCATGACCTACCTCCTTTTTTAACCTCATTTTCCTTGAAGGGACATTAAGTTGCTTTTCCTACTGCACCAGCCGTGCCATAACTCCAAGTAGCCGTTTTTACATCGGACCTATCAAACCGGCATGCCGCCTTCTGTAAGGTATCTCGACAAAGGCAGAGAGGCTTTCAGAGCGAAGTGAGCCGAAATCACGGGAAAATCCGGGTGAGGACCGCCCGACGGGAAGGCAAATAACCCGTAACAGGCCGATTCAAAAAGGATTGGCGCTTTGCGCGGAGATTCTGTCGATTTTTTTTACAAAGAGATGGACGTCCGGGAAATGGTTTTAGACGGAGGGGATAAACGTTGGAGATGTTCTTCAGTGAAGCCGAACATGGGTGTTGCAGTGGGAATCGCACATCGCGGTGATCGTGTCGCAAAAGGGAAGTGTAGGACGCCGCCGGCGTCTTTTACCGCAGCAACAATACCGCTGCCAAAGGGGCTGTTAGAAAATCCGACAGTACCACGTCGAAGCGTCCTGATAGACGGCGTTTCATGCGGCAGCGCTTCCTATGTGCCTTCTTTCCGGACCGCCGTAGGACTTTTGATGCTTCGACCTGCGAATCGGATCGATGCCGATGGTCACCCAGCCGGAAGAACGGAGAAATCTGGCAACGACACCGGCCTCTATCAGGCTGTCGAGCATGTAATCCTTCACGTAGTCGTATCTCTTGTTTGTCCAATGCACCTGAACCAGCATGACCGCCCCCCTCGAGCCACATTCTCTGTAGCTACAGGTTAAATGCAGGACTTCTGTCAATGCCCTTGCAATATTCAGACCCCGCTAAGACTGAAGGAGCCGGATGGACAGGTCACCGGTGCTGTGGTAAATACCGCCAATATGATTGATCTAGTCGCCAAATTCTTGCGTGTGGAGCGTGCTGTCATCGCACGCGTACTTCCCTTCGCCCTTTTTATGGCCTTCATAGCGCTCGAGGAAGGGTTGCGCGAGGCCACACAGCGGCAGTGGGTCACCCTGACCGACCAGTCCTTCTACCTGTTGTATCCGCTAAAGACCATAAGCGTGGCATTGCTGCTTTACGTTGTGCGCTCTGAATTCAAGGAAGAACTGCGATGGAGGGAGCTGCTGAAGCCCGCGGCTTCGTTGGCGGCCGCAGGTGCCGGGGTAATCACCTTCCTGCTCTGGATCAACGTTCAGACGACCCTGCCACTGGTGGGATCCTCGCCCGGCTTCAACCCGATGCTTCTTCCAGAGGGGGCGGTACGGCTCCTTCTAACCGCGACGCGGGTTGCGGGGGCCGTGCTCGTGGTCCCAGTGATGGAGGAGCTTTTCTGGCGCTCCTTTCTGATACGCTACCTGATCCGTCCGGATTTCCGATCCGTGCCGGTCGGGACCTTCAGTTGGGGTTCCTTCCTGATCACCACGGTCCTCTTCGGACTCGAACACCACTTCCTCCTTGCCGGTATGCTGGCAGGCGCCATCTTCAACGTCGTCCTTTACCGAACCCGAAGCCTCGCCCTTTGCATCCTCTCCCACGCCGTCGCAAATCTTGCCCTCGCCATATACGTCCTTAAAAGCGGCGCCTGGTACTTCTGGTAGCGCAGCTAGAACTGTCCCAGCACGGTGCGGGCCTGTCTCGATGAGGCGCTGAGCGGGTTCTGAGCCTGTTGGTGCGCTTCGGCAAGGCGCAGCATGTTGAGACCTTCCTGCCTCAAATCGCAGGAAACCGCCCCGAGCTCCCCGGAGAGGCCGGCTTCATGCCATGCTGCGGAAGACGTGGTTTCGGAGGAGAAGCCCGGCCCGCTGCACGGCTTGGATCGGCGCTGTTCCCGACAGGGTGGTCTGCAGCCCGGATTTCTCATGTCGCCTCCTTGAAGGGTGGGATGGGCGGGACGGCGTGCGCCGCCCCGCCTTCATGACTAGAACAGCCTGAGGATGGACTGCGCAGCCTGCGAGGAGAGGCTGAGCGAGGTGGTACCGAGCGACTGGCGTGTCTGCAGCATCAGCATGTTCGCCCCTTCTTCGTTCATGTCGGCGAGGGTGAGGTTGTCGGCCCCGGTCTGCAGCGTGTTGATCATCTCGTCGGTGAAGCTCTGGCGGGTGGTGATGATGTTCAGGTTCGCGGCGAGGGCCTGGGTGTTCACCCTCAGCGTGGAAATGGCGGTATCCATCTTCGCGGTGTCAGTGGTGATGTCAGAAACGCTCTGCCAGTTGCCGCTGGCCGTGGTGAGGCTCAGGCCGTCCGAGCTGGCCAGGAAGCCGACGACGTCGAGGGTCGAGCTGGCATCCTCATTGAAGTTCACCGTGAGCGTGTTGATCGAACTCAGGAGATTCAAGCCCCGGTACCCGGAGTCGGAGGAGATGTTGTCGATCTGGCTGCGGATGGTGTTGTACTGGTCGGCCAGCTTCGCCTGGACCGTCGTGTCGCTCGTGGAGAGGGCGGACTGGGCGACACCCTTGGCGGCGTTGATGAGGCCGGTGATGGCGGAGATGCCGGCGTTGGTCGCACTCACCGTCTGCACCGCTTCAGACATCCCGTCCTTGCGGTCGGAGAGGTCGCTCGCCCTCTGGTTCGCGTTCTGGGCTGCAAAGTAGTTGGTCGGGTTGTCGAGCGCGCTGTTCACCCTTTTCCCCGAGGAGAGTCTCTGCTGGGTGCGGTTCAGCAGCTGGCTCGTGTTCTGCAGGTACAAAAGGTTGGTCCTCATGCCGGCGGTCAAAGAGATATCACTCACTGTCATGGCGTAGCTCCTTTTCTAGGCGACCCGGCGTTCTGCCGGTGGTTTTCCAACCGATGGTCGTCGCAACGGGAAGTATCGCGGAGTGGCCGGTTCCGTGCCCCTCCCGTGCACGACATCTCTCCTTATCGACCGCGGAGAATTATAACTTAAATATTTTTAATTCGTGAATGCAAATAAAAATACAAGCGGGGTAGTGGCGAGGAGCACCCCTGGTGCGCAGGGGGCGGCTTGCGAGGGGCAGCGAAGAAGAGGACGAAAACGAGGCGCCGCACGCACGTGACGGCGCCCTAAGGACTCGAAACTACGGACTGTTTACTTGGCCTGAAAACGCACCACCGCCCCCCCGCCCGCCGCAGCCGCGGTCCCCTTGCGGCGGTTGACGCCCCCCGCGAAGTACAGGGAGCCGTACTTCCCGTAGTGGGTTACCTTCGGCGCGTACTGGAGCGCGGCGCGCTCCGATCCCGGGAGGAACAGGGCGACCGCCCCCGTTTCCGGCACGTGGCGCATCAGCACCTGGAAGAGCAGGGAGTCTGCATCCCCCTCCCCTGCCGTGCCAGGTAGTTCCGCGCCGGCCGGGATCAGGGAGCGGTCCGCGGGCATGCCGCAGATGACGAGGTCGTGGCGCGCCGCCTCCGTCGGCGTCAGTGCGGCCTCGCCTACGATGGGGGCCGTCCCCTGGGAAAGGGAGGCCAAGAAGGCGCGGAAGGTCTCCGGACGCGCCCGGCAGTCGCGCGCTACCACGCCCATAAGGCGCGTGGAGCCCTTCACGCTGTTCACCGTGGCGGGGATCTCGTCCTTGGCGAGGATCCGGAACAGGTCCGCGGCGGGATCGAGAAGCAGGCGCCCCGGAGCGGTCGTACTAGTAAGCGTGAACGGGGTCTCTTCACGCGCAGCGACCCGAACGACCTCGGTCGTCGCCCCGCCCGCCGACTCAAGGCGCAGCGGAAGATCCACGGCGAAAAACGGCGCGGACTGCCGCACCACCCCGTTCACCCGCCACCCCTTACCGTCGCGGCGCAGCGTCACATCCGCCAGCGCGAGACGCGGGCCGCCGGGACGGGTGAGCCAGGTCCTGAAAACGGATAGGTCGGCCCCGGAGCGCTCCGAGAAGGCACGCAGGAGGTCGCTCCATGAGGCGTCCCGGTACATCCGCTCCCGGGCCACCTGCCTAAGCCCCGCGAAGAAGGCTTCGTCCCCGATATGGCGCCGGATCATGTGGAACACCATGGCCCCCTTGCCGTAACCGATGGCGCGCGAGGCGGGATCGCTGCGGCTGGCAAAGGAGGTGAGCGGGAAGTCGTTTTGCGGCGTGACCAGTGAGGCGTAGTCGATGAGGAGCTGCCTGCGGTAGTCGCTCCCCTCCGCCTCCGAGCGGCGCTCCTTCAGCAGGTAGTCCGCCAGGTAAGTCACCAACCCCTCGCACCAGTTCCCCTCGGACGCGTCGACGTCGACGCCGTTGCCCCACCAGCTGTGCGCGATCTCGTGGGGAAGGCTCGTATCGGCGATGAACGGGAGCCTGATCACGGAGCCCCCCAGAAGCGTGAAGGAGGGGAAGCCGTACCCCGTCGGGAAGAAGTTTTCCACCACGGCGTACTTCTCGAAGGGGTATGGGCCAAAGAGTTCCTGGTACATGGGGAGGTACCTGGCGACGGCGTCCAGGTAGCGCGGGGCGAGTGCGGCGTTGTCGCGCGAGAGATAGCTGTAAAGCTTGATCCCTGCCACCTCCCGTTCCTCGACGAGGTAGGGTCCCGCGCAGAGGGAGAGGATCCCGACCGGCCGCGCCTCGCGCCAGACGGAGCGGGTCACCCCGCCTGAAGTCTCCCGGGAGAGGCGTGCTCCGAAGGTGACCGCCTCGATCCCGGCGGGGGCCTCGACCTTGACCGTCCGGCTTTGCGGCACCTGCTCCGGCACCGGGTACCAAAGTGCGCCCCCCCCGAGGAAGGTACCCTCTTCGCCTATGGACGCGTTCACCCCGTAGCTCGGGTCCTCGGCCGTCTGGTTGCGTGAGACTTCGTCATGGAAGCTCGCCCGCCATGAAACGGTCACCGTGGCCGCCCGGCCGGCAAGATCGAGGGTAAGAGAGCCCGAGTCGAAGCGCCAGGGGACCTTCTCCCCCCCGGCGTCTTGGACGGACTCGACGCGCGCCGCCGGGGCGAGGCCGAGCCTGGCCTGCTTCGCCACTCCGGCAAAGATGACCGTGGTCGCACCACGCAGCTCGTGCCTTGCCGGGTCGAGGGCGACCCTTATCTCCTGGCTCGCGACCTGGGGTGCCGCGCCTTGTGCACCAAGGGCGAACAGCAGCTGAAACAGCATGACCAAAAGAAAGCAAAGGAACCCGATTCCCCTCACGCTCACCTCCGGGCGCCAGGCGCCGGCTCCTCCGATGCGGGAGGAGCAATTATGTTTGTGATCTCGCATGCATTGGTGTAACCTGCAGCGTGCCATTTCACGGGGCAACACCCCCACGGGAGCCGCATCATGTCCAAGTTAGCCGCTTGCCTGCTCTTCATCATCGTTTCCCTGGTGCTTCCGGCTGCCGCACCGGCCGGAGAGAACATCACGCGCCTAAGCGACGGAAAGCAGGTCGCCATGCGACAGGTCGTCGCCCAAGCTGAAAAGGCGGACCTGGTCCTCGTCGGCGAAGTCCACGACAACAAGGCGCATCACGCCCTGCAGCTCGAGGTGCTCCGCGCAATGAAGAAAGAGGGTATCCCCATCGCTATCGGCATCGAGGCTATGCAGTCGGACAGCCAGGGGAATTTGGACGCCTTCATCGCCGGGAAGATGAGCGAAGAGCGGTTCAAACAGGTCTTCGCCCAAAATTGGTCTTACGACTGGGGGCTTTATCGGGACATATTCGTCTTCGCGAAGGAAAACGGGATCCCCATGATCGCGCTCAACCTCCCGAAGGAGCTGGTGGTCAAGGTTTCGCGCCGCGGCTATGCGGCGCTCACCGATGAGGAGAAAAAGAGCCTCCCGCAGGGGACGATGTGCGACCTGAACAACCCGCACACCGAGTTTCTCAAGAAATCTTTCGGCGAGGTGTTCAAACACGTCACCAACGGGCGCGTCTTCGAGTACTTCTGCGAGGCGCAGACCCTGCGCAACAGCGGCATGGCGACCAACATCCGCGCTTACCTGAAAAAGGCGCCCAAGACGAAGGTGGTGGCGTTCACCGGGATCTGGCACGCCGTAAAAAATGCCATCCCGGAACAGCTTTCCCGCAACGGCTCACCCCTTGCGAGCCTCGTCATCATGCCGGAGATCAACGAATTCAAGGGAGGCGAGGCCTCCCCCGAGGTGATCGACTACCTGGTGAGCTTCACCTCTCCGTAACGCGTGCCACATTAAGTCCATTTCCCGCCGATTGCAAGCGCACATCACAGAAGCTTGTTCCACATGAGCGTGAAGCCGCTGCCGGAGCGTCCCTCGCGCATCACCCCGGATTCGTAACTCCACGCGAGGTAGAGCGAGGAGTTCCACAAAAACGCGCTGTCCAGTGCGACCGTTGCAGCGCCACCCTGGCGGTCCCTGAAGGCCACCCGGTCCACCGCCTCGGCACGAGAGCGGTCCGCCCAGATGTACGACCCCAGGGCGCTCAGGTAGAGGAAAAAGGTGAGCTCCCGGCGGTAGCCGGCAGTGGCGGTCGCGTACCCCCGGGCCAGCACCTCGTCGAAGACGACACCGCTGTAGTGCGGCCAGGCAAGGTCGTACTGCTCGCTGGGAAAGGGCGTGCCGTTGATGCGGAAGGCGTTGAAGCGGTCTCCCTTCCCCGCACCGGTGATCCCGCCGTACAGGGCGAAAAGGAGCCGGTCCCTATCTGAAGAGATCCCCGGCACGCCGTAGGCACCGACCAGGTGCCCGCGAAACTGCGCGTAATTGCGGTTACCGCTTCCTCCCTCCTCGCCGCGCCACCGGTCCCGGTGCGTGAAGTCCGCATCGAACCCGGCCGCAACCCCCTTGTGGGGGAGCTCCAGGAGGTTTCTGCGCAGGCCATCGAAGCGACAGCGCAGCCTGGCGCCGAGAAGCGCCGTGTCCGGTGGGACCCAGAGCCCGGGGGAGGTATCCCCTTCTCGGTGGGCGTAAAAGTATCCGGCGCGGGCTAAAAGCTGCACCCTGAAATCGTTGTCCACCTGAAAGGGCGACACGGGGGTCCGGTAGCCAATCCCCGCCGCACCGACGAGGGTGCCGAAGTAGAGCGAGGTCCCCCGCACATCTTCACCGTGGTTGATCTCACGCTCCGCCACCGGGAGGGTCTCGTTCTCGAACTGCGCCACCAGGTCCAGGCCGCCTGCGTCGCGGTCATACTCAATTTCGTTCACAAAGAGCGCGATCATGGCGCGGGCGTGCGAGCGCTCGGTGACGCGCCGGTGAAAGAAGGCGGCGACCGGCAGCGCAGATGTCTGTCCCTGGGGGGGCTCAAGAAGGGATGCGCCGAGGGTGATGGAGTTCATCCGGGCGCGATCGACCGCCGGGATCTCGACCTCGCGCCCCATGAAGGTGACCCGTCCCGGCTCACCCGCCAGAGGGGTGTGGTACTCACCGTCCCCATCGGCGCTGCACGGTGAGGCGAGCACGCAGAGGATGCAAAAAGGGAGCACGCCGCGCAATATAGCCCCTATAAGGCTTCCCGACCGTAACGAGCGCGCCGTGCCGCGCGCCACTCTTTCCTCGCCCCCGTTTCCCCCACTACTACGTCTTACGACCCGTCTCCATGTCCCTGTAGTCCTTCCGTCCACGCTTGTCATGGCCGCCTCCTAATCCTGGTGGTTGACATCCCCCGCACGAACACCCGCTACACTATAGTTGGATTTCCCTAACCATCAACCGAAGAGCTTTTTTCCGGCTTGACAGGGCATGGTTACCATACGGTAAAGTTCTCATCAGATAACCAAGAGTAGGAGGTGGGCTAAATGGAAGAATTGACCGCACGGCAAAAGGAAGTGCTGGAGATCGTGTCCCGGCACATAGAGGAGTACGGCTACCCCCCCACCTTGCGTGAGATCGGTGCGAAGCTCGGGGTGAGCGGCACGCTGGGGGTTCTGAAGCACCTGGACGCCCTGGAGCGCAAGGGATACCTGCGCCGGCAGGAGGGAAGCACGCGCGGCATCACCTTGAGCCAGCAGGGACAGGGGGTCCCCCTCCCCATCGTTGGCCAGGTACGGGCGGGCACCCTGCACCCCGCGATAGAGGACATCGAGGGGCACTTCACCATCGACCGCTCGCAGATGGACAAGGGGGGGACCTTCTTCCTGCGCGTGAAGGGGGATTCCATGATCCACGCCCACATCGTGGAGGGGGACCTCGCGCTGGTGCGCCCGCAGCCCGACGCCCACAACAAAGACATCGTGGTCGCCATGGTGGGTGGGGAGGCGACGCTGAAGCGCTTTTACCGGGAGGCGGACCGGATCAGGCTCCAGCCGGAAAACCCGAACTACGACCCGATCATCGTGCACGAGGGGGATGGCGAAGTCTCCATCGTAGGGAAAGTGGTTGGCATCTACCGGCAGATGGAGTAATTTCATGCAGCGCTTTTGTGAGAGCATCAGGGTGGCCGCGGTTTTCTCCCCGGGGACGCGGGTAAAGCCGGTCTGGTTCGAGTGGCGGCGGCAGCGGCACGCGGTGACGCGCTGGCCCTATTTCTGGAAGGACAACCTCGGAGGCGCGACGAGGCTGCACTTCGCAGTCTGCGACGACAGCAACCTCTACGAAATCGTGTACGACACCTCGGACCAGAACTGGACCCTCGTGGGGGTCGAGGAGCAGTAAGACGTGGCAGAGCACCGGATCATCCTGCACATCGACATGAACGCGTTCTTCGCCTCGGTGGAGCAGCAGTCAAACCCAGCCCTGCGCGGCAAGCCGGTGGCGGTGATCGGCGCGGCCAAGCGCACCATCATCACCACCTGTTCCTACGAGGCGCGCGCCTATGGGGTGAAGACCGGGATGAACACCTGGGAGGCTCGGCAAAAGTGCCGGGAGCTGATCTTCGTGGTCGGCAACAACCGGAAGTACTCCTACACCTCAAAGCAGATCATCGGCATCATGCGGGAGTACACCCCGCTCGTCGAGGTGTTCTCCATCGACGAGGCGTTTCTTGACGTGACGGGGTGCCTCAGCCTCTTCGGTTCGCCGGAAAACATCGCGTGCCTCATCAAGGAGCGCATCCGGGAGCGTTTCGGCCTTACCTGCTCCGTCGGCATCGCCCCCAACAAGCTCCTCGCAAAGCTCGCCTCCGACATGCAGAAGCCGGACGGCCTCACCGTCATCGCACCGGAAGAGGTGGCGCGTGTCATGGAGCGGGTCCCGATCAAGGATCTCTGCGGCATTGGGGCGAAGACGCACCAGCAACTGACCAAGTTCGGCATCAAGACCTGCGGCGAGCTCGGGCGCTTTCCGATGGAGGTGCTCAGGAAGGCTTTCGGGGTGACCGGGGAGAAGCTGCACTACATGGGGCTCGGCGTCGACGATGCTCCGGTCGTCGCCGAAGAGGATGCCGAGGAGGTGAAAAGCGTCGGGCACAGCACGACCCTCGACACCGACATCACCGAGCGCGCCGAGATCCTTCTGTACCTTTTGCAGCTCTCCGAGATGGTTGGGAGAAGGGCGAGAAAGCACGGGGTTGCGGGGAAGACGGTGACCCTCACGGTGCGCTACGCGGACTTCACCACCTTTTCCAGGCAGGCAAGCCGTGCCGAGCCTACCAGCAACAGCGACGAGATCTACCGCGACGCGGTGCAGATCCTCGACCAGCTCGACCTGACCCAGCCTGTGCGGCTTTTAGGCGTCAGAATCACGAACCTCACCTACCACACCGAACAGCTGCCGCTTTTCGATACCGAGCGCAAAAAGGCGCTCGTAGCGAGCGCCATGGACCGCGTCAACAACCGGTACGGGGATTTTTCGGTCACCTTCGGGACCCTTTTAGGCAAGGAGTGCGGAGCGAAGGTGATCTCCCCCGCGTGGAAGCCGGAAGGGGTGCGTAACGTGGATGCGGATTGAGAAGAATGTGCCCATAAGCTCCGACAACCTTAGCTACTTACCCCCCTAGAACCCTGGTACGCCTGTGGGGATCTGGTCCCAGTAGGTCACCGAACCATTGTGCCACCGCACGATCTGCACCGTCTCGTCCTGAGAGATCACGACGGCGATCGCCTGGTGCAGCTTCTGGCAGATCCGGTAGGCGGCCCGGTGCCTCGTCCCTACCCCCTCGCTCAAAACCGGCTCGCACTGTTCCCCCTCGGTGTCGAGGGCATGCGACACCATGCCGACGCTGTCCAGATCCCCCGAGATAACCCCGCCGAAACCAAGCAACTCCTGACGCTTGGTGATGACGACCGCCCCGTCCACCGCCGAGAGTGCCGCGATGAAGTGCGCCACGTCGAAGATCGCCTCGTCCAGAAGCGCGATCGATTCGTTCTTGCTCGTCACGTACTCCTGCCACCCCACTTTCCGTTCGGGATGTTCCGGGTCGCCGTAGCTCTCGGCCAGGGTGTTCATGATGCGCAGGGTGAGGGAGAGGAAGCGCTGTCTGGAATCGAGCTCCAGGAACTGGTACTTAACCGTGAGATACTGGTTCTCCTGCATGATCTCATCGGCCAGTTCGGGGGGGAGGTAAACGAGCAGCCCCCCGTGGTTCGAGTTCCTGATCACGCTGATGATGCGCCTGAGTGCCTGCTGCCCTATGTTGCTGCCGAAGTCAGGGTCGAGCTCGGCCCAGGGTCGCTCGGCGCGCCTGCGCGCGCAGCGGTGCAGCGCGAAGGTCTCCTCGTTCAGGGCGGCGAGGCTCTTTCCGAACCAGCGGGAGTTGAAGACGTCGATGGACGGACAGTTGATCTGCCCGCCGTTTAAGGACGCGATGATTTCGTCACCGGCGCACACCGAGATCTGCCCCGGGCCGGTGACGTAGACCACGAGGCTCTGCGGCAAGGGGGGAGAGGTCTTCCGGCCGCCGTACACGGCGTGCATCCAGCGGGTTCCCGAGTGGAGCAGCCCCCAGATCTGGGCACCGTGCGCCGGGTCGATACAGATGCCGATGAGGGTCCGGTAGAAGTCTGCGGCCGGGGCCAAGCGATGCAGCTCGTATTCGTTGAAGGGACGGGTTCTCGAGAAGATGAGCCGGTGCATCCCCGTGGGGGGACCCTCGTGGGCGGCGAAGAGGTAGGAGTCCCGGATGATCAGGCGGAACATCACCGGGCGCTCCTCCTCGCGCAGAAGGCTCGCCTGGTAGCAGGTCGAGATCACCTGCTCGAGAACGTCGCGCTCGGGAAGCCGGAAGCCTCCCGGCTCGGCCTCGTGGCAGACCCGCGCCACGAAGGCGCGGTCCTGCCACCTCTCAAAGACGAAGGCGACGAGGTCCTTGGGATAGCAGTGCCCGGCGGCCGGGCTGTGGACTTGGCTCCGTTTCATATCACCACCTCGGCTACAGGCACCAGATCCGGATGCCGGCCGATGCCATCTGCCGGCCGTCGTAGATCCCTTTCACGTCGATCAACACCGGGTTTTCCACCATGAGGCTCGCGAACTTGGCCGGCGTCCAGTTGCGGTAGACGTCGTGCGCCACCGCCACGATGACCGCGACCGCCGGCTGCAGCCGCTCCGGCTCTTTCAAGCTGACGCCGTAGGCGCTCTTCGCCTCCTGCGGGTCCGCCATCGGGTCGCAGACCTGCACGTTCAGGCCGTAGTCCCAGAGCTCGCCCAGGATATCGACCACTTTCGAGTTCCTGAGGTCCGGGCAGTTCTCCTTGAAGGTGAGTCCGAGCACGGTGACGTAGGAGCCGAGCACGTGGTGCCCCGCCCGGATGATCTCCTTCACCGCGCGCTGCGCCACGAACTTTCCCATGCCGTCGTTGATGCGCCGTCCGGCTAAGATCACCTGCGGGATGTAGCCGATCTTCTCCGCCTTGTGGGTCAGGTAGTAGGGGTCGACCCCGATGCAGTGCCCACCGACGAGCCCGGGACGGAAGTTCAGGAAGTTCCACTTGCTCCCTGCCGCGGCAAGCACCTCACCGGTGTCGATCCCCATCCGATCGAAGATGAGGGCGAGTTCGTTCATGAGGGCGATGTTCAGGTCGCGCTGCGTGTTCTCGATCACCTTCGCCGCCTCGGCCACCTTGATGGAAGGTGCCCGGTGCACGCCTGGCGTTACCACCTCCGAGTAGACCTGCGCCACGATCTCGAGGGTGGCGGCGTCCTGCCCGGAGACGACTTTCAGTATGTTGGTGAAGGTGTGCTCGCGGTCCCCCGGATTGATCCGTTCCGGGCTGTACCCCACGGTAAAGTCCTCAGGGCTCTTGAGCCCCGATACCCGCTCAAGGATCGGAAGGCAGACTTCCTCGGTCACCCCCGGATATACCGTCGACTCGTAGACTACCACGTCCCCCTTCTTAAGCGCGCGCCCCACCGTCTCCGAGGCGCTGCACAAAAGCGAGAGATCCGGCTGTTTCGCCGGATCGACCGGGGTCGGGACCGCGACGACGTGGAAATCCGCCTGCTTGAGATCATCGATCCGGTCGGTGAAGACGATGTCGGTTTCGGTGAGATCCGCCCCCTCCACCTCACCTGTGCGATCCTTTCCGGAGCTCAGTTCCTCGATCCTTTTCGCGTCGATGTCAAACCCGATGGTACGCTGCACTTTTCCGAAGGCCACCGCAACCGGCAGCCCGACATAGCCCAGCCCCACCACCGAAACCTTGCGTCCATGTCCCATACAGCACCTCCCTTGCCGGCAACCGGTTTGCCGGCTTTCGCGACTGCTGCTCCTGCAGAATTCATCCCGCCGTGCGTACCGCCCCGAGCGGGTCGGCCGCAAAACTTTAGGCGATTCTAAGTCATATAGGCCAAAACTCCAGAGATAGAAGGCAAAAAATTGGCATTAAACCATTTATCCCGCCATGAAGTCGGACATCCCGGGCACGAGACTGAGCTCAGCCACCCCGAAACGGATCGCAACGACACTGACTTCGGAGGCGAGCCTGCGAAGCTTTACATGGTGCCGCGATTTTGCTAAGATGCCCCGCGTTTCTCTTCCCCCAAAAGGTTCCCAAATGTCTGAAATAACACCCATGATGCGGCAGTTCCTCGAGATCAAGGCTGAACATCCCGACGCGATTCTCTTTTTCAGATGCGGCGACTTCTACGAGATGTTCCTCGATGACGCGGTGAAAGCCTCCCGCATACTCGGTATCACCCTCACCTCGCGCGGCAAAAACGCTGACGGATCCGAAGTCCCGCTTTGCGGCGTCCCCTATCACTCCTGCGCCCCGTACATCGCGAAGTTGGTCGAGGCGGGCGAAAAGGTGGCCATCTGCGAGCAGGCCGAAGACCCGAAACTCGCCAAGGGGATCGTCAAGCGCGAGGTGGTGCGGGTAGTCACCCCCGGCCTCGTCGTCGAGGACGCCTCGCTCTCCCCGAAGGAAAACAACTACCTCTTGGCCCTTTGCTGCGACGGCGAGTGCTACGGCCTTTCCTACCTGGACCTCTCCACCGGTGAATTCCGGGTCACCGAACTCGCCGGGCTGCAGGCAGCACTCGCCGAGGTGGCGTGCATCGCGCCGCGCGAGATCATCCTCCCCGCCACCTTCCGCGAAGAGCCGAAGGCGAAGGATGTGGCGCATCTGAAAAACGACCGCAGCCTCACCTACTTCGAGGAATGGGTCTACGACGCCGATTACTGCAAGCGCCTGATCGGCAACCAGTTCAAGGGCGCCACCGCCGAGACGCTCGGGTGCGAGGGGCTCCCCACTGCCCTCCTCGCCGCCGGAGCGATCCTGCACTACCTGGTCGACACCCAGAAGGGGAACGCGCCGCACGTGACCGGGATAACCCCGTATAGCGAGAGCCAGCACCTCCTCCTGGACGAGTCCACGAGGCGCAACCTTGAGTTGACCGCCACCATCTCCGAGGGGAAACGCAAGGGGTCCCTGCTGGGGCTCATGGACCGGACCGTGACCGCGATGGGGGGGAGAAAACTCAAGCAGTGGATCAACTACCCCCTGATGGACCTCGCGAAGATCCGCCTGCGTCAGGACGCGGTGCAGGAACTGATCGAGGCCCCCGGGGTGCGTGCAGAGCTGAAAAACCTCCTCTCCGGGGTCTACGACCTCGAGCGGCTGAACGGGCGCATAAGCCTCGCCTCCGCCTCGGCCAAGGATATCGCTGCCCTCAATTCATCGCTCTCGAGGCTTCCCGCCATCAAGGAGAAACTCGCCGAATGCGCCGCGCCGTATCTAAAAGAGCTTGACGCAGGCATCGACCCACTCACCGAGATCTGCGACCTGATCACCCGCGCCATCGTCGAGGATCCTCCTTTCGTGCTGCGCGATGGGGGCATCATCGCAGACGGCTACAACGGCGAGCTCGACGAGCTGCGCGCCATAAGCCGCGAGGGGAAAGGGTTCATCGCCCGCCTCGAGGCCCAGGAGAAGGCGCGCACCGGGATCACCTCGCTGAAGATCCGCTACAACAAGGTGTTCGGCTACTACATAGAGGTAACGAAGGCGAACGTCTCGTCCATCCCCGAGGACTACATCAGGAGACAGACCCTCGCCAACGCCGAGCGCTACATCACCCCGGAGCTAAAGGAGTACGAGGAGAAGGTGTTGGGCGCCGAGGACCGGATCAAGGACCTCGAGTTCACCCTGTTCCAGGAAGTGCGCGAGGCCGCTGCGGCCCAGGGTGAGCGGATCGCCAGGAGCGCGGACCGCCTCGCCTGCCTGGACGTCCTCGCCTCGATCGCCGAGCTCGCCCACGACAAGGGGTACTGCCGTCCGGAGGTGCACGAGGGGACCGAGCTCTCCATCACCGAGGGGAGGCACCCCGTCATCGAGGACCTCTACGCCGCCGAGCGCTTCGTTCCGAACGACACGCTCCTCGACAACGGCGAGAACCAGCTGATCATCATCACCGGCCCGAACATGGCGGGTAAATCGACCTTCATGCGCCAGGTGGCCCTCATCACCCTGATGGCGCAGATGGGGAGCTTCGTTCCCGCCGAGCGGGCGCGCATCCCGCTCGTGGACAGGATCTTCACCCGCGTCGGCGCCTCGGACAACCTGGCCCGCGGGCACTCGACCTTCATGGTGGAGATGATGGAGAGCGCCGCCATCTTGCGGGGAGCCACGGCGAAGAGCCTCGTGATCCTGGACGAGATCGGCCGGGGCACCTCCACCTTCGACGGCGTCTCCATCGCGTGGGCCGTCGCCGAATTCCTGCACGACAACAAGGCGCACGCGGCGAAGACGCTCTTTGCCACCCACTACCATGAGTTGACCGAACTCGCCGTCACGCGCTCCGGCATAAAGAACTTCAACATCGCGGTCCGCGAGTGGAACGAACGCATCATCTTCTTGAGAAAGATCGTTCCGGGCGGCGCCTCGCACTCCTACGGCATCCAGGTCGCTCGCCTGGCCGGGCTGCCGCAGGCGGTGATCGACCGGGCCAAGGAGATCCTTCTCAACCTGGAAAAGGGGGAGTACGGCGAGGGGGGAGTTCCGCGCCTGGCGCGCGGCAAGAAGGCCCCCACCCCGTCCCCGCAACTCTCGCTTTTCGATGCCGGCGAGGATCTCATCAGGGAGAGGCTGAAAGAGGTGGAAGTGGCGCTCTTAACACCGCTCGAGGCGCTCAACCTCGTGGATGAGCTGAAAAGGATGATGTGAAATGAAACGCAGGGAGTTCGTTAAATACCTCGGGCTGGTCCCCCCCTACTATCGCTGGCTCGCCTGCCGTGCCCTCGCCGCCCAGGGGGGGATGCTCCTCACGCCCTGGCTTGCAGAGGCGGCCGGCACGACGCCGCTCGCCGGCCTCGTGCCGGTGACAGAACTCAGGCACTGGTCCACCCCGGACTACACCCGCGTCTCCATAGCCGCCGACAGGGAGGTGGCCTTCGAGCATCACAAGCTTCCCGGCCGGCTCTACCTGGACCTGCCGGGCACTCACCTAAACACCGGGGTGAAAGATCTCTCCGTAGGTGACGGCCTTTTAAAAAGCGTCCGCATCGCCCAGTTCGCCCCCTCCACGGTCAGGGTCGTCCTCGATCTGGACAGCATCAAGGAATACAAGGTCTTCACCTTCTCGGATCCCTACCGCATCATCATCGACATCAAGGGAGACCGCAGGCAGGAGATCTCGGCGTCGCGGGAGGTGATCGAGAACGCCCCGGCCGAACCGAAACAGGCCGACAAGCTCGCCCAGCCCGAGAAGCCGCAAAAGGCAAAGGAGCCCAAAAGGTTCAAGCCGGGTAGGATCAGGAGGATCGTGGTCGACCCGGGGCACGGCGGGCACGACCCCGGCGCGGTCAGCCCTTCGGGCACGAGGGAGAAGGACATCGTGCTGCAGATCGGCCTGGACCTGGCCCGTAAGATCCGCGAGGAGCTCGGCATCGATGTCGTGATGACCCGCTCCACCGACGTCTTCATCGAGCTGCAGGAGAGAACCGCGATCGCCAACAAGGTGGGAGCCGATCTTTTCGTCTCCATCCACGCGAACGCCTCGCTGAACCACGGCGCCAACGGCATCGAGACCTACTATCTGAACCTCGCCAAGACTGAGAAGGTGGCGCAGTTGGCCGCGAAGGAGAACGGCACGAGCCTTGAGAAAGTGAGCACGCTGCAGGCAGTCCTTTTCGACCTGATGGCGAACTACAAGCTGAACGACTCCGCGCATCTCGCGGAGGAGGTACAGAAGGCCCTGCACAAAAAGGCGCTCTCGGCGTACCCGACGGTGAAGAACCTCGGGGTGAAGCAGGGCCCCTTCTACGTACTCGTGGGTGCTACCATGCCGAGCATCCTTGTAGAGACCGCGTTTTTGAGCAACGAGCGGGACGAACAGAAGCTCAAGGACCCGCACTACCAGGATGTGACCGCCGACGGCATCCTTGCCGGTATCAAGGGGTACATCACCGCACTGAACAAGGCACCCGCCTGAGAGAAGAAGACACACTCCAAACGCAAAAAGGCCGGCTTTTAAGCCGGCCTTTTCCATTTTTCATCCCCTACCAGTTTTACTGTCCGGCAGCCACCGTGGAGCCG
This sequence comes from Geomonas terrae, assembly GCF_004791675.1. Classification (NCBI taxonomy): domain Bacteria; kingdom Pseudomonadati; phylum Thermodesulfobacteriota; class Desulfuromonadia; order Geobacterales; family Geobacteraceae; genus Geomonas; species Geomonas terrae. The sequence goes on from NZ_SRSC01000002.1 coordinate 1,007,505, forward strand.
ACCACCTCGACGCCGAAGTCCGCCGCCTCTTTGGGGACGTTGGCGAGGGCGACGACGAAGCCGATGGACTGGTCCGGTTTCACCCCCAGGTTCGAGAGGGAGTCGCCGAACTGGTTGTTCATGATCGATTCGAGCTTCACTACGGGAAGCGTACTCAGCTGTTCGTCGGAGAGCCGGTTCCCGCAGTAGGCTGTCTTTTGCAGCAGCACCCTGCCCGCCTTGTCGAAGATGCTCACCTTCACCTGGATCGAGGCGCGCGCCTTGCGGAAGGAGTTCACCGCCTCGCCGGTTACTACGAAGAGTTCACCGGCCTCCTTGTTCTGGTGGAAGGAGGCGAGAGGGTTCTTGATGGTGATGCGCCCCTCTTCCGGGACCTCCATGCCGAACCACTTGGCGACGAAGCCTATGCCGAGCTTGTCGAGCTTTTTAAGCGCATCCGGCCCGCTTTGCAGCACGTAAAGCCCGGCGCCGGTGAGGGCGAGCACCACTATCATGCAGATGGTCACGACGGCGATGGTGAGCACCGAGCGCCCCTTGCGCCTCGAGGATATGGAGAGAGGCGGAAGCTCGTCGTCAAAAGCCTCATCGGGAACCGAAGCGGCAAACGATTTATCCCCGAAGCTGAAATCAAGGGACGAGGACTTGGCGGCCGTTTTGGCGGCCTCGTCTTCGGTCGCCGCGGCACCTGCCGGCGCCACGGGTTCAGCAGGTGTCCCCTCCCCGGCAGAAGCCTCCTCGGATTTCGCTCCGAAAGAGAACCCGCCCAAGGAAAACTCACCGGCTGCGGCAGTAGGAGGTGCCGGCTCGGCGACCGCGGGCTGCTGCGGCGCGGGCACCTCTTCTTCAGCCGCGAAGGACTCAAAGCCTGCGGACGAAGGTCCGGCGGGCTCTTGCGCCTCGGCTGCTGCCTGCTCTTCGAAGGAGAAATCGCCAAAGTCGAACGATTCCCCGGCCGGGGCTTCCTTCACGGCGGGAGCCGCCGGTTCATCAAAGGAAAACTCACCGAGATCCGGCGCAGCGCCGACCGGAGGAGTCTCCTCCTTGGCAGCGGCAGGCGTCTCGTCGAAAGAGAACTCGCCGAAATCAAAATCATCGGTCGCGGTAGCGGGGGCGGGAGCGGGCTCTTCCTTCGCCGCAGCGGGCGCCTCATCAAAGGAGAGTTCGCCGAAATCGATCGCTTCGCCCGCAGCCTCCGGGGCCTTTTCCGCAGGTGCCGCAGGGGTCTCGTCAAAGGAGAATTCGCCGAAGTCGACCGAAGCGGACGTTTCCGCGGGAACTGCCTCCTCTTTCACCGCTGCGGGGTTCTCCTCGAAGGAAAACTCACCGAAATCAACCGACGTCGATGCCGCCTCAGGAGCAGGGTGCTCTTTCACCGCCGCAGGCGTCTCGTCGAAAGAGAGTTCACCGAAGTCGAGCCCGCCGGTTGCAGCGGCGGGAGCCGGCTCCGTCTTCGGTGCGGCGGGCGTTTCGTCGAAGGATAACTCCCCGAAATCCAGATCCGCTGCAGCAGGAGCCTTCGGGGCAGCAGCCACCGGTTCCGCGCTGAACTCGAACTCGTCAAAAGATGGCTCGGCAGCGCCGGCTGCAGGCTCTTCCTTGCCGGCAGGAACCCCGGTCTCGATGTTTATGGAGCCAAAATCGAGGCCACCTTCCTCTTCGGCGGCTTTGGGAGCCTCGGTTTCGACTTCGGACTCGGTCTGCGGCGCGGCAGCGGAGGCTTCAGCCTCAGCCTCGCCTTGGCCCGGCGCCGGAGCGCCCAACCCCGAGAGCAAGGCATCGAAGTCCGATTCTTCCGGCTTTTGTTCCGCTCCGGCAACGAAGACGTGTCGGCACTTGGAACAACGTACCTTCACGCCCCCCGGCTTAAGCTTAGAGTCGTCCAGCCTGAACTTTGTATTGCATTGGTCGCATTGGAGTATCATCGACCCTCCGAACTTGGTGGCACAGCGTCACATTAATTTTTCCAACGGTTTCCTATAACAGAAGCAAATTATAGTGTCAATCATTCTGGTCGCTCCAGCACCTTTGTGGTATATATCTCCGATGTGCTAAATCCCTCAAATGATGAAGAGGTACCACATGAAATTGCGCCGCATCCTTTACGCCCTTCTTATTAATCTCCTCACCGTCACGATGGCCTGGGCTGCACCGGAAGTGATCGTCGACCAAGGCAGCTTCAATTTCGGCAGCGTTGCCCAGGGAAGAAAGGTACAGCATACCTTTAAAGTCAGAAACGGCGGCGATGCGCCGTTGCAGATAAAGAAGCTGGAGGCGTCCTGCGGCTGCACCGCCGTGAAGCCGTCCACCACCGTCGTCCCCCCCGGCAAGAGTGCCACCATCGAAGTAACCTTCGATTCAACCTCGTTTTCCGGAAAAGTGGTCAAGACGGTTACCCTCACCAGCAACGCCGGGAAGAGTCCGAGCTACACCTTCAGCATGGAAGGGACGGTGACCGAAGAACTGCAGGTGGTCCCGCGCCAGTTGAGCCTCGGTCCGGTGAGCAGCAGCTTCGCCACCAAAGGTGTACTGAAAGTCACCAACAACGGGACAGGTAAGGTAAAGCTTCTCGCCGTGAATGTCACGTCCTCATCGCTGCAGATCAAGCCGGTGATCAGGAAGGGAGAATTGAATCCCGGAGAGACCGGGACGATAGAAGTTTCGGCACAGGCGAAACCGGAAGCGAAGGTGCTGAGCGGCTACCTGCACATAGTGACCAGCAGCGCGCAGAAAAAAGAGATCACCGTCCCGGTGTACGGAACGATGACCAAATGATTTTAAACTTTCACCTTGAGTTGGTCCCAGAAATAGTGTAGTAAATAGATCTTTCCCGGGCGGGTAGCTCAGCTGGATAGAGTACTGGCCTCCGAAGCCAGGGGTCACGGGTTCGAATCCCGTCTCGCCCACCATTTTTAAAAACACATCCCTGTGAACAAAAGGCCCTGAGCGATCAGGGCCTTTTTGTTTTTCAACGATGCACTCCTGATACGGAGTTTGCCTTACGGAATCATCGCTCCGAACTCCTTTTCGACCTCTTTCGGGGCATGGAGCAACCCTTTGCGCACATCCAGTGACATCGCATCCGGGAAGATGTACTCTTCGTCTTTCGCGATGCCGTCCAGGATCATCTTGGCAACCTGAGACGGAGTCGCTTTTTCCATCTCCTGCCCGGCGGTCATCCTGGTGTCGACCGGGCCGGGATACACCCCGTAGACCTTGACGCCGCGCGGCGCCAACTCGGCGCGCACCCCCTGCAGCAGCGAGTGACCGGCCGCCTTGGAGGCTGAGTAGGTTCCGTTCACGGGGAGGTTCACGAGACCGAGGATGGAGCAGACGTTCGCTATCGCCCCGCCGCGTGCGGCCAGTACCGGCGCGAAGGCACGGCACATGGAAAGGGTGCCGAGGTAGTTGACCTTGATCTCCTGGCGGGCGCAATCGAGCCCGTCCGGGTCGAGCAGGCTCTTGCAATGGTTGACCCCGGCGTTGTTGATGACGAGATCGACATCCTGGCATTGCGCCGCCGCCGTTGCCACGCTCGTCTCATGGGTCACGTCGATCCTCAGCGCGACCACGCGCCCCGGGTCGAATTTCGCCATTTCGGCTACCGCCTGGATATTGCGGGCCGCCGCATATACTTTGGCCGCTCCACGTTCCAATAACTCCTGCACCAGTGCCCACCCTATGCCGCCGTTGGCGCCGGTGACCAAAACTACCTTGCCTGCCAAGTCCATTTTCTTCTCCTCTTCAGTCTTACTGTTTTTCTGCCCACAGCAGCCGGTGCGGATGCATTTGCACGTCCCCTGCATGACCGGCTGATCCTACCTCTGCGTGTGCTACGTCCTTCATCACCGCCCCATCTTCCAAGACAGCGTAAAGGGCGCGTGCCGCACGGCTTAACAGCTGCCCGGCATTTTCAGGTTGAGGGGCCAGGACGGCTATCGCCATCAGCGCCTCCCTTATGATCCGTTCCGATGTCGGGGCAAGATCCTCTCTCTCCAGTTTTTCACGCAGCGAGATGATGCACGCGGCCATGCCGAGCGCGGTCACCCCGCCCTCGACGGTTCTTAAATGCTCCGGGTCGTGCCGCGCGGCCATGTCCACCAAACGGATCACCCTGTGGTGCAGCCTCTCGCGCGTTCGGGCCATGACCTGCGGCGACCCGTCCTGCGCCATGCGCACGAGGTCGCGGGAAACGGCCGCGAGAATGGACCGCATGCGCAGACGAGGGTTGATCGGAACCAGCAAGGTATAGGAGATCCATGCGGTTCCCACACCCGCCACCATGGCTACGGCGCCGATGGCCAGGTCGATATTGGCGACGTGAACCGCTACCCCCGGCTGAACCACGAAAAGGAAGAAGAGGGTTGCGTCGGTCGCGGCCAGCACCGTTTTCCGGTACTGCATGGCGATGAAACCGAGCAGCACAAACGGGGCGACGACGGCGATGGTCAGGTACGGGTCAACCACACCCGGGAGCAGGAATATCCTGCAGAGAACCGCGGCCGCGGAGCCGATCGCCGCACCGACGAAGATGTTGCCGACGAAGTGGGCGGGATGGTCCTTGTTCGAGAATACGGTGGTCATGATGGAAAGGGCCATCAGCATGAGCGGTCCCTTGCTCCAGCCGGTGGCGCTCCAGGTAAAGCCGACGGCCGCGATGACGAGGCCCGAGCGGAAGGCCGCCCTACCCGCTTCAACCCAGTCCCGGTGCCGAATGAGCCGATGCTGCGGCTCGCTTTCCTGATCGTAGGCAACCGCCTCGACTCCGGAAAGGACGTCTTCCAGTGCAGCCACCAGTCCGTGCAGCGTCTCTCCCAGAAGCGGCAGGTGGGAGCGCGCTTCGGAGGAGAGAGCGGCTAGTTCGGTGGAAAAAGCCGCTCCTTCGGAAGATTCGAACGTCGCCGCAGCTTCGTTCAAACGCCGCGCCAGGAGCTCACGCCACTGCGCGTGCCTGCCGTCCTCGTCTTTGTGACGCTCAAGGTGTTCCGCGGAAAGGCGCCCGACCGAGAGCAGGGATAAAAGCGCGGCGATCAGGCTCTTTACCTGCCGCTTCCTTCTTCTGAAGCCGGGAGCTGCCGCCCCCGCCGCATCCAAAAGCACCTCCAGGTCGGCCAACTCGAGGAGCAACGCATGCTCAAGTCTCGCAACCTCCTCCGTGCGTCCGTGACGGATGAGCGAGGCCAGCCAGGACATGGCGTCCGAGACCGCCTCCCGGAGGCGCCGCTCTAACTCCTCTCGCTGCGAAGGCGGCGTGAAGAAGGCGGTTACCGCCGTGGAGACGATGATGCCTACGACGATGCAGGCGATCCGGCCGAAGGCGATCTCATTCATCCGTGAAGGGTTCATGAAGCCGCTCATCACGATGACGGCGCAGGTGCAGGCCGCCATGAGAAAGGCGTAGGAGCGCAGACCGTGTAAGAGATTCCCGATGCCGACGCAACCTGCGAGCCAGAAGACGAGGGCTAAGGTGAGCATGGACGGGGATACGGTGTGCCGGAGGAGAAATAGAGCGGCCAGCGAGCCGAAGACGGTGCCGACCAGGCGGTAGAAGCTCTTCTCGAAAAGAAGGCCTCGGGTCGGCTGGATGACGATCAGTGCTGTCATAGCGGCCCAGTAGGGATTCTCGATCCCCAGGAACTGGGCGACGCCAAGTGCCGTAAGCGCGGATAACGTTCCGCGCAGGGCGACGATGAGTTTCAAGCGGTGGTGCGAGTTCATCCTTTAAGTCTCGAGCGGGTTTCCTGCAGCCTCTTCTCCAGTCGCTCCACGAAGTAGCTCATCTGCTCGATCTCCGTGTCATCGAACGCACTGAGGAGGTCATGCTCGAGGGCCGACACCTTGCCGGTGATCTCGGTGACCATCGCCCGCCCTTGCGGTGAGAGCGTGAGCAGTTTCGCCCGGCGGTCGCTCGCGTCTTCGACGCGCTCGATAAAACCTTTCGCGATCAACTGGTCCAGTATGCGTGTGAGAGAGGGGCCTTCAATGCCGAGGGAGGCCGCAAGGTCCTTCTGCTTGATGCCGTCACCCAGATGGTGCAGGTGCAGCAATGGGCGCCATGCCGCGTCGGTTAGCCCCAGGGACTGGAAGGCCGAGTCCAGCATCTGCCGCCAACGCCTCGTCAGGAACCCCATGCGGTAGAGGAGGCTTTGCTTGTCGATTTTTTTTGTGAGGAGAGTCATAGAAAATAGATAGCATGCGAACTATTATTTAGCTATCTATTTTTTTCGAATCGGATCTTTCGTGGAGGAAGTTGAAACAGCGAAAACTGCAATCGGCACAAAATCAGGCAGTTAACATTGCGTCCGGTTCATATAATTCCGCAACGCGGTGCCAACACAGAAAATTCAGAATTCTCCATCGCGGGGGGGGGAGAGATTGCAACGGGGGGAGACCTCTGGCGGGTGAAAAGTCTGCAGTATCAGGGACTTCGTAAGGAGGGAAGGCATGAAAGGATGGCGAAGCATTGCCTGCTTCAGCCATCCCCTTTCCTATTGTTTCTTCAGGGCCCCGCGCACTTCCGGGTGGAGCTTATCGAGGCAGCTCTGGCAGATGCCGTGGGAGAAATCGACCCCGACGTATGTGTTGAAGTACTCCTCAACGCTATGCCAGTAGTCCTGATCGTCGCGGATCTTCTTGCAGTGCATGCAGATCGGAATGATGTTCTTCAGCATGGTGAACTCACTGATGTCTTCCAGCATAAGAAGAACCAGCTTCTCGCCGTTCAGCTCAACGGGACTGGTCGTTATCAGCAGCTCCAGCTCCTTTTTGGAGTCTCCGACCTGGATCTCGAACTTCGTCCGGCTCTTGGAAACCGTCTGGCCGCCGAAGCTCAGCTCAACCGAATTTCTGACCACGCAGCTCTTGCAGATCGGCGCCCTGCCGCATCCTTCCGGCACGTCGTGGGAATGCAGGCAGTGAAAAACCTCTCCTCCGCGCTTGTTGAAGATCGCATCTTTGTCGAGACCGAAGGTCGTCGCCGCAGTCTTGTTCAGGTCGCGTATCCGCACATCATTGTCCACCACAAAAATTATGAGCGGTATTGAGTTCAGCACTGACAGACAGCAGGCGTTTACATTTTCCATGGCTTCTCCTTTGCCTGAAGCCTGAGGCTCCTCTACGGCATGCCCATTCCGGGCCCATGGATATCGCATGTAACCCACCCTATGTCAATGATTTACAGCATCCTCGGCCACCAGAGCCATTTCCCGCCTCTCCTTCGCAAGGCCGCGGACAGGAAGGCGCGAAAAACACCGTCCCCTAGGACATGGCCGGTGCAGCGACAAAATACGATGGCCCGGCTTCCACTGTCTTCTCTAACTCAAGGTAATTATTGTCCCGCTGTCCAGTTCGGAAGCGGCTCACAACGAGTTTTAGGAGCGGAAGTCCCGCGTACCACTTCATGGCCACCCCTTTTCTTCCCGTTCCAAACGCGCCGCTCAAAGGCCGCTTTCTCATAGCAACTCCAACCGTCTCCGCCCTGTCGGGGCCATCGCAGGCTCAGCCTTGACTGAAGATGGGAAACTCTTGTGGCATGCCGCGCAGCAGACTTCCTTCTCACTCACTCTCACCCACGGCGTCACGTTCTTCGTGTCGCACCAGTCGCAGTACCAGATGTAACGATCACCTACCGGCATAAGATCCATGTGTTCTCTCCCTCTCTCTTCTCATTTTTGAAAGAAAAGGATAGCGCCGGTATGTTGCAGCGGTGTTGCAGTCGCGTTAATTCGATCAGAAGATTTCGCTCGCTCAGTCATCGCCACCAGGCAAAGTCCCCACACCCTTCTGGCCGGGCGCTGACAGTAGCGCAGGCAATCCGGTTTTAACGCTCTCTTAATGCCTTCGGGACCCATTTTGACGCCATCTTAAGGCTCCGAAGACTATCTTTGACAGTGCGGTAAACTGAAAGGTGGAGAGAGATAATGAATAACTACGGATGGATGCAAATCATCTTCTTTTTCGTGGTACTCCTGGCGGCGGTCAACCCGTTCGGGAGTTACCTGGCCCGCGTGTTCCGTGGCGAGCGGACCTTCCTGTCGCCGCTGCTCGTCCCGTGCGAAAACCTCCTGTACCGGGTGTGCGGCGTGGACAGAAACGAGGAGATGCCCTGGCGGCGTTACGCGCTGTCGCTGGTCCTTTTCAACCTGGCAGGGGGCGTAGCACTCTTAGCCATCCTGCTTTTGCAGGGCGTGCTCCCCTTCAACCCGCAAAAGCTCACCTCCTTTCCCTGGCACCTCGCACTGAACACTGCGGTGAGTTTCATGACCAACACCAACTGGCAGGCTTACTCGGGTGAGACATCGGCGAGCTACTTCACCCAGATGTTCGGCTTCACGGTGCACAACTTCCTCTCGGCCGCGACCGGGATCGCGGTGGCCATCGCCACGATACGCGGTTTCGTAAGGCACCGCTCCGATCTCATCGGCAACTTCCACGTCGATCTCACCCGGTCCATCCTCTACGTGCTCCTCCCGGTCTCGCTGCTCGTGGCGCCCCTCCTGGTTTCCCAAGGGGTGATCCAGAACCTGAGCCCTTACAAAAAGGTGCCCCTGGTCCAGCCGCTCACCTACGAAAAGGCGAAGCTGGACGGCGGCGGCAACGCGGTGCGTGACGCGCGGGGTAACGCAGTCACCGAGCGGATTACCGTGCGGGAGGTGACGGTACCGATGGGTCCGGTGGCCTCGCAGGAGGCGATCAAGGAGCTCGGGACCAACGGAGGCGGCTTCTTCAACGCCAACTCGGCCCACCCCTACGAGAACCCCACCCCTCTCACCAACCTGATCGAGGCCTTCCTTATCCTCCTGATCGGCGCCTCGCTCACCTACACCTTCGGGGAGATGACCGGGAACACGCGCCAGGGGTGGGCCATCCTGGCGGTGATGCTCGCCCTGCTGGTCCTGGCCGTCGGGATCAACTACGGAGCCGAGTCCGCCGGGAACCCGCTTGTCGCGAAGCTCGGCGTGCACCAGGTGAACCTGGAGGGTAAGGAAACGCGCTTCGGTATGGCGGGAAGTGCCCTTTTCACCAGCGCCACCACCGGCACCTCCTGCGGCGCGGTAAACGCCATGCACGACTCGATGACACCGCTTGGCGGCATGGTCCCCCTGTCGCTCATCCTCCTCTCCGAGGTGGTGGTCGGCGGCGTGGGAACCGGGCTTTACACCATGATCGCCTTCGTGGTGATCGCGGTGTTCGTGGCCGGGCTCATGATCGGGCGCACGCCGGAGTTTCTCGGCAAGAAGATCGAGGTGCGCGAGATGTGGATGTCCATCGTGACGGTGATGACCTCCGGCGTCCTGGTGCTCTTCTTCACGACCCTCGCCCTTTGGACCCCTCAAGCGATCGCCTCCATGGCGAACCCCGGCGCCCACGGCCTTTCCGAGATCCTTTACGCCTTCGCCTCCATGTCCAACAACAACGGCAGCGCCTTCGCAGGTCTCTCCGCGAACACCCTCTTCTACAACCTGACCGGCTCCCTCGCCATGTTCGTCGGTCGCTTCGCTCCCATCGTCGCCTCGCTCGCCATGGCGGGGTCGCTCGCCGGGAAGAAGTACGTCCCGCCGAGCCTCGGGACGCTCCCGACGGACAAGGTCCCCTTCGCCCTGTGGCTCTCCCTGGTCATCCTCGTCGTCGGCGCGCTCACCTTCTTCCCCGCTTTGAGCCTTGGGCCCATCGTCGAGCACGTGACCATGCTGGGAGGGAAATAACCATGTCCAAACACGCACCGACACCTGTTTCCATGTTCGCCCCCAATATCCTCAGACCCGCGTTCGTCGAGGCCTTCAGAAAGCTCGATCCCCGCATGCTCTGGCGCAACCCGGTCATGCTGAGCGTCGAGGTGGCGAGCCTTATAACCCTCTGCACCTTCGCCCTGTCCCTCGCGGGCAAAAACGGCGAGCCTCCCTTTTTCACCGGCCTCGTCTCGCTCTTTCTCTGGCTCACCGTGATCTTCTCGACCTTCGCCGAGTCCCTGGCCGAGGGGCGCGGCAAGGCGCGCGCAGCGAGCCTACGCAAAAGCCGCACCGAGGTGACGGCAAAAAGGCTCAGGCGCCCTGAACTGGACGCACCCTACGACGCGGTCCCGGCAGAACAGCTAAGAAAGGACGACTACATCCTGGTCGAGGCGCACGATATGATCGCCGGCGACGGGGACGTTGTCGCCGGAGCGGCCCTTGTGAACGAGGCGGCGGTGACCGGAGAATCGGCCCCGGTGGTGCGCGAATCCGGCGGTGATCGAAGTGCCGTCACCGGCGGGACCGAGGTGATCGCAAACAGCATCGTGGTGCGCATCACCGCGAACCCGGGGGAGACCTTCCTCGACCGGATGATCTCGCTCATCGAGGGGGCAAAAAGAAGGAAGACGCCGAACGAGATCGCGCTCGAGGTGCTCCTCATCGCGCTCACCCTGGTCTTTTTCCTGGTCTGCGTGAACATCCGCCCGCTGTCGCTCTACAGCGCGGGTGCCGCGGGGCATGGCGCGCCGGTCTCCCTCACCGTACTCGTCGCCCTCTTCGTCTGCCTGGCCCCCACCACCATCGCCGCCCTCCTCCCCGCGATCGGCATCGCCGGGATGGACCGGCTCTTCCAGAAGAACGTCATCGCCCTCTCCGGGCGCGCCATCGAGGCGGCCGGGGACGTGAGCGTGCTCCTGCTCGACAAGACCGGCACCATCACCCTCGGCAACCGCGAAGCGGTGGAATTCGTCCCGGTCGGCGGTCACACGGAAACGGAGGTGGCGCAGGCGGCACTCATGGCGTCGCTTTCCGACGAGACCCCGGAGGGGCGCAGCATCGTCGCCCTCGCCCGGGAGAAACACGGCCTTGGTGCCGAGCTTCCGGCCGACGCAAGGAGCGTCCCCTTCTCGGCCGAGACCCGTCTTTCGGGGCTGGACACGGCGGGGGTGAAGTACAGAAAGGGCGCTTCCGACTCGACGGTCGCCTTCGTTACGAGCCTCGGTGCGCCAAACGTTCCGGCCGACCTTCCCGTCATCGTGGACCGCATCGCCCGTGCCGGGGCGACGCCGCTCGTGGTGTCGCGCGACGCCGACGTGATCGGGGTGATCAACCTGAAGGACATCATCAAGGGGGGGATCCAGGAGCGCTTCCAGCAACTGCGCAGCATGGGGATCAAGACGGTAATGATCACCGGGGACAACCAGTTGACCGCGGCCGCCATCGCTGCCGAGGCCCAGGTGGACGATTTCCTCGCCCAGGCCAAACCCGAAGACAAGCTCCGCCTGATAAGAGAGCACCAGGAGGCCGGGTTCATGGTGGCGATGACCGGAGACGGCACCAACGACGCGCCTGCCCTCGCACAGGCGGACGTGGCGGTTGCGATGAACACCGGGACCCAGCCCGCGCGCGAGGCGGCCAACATCATCGACCTCGACTCGAACCCGACGAAGCTCCTGGACATCGTCGAGGTGGGGAAGCAGATCCTGATGACCCGCGGCAACCTGACCACCTTCTCGATCTCCAACGACGTCGCCAAGTACTTCGCCATCATCCCCGCGATGCTCCTCTCCATCTACCCGCAGCTGGGTGTGCTGAACGTGATGCGGCTCGGCAGTCCGCTCTCCGCGATCCTCTCGGCGGTTATCTTCAACGCCCTGATCATCCCGTTCCTCGTGCCGCTCGCACTCAAGGGGACGAAGTTTCGCCCCATGCCCGCCGAGAGGCTCCTGATACGCAACCTGCTCGTTTTCGGCGTCGGAGGGGTCGTCGCCCCCTTCGTCGGCATCAAGCTGATCGACATCCTGGTCGGCATGATGCTATAGGAGAACCGACATGAAAGACATGCGCCCGACGCTTATGCTGTTCATCGCCTTCACCCTGCTTTTGGGTGGCGCCTACCCGCTCGTCGTAACCGGCATCGCCCAGCTCGCCTTCCCGAGCCAGGCAAGCGGCAGCTTCATTGCCGATGCCGGTGGAGTCAGCGTCGGTTCCCGGCTGATCGGCCAGCCCTTCACCGGGGCGAAATACTTCTGGCCCCGTCCCTCGGCCACCGACGGTTTTCCCTACAACCCGATGGCCTCGGGGGGCTCCAACGCGGGCCCCACTAACCCGGACTACCTGAGAACGGTGGCGCAAAGGGTGCGGGCCTTAAGGGAAAGCGGCGTGACTCGGACGCTGCCTGCCGAGCTGGTGCAGGCGTCCGCGAGCGGTCTCGACCCGGAAATCTCGCCGCAGGGGGCCGCCATCCAGGCGGAACGGGTGGCGCGGGCGCGTGGGATGAAGGCGGTCGACCTGGAACGCCTGATCGCCAAGCACACGCGGGGGCGGCAGCTCGGCTTCATAGGGGAGCCGCGGGTGAACGTGCTGGAGTTGAACCTGGCCCTTGACGCGATGAAATAGGAGCCTCGATGCGAGACGACGAGACATCAAGACCGTCACCGGAGACGCTGCTCAAGGTGGCGCAGGCCGAGGAGGCCCAGGCCGCGAAGGGGAAGCTGAAGATCTTCCTCGGTTACGCCGCCGGGGTCGGCAAGACCTACGCCATGCTGCAGGCCGCGCACGAGCGCCTTCACGACGGCCGGGACGTGGTGGTAGGGTACGTGGAATCCCACGGCCGCAGCGAGACGGACCTCCTGCTCGAGGGGCTCGAGGTGGTCCCCCGGGCACAGGTCGAGTACCTCAGCGTCGCCCTTCCCGAGCTCGACCTCGACGCGGTGCTCGCGCGCAGGCCGCAGCTCGTCCTCGTCGACGAGCTCGCCCACACCAACGCCCCCGGAAGCCGTCACCCGAAAAGGTGGCAGGACGTGGAGGAGATCCTTTCCGCCGGAATCGACGTCTACACCACGGTCAACATCCAGCATTTCGAGAGCCTGAGGGACGTGGTGGCGCAGATCACCGGGGTCGTCGTCAGGGAAAACGTCCCCGACTCGATCCTCGACCAGGCCGTGGAGATCCGGCTGGTGGACATCCCCCCCGAGGACCTTCTGCAGCGCCTCAAGGAGGGGAAGGTCTACATCCCGGAAAAGGCGGCGCACGCAGCGGAGAACTTCTTCAAGCCCGGGAACCTGATGGCGCTGCGCGAGCTATCCATGCGCCGCGCCGCCGCCCGCGTGGACGACCAGGTGCGCGCCTACATGGAGTCCCGCTCCATCGCCGGGCCCTGGCCGGTGGCGGAGCGTCTCCTCGTCTGCGTGAGCGGCAGCCCTTTCAGCGAGACCCTGATCCGCACCACGAGGCGCCTCGCCGACGACCTTAAGTCCACCTGGCACACGGTCTACGTCGAGACACCGGGCGGCGGAAAGCAGATCCAGGAGAACCGGGAGCGGGTCTGGAAGGACCTGCGCCTGGCCGAGAGCCTGGGAGCCCAGGTGACGAGCCTCACCGGCGCCTCCGTTCCCGAGGCCCTCATAGACTACGCGCGCAAAAACCACGTCACCAAGATCGTGGTGGGTAAACCGACCAAACCGAGGTGGCAGGAGTTTCTCCGTCCCCCCCTCGTGGACCAGGTGATCCGCCTTTCCGGCAGCATCGACGTCTACGTGGTGAGCATCGCACCGGCCGAGGCGGCGACGAAGGAGGGGGTGCTGCACGCGGCGAAAAAACGTCCACCGCTGTCCGGTTACCTGAAGAGCCTTTTGCTCGTGCTGGCCGCCTCGCTTTTGTGCCAGCCCGTCCACGCCTTCCTCGCGCCGACGAACCTCGTGATGATCTATCTCCTCGCCGTGGTGCTGGCGGCGCTGCGGTTAGGGCGCAAGGAGGCGACCTGCACCGCGTTTCTGAGCGTCCTCGCCTACGATTTCTTCTTCGTCCCCCCGAGGTTCACCTTCGCGGTCTCCGACACCCAGTACCTGATCACCTTCCTCGCGCTCTTCGTTGTCGGCGTAGTCATCAGTACCCTGGTCTCGCAGACGCGCGAGCGGGCCGAGGCGATACGCCAACGTGAGGCGCAGACGGCCACCCTTTACTATCTAAGCCGCGACCTTGCGGCGGTCTCCGGCCTCGAAGCGATCCTCGACGCACTGGTGAGGAACATCGAGGAGAACCTGCAGGCGCAGGTGGTCGTGCTTCTCTCCGAAGGGGAGCGTCTCGAGGTGCAGGCCGCGAGCGGCGGTTTCACCCTGGGCGCCAAGGAGGCCGCCGTCGCGGATTGGGCCTTCAGGAACCGTGCAGCCGCCGGTCGGGGGACGGAGACGCTTGGTTCCGCGAAGCTCCTTTACCTCCCCTTGCAGACAAGCGGCGACGTCCTCGGCGTCATCGGCATCCGGTTTCGCGAGGAGCGCGAGTTCACCTCGCCCGAGTGCCGCCGGCTGGTGCAGGCCTACGCCGCCCAAGCTGCGCTCGCCGTGGAACGGGCTCAGTTCGCAAGACAGGCGGAACAGGCTCAGATCCTGAAGGCCCGCGAGAGCCTCGAGCGTGCGCTTTTGAACTCGGTCTCGCACGACCTGCGCACCCCGCTCGTCACCATCACCGGCGCGCTCGGCGCCCTGCGCGAGAAGGATGTGGCACTGGCGTCCGAGGCGAAGAGCGACCTCTTGGAGGCTGCGTGGGAGGAGGCGGGGCGGCTGAACCGTTTCGTCGGGAACCTCCTGGACATGACGCGGCTTGAGTCCGGCGCCCTGAAGGTGAAAGAGTCCCCCACCGACGTCCAGGACCTGGTCGGGTGCGCCCTGGCGGTGCTGGAGCCGCATCTGGGGCGGCGCAGCGTGCACATCGCGGTCCCCTCGGGGCTCCCCCCGGTGCGGATGGACATGGTGCTCATGACCCAGGTGCTGGTGAACCTATTGGACAACGCGCTCAAGTATTCTCCCCCTACAAGTCCGGTCGAAGTGTCAGCCGACATCGCGGGGGACTGGCTCACACTGGAGGTGTCCGACCGGGGTCGCGGCGTTCCCGCTGGGGATCTCTCCCACATCTTCGACAAGTTTTACCGGGTGCCGGTACCGGAAGGCGCGGGAGGGACCGGGCTCGGGCTCTCCATCTGCCGGGGCATCGTCGAGGCCCACGGGGGCACCATCGAGGCGCACAACCGCTCCGGCGGCGGCCTGCGCGTCTCGGTCTCGCTTCCCGCGAGCTGAAAAGGAAGGTAAAAACATGCAAAAGTTGAAAACAGATAGCGGCCGCCCCCGCATCCTCGTGGTCGACGACGAGGCGGCCATCCTGCGTTTCCTGAAGAGCGCCCTGCCCTGCGAGGAGTACTCGCTGCACTTCGCAGAAAACGGGCATGCGGCACTCGCCGCCGCCGCTGCGGCGCGTCCCGACCTCATCCTGCTCGATCTCGGGCTTCCCGACCTGGACGGTGTGGAGGTGATCAGGCGTATCCGCGAATGGTCACCGCTTCCCATCATCGTGTTATCGGTGCGCGACCGCGAGGACGACAAGGTAGCCGCGCTCGACGCGGGCGCCGATGACTACCTGGTGAAGCCGTTCGGGGTGGCGGAGCTGCAGGCGAGGATCAGGGTGGTGCTGCGCCGCTCGCTGCAGCAGGCCCCCGAGCCGGTCTATCGCTTCGACGAGCTGGAGATCGATCTGCAGCGCAGAAAGGTGACGCGCGGCGGGACCGAGATCCAGCTCACCCCCACCGAGTACGACCTGCTGCGCCTGCTGGCGAACCACGCGGGGCTGGTGCTCACCCACGGCCAGATCCTGAAGCAGGTATGGGGGAACGCCTATGCCGACCAGCAGAACGTGCTCAGGGTGACCATGAGCAACCTGCGCCAGAAGATAGAGCCCGTCCCCTCCCGCCCCCGCTACATCATCACCGAACTCGGCGTCGGCTACCGGCTGAAGTCGGCGTAAACGCCCTCCGTCGGTCGCCACGCCGCAAGTCTCACCAAAACTTTCACGCCTTCGTAACACAACCACAAGAATTCTCACTTATGCTGCGACCATCTCTAAGGAGGAGGCCACATGCAGCGAAGCCGTGCCAGGCTGGCCGACATAAGCAGGGGTGCCGTCGGCGCCCCACCGCACCTTCCGGTGCAGAGGGTGCTCGCACTGTTTCAAAAGGATCCGGATCTGCTGAGTGTCGTCATCGAGGAAGAGGGGGACTTCCTGGGGTGCGTGAACCGCAAGGAGCTCCTGACCCTGTTGAGCCGCCCCTTCGCCATGGAGCTATACGCAAAGAAGCCGGTGCTCACCCTCATGCAGGACCTGAAGGGAAAACGGATCGTACTCCCGCCCGAGCTCGACGTGGACGAGGCCGCGGTGCAGCTCCTCTCGCTTGACCCCACCCTGCAGACCGACGCGTTGGCCCTGGTGGATGACAGGCGCTGTCGCGGCATCGTATCGGTTTCCGACCTGATGATGACGGTGGCGGAGCGGCAAAAGGAGCTGCTGGGGGCGCTGGACTGCCTGAGTTCCCGCCTGCGAGAGGAGGTCACCCTCGGCATGAAGATCCAGCAGGACCTTCTCCCCCCGCCCGACTATCGCTTCGGCAGCCTGACGGTCGGGGCCGGCATAGCCACCTGTTCCGAGATCGGCGGTGACTTCTTCGACTATTTCAGTGCGGGCGACAACATCCTCGGCATGGTAATCGCGGACGTAAGCGGCCACGGCGTGCAGGCGGGCATGGTCACCACCGCCGCCAAGGCAAGTCTCCACACCCTGGTATCACTCGGCGTCACCACCCCCTCCGGGCTTCTGACCGGTATGAACAGGGCCATTCTTGCCACGGCGCGTCGCACCCTCCTGATGACATGCCTGATCGCCTGCGTCGACCTCGGCCGGGGTGTGATCACCTTTGCCAACGCCGGACACAACTACCCGCTTCTGCTGCGTCGCGAGGCGGCGCACGCCGAGCTGCTGGAGACGGACTCCGGGTTCCCGCTGGGGTTCGACCGCGAGGCCTGCTACCCGGAAACGAGCAGCGCTTTCGCACCCGGAGACCTTCTATTTCTTTACACGGACGGACTCGTGGAGAGCGCTGGGCCCGGGGGTGAGGAGTTCGGTTACGGGCGGCTGGAAGAGCTGCTGGTCCGCGGCAGGGAACTTCCCGTGGGGCGGATGCACGACTACCTCATGAGCGCCATGGCGGGCTTTACCGGGAGCGGAGTGTTGGAGGACGACGTCACCACCTTGACCGTACGGTTCGACGGGTAACAAACCGTTCAACGTCCCCTCTCCCACCGGGAGAGGGAACCAGGACACTCATATCGGAAGACGACGCGTAATTACAGGGAGAAACAATGCAAAAGATAGCCGTGCTCTACCTCGATGAGACGGACCGCAAGGGATGGGACGACGCCTTCCTGGGGATGCCGCACGTCATGACCGTAACCGCGGAGAACGGCCTGACCCGGGCGCTGGAAAGCGTACGCGCCATGGGGGAAGACCTGCGTGTGGCGGTGATTTCCTCAAGGTTGTACCCGTACCCCCACCCGGGACTGGTCGGCTTGCTGCGCGAGCTGAACCCGGACCTCGAGGTGCTCCTGATCTCGCGGGAGGCCTGTGCACCAGCGCTTAAGCCCTTGCTCGAAGACCACATCAGACACCTCTGCATAATGCCTACGCAAGCAGGGGTGAACGAGGAGCGCCTCCCGGCCGTGATCGACATGCTGCTCAAGCAGCGTGGCTGGGACATCTCCTGCTGCCTCAAAGAGGGAACCGTGCTGCACTCCTACCGGTTGAGCTCCAGCGAGGAAAAAGAGGACCTCATCGCGAAACTCGAAGAGCTCCTGGACGGCGAGGGCGAGGAGATGGAACTGCTCAGGCAAAAAGGCGCGCTTCTCGCCGACGAGCTCCTGGAGAACGCGATGTACGACGCCCCCCGGAGCGGCCGCGGGGACCGTCTTTTCAGCAAGGGTGAGCGGCGCAGCATGCTCCCGCGGGAGGACATCGTCTTCAGTTTCGGTTTCGACGGCGAGACCCTGTCGCTCGCCCTAACCGACAACTGGGGCAGCCTGAACCCGGACGAGGTGCTCGAGTACCTGACCCGAAACGAGGAGGAGTCGCTCGATTGCGGCGACCCCGGCGGCCGTGGGCTCTTCATCGTGTGGCGCTTCCTGGACCGCTTCCACGTCGCCGTGACGCCGGGCCACTCGACCAGGGTCGGCGGGCACCTGCATCTAAGGTCAACACTTCCCCCCGAAGCACCGCGGGGGGTCCACATAATCAACGGTTGTGAGGAGGTAGCTGCATGAATCTGGCAAATTACGTATCAAACGGAGAGGACTGCTTCATCCTTGAGGGGATCATCGACGCGCACGCCGAAGACGCGCTGAACGCGATCCCGAAGAAGGTCAAACACCCGGTCGCCAGGTTCGACTTCAGCCTGGCCGGTCGCATCAACTCCATGGGGATCGCCCTCATCCTGCGCTGTTTCAAGGAGATCAGCGACAAGGCCGAGATCCGCATCGAGGGGCTGAACCAGACGCACAGCATGCTGTTCAAAATGACCGGAGTGTTCCTGCTGGCGGCACCGGCAAAGGCTCATAGTGGGCGGAAGGAGGGGACGGCATGAAGGCGATCAATTACTTGTTCGGCAGGCTCTTTAACGACATGGACCGGCCGCTTGAAAGGCTGCGGGAAATTCGGGACTCCTACAGGGAGCTCAACGTGGAGATCTACGGCGAGCAGTTGGCCCGCATCCTGAACGAATGGTAACGGCATCCGGAGCCCGCACCGACGAACGGTTCAGCATGGAGAACGAACAAATGATGCAAGAGCGGTCAACGACCTGCCACGACAATTACAGCGCCGACACGGGCAACATGCCTCTGGACGGCATCGCTACCGTACCGATCCGGCGACTGCGCAGCTTCACCGGGCTTTCCAGTCGACGCAACGACGTCAGTTCGATGCTCTCCGCCACTATCGAAGCCACCCTGGACGGCATCATGGCCGTCGACGCGGGGGGCGAAATCGTCGCATGCAACCGGCGCTTCCAGCAGATGTGGGAGATCGACGAGGAGATCCTGGTATCGGGCGACTCGAACCGGATGCTGATCTCCCTGCTCGGCCAGGTGTGCGATCCTGTCCTTTTCTTCGAGAAAGTGACCGAACTCTACTGGCAGCCCGATCTCGAGAGCTACGACCTGGTGGAGATGCGGGACGGCCGGTGGCTGGAGCGCTTTTCCAGGCCGCACTACGAGGATGGGAAACTCGTCGGCAGGGTCTGGACCTTCCACGACATCACCGAACTTAAGAAGATGGAAAGCCAGCTCCTCCACGCGCAGAAGATGGAGGCGATCGGCACACTCGCCGGCGGCATCGCGCACGATTTCAACAACATCATGACCGCGGTCATCGGCTACACCGATCTCCTGATGATGGAATTCAACCCTCCCGCTCCTTTCAAGGGATTCCTCGAGAACATCCACACCTCTTCGAACCGGGCCATCGCGCTGGTGAGAAACCTGCTCGCCTACAGCAGGCAGGACCCCGTCTACACCGCGCGCATGGACGGCAACACGCTGGTGGAAAACGTGGTTGTGCTGTTGGAAAGGCTTGCGGGCCAGTCCGTCGCCTTCGAATGGCGTCCGTCCCGGTCGCTGCAGACAGTGCTGGTGGATCAGGCGCAGATGGAGCAGGTCCTGGTGAACCTGGTGACCAATGCCCGCGACGCCATGCCGGACGGGGGCAGGCTCACGATGACGGTGGACGGCGCGGTCCTCGGGGCCGACGACGTGGACGGCTACGCCAAGCCCGGCCCCTACGTCCGCATCTCCGTTTCGGACACGGGTTCCGGAATCGACGAGGCCACGCGGGCCAGGATCTTCGACCCCTTCTTCACCACCAAGGAGGTCGGCCAGGGAACGGGTCTCGGGCTGTCCATCAGCTACGGCATCGTGAAACGGCACGGCGGCTTCATCAAGGTGGAAAGCGAAACCGGCAGGGGTACCACCTGCACCATCTTCCTCCCCAGGACCGATGCCGCCTTAACCCTTTCCCCCTAGTCCTTCCCCACCCGAGCGCCTTTCGAACCGGCCAAACATCGGTGAAAGGTTCATAAACATTTAGCCAATCTGTAACAACGCTGTAACATTTCTCCGGCATCCTAGGACGCATTGAAGGTTCGAGCGCGACGCGGCTGCTGCCCTTTACCGGGATACGCGGCTGCCACTTGGCGACTCGAAACGCTCCCGGAGGCAACACTTGAACAGTGACGTGCGCAGTTCCTACTGCGGCAGTGAAACGGAGAAAGACGTGGCACGAGCGACGACGAAGACACGTGAGCCGGACACGGCGAAGAGGCTGAACGGGGACGCGGTATTCCGCTACCTCACCACCTTCTTCGCCTTCAGCATCCTCGCGATTCTCGCTCTGATGCTTTACGAGATGGCCGGTGAGAGCATGCCCGCCATCAAGGCGTTCGGGTGGAAATTCGTAAGTTCGAAGGATTGGGATGCCGTGCAGGAAACCTTCGGCGCCCTCCCCTACCTGTACGGGTCGGTGGTTTCCTCGGTGCTGGCCCTTCTGCTCGCCACCCCCTTGAGCATCGGGGCGGCCCTCTTCATCACCGAGATCGCACCGGGGCGCCTGGGCTCCATCGTGGCGCCGCTCGTGGAACTGCTGGCGGCGATACCCTCGGTCATCTACGGCCTCTGGGGCGTGCTGGTCATGGCGCCCTGGCTGCAGACCACGGTGCAGCCCTTCCTGATCGAGCACTTCGGGTTCATCCCGCTCTTTGATGGCGCCCCTTACGGCGTCAGCATGCTCGCCGCCATCTTCATCCTGATGATAATGGTGGTCCCGATCATCACCTCGATCACCCGCGAGGTGCTCCTCGCCGTACCGCAAAGCCAGAAGGAGGCGGCGATAGCGCTCGGCGCCACGCGTTGGGAGACCATCAAGGTCGCCATCCTCCCCTACGGCAAGTCCGGCATCCTGGGCGCTGCGATCCTGGGGCTCGGCCGCGCCATCGGCGAGACCATGGCGGTCACCATGGTGATCGGCAACGCTCCGAATATCTCGCTGTCGCTTTTGTCCCCTGCCTACACCATGCCGAGCGTGATCGCGAACGAGTTCGCCGAGGCGACCACGAAGCTGCACTCCTCCGCGCTCATGGAGATCGGCCTCATCCTCATGGTGGTTACCCTGATCGTGAACGCACTGGCGAGGCTCTTGATCTGGAGCGTCTCGCGTGAAGCGAAGGGAGGTGCGGCATGATGAACGGCATGGCTTTCCGCAAAGCGAAGAACCACCTGATGAGCTTCGTCATGCTTGCCTGCACCCTGGCGGTGCTCATCCCGCTCGCGCTCATCTTCGTGCACATCGTGAAGATGGGGATCAGTTCGCTCTCCCTGGACTTCTTCACCCACATTCCGGCCCCCACCGGTGAAGCGGGCGGCGGAATGGCCAACGGGATGCTCGGCTCGCTCATCATGATCGGCGGAGCGTCGCTCATCGGCCTCCCCATCGGCATCCTGGGCGCCATCTACCTCTCCGAGTTCGGCGGCTCCAGGATGTCGACGACAATCAGGTTCGCCGCGGACGTCCTCTCCGGCACCCCCTCGATCATCACCGGCATGGTCGCCTACACCCTGCTTGTCGTCCCGATGAAAGGGTTCTCGGGGCTTGCCGGTGCGGTGGCGCTCGCCATGATCATGATCCCGATCGTGCTGCGCACCACCGAGGAACAGTTGAAGATGGTCCCGGGTTCGCTGCGCGAAGCGTCGCTCGCCCTCGGCGTCCCCTTCTGGCGCACGAGCCTCAAGGTGACCTTGAGAAGCGCCATGTCCGGCGTGCTCACCGGCATCCTGCTCGCGGTGGCGAGGATTGCGGGCGAGACCGCACCGCTTCTTTTCACCGCGCTCGGCAACCAGTTCTGGAGCAAGAACGTCATGCAGCCGATGGCGGCACTCCCCCTGCAGATCTTCAGCTTCGCGATAGCACCCTACGAGGACTGGCACAAGCTGGCCTGGGCCGGCGCCCTCGTGCTAGTAAGCGTCATGTTCGGCTTAAGCCTCACCGCCCGCTACTTCAGCAGAAGCAGGCAGGCGCACTAGTTCCACCCACGTTTTCAAGGAAAGACAGAGGATACGATGAACAACAAGGTAAAACTGGACCAGGTAAACATACACTTCGGCAGGACCCACGCGGTGCGCGACATCAACATGAGCTTCCCGGAGAACAGCGTCACCGCCATCATCGGGCCGTCCGGGTGCGGCAAGTCGACCCTCTTGCGCTCGATGAACAGGATGCACGACCTTGTCCCCTCGGCACGGGTCACCGGTAAGATCCTCGTCGACAACGGCGACATCTACGAAAGGGGTGTCGATCCCGTCGCTATCAGGCGCCGCGTCGGCATGGTGTTCCAGAAACCGAACCCCTTCCCCGCCATGTCGATCTACGACAACGTCATCGCGGGTTACAAGCTGAACGGGAGGCTGCCGCGCGAGGAGGCGGACGAGATCGTCGAGAGCTGCCTGAAGCGCGTGGCGCTCTGGGACGAGGTGAAGGACCGTCTGAAAAGCAACGCGATGATGCTCTCCGGCGGGCAGCAGCAGCGCCTCTGCATCGCGCGCACCATCGCGGTGAAGCCCGAGGTGATCCTCATGGACGAGCCCGCCTCGGCCCTCGATCCCATCTCGACCCTGAAGATCGAGGAGCTGATCGAGGAGCTGAAGGAGCGCTACACCATCATCATCGTGACGCACAACATGCAGCAGGCCGCCCGCGTCTCCGACTACACCGCCTTTCTCTACATGGGAGACCTGGTCGAGTGTGGCGAAACGAAGAAGATATTCACCACCCCGGAAGAGAAGCGCACCGAGGACTACATCACGGGCCGTTTCGGCTAACACATAAGCAGCGCCACCAAGGAAAGCGGAGAAGACATGGAGAGAGAACATTTCAGCAGACAGTTCGACAACGAGCTGAACCAGATACGCGAGAAGCTCCTTGAGATGGGGGGTAAGGTCGAGGTGATGATCGCCAATGCCATGAAGTCCCTCGTCGAGCGGGACACGGAGCTCGCCGAGCGGACCATCGCCTTCGATCACGAGATCAACACGCTGGAGATGGTGATCGACGAGAAGTGCCTCGAGGTTTTGGCCCGCCGTCAGCCTGCCGCGCGCGACCTGCGCTTCATCACCCTGGCGCTGAAGATCGTGACCGACCTGGAGCGTATCGGCGACCAGTGCGCCAACATCTGCAAGAGGGCGCGGGAGTTGAACCAGGAGCCGGCCCTGAAGCCGTACATAGACCTGCCGCGCATGGCGCAGGCGGCCTCGGACATGGTGAAAGAGGCGCTTGATGCCTTCGTCCGCGGCGACGACGCCCTGGCCATAAAGGTCTGCCAGGACGACCAGTGCGTGGACGAGCTGAACGAGCAGATCCAACGCGAGCTTTTGACCTTCATGATGGGAGATCCGAAGTGCATCAGCCGCGCCATGAAGATCATTCAGGTCTCCAAGGGCCTTGAGCGCATCGCGGACCACGCCACCAACATTGCGGAGATGGTCATCTTCATGATCAAGGGGAAGGACATCAGGCATACCATTGCATAGGTACGCTGGTCGTCCAAGCCCCCCTCTCCCTCCGGGAGAGGGGCAGGGGTGAGGGCATCGGCAGCGACAACCTCGTCCCTTCGCAGCAACGCCCTCACCCGCCCGTCGGGCACCCTCTCCCGGAGGGAGAGGGGGAATGCAGCGGAACCTGACGCTTGATCACCAACGAAAATGCCACGGCGGCTGCCGTGGCATTTTCGTTAACGACACTATTTTTCATGACGGCTATTCCACGTGGTGTTCTCCCGGAACGAGCAGTACCGGAACTTCGATGCGGCGGGTGACCTGCTCGGCGGTGCTCCCTACCATGACTCGCTTCAGTGCCCCCTTACCTTGGCACCCCATGACGACTAACGAATAAAGCCCTGCTTTTCCCCTATTGATCACTTCATCCGCCGCTTCGCCGCGCACAAGTTCGATGCCAACCTCGCTTGCCCCAAGCCGCTCAAGACGCCTTTTCTTCGCTTCCAGCAGATACTGCGCATCCTCTTCGGTTCGTCCATCCTCGGCATCCTCATCACTGGGAAGGACGTGCAAGAGCGTGATCGCGGCGCCATGCTGCTCCAGTGCGATCTTACCGAGGTAGTCAAGCCCCCGCTCAGACGCATCCGAGAAATCGGTAGGGAAAAGGATATGCCTGAACAGGCTGCCGCACCCTTCGTCTCCGCCCCCTCCCCCTACTCTTTCCGCGGCATCAACACGATAAAGCAGCAGCGGGCGCAAGGTCCGGGCCAGGAGAGCCGCGGACACGCTCCCCAAGGTGGCAAGCGCGATCACAGCCTTGCTGTGCGAACCTATAACGATCCCGCGCACATCATGCTTCTCCGCAGCCGCGTCCAGGACCGAAGCAGGCACGCCATGAAGCACTTCGGCGGCAACGTTGATACCATGCTCTTCAAGCAGTTCCTTCTGCCTCCGAAAAGCTCCCTCTGCCTCGGATGACAAAAGCGTTCCAGCAGAGGCCGCGACCGACTCTACCACGTGTAGCAACACGATGTCTTTTGTACCGATCTGCTGTAACTGAGCGGCACATGCGATGAGGGAAAATGAAGCAGGAGTCAGATCGGTGCAAACCATCATTTTTCTGAACATGCTTGCCTCCTTTTTTTACTGCTCATTACATTTTCCAAGCTCTCGCACAAATATCAAGTCAACAGCTCGATCACAGTAAGTTAGCACTTACCTTTCAGAGAACGCTAACAGCCCCCCAGATCCTTTAAACTCCTGCTGTACCGGCAAGATGCAGTTCCATTCCACGCCAGCGAGCTCGTCTTCACGATGGTGAAACACCTGGTCTTAAGAACGCTGCGCGTGGTGACGATGACGCTGCATGCGGTGACGATGACGCTGCGCGTGGTAACGATAACGCTGCGCGCGGTGACGATGACGCTGCGTGTGGTGACGATAGCGCTGCGCGTGGTGACGATAACATTGCGCGAGGTGACGATAACACTGCGCGAGGTGACGATGACGCTGCGCGCGGTGACGATAACACTGCGCGCGGTGACGATGACGCTGCGTGTGGTGACGATAACATTGCGCGTGGTGACGATGACGCTGCGTGTGGTGACGATAACATTGCGCGAGGTGACGATGACGCTGCGCGCGGTGACGATGACGCTGCGTGTGGTGACGATAACATTGCGCGAGGTGACGATAACGCTGCGCGCGGTGACGATAACACGGCGTGCGGTGACGATAACGCGGCGCGTGGTCGCGATGACAAGGCTTGCGGTCGTGATGATAAAAGCGCGTGGTCAGGATTGTAAGGGGTTGTAAAGAGATTCTTATAGAAGGCGGGCTCTACCGCGTCGCTATGTGAACAGTTTATTCCGCGATCCGCGGATTCCTGCGGACAACGAAAAATCCGGGTGGCGGCAAAGCCGCACACCCGGACGTGTTGTTCTTCTTGTTTTTGAAGCGGACTACTTGATGGTCTTTATCGTCTTCTGAACCATCTTCACTACGCTCTCCGGCAGCGGCGCGTAGAGCATGGGGGCGGCCATCTTCTGTCCCCTGGTCATGGCCCAGTTAAGGAACTCGGCCAGGTGTTTACCCTTGGCGGCGTCCTTCTGGTTTTCGTAGACGAGGAGCCAGGTGAAGCCGACCACCGGGTATGCGTCCTTGCCGGGCTGGTTCACCAGGGAGATGCGGTAGTCAGCCGGCATGTTTTTAACCGCACCTGCCGCGGCGGCGCTAGTCGACTTGATGGAAGGTGCCACGAAGACACCTGCCTGGTTCTTGAGCGATGCGTAGGGGAGTTTGTTCTCGAAGGCGTAGGCAAGCTCGACGTAACCGATGGAATACGGGGTGGTCTTGATCTGTCCGGCTACCCCCTCGTTACCCTTGCCGCCAAGACCTACAGGCCACTTCACCGCGGCGCCCTTGCCGACCTTTTTCGCCCACTCAGCGTTCACGCCGGAGAGGTAATCGGTGAAAATGCTGGTGGTGCCGGACCCGTCGGAGCGGTGCACGACGATGATCGGTTTGGCGGGGAGGTTCACACCTTTGTTGTCGTCAGCGATCCTCGGATCGTTCCATTTGGTGATCTTGCCGAGGTAGATGTTGGCGACGTCCTCGGAGTTCAGCTTGATGCCAGAGGGAACGCCGGGGAGGTTGTAGGTGACAACAACGGCGCCCATCACGGTCGGGATGTGGATCAGTTTGCCCGGGGCGCCCTTAAGCTCGGCGTCAGAGAGGAACTTGTCGCTTGCGCCGAAGTCAACGGTCTGCGCGGTGATCTGTTTGATGCCGCCGCCCGAACCGATGGACTGGTAGTTGAACTTGACGCTCTTGTCCACCTTGGCGTACTCGGTGAACCATTTGGAGTACAGCGGATACGGGAAGGTTGCGCCGGCTCCGTTTATGAGTGTTGCTGCGTTTGCCTGGCCTGCGCCGCCCACTGCGGCTACCAAAGCGAGAGCGAAAAATGCCTTTTTGATCGTCTGAATCATTCATTTTCTCCTTTGTCTGTTTGTGCAAACTATAGGAGCCAAATGTTGCGGTTTCGTTACAGCCTCAGCAAGAATCTGTGAAGACAGATAAATCATCATTGACTACATCCGCCAATGCGGATATAGTCCTCACCCATGAACGACATCCTGCTTCTCTACAAATCGCTGGCCGATGAGACCCGACTGCGCATCCTCGCGCTGCTTCTTGGCGAGGGTGGTGAGCTCTGCGTCTGCGACATCATCGCCGCTTTGAAACTCCCACAGTCTACCATCTCGCGCCAGCTTGCCATCCTGAAGAAGACCGGATGGGTGAATGACCGCCGCTGCGGCCTCTGGATCTATTATTCCGTGCGCGAGAACGCGGGACCGCAGAGTGAGCTCATCCCGCTTCTGAAAAAACAGCTCCTGAAGACCGGCACCTCGGCGGACGATCGCGAAACACTCGCCGGCTTCGGTTGCGACAACAGCTGCGCCTAAAAAAATTTTGCCCGCATATATCCGCCGGAACGGATATTGGAGGCCGCACATGCCCCGGAAAAAGATCCTGTTTCTCTGCACCCACAATTCCTGCCGCTCGCAGATGGCCGAGGGGCTCGCGAACCATTTCCTTGAAGACGAGGTGGAAGCCTTCTCCGCAGGGACCGAGGCGACCCGCGTGAACCCGCTCGCGGCGAAAGTCCTCACCGAAATCGGCATCGACATCTCCGGCCAGTACTCGAAGACCGTCGATGAGTTCGAGGGGCAAAGCTTCGATCACGTCATCACCCTCTGCGGGGACGCCAACGACAAGTGCCCTCTCTTCATCGGAGGTGTCACGCGCACCCACTACGGCTTCGACGATCCCTCGCGTATCCAGGGAAGCGAGGAGGAAGTCCTGCCGCAGTTTCGCCGCGTGCGTGACGAAATAAAGAACTGGATCATGGAAACCTTCGGAGGCACCAAGTGAGCGAACATCTTTCCCGCAAACTCTCTTTCCTCGACCGCTGGCTGACCCTTTGGATCTTCGCCGCCATGGCGCTCGGCGTGGGGCTCGGCTACTTTGTCCCGGGTGTCGAGACACTCGTCAACAGTTTCCAGGTCGGCACCACGAACATACCGATCGCGGCGGGACTCATCCTGATGATGTATCCCCCCTTCGCCAAGGTTAAGTACGAGGAGATGCCCGAGGTCTTCCGCAACAAGAAGGTCCTCGCACTGTCTCTCATTCAGAACTGGTTGATCGGGCCGGTGCTCATGTTCGTCCTTGCCGTGCTCCTTTTGCCGGACAAGCCGGAGTACATGGTCGGCCTCATCATGATCGGTCTCGCCCGCTGCATCGCCATGGTGGTGGTATGGAACGAACTCGCGAAGGGTAGCACCGAGTACGCAGCGGGCCTCGTAGCCTTCAACAGCATCTTCCAGGTCCTCTTTTACAGCGTCTATGCCTGGTTCTTCATCACCGTGCTGCCGCCGCTCGTGGGTCTTCAGGGTGTGGCGGTGGACGTAAGCATCGGCGACATCGCGAAAAGCGTCTTCATCTACCTCGGCATCCCCTGCATCGCCGGCGCCCTGACCCGTCTTTTCGGCGTGAAGTTCATGGGCAAGGAGCGCTATCACCGGGAGTTCGTCCCGAAGGTCGGTCCCATCACCCTGATCGCCCTCCTCTTCACAATCGTGGTGATGTTCAGCCTGAAGGGACAGCTGATCGTGCAGCTCCCCATGGACGTCGTGCGCATCGCGATCCCCATGCTGATCTACTTCATCGTCATGTTCCTCGTCTCCTTCTGGATGGGAAAACGGATGGGAGCCGACTACAGCAAGACCACGACGCTTGCCTTCACCGCGGCGAGCAACAACTTCGAGCTCGCCATAGCCGTCGCCGTAGCGGTCTTTGGCCTGAACTCCGGGGCCGCCTTCGCCGCGGTCATCGGTCCCCTGGTCGAGGTGCCGGTGATGATCGGCCTGGTCAACGTCGCCTTCTGGTTCCAGCGCCGAATGACGGCAGCATAGGGGGATTGATATGCTGAAACAAGCGGCGGACTACCTCACCTTCGATCTGCTCGGCCTCGTTCCCGGTTCCCGCGGCGGCGAGGCGCTCAACTTCTTTCTCTACGACACGGTGAAGATCTTTTTCCTGCTCACCTCCATCATCTTCGTCGTAGCGGTGATCCGCTCCTCGTTCCCGCCGGAGAAGACCAAGCGCATGCTCGCGCACAAAAGGGAGTACGTCGGCAACGTGCTCGCCGCCCTTTTGGGCATCGTCACCCCCTTTTGTTCCTGCTCGGCGGTCCCCCTCTTCATCGGCTTCGTCGAGAGCGGAGTACCGTTAGGAGTCACCTTCTCCTTCCTCGTCTCCTCTCCGATGGTCAACGAGGTGGCGCTCATCATGCTCTGGGGGCTCTTCGGCTGGAAGATTGCCGCCATCTACATCGGGACGGGACTCGTGGTCGCCATAGTCGCCGGAATCATCATCGGGAAGCTGAAGATGGAGCGGTACGTCCAGGACTACGTCTGGCAGATGCAGGTGGGACAGGCCGACCTAGTCATTCCGGATTTTCGGGGGAAGCTCGATTACGCCCGGGAGTACACCTTGGGCCTTCTGAAGAAGATCTGGCCCTACGTGATCGTGGGTATCGGGCTCGGCGCCTTCATCCACGGCTATGTCCCCGCCGACTTTCTCGCGCGCTGGGCGGGACGGGACAACCCTTTCGCGGTGCCGGTCGCGGTGGCACTTGGGGTGCCGCTTTACAGTAACGCCGCCGGAGTGATCCCCATCGTGCATGCGCTCATGGAGAAGGGTATGGCGATGGGAACCGTGCTCGCCTTCATGATGGCGGTGACGGCGCTTTCGCTCCCGGAGGCGGTGATCCTCAGCAACGTCCTCAAACGGCCGCTTCTGGCAACTTTCTTCGGCATTGTCGCCGTTGCGATAACGATAGTGGGGTATCTCTTCAACGCCATCCTCTAAACACCCAGAAAAGGAGAACGACATGAAAATCGAAGTGCTCGGAACCGGCTGCGCCAAATGCAAGACCCTCTACGAACACACCGTTACCGCCGTCGCCAACAGCGGCAAGGACGCCGAGGTCGTGAAAGTCGAGGACATCCCTTCCATCATGAAGTACGGCGTCATGAGCACCCCCGCCCTCGTCATCGACGGCAAGGTCGCGTTCTCCGGCAAGGTCGCGTCGATCATAGAAATCATGGCGCTCCTGTAGCCGCCGACACACAGAAAGGGAATCCGCCATGAAAATCGCAGCCACCCTCGCGCTTTTACTCGTCTCCGCCGCTCTCGCCCACGCCGAGCTCCCCGCAGCAACGGACGCCGCCGTGGCGAATGCGCTTCGCTCCGGGAAACCGACCGTCATCGACCTCGGAGCCCGCACCTGCATCCCCTGTAAAAAGATGGCACCGATCCTGGAGAACCTCGCTGCCGAGTACCGCGGAAAAGCCTCCGTCCTCTTCATCGACGTTCACGAAAACCAGGCGGCCGCTGACAAGTTCCGCGTGCAGATGATCCCGACGCAGATCTTCTTCGATAAAAACGGCAAGGAGATCAAGCGGCACATCGGGTTCATCGACAAGACGGAAATGGTGCGGGATCTGAAGGCTGCGGGGCTCAAGTGACCATGCTGGATGACATCGAGCGCATCATCGCACTCTACCCGTTCGCGGCGTTTGGGGCGGTTTTTCTCGCCGGTGTCCTCTCCTCGGCATCCCCCTGCGTCCTGACCACCATCCCCCTGGTGGTCGGGTTCACCGGGGGATACGCCGACGGGGACCGGATGAAGGCGTTTCGTTACTCGCTTTTCTTCGTCTTCGGTCTTTCCCTCACCTTCACCGCCTTCGGGGCGGCGGCGGGGCTTCTCGGCACCATGTTCGGCACCCTCGGCGGCAAGTGGTACCTCATCGCGGGGACCATCGCCCTTCTCATGGGGCTGCAGATGATGGAGATGTACCGGTTCGAACTGCCGTGGCGCACCGAGTGGCGCCCGCGGCAGGCCGGACTTTTCGGAGCCTTCATCCTCGGCCTCTTCTTCGGCATCGTCTCTTCCCCCTGCGCCACGCCGGTGCTCGTCGTGCTGCTCACCCTGGTGGCGAGCAAGGCGCAGGTCCTCTACGGCATCGCCCTCCTCTTTTGCTACGCCATCGGGCACTGCCTCCTCATGCTTTTCGCCGGGACCTGCACCGGGTTCGTCGAATCCTTCGCCAAGTCGAAGGGGATCCAGGGGCTCTCCACGTGGGCCAAGCGGTTTAGTGGCGCAATCGTCGCCATCGCGGGTGGATGGTTCGTCTGGCAGGGGCTCGCCTCCTTACTGTGAGCTTTCGGCTCAACACTCCTGGATCCAGCATCCCCCTGTAAAAGCAAATCCCCCCTGCCCCCCGTGCCTTGGCGAAGGGGGGAACGTACGGCTCATGCTGCGCTTCCTGGACAGCCGTACTCCACGGGTCAGTTCCATGAAGAACCAATAAAACACCATCGATAGCGTCGTAACTACAGGTGCGACCGTTACATCTTGACATTCATATTTCTAAATGATAAAACGCGGCCTGTCCGACGAACCTAGCAATGGAGGTATGATGGCCGAGTTGTTCAGCACCAAGATATGGGATCACGCCAGAAACCCTCGCAACTTAGGATTACTGACCGACGCGGACGTGCTGGTACAGGCGGGAGATCCTTCGCAAGGAGACGCTTTTCTCTACCTGTTCAAGATCCGTGATGAGCAGGTTGAAGCGGCGCGTTTTCTCGCCAAGGGTAACCCCGCCGCGGTAGCCGCCTCCTCGGTTGCGACGGAACTTGCCGTCGGCAAATCCCTGGACGAAGTGCTGGCCATAGGACCCGTCACCATCGCGAGGGCACTCGGGGGGATGCCAGAGGAGAAAATGTACTGCTGCCGCATGGCCGCCACCGCGCTTCACACGGCGGTGCACCAGTATCGCAGTTCGGAGGAAGACCCCGTCTTTTGCTTCGCGACTGGCGCGTAAGGCATAGTCGCCCCAGCCAACTCACTCAAAACAAAAAACTCCGAGAACGCTCAAGGCGCTTTCGGAGTTTTTTTTACGGCATGTGTTTTAAGAATCAGAGGATGTAATCGGTGGAGAGGAAATGGGACTTCCTCTCCTTTACGATGCCGGTGATGATCTCCCGGTTCGCGTCCGTTTCCCTTGCGGCGACCACGATCCTGATGGAGAAGACGCGCAGCGCATCCGCTACGGACTGGGTTCCCTCGGCGGAGTTTTTCCGGCCGTTGAAGGGGAAGCTGTCCGGGCTTCTCTGGCACTTGCTGTTGATATTGATACGGCAGACCTGGTTCACCAGCGCGTCGATCAACTGGGCCAACTGGTCCTCGTTGCGCCCGAAGATGCTCGCCTGCTGGCCGTAGGGGGAGCTGACCACGTAGTCGATGGTCTCCTTCAGATCATCGAAGACCACCACCGGGACCACCGGGCCGAACTGCTCCTCGTGGTAGACGCGCATCTGCGGCGTCACCGGGTAAAGGAGCGCAGGGTAGAAGAAGGAGCCGCTCCTGGTCCCACCGCAGTCGTTCACCACCTGCGCGCCGTGCTTCTCCGCGTCGCGCAAAAGCCCTTCCAGGTACTCAGGCTTCTCCGGCTCGGGGAGTGCGGTGATCGCCACCTTCTCCTGCCAGGGTACGCCGCATTTCAGCCGCCCGATCCCCTCCGCCATCCCCTTCAGGAATCCCTCCGCGATGCTGCGGTGCACGAAGATGATCTTCAGCGCGGTGCAGCGCTGCCCGTTGAAGCTCAGTGCACCCGAGAGGCACTCCTCTACCGCCAGTTCCAGGTCCGCGTCCGGCAAGACGATGGCGGGATTCTTCGCGTCCAGCCCGAGCACGCAGCGCAACCGGTGCGGACGGGGGTGACTCGCGCGCAGCGCATCGGCCACGCGGCTTGTCCCGATGAAGCCGAGGACGTCGACGCGGCCGGTCGCCATGAGCGGCGGAAGGATCTCCTCACCGTCGCCGTACACCGTGTTGACGACACCTGCCGGGAAGCAGTCGCGGAAGGCTTCAAGCAGCGGCTCGAAGATGAGGACACCGAAGCGGGGCGGCTTCAGCACTATGGTGTTGCCCATCACGAGCGACGGAATTAGCGTGGTGAAGGTCTCGTACAGCGGGAAGTTGTATGGGCCCATGCAGAGAACGACGCCCAGGGGGGCGCGGCGGATCTGGCCGATGATCCCCTGCTGGATGACGAAGCGGGATGAGACGCGATCCAGTTCCTTCAGCGCGTCGATGGTGTCCTTCACGTAGGCGAGCGCGCGGTCGAATTCGGCCTCGGCCTCCTTGATCGACTTGCCGATCTCCCACATGAGGAGCTTCACCACCTCGGCGCGCCGCTCCTTTACCGATGCGGCAAAGCATTGCACGCACTTGATCCGCTCACCGACCGACATGGTGGGCCAGGCGCCTCTGCCGTTATCGTACGCGGCCACCGCCACGTCGAGCGCCTCCAGCGCTGCGGGAACAGACAACGCCGGTGCCTCCCCTACCCTTTGCGCTTCGGACTGCTCACCCGTTCGCACCTGTACCGGCGAAAGCACCTCCTGCATCGGCCCTTCCCAGCGGCGCAGCTCGCCGCCGATCAGGTAGAGTTCCTGGCGGATCGGGTTCTCGATACGGTACTGGGGGGGGATTTCCTGCGATAACGGGGACAGTCCTGCGAGCTTCTTCTTCACGTTGCCTTCCTTCCGACAGATGTTATTGCGGGTGACGTTTCGCGCTACCGGAGGGTCCCGGGAAGCCACGAAGTCATCGAAAAGCTATACGCCAACTGGGAGCGAGGGTCAACTTGTTAATGAGCCGAAGTGTTTCTGCTTCAACGATAATTTGCGCATTGACAGAGCGCCGCTATACTCGTTTGAGCCTTGGCTATTGACGCAGCCTTTTCCAGGTTTAGACAGGATCAGGCTGGAAACTTCTTGAACAAAGGGAGAAACAGGATGGGATCTAAGGGACGCGAAATTGTCGGCATGGACGTGGAAGAGCTTCTCACTCTGTTGAACCGCGCCTTCTGCGATGAGTGGTTCGCCTATTACCAGTACTGGCTCGGGGCAAAGCTTGTGAAGGGACCTATGAAGGACGCCGTCGGCGCCGAACTGCTGGTGCACGCGACCGAAGAACTCGCGCACGCCGACATGGTGGCCCTGCGCATCATTCAGCTGGGGGGAACGCCGGTAACCAAACCCGAGGAGTGGTACAAGCTCACCAACTGCGGCTACGACGCCCCGGACGACCCCTTCGTGAAGAAGATCCTGGAGCAAAACATCAAGGGTGAGCAGTGCGCCATCAGCGTGTACAAGAAGCTCCTCGACCTGACCCGCGAGAAGGACCCCGTCACCTACAACATGGTGCTCACCATCCTTCAGCAGGAGGTCGAGCACGAGGAGGACCTGCAGTCGCTTCTGGAAGACTACGAGCTGATGATCGGCGCGTTGAAGATGTAAAAGGTGTAAAGACTAAAACGAGGCGGAACTGTGGTTCCGCCTCCTCCTACGCAGCCTTCGAAAGCGGGTGCACTTGACGTACCTTCAGGGCAAGTTCCTTCTCTGCGGTCTTCAGATCGTAAGTCGTCTGCAAGTTCATCCAGTAAGTCGGCGTCTGATTCAAGGCTTTTCCGAAAAGGAGCGCCAACTCCGCAGTTACAGGGCGCGCCCCTTTGATGACATGCGAAACCCGCATTGGAGAAACGCCTATCGCCTTTGAAAAGGCATTCTGCGATACATTGAGTTCGTCCAGTATCTCCTTCAGGAATACACCGGGATGAATGGCAGGAAGGCCGTTTGGGATAGACATGATCCTTTTCCTCAATGGTAATCGTTTATTTCGACAGCAGTTGCTTCGCCGTTCGCGAATGAAAAACAGATACGCCACTGGTCGTTGATTCTGATACTCCACTGACCTGATCTTGTGCCGGAAAGAGCTTCAAGCCGGTTTGACGGTGGCAACAACAGGTCAGTGACTTCGCGTGCGCTGTCCAATTGGGTCAGCCGCATGATCGCACGCTGGATGATTTCCGGAGGAAGCTTTCTCGACTTCCCCGCGGCGAAGAGCCTTTCTGTTTCCTTGTTTGCAAACGATACGATCATGGCAGAATGTAAACAGATTGTTTATACCTGTCAAGAACTCCTCTCCCCTCCCTTTCCGTAAATCTAAAAAGCCCCTTCCGCACGGAGGGGGCTTTCTTGTTTTCTGTAGCTGATGGATCTCAGGAAACCTTGGAAAAGACTTCGGCGGCCCACTGGTTGAGGCTCATACCGAGATGTGAAATCTCACGCCGCATTGCGGTGCTTGATGGTCTCCCACCCGATGCAGGCAAGCCATATGTGCCGCGGGATCGCCTTACTGCCTGTCCTGTAATGGGTTATCATCCTGCGGGTCATGCCAAGAGCATCTGCAGCGGTCGACAGGGAAAGTTCATTGCGCTTCATCCATTCGTTGAACTCTGCCGGAGAGGGTTCCCCTGCCTGTGCTTTGCAGCGACTATACAGTTGGTCCGCCCCCAACTCGATGTCGTCCCCCCATGCGACACTGTGCCCATACCAGCCGACCTGCGCCATCGCAAAGACCTCCGGATCACAAATCGGTAGCAGGAGAGCAAAACGGGCCATCCAATCTCCGATGTCGGCTTGCATTGTCTCACCTGTCGTCCACCGAATCATGAGACTGGCGGGTACTATTGCTGTCACTTCTTCGATGCGTGGTGGTTTGTTCATCGTGTTATCTCCTCCCATTTCGCAAAAAGTAATGCTTGGTTTTCCACAGCCCACTTGATCGCTTCGGCCATCTTCTTCGGCGGGTTGACTTCCCCCACCAGGATTTCCAAAGTTTCAATTGCGACAGAGCAACGGTCTCCATCGATAAATTCCAGATGGAAATGAGGGAGGCCGTGTTCGTTTGGATATATGGTCAACCTGCTCGTGCTGAATCGCATGATCGTGGGCATGGGCGAAATGATAGCGAAACGGTTTCACCAGGTCAAGCTCATCCTGCGTCACTAAAGGCACCGCACCGGCCCTACCCACCCCTTCCAAATTTGGCTCCCTCACCCAAAGCAACCTTGGCAGTATCTGCAGGTTCGTTGTCATTGAACCGCGCGGGCGGTTGTGCAATTATCTGCGCCATGGAGAGGACGATGAAAAAGAGAGAGACAAAGGATGCGGCGCGCACCGTGGCGGTGGCGGCCTACGAGGGAGCGGACCTGCTCGACGTGACCGGGCCGATCGAGGTGTTCAACATGCTGAACCGCTGCCTTTCGGAAACGGCGCCGGAACAGCCGGGGTACCGGATCGTACTGCTCGCTGAGAAGAGCGGTCCCTTCACCACCTGTCCCGGGGTGCGCATCGTGGCGGACCACGCCTGGGATGAGTTCCCGGAGACCGCGGACACCGTCCTGGTTCCAGGAAGCCCGGACGCGGCGCTTGAGGTGGCGCTTAAGAACCGGCGGCTCATCGAATGGCTGGCGCAGGCCGGACCGTGCACACGGCGCCTCGTCTCGGTCTGCACCGGCGCCTTCCTGCTCGCCGAGGCGGGACTTTTAAACGGCCGCCGCGCCACGACGCACTGGCTCGATCTGGAGCGGCTGCGCCGCGAATACCCGGAGGTGGAGGTGGAGAACGACGCCATCTACACCCGCGACGGTTCGGTGGCCACGTCGGCCGGGGTGACCGCGGGGATGGATCTGGCCTTAGCACTCGTCGAGGAGGATTTCGGCAGGAAGATGGCGCTCGCCGTGGCAAGACGCCTGGTGATGTT
This sequence comes from Geomonas terrae, assembly GCF_004791675.1. Classification (NCBI taxonomy): domain Bacteria; kingdom Pseudomonadati; phylum Thermodesulfobacteriota; class Desulfuromonadia; order Geobacterales; family Geobacteraceae; genus Geomonas; species Geomonas terrae. The sequence continues at coordinate 1,043,612 of NZ_SRSC01000002.1, forward strand.
CCTGAAGCGCCCTGGCGGGCAGGCCCAGTTCAGCACGCAGTTGAGGGCCCAGATGGTCGAGGGTGGGCAGCTCGCGCCGCTTCTGTCGTGGCTCAAGGAAAACCGGTGCGGTAGGGTCACAGTCGAGGAGTTGGCGAACCGGGCGGCGATGAGCCCGAGGAACTTCGCCAGGGTCTTCGTCCGCGAGACCGGCGCGACGCCGGCCAAATACCTGGACCAGTTGAAGCTGGAGCGCTCCATCGCCCTCTTGGAGGAGACCACGCTGCCGCTCGAGCGGGTGGCGCGTGACAGTGGTTTCACCGGCGCAGAACAGATGCGGCGCGCCTTCATCCGCGAGGTCGGCGTCACCCCGATCGCCTACCGGACGCGCTTTTAAAAAAGGAGGTTGCCATGCGTTGCGAGCTGCAAAAAGGAGAGCTGCTCACCCTGCAGCCTGGGGACGGGATCGCATCCATAACCCTTACCGCCGGGAAACTCTGGCTCACGAGAACGAACGATACCCGTGACTACTGCCTGTCGGCGGGAGCGCGGCTCGAGGTACGCAGCGGCGAGACACTCTTTTTGGAGGCACTCGCCCCCTGCGCCGTCCTCTTCCAAAGTCTCCACTCCCGCAGTGCACTCCGCGTAGTCCCCCCCTGCCCGATCTTTCGCCCCGCCTGACTGCAAGCCGTCGAAGCTACCCCTTCACGGCAGGAGCGAGCGGCCAACTGATGATGACCACGCCGATGAGGCAGGTGGCGATGCCGACGAGCCTCAGCCAGTGCATCTCCCCACCGAGGAACCAGTAGGAAAGAAGCAGCACCAGGGCGGACTGGCAGCCGATGATGGCGAGGGCGTACCCGGCGTTCGCACTCGACGCGGTGGCGAGAAACATGGCCCAGTTCCCGAGCACGCTGCAGGCACCCGCGGCGACCAACAGGGGAACGGCGGACTTCCACGCATCCCACATCCCCCAATCTCCCGCCGACCAGACCGCGAACGATACCGTCAGCACCAGCGAGAGTACCAGCATGGCGAAGGGGACCGACACGCCACGCTTCACGGCCGCGGTCATGAACATCACCATGAGGGCGAAACTCACCAAAGCGGTGAGGGCCTGGGTTACGTAGTTCCACATGCTGACCTCCTTTTCATTGCAGAGACCGGGGATCCAGCACCTGCCTTATCGTATGGCTGAGCACCTTCATGGTGTAGGGTTTCATGAGGCAGGCCCGGATGCCGACCTCGCGGTCCGCCTCCTCGAAGGTCTCCTTGAACCCGGTGCAAAGGATGATGGGGATGTCCGGCCGCAGGGCGGTGATCTCGCGGGCGAGTGCCTTGCCGGAAAGTCCCGGCATGGTGAGATCCGTGATCACCAGGTCGAAAGCGGCGGGATCGGCCCGGAACTGGTCCAGGGCGGCCGTGCCGCTAAGGGCGGTGACCACGCTGTACCCCAGGTTCTCCAGTATCCCCCTGCCTAGGACGGTGAGGGATTCCTCGTCATCCACGAACAGGATGCGCTCACGCCCCTGGAGCATCTGCTCAGGCACGTCCTCCTCGTGCACGATCTCGTCGACCACCACCGGAAGGAGGATTTCGAAGCAGGTCCCGGCGCCGACCTCGCTGTGCACGGAGATGGCGCCGCCGTGGTTCTTGACGATCCCCTGCACCACGGCAAGCCCGAGCCCGGTACCCTGCCCGGCCGGTTTCGTCGTGAAGTAGGGATCGAAGATGCGCTCGAGGGTGCGGCTCTCTATGCCGCGGCCGGTGTCGCGCACCGACAGCCTCAGGTGGTCGACCGGGTCGAGAAAAGGGAATGGGAAGAGCAGTGGCGAGGCGGCAGGGACCGACTCCAGGGAGACGGTCAGGATCCCCCCCTGCGGCAGCATGGCATGGTAGGCGTTGGTGCAGAGGTTCATCAGCACCTGGTGCAACTGGGTGGCGTCGGCGAGCACCTTGTCGGCTTCAGGGGGGACGGAAACCTCCTTGCGGATGGCGATCGAGGCGGGAAGCGAGGAACGGAGCAGCCTCATGGCATCGTCCATCACCGTCAGCATATGCACCGGTTTTCGCTCCTGTTCGGTGCGCCTGCTAAAGCTCAGGATCTGCCGCACCAGGTCGGCCGCGCGCTGGGCCGCCGTGAAGACCTGCTCCATCTCCGGGCGCCCCGCCCCGTCCTGCGGCAGCTTGTGCAGTACCATGTCGGTGAAGCCGAGGATCGATGTGAGGATGTTGTTGAAATCGTGGGCGATACCGGCGGCCAGCGTTCCGATCGCCTCCATCTTCTGGGCCTGCCTGAGCTCCTTTTCCGTCCTTCTCAGTTCCGCGGTCCGCTCTTCAACCCGCTGTTCCAGAAGTTCGTTTGCCTCGAGGACGGCGCGCGCCGCCACCTCGGCCCGCTCCTTGGCCACGACCAGTTCGGCGGTCCGCTCCCGCACCACTTCCTCCAGGTGATCGCGGTACCTGAGCATCTCGGCCTCGGCGACCTTCTGCTCGGTGATGTCGGTGCCGCTGCCGATCCAGCGCACGATCCGCCCGGACTCGTCGCGCTGCGCCACGGCCCGGGAGAGGACCCAGCGGTACTCGCCGTCGAACCTGCGGTTGCGGTGCAGGCAATTGTACGGCTCCCCGGTTTCCAGCGAGCGTTTCCACTTCTGGGCGGTCATGGCGACGTCGTCGGGATGGATTATGCTGCGCCACGGCTCCGGATCGGGCTCGCCGGGGATCAGGCCGTTGAACTCGTACCAGCGCAGGTTGGCGAAGTCCTGCGCCCCGTCAGGCGTGGCGGTCCAAACGATCTGTGGAATGGTATCGATGATGAAACGATAGAGCGCGGTTTCTTCGCTGTCACTTGGCTTGTCGATCACTCGGCCCTCTGTAAGTCACCTTCGCATTATAGTGACACCATTGCACTGAGCGATGTCATCAATAACATGTAATGATTTGGACAATGAGCATTGCGGAAAATATACAGGTCTTTTCTGACAGTTCAAGAGAATGTTATGACAGTGAATCCTGCCATTACTACTGTGCATCGAGCACCTCGCGCACCTTGCGCAACAACTGATCTCCACTGAAAGGCTTGGAGAGGAGCGCGGTACCGCGATCCAGGATGCCGCGATGGGAAATGATCTCCTCACCGTATCCCGACATGAACAGGGTCTTCACGCCGGGCCTGGCCCCCAGCACCTGATCTTGCAACTCCTTGCCGTTCAACATCGGCATGACCACGTCGGTCAAAAGGAGATGGATTTCGCCCTGGTAGCTCTTGCACATGGCCAGGGCATCGGCCCCTCCGCGCGCCGGCAGGACGTGATACCCCGCCTGTTCGAGCATGACGCGGGTGAGGTTCAAGACCTGCTCCTCGTCCTCGACGACCAGCACCGTCTCGGTGCCGGCGGCTTGCGTCTCGTGGCTGTTTTCCTGCCCCTTTGCCGCCTCCTCCACGGTGCGGGGGAAGTAGATGCGGAACGTGGTGCCTGCGCCGGGGGCACTCTCCACCTGGATCGCGCCGGCATTTTGCCGCACTATGCCGTACACCGTTGAGAGTCCGAGCCCGGTCCCCTTCCCTTCCTTCTTTGTAGTGAAGAACGGCTCGAAAATCCGCTCCTGGGTCTGCAGGTCCATCCCGGTGCCGGTGTCGCTGAATGCGAGCAGAACGTATTCGCCGGGCGCGAGTTGCAGATGCATGCTCTCGTCCGGGTCCAGGCTGACGTTTGCGGTGGCTATGGTCACCTTTCCCACCCCCTGCACGGCATCCCGCGCGTTCACTGCCAGGTTGGTGAGGATCTGGTGTGCCTGGGAAGGGTCGATCCTGATGTTCCACAGCTCCTCCGCTGCTTGAAACTCCACCTCCAGGTCCTCCCCGATGAGCCGCGAGAGCATCTTGCGCTGCTCCGCGATCAGCTCGTTGAGATCCACTACCCGTGGGGCCGCGGCCTGCTTGCGCGAGAAGGCAAGCAGTTGCCTCGTCAGTTCAGCCGAGCGTTCTCCCGCCTTTCTGACCTGCTCCAGGTTGCGGTACTGGGGGTCCTCCGCATCGAGATCGACCATAGCGAGCTGGGTGAAACCGACGATCACGCTCAGCATGTTGTTGAAGTCGTGGGCGATGCCTCCGGCAAGCTGGCCGATCGCCTCCATTTTCTGTGCCTGGCGCAGCTCCGTCTCGAAACGGTCGCGCTCGTCCTGCATGCGGACCCTCTCCCGCCCTTGTTCGATGTTGTGGATGGCGAAGGCCACGTCGCCGGCAAGCCCTGCGAAGAGTTCAGTCTCCTCGTTGTCCACCCCTTCCTGGCCGTTCAGGGATACCACCATCAGCCCGTGCAAGTCCTGTTCGTAGCGCATGACGATGCACATGGTCCTGTGTTCCCTAAGCCCTTTGGAAAGAGGGCAGCCGGCGCAGACGTGCCCCCCTTCCGTCAGGCTGAACACACCGGACGGGCCGTCCTCCTTGCGGCAGCAGGGAGGGATGCCCCCCTGGCTCAACATTTCGGACATCCCGGGGAAGGGGTCGCCTGCGCCGGACTGCGCCACCTGCAGGATGCCTCCTGCACGGTCGGTGAGCAATATGAGGGCGCTGCCGTAGCCGCGGTGCTCGACGAGAAGCTGGCACACCCCCTCGATGAGGCGCAGCGGGTCCTGCTCCCTCACGATGAGCTGGTCTACCATGCGCACCGCACGCAGCACCCGGTTCAGATGCTCGACGCGAGCCTCTACCAGCTTGGGCTCGGTGATGTCGGTGGCGACGCCGTCCCAGACGACGACCCCGTCAGACCTCTGCCTCGGGCGGGAGCGCAGCTGCAGCCAGCGCCACTCCCCGTCGGCGCGCCGCATGCGCAGCTCCATCTTGAAATCGGACAACGCATCGCCGCTGGCCTTTTCCTGCCTGGCAAGTTCAGGCAGTTGCTCAGGGTCGATCTGCCGGTGCAGCGCCAAGGCGTCCGCAAGCACGGCCTCCCTCGTGACGCCGTGCACCCGCTCCAAACCGGCGCTCAGGTAGACGAAGCGGGTGCGGCCATCCGCCTCGTGAAGGTACTGGTACACGTAACTTTCCGGCAGGTTGTCGCCTAGAAGGCGCAGACGCTCCTCGCTTTCCCGAAGCGTCGCCTCGGCCTCCTCGCGGGCGGCCGCCGCGGAGAGAAGCATCCCCCGCACCTTCTCGATCTCCGTAATGGGAGCGCCCGTTTCGGCAGGTTGCGGCGCCTGCGCCAGCGCCTCCACCGAGCGCGCGAGACGGCGACCGGCGAGCAGCGCACCGGTCAAACTCACGAAGGTTGCCGCCGCGATGACAGCGAACATGGCGAGTACGGCGCCGTGCATGGGGGCCCCGTAGGTCTTTTCCGGCACCTCGACGACCACCGTCCAGGGCGCCAGCGTGGAAACGGCTCTGAAGCGCCCCAACGCCCCCTGCGCCTGCTTCAGGTGCTCCCCCTTGGGCGAGCGGCGGGCGATCAGCGCGTTGTTTCCGTCCACGACGGAGACCGTCCAGTCGGCGGGAATGACCAGTTCGTCGAGGCGATGCTGGAATTTGCTCGCTTCGGTGAGGCAGAGAAGGACGTGCGTGATACGCCCGTTACGGACCACCGGCACGGCGATCGACACAAGAGGAGTCATGGCGATCGGACCGAAGAATAGATCGCTCGCCGCGGGTTTTCCCGTCGCCATGACGGCACTAAAAGCTGACCGTCCACGAAACGCCGGTAGGTGGGGCAGCGGCATACCGAAGGGAACGCGCGTGTTGAGGATCATCTGTTTTGAGAGGTCGGAGAAAAGGACGTGACTGTCGAAGGTGCGATGGAAGAGCTGCGCCTCATGGTACAGCTCGCCAAGACGTGCCGGGTCGCCGGCTGAGGAAGAATCGGCCAGCACCTGCAGTCCCGACACCAGTGATTCCACCTGCCGGTCAAGAGCGATGGTGACGTTGCGCGTGAGGGTTTGGGCCTGGAGTTCGTACTGCTTTTTGAGTGCGCTGACGTTGTCGGCGGCGAGATAGGCGGCCAGCAGCACAAGTGGCAGCACGCAGGACAGGATAAGCCGGGTGAGAAATGTTCTCAGTGACATGCCAGCGTCCTTCAGTAGGCTCTTGCTTGGACATGGCTGAAAACGGTGGCCACTGGATCAGGTCGCGTGTCGGGAGAGCGAAAAAGTATTTCCTCTTTCAAAAATCCACATGAAAGCGTATCGACAAACGCCCCGGTGACTTTAGCCGATAATACGGAACCGTTCCTGTTGCACTGATCGCTGAGCGCGACGCGGACTGCGGGTAGCAGTCTATATGACGTTATTTCAGCAGCGTGTGTTCGAGAAGGATCTTGAGTCCGATGAGACAGAGGACCACCCCGCCGCACACCTCCACCCTCTTTCCCCAGTTGTCGCCCAGCTTTCGTCCAAGGAGCATGCCGGTTACCGTGAGGACGCCGGCGACGAGGCCGATAACCACGGAGGGAACCCAGACGCTGACGCCCAGCATGGCGAGGGAAAGACCGACCGCGAAGGCGTCGATGCTGGTGGCTATCGAAAGCATCACCATGGTGAGTCCGCGGGTCGGATCGGCGGGGTCCCCATCCTCTTCGTCATCGAAGGCCTCGACGATCATCCTTCCGCCCACGTAGGCAAGCAGGCCGAAAGCGATCCAGTGGTCATAGGAGGTGATCCATTTCTGGACCGTGAGTCCCAAAAGCCACCCCGCGATAGGCATGAGGGCCTGGAAAAGGCCGAAGTGAAAGCCCAGGCGGAAAAGGTGCCGCCCGGTGATGGGGTTTAGGACCGCGCCCGCAGCGAGGGCGACGGCGAAGGCGTCCATGGCGAGGGCCACGGCGATCCCCATGATGCTGATCCAATCCATTGTTTCTCCTGCTGATATGGCCCGTACTAGTACCCGTAGTCGAGGCTCTGGATCCGGCAAACGCGGCCGTCCTGAAGCTCGAGCTGGTACTGGAATTCATTGGGGCCGAAGTTGAAGATCCAGTTGTCCACGACGATGGTGGTGACGGTCGCGGTCTTGGTCCCGTAAGTACCCTTTTCCACTAACTTACTGGAGCTCTGCGTCGCAGTGGCGGGCTCCCCGCACTTCGCCACCACCTCGCCTGCTGAATTGCCGAGGGAGACGATCCCACCCTTGCACCGCATGCTCTCGGAATCGGCGGCGGATGCACAGTCAAACGCCGCCAGGGTCACGCAAAGGGCCGCAAGAAAACCAAAGTGTGCTTTCATCGCCTTTCCTCCCTCAGGTGTAGTCAGTGCAGGACTATATAGCGGAAGCCTGCTTTTGAAAAGGATATTACGCCGCGCGTCTGCCGATCACGTGCACCGAAGTGGCCTTGAAGGAGGCGAATATCTCTTTCCCCTCGAACAGGGCAAGCTCCGCGAACGACTCCCTGGTGACGTAGGCGGTGAGCGGAAAACCGCAGTCAAGACGCAGCTTGAGGAAGGGCCCCATGGAGGCGATGCCGGCGACGCGCCCGGCGAAATGGTTGCGGGCACTGCTTTTCTTCCCGGCAGTGGTGGTGCTCACGGTGACGTTCTCAGGGCGGATGCAGCAGTAGACGAGCGCACCGGGCTGCGCTTCCCCCACCGTGTCGATCTCGCACCCCGCAACCTTAACCGTCATCTGCTGGAACCGGTTGCCGACCACCTCTCCTTCGAGGATGGTCTCCATACCGACGAAGTTGGCGACGAACTCGTTCACCGGGTGGTTCATCACCCCGGCGGGTGGCCCCTCCTGGACGATGCGGCCGCCGTTCATCACCACGATGCGCTGCGACATCCTGAGCGCCTCGGACTGGTCGTGGGTGACCAGGATGGCGGCAATGCCGCGGTCACGGATGACCTCGTCCATGTCCTCGGTGAGCGCCTGTCTCGTCGGAGGATCGAGGTTGGCGAAAGGCTCGTCGAAGAGAATCACCTCGGGTTCCACGGCAAAGGCGCGGGCGAGACTTACGCGGCGCGCCTCGCCGCCGGAGAGCTTTCTCGCCGAGCGCTGCGCCATATCGGCAAGACGGAAGCGCTCCAGGTAGGACGTGACCCGGCTCTTGATCTCACCGCGCCCCATTCCCCTGATCTTCAGCCCGCTCGCCACGTTGTCGAACACGGTGGCGTCGAAGAGAAGCGGCTCTTGCAGCACCATGGCGATGCTGCGGCGCACCTTGAGCCAGTCGGCGGAATTCACTATCTCGCGCCCCCGGTAGGAGACGGTGCCGCTGCTGCGCTTGATGAGACCCAAAAGGGAGAGAAGCAGCGTAGACTTCCCCGCACCGTTCGGTCCGATCAGTGAGACGAATTCGTTTTCCGACAAAGAAAAAGAGGGTATATCGAGCACCGGCACGCCGCCTCGATCCACCCTCAGCCCTTTCAGGTCAAGCACGTTTTGTTGCTGTGTCATCTAGGCCTTTCTCGCTGCTGGATGTAGGTAAGGATGTAGTTGACCGCGAAGCAGAATAGCAGAAGGATCACCGACAGGGCAATGGCGATGTCGAAATTGCCACGCCCGGTCTCCATCACCGTCGCCGTGGTGAGTACGCGGGTGTAGCCGCGCACGTTGCCGCCAACCATGATGGAGGCGCCGACCTCGGAGATCACCCCGCCGAAACCGGCCATGACGCCTGCCATGAGCGGCAGCCTCGCCTCCCGGATGAGCATCCTGACCATCTGGGTCCTGGTAGCGCCAAGGGCCAGGATCTGCAGTCTCAGATTCGCCGGGAGGTTCTGCATGGCGCCGATGGTGATCCCCATGACGATGGGGGTGGCGATGACGGTCTGCGCGATGACGATGGCGGTCGGGGTGTAGAGGAGTTCCAGGTAGCCCAGGGGGCCGTTTCTCCAGAGCATGATGGAGACGAAAAGGCCCACCACCACGGGCGGCAGGCCCATCCCGGTGTTTACCACGCTCACCAGGATCTTCTTGCCGGGGAAGCTGGTCAGGGCGACCAGTGTCCCCACCGAGATGCCGATGACAAGCGAGAAGAGCGTGGCGAGCCCGGAGACCTTGAGCGACAGCAAGGCGATGCCCAGCACCTCGCTGTCGAGCGAGGCGAGGAGCTGGGCGGCCTTTAAGATCCCTTCGAGGATTACGTCCATTAATTACAGGCCCAGGGTCTTCGGGTCTTTGCCGGCATCCGGGAAGAAGAGCGGAGCGCCGAACTCCTTCTTGCCGAAGGTGGCGATGATCCCCTGGACCTTCTTGGAGACCATGAAGTCGGCGAACGCCTTGGCCCCGGCGTTGTTCACCTTGGGCCACTTGGCCGGGTTCACCTCGATGACGTGGTAGACGTTGAGGAGCTTCGGCTCGCCTTCCACCATGATCTGCAGGCCGAGATGCGCCTTCTTGTTGAGGGCGAGATAGGTACCGCGGTCGGAAAGGAGATACCCCTTCTTCTCGGCGGCGACGTTCAGGGTCTCACCCATGCCGAGACCGGTCTGCTGGAACCACTTCTGCCCTTCGGGGGTGATGCCGGCGGCCTTCAAAAGCCCCTTTTCCTTGGCGTGGGTACCCGAGTTGTCACCTCTGGAGAGCCAGAGGGAGCCGGTCTTCGCGATGGTCTTCAGCGCCTCGGCAGCGGTCTTCGTGCCGCGGACCTTCGCGGGATCGTTGGCCGGTCCGAGGATGATGAAGTCGTTGTGCATGACGAGCTTTCTGTTCTGGCCGAAGCCACCTTCCATGAACTTCTTCTCCGCCTCCGGGGAGTGCACGAGGAGCACGTCCGCCTCACCCTTCTCACCCATCTTCATGGCCTGGCCTGAGCCTACCGAGATGGTCTTCACGAAGTAGCCGGTCTGCTTCTCGAAGAGCGGGATCAGCACGTCGAGAAGACCGGAGTCCTGGGTGGAGGTGGTGGTTGCGAGGATGAGGTTCTTCTGCTCGGCGGCCCAACCGGTGGAGACCGAGGCGACCGCGCTCAGGAGGAACAGGGCGACGAACAGGGGAAGCATTCTTAGGATTCGATTCATGCAGGCAACTCCTTCTTAGGTGGTTTTTGGCGTGCCGCCAGGCGTGATAGTGATCCCGATATAGCGACACGCGTCGAAAAAGGGACGGTGTGTCCGTCCCCTTACTTGGTTTCAGCTTACGCCGAGGATGACGCTCGAGGCCTTGAAGAGGGTGCAGGCGTGTCCGCCGACCTTGAGGCCCAGGGTGGTCCCGCTTTCGTGTGTGATCACGGCGCTTATCGTGTTGCCGCCCCCCACTTCGACGTCGATTTCCGTGGAGACCGCCCCCTCGATGACCTTGACGACGGTACCGCACATGACGTTGCGGGCGCTGATCTTCGCGTCGTGCAGGTCGGTGCCGACCATGACCGAGCTCGCCTTGATGATGGCATAGGCGGAGCCACCTTCCCTGAGGGCAAGGTTATCGACGGCGCCGTTGGTGATGACGGCGACAAGCGGGGCTCCGCCGGTGAGGGTGAGGATGACCTCGGCGTTAACCGGCCCCCGGGTGATACTGGTGATGGTTCCGGACAATACGTTGCGGGCACTTACTTTCATGGAAATCCTCCTCAGGAGCTGGTACAGGCTTGCGGTGTCGCCAAGCCTCCCCTCGAGATTCTCCAGGAACTTACGGTGCTCTTCCTGGAGCACTCCGTACTGCTTCACAACCTCTTTGCCGTACGGGGTGAGGGTCGTCCCACCGCCCCCCCTGCCGCCGGTCACCCGCTCGACAAGCGGTTTCTCGGCAAGGTTGTTGATCATGTTGACGAGATCCCACGCGTTCTTGTAGCTGATCCCCACCGCCTTCGCTGCCTTGGTGATGGAGCCTAGCTCGTCTATCTTCTCAAGCAGTTTGATCCGGTCCAGCCCAAGGAACTTCTGGTCATCCTTGTGGAACCAGAGAGCCCCTTCAAGCTCAATGCCGTGTTTTGCGCCCTGACTCAAAATAACACCTCGTCATCCCTTCCTATGACAGAGACAGGTCCATCAAACTGTCTGCGCTGGAAGCCTACTCATTATATGTCACAAGACCACTGTGTAAAGCCCATCTATGACAGAGTTTTGCAAATCAAGGAAGGCAGACGTTATATCACAACCGACATAGCGTAAACAAGAAAAGGAAACGGGAGGAGGCGTATACATTTTACATGGTCAGTGAGGAATCCCGACCCGTGCCTCACCCAGCCGCGTCGGTCGCCGACAGGTATTCCGCCCGGTTCCAGGTGGTCATGCAGGAAGGATGGATGGGATCGGGCTGGCAAAGGTAGGTTTCATCGCCCGGATGGCCGGTGATGCGCAGACCCGCGGAGCGGAGCATTGCCTCGATACCAGCGTGGTTCGCGATCCACCAGTTGGTAGGATCGCCGGCGAAGCGTTCCTCGATGAAGGACATCTTCGGCCACCCCGGTTCGAGGAGGGCGTCGCGTTCGTTGATCCAGAAGTCGTGCTGCCCTGCCACCTCTCGGCCGGGCATGGTGATGGATTGGAAAACGAGCATCCCCGCCGTCTTCTGGGCCACGATATCGAGGGCGAGCATCGGGTAGCGCAGGTGGTAGAAGACCCCCATGAAGAGGACGAGGTCGAATTTCCCCTTGATGCGGGCCAGGTCGTACACCTGCATCTGCCGGAATTCGACGCGATCGCGCAGGCCGTACTGCTCGGCGGCCCAGTCGGCCTGCTCGAGGTAGTGTCCGTCGCAGTCGATCCCCAGGACGCGCGCCCCGCGACGCGCGAGCTCGAAGCTGTAAAAGCCTGCGTTGCAGCCGATATCGAGCGCGCTCCAGCCGCTCAGGTCTTCGGGGATGCATTCGGCGATCTCGCGCCATTTGAAGGAAGGGAAGTCTCCCAGAAAGTGGTCCGGGGCGGTCTCGGTGCCGTCCGGCAGGTGCAGGTTGTGAAACCAGGGGGAGAGTTCCTTGATGTCGTCTTCCAGCGTTCTGGCTTTGGCGTGGGTCATGCGGCTACCTTTCGTGAATTGTTTTCCCCGCCGCTACAGCGAGGTCAGGTATTCCTCGAGTTCTTCCGCCCGGCAAGCGGCTGAGTGGTGGCCGAGAACCCGGGCGCGGGCACGCTCCCCGATGGCGCGACGCGCCTCCTCGGGGAAGCGCTGCAGGAAGCGGAGCATCTCCTCGGCGCTTGAGGCGACGAGGATCTCTTCGCCCGGGGTAAAGAACTCTTCCAGTCCGGGCCAGCGGTCCGACACAACGGGAACGGCGCAGGCGGCCGCCTCGAATAGGCGCACGCTAGGGGAATAGCCCGCGACGAGCATCTGTCTGCGCGTCAGATTGAGCGTGAAGCGCTGCGAACTGTAGAACTCGCTATGGCACTCAGGAGGGAGATGTTCGATGTGGTGCGTGTTCTCCGGCCACTTGAGCGAGGCGGGGTACTGGGCCCCTGCCACCACGAAACGCCCCTTGCGCCAGTGGAAAGCGGGCTGAAAAAGGAGCTGCTCCAGACCGGGCTGCCGATCGTCACTGTAGGTGCCGAGGTAGCCCAGATCCCAGCGCGGCGTCACCGGCATCGGGAAGTGCACCAGGGGGTCGACGGAACAGTAAAGGGGGCGCGCGGCACGCGAGCCGTAGTGGCGCTCAAGATGGTCGAGGGTCGGGCCGCCGGTAAAGGAGAGGTAGAGGTCGTAGCAGGGGATCAGGTCCTCGCTCAGGTACTGGCACTCCCCCCTGGCGAGGGCGGCCAGGGTCACCGGGGTGTCTATGTCGTAGAAGGCCTTGATCCCCCGCGCGTGCCGGCTTACCCACTTCCCGACCTCGATCCCCTGGTAGACGTAGGAGCCGACGATGACGCAGTCGGCATCGCAGATCTCCGGGCCGTATTCGGAGAAAAGCTCGTCCAGTGAGCCGTAGAGAAGCGTCCTGCAAAATGGCGGCTCAGGGAGGTCGCGGTGTGCCTCGTACCAGCGCGCGTCGCGCTCGAGGAAGAGGATCTCGTGTCCGCGTCGATCCATCTCGCGCAAAAGGCCCCGGTAGGTGGTGGCGTGACCGTTTCCCCAGGAAGAGGTGATGGAGAGCCCAAGGACGACTATCTTCATGGCAACCTCCCGTTGCGCCACGCCGATCCGGCGGAGAAGATCTCCTCGAACTGTTTTGCCCGGTGCGCGTAGGTGTGCTCGGCACGAACGCGCGCCCGCGCCTTTCTACCCACCTCCGCGGCAAGCGCTGGAGTGAGTCGCTCCAGTATCTGCGCCACCTCCTCGCCGTTCGCAGCGACCAGGATCTCGCGTTCCGGCTCGAAGAACTCGCCGATCCCCTCCCAGAGGTCAGTGATCATACAGGCGCCGGCACCCGCCGCCTCGAAGACGCGGGTGGCAGGGGAAAAGCCGTATCGCGCCATGCCGTCGCGGCTCACGTTGAGGACCGCCATCGGGCTGCAGTTGAAGGCGTTGTGGTCGCCGGTGCCGAGGTGTCCTATGTAGCGGACGTTCTCGCTTTTGGACTTGTCCTCCCAGCCGCTGCCGGCCAAAAGGAAACTGCGCCGGGGTAGCCTTTCAGCTACGGACAGGAAGAACTCCTCGACGCGCCGTTCGCGGTCCGGCAGACGGTTCCCCAGGAAGGAGAGGTCGGCGCGCAGTCGCTCGTCGGGGGGGACCGGGTGATGGGTGTCAGGGTCGAGCGCGTTGTAGATGGGGACGCACTCGCGCGCCCCGAAGCCGCGGTAGGCGCGCACCACGGGGTCGCCGCCGCCGTAGGTGAGGATCATGTCGTACCGCGGCACGAGTGGGAGAAACGGGTCCGCTGGGTCGGTACCGATCCGCTCCAAGGTCGCCGGTGCGTCCACGTCCCAGAAGATCACCTGGGTCCCTTCCCGCTTCAGACCAAGCACTTCGGCCTCGAGCAGAGCGTCGAAGACCCCGACTCCGCTCGCCTTCACCACGATATCCGAGCCGCGGGCGGCCTCGAGGGAACTAAACACCCCCTCCTCGGTCGCCGGGTAGACCACGACGGTCGCCCAGTCCGGGTCCTCCATGTCGCGGTGTGCCTGTCGCCCGTAGGCGTCCGGCTCGTAGAAGGTGACGCGGTGCCCCAGGCGGGCGAGCGCCCGCACCATGCCGCGGTAATAGGTGGCGGCACCGTTCCAGTAGGCGGATACCAAGCTCGAGGCGAAGAAGGAGATGTTGAGCGGTGCGGCCATGCGGTTATTCCTTTCTATGCGCTTCTTCCGAGCATTCCAAGGTTCGACCAGGAATCCGGAGAACCACGGTGTGTTCCCACGAAGCTGAAAGCGGGCCCAGCGTCCCCCC